>CANPZC010000018.1 GCA_947589355.1 uncultured Clostridia bacterium
TTGCTGTCGGTCGTCGGCAAGGTCATGCCCGAAATGCCCGATATATCCGTGCCGCCGTCAGGCGCTTTTTCGGTTATTATAGTGGTAACAGGTGCGCCGTTTTCATCGGTAACAATGTTTCCATCGCTGTCAAGCTCTACAGCTATCAAAGTTGTGCCTGTTTCATCGCCCGAAGTCTGAGAGGCTGCCGCTGTGGTTGTCTCACTGCCGACAGAAAGGTCGCTTCCCGTTGGTTCGCCGCTGTTTACCACAGGGGGCAATGTAACATAATATTCGCCGCCGCTGACATTCAGACAGCCCGTAAGCATGGTCGCCGCAGCGGCCGCAGATATAAGAACTACCCGAGTTTTTCTCATATATATCTACCTCTTGATGATCAACATAATAACTCATTATAATTATTATATATTAAAACTTTCGGCGTGTCAATAAGGATATGTGTATAATCGGTAAAAAATCAATGTTTGCAGTTAATGATTTAACTATTTTAGTCTTTCTTTTCAACGAAGCTTTGTGTTGCGGTGTCGTCTTTTTCAAGCTTGAAAGTTATCTTAAAGTTCGTCGTGCCGCCCTTTGGGTCTAACCTTACAACGTCGGCGGTAACCTCGTCGCCGGGCTTCATACCCGAAACGGCAGCCATAGTCTCGCTCAGGCTGGTAACTTTTTTGCCGTTTATGTGCGTAATGAAATCTCCCACCAAAAGCTCGGTATTGCTTATGTCGCAGTTTTCGTCAATGCTTGCAATATACAGCCCTGCGCACGGGTATCCGTAACTGTCCGCCGCCAGTTCGTCAACGCCTACAAAAGTTATGCCTATGCGAACTCTGTCCCGTATGCTGCCATATTCAATAAGCTCTTCAATTATAGGTTTTGCTGCCTTTGTGGAAATAGCAAAACCTATGCCGTCATAATACGTCGCAGAAAGCTTTGACGAGATGATGCCTACCACCTGTCCCCACATATTGAACAGCGCGCCGCCCGAATTTCCGGGGTTTATAGCGGCATCTATCTGTATACATTCCATTTCAAGATTTTCTATATCCGTTCTTATCTCTCTGCCTACAGCCGAAACAACGCCCTTTGTTATAGAGCCGTAAAGTCCCGCAGGGCTGCCTATCGCAACAACGTCCTCGCCGGGAGAAACGCTGTCCGAATCTGCAAACACCGCAGGTGAAAGCCCCTTGGCTTCTATCTTCAGAACGGCAATATCGGTCTTTGGGTCGCTGCCTACCACCCTTGCGGCATACGGCGTGTCGTCATGCAGTATCACATTTATAAGAAGCGGCGAATTGTCAACAACGTGTGCGTTGGTAACGATATAGCCGTCCTCGGTTATGATTATTCCCGAACCCTGCGCAGAACCGCCGATCACTGTCATAGGCGTAACGTCATAATACACCACGACCGATACCACCGACGGTGAGAGCGCTTTTGCAAGCCCCTCGGTAGTGTATCTTCCGCTGCCGTCGGGCATATAATAGCTCTCGTCCAGCTTTGGCGGCTCATAAAGCGGCAGAGTAAAGCTAATCCTGCTGCCCACGCGGTTTATCACGCTTGATATCCACCCTTTTCCGAGCATCATCGTCGTCATAAAAAACATTGTCAGCACCGCCAGAACAGCAAGGCACACAGTCTTTAAGAAACCCGAAACGCGCGCCTGCCTTTTGTATGATGCATCTATCACCGAGCCCCAGAATATGTCGTCAAAATCGCCTTTTCTGCCTTTATCTTTTTGGGAAGTTTCAGCGCTTTCGGGTATATCCTCCGCGGTTTCGTTTTCTGCGCTTTCGGGCATACTTTCAGCCTTGTAGCGTTTTTCTATATCCTGTAAATTCTTTTCAAAAAGATCCAACTCATGTCACCTCTTTGTGCTGCCGTCGCTTTCCTGCGGCTTGCCGGGCAGCGTAAACACAAACTCCGTGTATTCACCCTTAACGCTGCGAACCATTATCTTGCCGCCGTGCAGCTTTACTATGCTTCTTACTATGTTAAGACCAAGACCAACGCCGCTCTTGTCTTTGCCGCGAGATTCGTCCGTCTTGTAAAATCTGTCGAACACCTGCGGCAGCTCCTCTTGCGAAAGACCCTCGCCGCTGTTTTTGATAGATACCGCCGTCATGTTGTCGTGCGTGTCGAACCCGAACTCGATGTATCCGTCCTTGTCAACGAACTTTATCGCGTTTTCCAAAAGGTTGTATATCACCTGATGTATAAGGTCGTTGTCGGCGTATACTATCACCCTGTCAACGTCCAGTCCGCGAACGTCTATGTTCTTTTCTTCCAGCCTGCTCTCAAATGTCACAAGCGTGTCAACTATAGGTTCTATCAGGCTGAACTGCGCGCATTTAAGCTCTACCGTTCCCGATTCTATCCTCGCCAGATTGAGCATACTTCTTACAAGCCTTGTCAGCCTTTGCACTTCCGAAGATATTATCCTAAGATACTTCTTCTCCTCGCTTTGCGGTATAGTGCCGTCCAGTATGCCGTCAACAAAGCCGCCGATAGACGTCATAGGCGTTCTCAGCTCGTGCGAAACGTTTGCAACAAAGCTGCTCCTCATCTTGTCATAGTTATTGAGAGATACAGCCATGTCGTTGAACGCTTTTCCCAGAATGTCAAACTCCGTAGTGTCATATTCGGGCAGCCGCTGTGTAAAATCGCCCCTGCCTATAAGCGTTGCGGTCTCGGCAAGCTCCGTAATAGGCGTAGTCAGCTGCTTTGTCGCAATGTATACTATTATAAGCACTATTGCAAGCACCAGTATCATAGATATCAAAAATATCTGCATTATGTTCCAGATGTAGCTGTCCTGTTCCGTCAGCGAAATAGTTGCGAACAAATAAAACGGTTCGCTCCCTATGTCGAACGCTATGCCCGAAACGTGCCTTTCAGATGGCAAAAAACCCTCCATATCGGAAGAAAAATAAGTCGCGCTCATCTTCATATCATCAAGCACGGCTTTTGGCACAATGCCGCTTAGCCGCGTACCCGTGAATGCCACGGTAACGCCGTCTTCGTCAGTCAAAAAAAGCTCTCCGCCTATCGACTGCGCATGGCTTTTCAGTATGTCCTCCACAGCATCGCCGCTTATCGCCTCGGCAGAGCCTTTTGCGGTTTCCGAAACTTCCTCGGCGGCATTTGAAACGTTCGATATGAGCAGATCGCGCTTCTCGCCCGAAAAATACTGTGAAGAAACAAGCAGTAATACTGCTCCTAAGCATATAAAGCTTATTAGTATTACTGCCGCACATATTATGAAGTATTTAAAAAATATGCTTTTGGTGTCGCGCATTATTCTTCGTCAGCCTCAAATTTATAGCCTACGCCCCATACAGTTTTCAAAGCCCATTTGTCCGAAACGCCCTCGAGCTTTTCGCGCAGCCTCTTAACGTGTACGTCTATCGTTCTTGAATCGCCGTAGTATTCAAAGCCCCATACTTCGTCCAGCAGCTGGTCGCGCGTGTAAACTCTGTTGGGATTTGAAGCCAGGTGGAACAAAAGCTCCAGCTCTTTCGGCGGCGTATCCAGTATCTTGCCGTCAACTTTCAGCTCGTATCTCGTCATGTTGACTACCAGCTTGTCGTAGCGCACTTCCTTGACTTCCGTCTCCGAAGATACCTGCCCTACACGCCTTGTAACCGCCTTGATACGCGCAATAACTTCCTTTGTATCAAACGGCTTTACAATATAGTCGTCCGCGCCCAGCTCCAGTCCAAGCACCTTGTCAAAGGTCTCGCCCTTTGCGGTTATCATTATTATAGGAACGTTTGACTTTTTGCGTATCTCTCTGCACACCTGCCAGCCGTCAAGACCGGGCAGCATAATGTCAAGCAGAACGATATCGGGTTTCAGCGCGTTGAACTTTACCACCGCTTCTTCGCCGTCGTGAGAAAGTATAACGCTGTAGCCGTCCTTTTCCAGATAAAGCCTTAAAAGCTCACAAATATTCTTGTCGTCATCGACTACCAGCACCTTGCCGAGAGCCATATTTATCACCATACCTTTAACGTTTGTTGTCGGTTTCTTGCTTGTAAATTTGAACAAATAAATAGCAAATTTTTAATTCATACAACTATTATAACAAATTCACAATTAGATTTTATTAACATACTGTTACATTTATATGAACATATTTTTAATAATACGAAATATGCGCAGTTTGATAGCCTGTGTGTCAAGAATTATTATGAAAAGTGTTTCAGTTCCTGCAAAGAGCAAGAGTTGAGAAACCTGTGCATCAACTACCGTTCACCCCCACATTCTATGTTTCTCACCCCGGCCGCACCATTTCCCTTGCTACTTCGCTCCTCCCTGTACGCGTGGAAGAATATTCTTCCGGCGGCGTGGGTGGGGCGGACTTTTGAGAGAGCCGGAGCGTGGACGGTGGAGAGGAAGACGAGTGGCATGAAGCGCACACGTTGACCTCCATAAATGTCGGTCAAGTGCCGAAGAACCCTCTTCGAGGCTTCTTCCATTCTCTTAAAACTTTGTGCGTATCTTAATTGTAATTTTTCAGTGAGCACGTTTACCGTCCCACACCCCTCCGCCCCCCTATTCTTACTCCTCGCCCCTCTCTGTGCGCGGAAGAATATTCTTCCAGCGGTGTGGGTGGGGCGGACTTATGAGGGAGCTGGAGCGTGGGTGGTGGAGAGGAAGACGAGTAGCATGGAGCGCACACTTTGACCTCCATAAATGTCGGTCAAGTGCCGAAGAACCCTCTGCGAGGCTTCTTCCATTCTCTTAAAACTTTGTGCGTATCTTAATTGTAATTTTTCAGTGAGCACGTTTACCGTCCCACACCCCTCCGCCCCCCTATTCTTGCTACCTCGCCCCTCTCTGTGCGCGGAAGAATATTCTTCCAGCGGTGTGGGTGGGGCGCTGCCGGAAGTCAGAAATCAAAGGTCAAAAATATTTTTATACCGTTGCGCTGGCTTTTTAATACTGCGGTTTATAAAATTACAAGCCGTAACTTTTACAAATCAACAAATATGCGTGAGTAAGCAGCAAATAATTTGTGCTAAACGCCGAAAATGAAAAAACTGCCTGTTTCCCTCTTGCAATTTGCCAAAATAGTGGTACAATATATTTAGCACTCAAAGTGAATGAGTGCTAACGCTTAAAATTACGTTACACATTTTCATTATTATAAGGAGGTCATTTTTATGAAGATCAAACCATTGCAGGACAGAGTAGTAGTTAAAATGGTCGAGGCAGAGGAGACCACCAAGAGCGGCATAATCCTTACCGGCTCGGCTAAGGAAAAACCCGAGATCGCAGAAGTTATCGAAGTGGGCGAGGGAAAGAAAGACGTTACCATGACGGTGACAAAAGGCGATAAGGTGCTTATTTCCAAGTATGCAGGCACTAATGTTAAACTCGACGGCGAGGAATACATCATCGTCAAGATGGACGATATTCTTGCAATTGTCAAGTAATTTAAGTTTGGGAGGAATATACAATGGCTAAACAGATAGTTTACGGAGAGGAAGCTAGAAAATCTCTCCAGACAGGTATCGACAAGCTTGCTGATACCGTAAAAATTACGCTCGGCCCCAAGGGCAGAAACGTTGTTCTTGATAAGAAGTTCGGAGCACCGCTCATCACCAACGACGGCGTTACCATAGCTAAGGAAATTGAGCTGGAAGACGCTTTTGAGAACATGGGCGCGCAGCTCGTAAAAGAAGTTGCCACCAAGACCAACGATGCCGCAGGCGACGGCACTACCACCGCAACATTGCTCGCTCAGGCTCTTGTAAGAGAGGGCATGAAGAACATTGCCGCAGGCGCAAACCCGATGGTAGTTAAAAAGGGTATCGCAAAGGCTGTTGACACCGCGGTTGAAGCTATAGTTGCAAATTCAAAGGCTGTTGAGGGCAACGACGATATTGCAAGAGTTGCCACAATTTCTTCGGGCGATGAATTTATAGGCAAGCTTATCGCAGAGGCTATGGAAAAGGTAACCGCCGACGGCGTTATTACTATCGAGGAATCCAAGACTGCCGAGACTTACAGCGAAGTTGTTGAGGGTATGCAGTTTGACAGAGGCTACATCACGCCTTACATGGTAACAGATACCGACAAAATGGAAGCAGTTCTCGATGATCCGTATATCCTTATCACCGACAAGAAGATATCGAATATTCAAGAAATACTGCCGCTGCTGGAGCAGATAGTAAAGGGCGGTCAGAAACTGCTCATCATTGCCGAGGATATAGAGGGCGAGGCTCTCTCAACGCTTATAGTAAACAAACTGAGAGGCACATTCACCTGCGTTGGCGTTAAAGCTCCCGGCTTTGGCGACAGGCGCAAGGAAATGCTCCAGGATATAGCTATACTCACAGGCGGCGAGGTCATTTCTTCCGAAGTAGGTCTCGAGCTTTCTGAAACTCAGATAGACCAGCTTGGCAGAGCGCGCCAGGTAGTTATTACCAAAGAAAACACCGTTATAGTTGACGGCGCAGGCGAAAAAGATGCCATAAAGAGCAGAATAGCTCAGATAAAGGCTCAGATAGAGACCACCACATCCGACTTTGACAGAGAAAAATTGCAGGAAAGACTTGCCAAGCTCTCGGGCGGCGTTGCAGTTATAAAAGTGGGCGCTGCTACAGAGATAGAGATGAAAGAGAAGAAGCTGCGTATTGAAGATGCCCTTGCCGCCACAAAGGCTGCCGTTGAAGAGGGTATCGTAGCAGGCGGCGGAACAGCGCTTATAAACGCTATGCCTGCCGTAAGAAAGCTCATTGAAAAGCTCACGGGCGACGAAAAGACGGGCGCGAACATCGTTCTGAAAGCGCTTGAAGAACCCGTTCGCCAGATCGCTCTCAATGCAGGTCTTGAGGGAAGCGTTATCATCGACAAGATACTGCGCTCTCGCAAGATAGGCTACGGCTTTGATGCATACACAGAAGAATACGTTGACATGATACCTGCCGGCATTGTTGACCCGACCAAGGTAACACGTTCGGCTCTCCAGAATGCATCGTCGGTAGCTGCTATGGTGCTTACCACCGAAAGCTTAGTTGCGGACATCAAGGAGGAGAACCCTGCTCCTGCAATGCCTGCCGGCGGCATGGGCGGAATGTACTGATAGAGGCAAGAGTTTAAGAGGCAAGAATCAAGAGGTGCGCTCTATAACGGAGCGCATCTCTTTTTATTAGATGTAAGATGTTAGAAGTAAGAGGTTAGAAGTGTAATCTTAAATTTTGTGCGTTGGTTTAATGTTTTCTTATTGTTTGCGCTTACGCGCGGCGCAGGAGCGCACACGTTGACCGCCTGTAAGAGAGGGCATTTCCTAAGTGGTAGTCATATCAAATTTGCCGCGTTCCATTCTGGAACGCCAAGCAGTGTGAGAAAATCCCCACATCTTGCCTCTTGCCTCTATCTAAACCGCAGAAATGAAAAGCCTGCGCAAAAGTACAAAAGCCATTTCTAACCTCTAACATCTAACTTCTTACATCTGAAAGTTAAGGCTAAATGCAAAGGTTAGATGTCAGCAGTTCGCTTCATTTCCGCAGTCCCTCATTTCTATCTTGACTTTTCGGGAAAAATGTGTAATAATATAAGATAGCATTTTCATTAAAAGAGGGAGAGTTCATGACGTACAGCAATTTTATGTACCGCTTTTACTCGTCTTTCGGCTCGGGCGTGCGAGTCTGACGGCGCAGTTTTATTCGCATTAAAATCAGTATAAAAAAGAGGTATAAAAAATGAAAAAAGAATTGCCAAAGACCTACGAACCTGCACAGTTCGAGGACAGGATATACAAATACTGGACGGACGGAAAGATGTTCCACGCAGAAATTGACAAGAACAAAAAGCCCTACACAATAGTAATTCCGCCGCCGAATATAACGGGTCAGCTGCATATGGGTCACGCGCTTGACGAGACCTTGCAGGATATATTGATACGCTTTAAAAGAATGAGCGGCTACAGCGCATTGTGGCTGCCCGGCACAGACCATGCCGCCATAGCTACCGAAGCGAAAATAGTTGAAGCTATGCGCAAAGAGGGCATCACCAAAGAGGGCATAGGCAGAGAAAAGTTCATGGAAAGAGCATGGGCATGGAAGAAGCAGTACGGCGGCAGGATAGTAGAGCAGCTCAAAAAGCTGGGTTCTTCCTGCGACTGGGACAGAGAACGCTTCACCATGGACGAGGGTTGCTCTCAGGCGGTAAAAGAAGTATTCGTAAAGTATTACGAAAAAGGTCTGATATACAGGGGCGAGAGAATAATAAACTGGTGCCCCAAGTGTAAAACTTCGCTTTCTGATGCCGAGGTAACTTATGAAGATCAGGCGGGGCATTTCTGGCATCTGCGCTACCCACTGAAAGACGGCAGCGGATATATCGAGCTTGCTACCACGCGACCCGAAACGCTGCTGGGCGATACCGCGGTAGCTGTAAACCCCGACGACGACAGATACAAAGACCTTGTAGGAAAAACGCTTATCCTGCCGTTAGTTGGCAGAGAGATACCCATTGTTGCCGACAGCTATGTTGACATGGAATTCGGCACGGGCGTTGTTAAGATAACTCCTGCCCACGACCCCAACGACTTTGAAGTGGGTCTGCGCCACAATTTGCCGGTCATAAACGTTCTTACAGAAGATGCTAAGATAACCGACGACTACCCCGACTATGCAGGCATGGACAGATATGATGCGCGCAAGAAGATAGTCGAAGACCTTGAAAAAGGCGGCTTTCTGGTGCGTACAGAGGCTCACGAGCATAACGTAGGCACCTGCTACCGCTGCTCTACTACCGTAGAACCAAGAGTTTCAACACAGTGGTTCGTAAAGATGAAGCCGCTTGCTCAGCCTGCCATAGATGCGGTAAAGAACGGCGAAACAAAGTTCGTTCCCGAAAGATTTGACAAGATATACTTCCACTGGCTTGAAAATATCAAAGACTGGTGTATTTCGCGCCAGATATGGTGGGGACACCAGATACCTGCATTTTACTGCGACGATTGCGGTGAAATGGTCGTTACCAAAGAAAACAGCGCGGTATGCCCCAAGTGCGGCAAACCTATGCGCCAAGACCCCGATACGCTGGATACATGGTTCTCATCGGCGCTGTGGCCGTTCTCAACGCTCGGCTGGCCCGAAAAAACCGAAGATTTTGAGTATTTCTACCCCACAAATACGCTTGTTACCGGCTATGATATAATTTTCTTCTGGGTAATAAGAATGATGTTCAGCGCGCTTGAAAATACAGGCAGACCGCCGTTTGATACCGTTCTTATACATGGTCTTGTGCGCGATGCCCAGGGCAGAAAGATGTCAAAATCTCTCGGCAACGGCATTGACCCTCTTGAAATTATAGACCAGTATGGCGCAGATGCTCTGAGATTTATGCTTGCTATGGGCAACGCCCCCGGCAACGATATGCGCTTTACCGAAGATAAGGTAAAAGCGGCGAGAAACTTTGCAAATAAGCTGTGGAACGCCTCGCGCTATATCATGATGAACCTGCCCGACGGCTTCAAGTGTGATAAGCTCTGCGACGAACTTTCGACTGAGGATAAGTGGGTAGTCTCAAAGTTCAATACCCTCGCGAAAGAGGTCAACGAAAACCTTGAAAGCTATGAACTGGGCGTTGCCTGCGCCAAGATATATGACTTTATCTGGGACGTATACTGCGACTGGTATATTGAACTTACAAAGCCGAGAATCACCGCAGGCGGAGAAAGCGCTTCTACCGCGCAGAATGTGCTAGTGTGGGTAATGAAAGGTATGCTCAAACTGCTGCACCCGTTCATGCCGTTCATAACCGAGGAGATATGGCAAACCCTCGTTGACGACGGCAGCGCTATAATGCTTTCCGACTACCCCGTATATCACAGCGAGTATAGCTTTGTAAGCGAGGAAAACGAGTTTGAAATGATCATCGCCGCAATAAAGAGCGTGAGAAATATCCGCAGCGAAATGAACGTGCCAAACTCTGTGAAGTCGGCTCTGTATATCGAAACTAAGAACAGCGAAACCTTTGAAAACGGCAGAATGTATTTTGAAAGGCTTGCGTTCGCATCTGATGTAGAGATCGCCGAAAAGTATGATATTCCCGACAGCATAACCGCAGTAACGGCAAATGCAAGAATATTCATACCGCTTGCAGATATAGTAGACGTTGAGAAAGAGACCGCAAGGCTGGATAAAGAAAAGCAGGCGGCGCTGAAAGATATAGAGTTTTTGTCAAAGAAGCTGTCAAACGAGGGCTTCCTTGCAAAAGCGCCCGAAAAGCTCGTCGAGGAGCAAAAGGCGAAGCTGACAAAGGCGCAGGAAAAGCTCGCAAAGATAGAGCAATCCCTCGCCGCGCTTAAAAAGTAAAAATAAACGCACTTCGTGAAAATCGCGGAGTGCATTTTTTATATCAAAGCTTTAAATTCCTGTCAAGAAACCAAAAGTTTTCGATCGACCCTTTTTCAAAAGGGTCGTGGGGTGTGGGGCAAAGCTCCACAAAAAACACAGCGTGCGCTCTGCAAGGGGTGAATTCAGAAACAGTCCTGTGGACTGTTTCTGGAGAGGGGAGGCTCTGCAAGAGAGAGCCTCCCCTTGTTGTAGTACATAGCTAATTTTTCGCGTTCTCTCAGAGAACGCGGCGCAAAGTTAAAAGCCTCTTGCCTCTCGTTATCTTGCTTCTGATAGAATTGTTTTCCCTCCGCATACAAGCGTATTCCACAAAAGGACAAACAAATAAACATAATTTTTATGATTTTTCACCATTGACGGCACGGCGGCAAGTAATGTATAATTGATATGATGAAAATTATATAATAATCATATGCCTCAACAGCGGCAGAAACGGAGTATGGTATGGTAAAGGTAGTTAAATTCGGCGGCAGTTCGCTTGCCAGCGCAAAGCAGTTCAAAAAGGTCGCGGATATAATCCACGCTGACGATTCAAGAAGATATGTTGTGCCCTCTGCACCCGGCAAGAGGAGCAAGGAAGATACAAAAGTTACAGATATGCTGTATGCCTGCTATGATCTGGCGGCTAAAGGCAAGCCGTTTGATGAGCAGTTTACGGCGATAAAACAGCGTTATATCGAGATAATCGAGGGTTTGGGGCTTGACCTCTCGCTTGACAAGGAGTTTGATATAATACGCTCCTGCTTTATAGGCAAGGCAGGCAGAGATTATGCTGCATCTCGCGGCGAGTACCTTAACGGGCTTGTGCTTGCAAACTACCTCGGCTATGATTTTATCGACCCTGCCGACACTATTTTCTTTGACGATTACGGCAGATTTGACGGCAAGAGAACTTACAAAGCTCTCGGCGAACGTCTTGAAAACACCGAAAGAGCGGTTATTCCCGGCTTTTACGGCTCTATGCCCAACGATACTATAAAAACATTTTCGCGCGGCGGCTCTGACGTCACGGGCTCTATTGTAGCGGCTTCATGCAATGCAGACCTGTACGAAAACTGGACTGACGTTTCGGGCTTTATGATAGCAGACCCGAGAATAGTCGAAGACCCCGAAACTATCACAGTTATAACATACAAAGAGCTTAGAGAGCTTTCGTATATGGGCGCAGGAGTGCTGCACGAGGACGCTATTTTCCCGGTGCGCAAGGCAGGCATACCTATAAATATAAAGAACACCAACGCCCCCGAAGATCAGGGCACTATGATAGTTGAAAGCACCTCGCAGAAGTCAAACTACACCATAACGGGCATAGCAGGCAAAAAGGGCTTTACATCTATCAGCATTGAAAAAGATATGATGAACTCAGAGCTTGGCTTCGGCAGGCGCGTTCTGGAAGTTTTCGAGAAAAACGGCATCAGCTTTGAGCATATGCCCTCGGGTATAGATACAATGACGGTCATTGTTCATCAGGAGGAGTTCGGCGCGGCTGAGCAGGAAGTTCTGGCTGGCATACACCGCAACTGCAAACCCGACAGCATAGTTATTGAAACGGGTCTCGCGCTTATCGCCATAGTGGGCAGGGGAATGAAATCAACGCGCGGTACGGCAGGCAAGATATTCTCAGCGCTGGCAGACGCAAGGGTAAACGTAAACATGATAGACCAGGGCTCCAGCGAGCTGAATATAATAGTCGGCGTGCATGAGGAAGATTTCGAGACCGCCACGCAGAGTATTTACGATACGTTCGTTACAAATGGTTGATCTATCTGTATATAGACCAAGGGACTGCAATTAAAGCAGCCCCTTGATTTTTTATATAAAAGCCACACCGCGTAAAGCGTCAGGCGGCTATTCTTCTTTGAGCACATCTTTCGGCTGAGACGAGCCTATTATGCACAGCGGCATTATTACCGAAAGCGCAAGGTACAAAAGCATAACAGCCGCGCAGAGCCCCAGCTGCGGCAAGCCGAATGAAACAAGCATTTTCTTCAGGAAAGTATACTTGCCTATTATCAGCACCGCCGCCGTCAGAACAGCAGCAATGCCGCAGGTGACAAGTTCATTTTTAAGGCTCTTTAATGCGCAGGAGCGCCACCGTGCGCCGCATATGTAGAAAATTGCATAGTTTCTCAGCTGGCGTTTTGTGTATATAGCGTTTACAGATACCGCGGAAATTAGCATCAGCAGGAAGATGCACACCGCTATGGGCATTAGCGTGCGTATCTGCTCAAAAACGTATTTCATGCTGTTTTCTCTTACTTTTGCAAACGGGTAGCACTGGTATTTGTTATTACCCTCGATACGGCTGCCTGCGTTTACATATTCATCATATGAAACATCGCTGTAATCTGCCATCTGGTAATATACACAGTGCGTATTTTTTCCGCCAAAAAGAGCTTCGCTGTCAGCGCTTATAGTTATTGCAAATATTCTTTCATCAACGTTGTAATCATACAGAGTTGCAATATTTGTGTAATCTATGTTTTCCCAGTCTGTCTGGTCGCTGTAGCCTATCAACCGCTGACCGTTCGCCATAATGCCTACCACCTTGTATTCAGCGTGTACTACCTCGGTGGGGTTGCCATTTTCGTCATAGTTCATCGGAAAATCATGTGAAAACTCATCGCCGACATTGTATCTGCCATTGCACCAGCCAAGCACCACGGGTATAACGCCCGTTTTCTCATACATATCCGTACACTCAGAAAGCCATACGCCGTCTTGCATTTCGGGGCGGTAGTCGGTAATATATCCCCCTGCCATAGCTATGCTTTTCATGTTTATAGTATCATATTCATCTTCCGTTTCTTCGTTGGGTATCATATTATCGCCCGAATAGATAACGCTTAGTTTTGCATCTGTTATATCTTCTTCTATAGATGTGTCGTCAAAACCGTGCTGACCTACAATATACCCGTTGCCGCTTATCAGCTTTTCTATAGGTCTGTATGTATCGTATCTTGCCAGAGCGGAAGATACCGAAAGCGTCATAATACCCAGCACTACAGAAAGCTGTATTATCTCAAATACTTTCATCATACTGAATTTCTTAACACTGCGGCTGCTGTTTTTAAGCTGTATAAGGCTGTGCTTTCTTACCGTGTGTATTACCATTGCAAGCATTACTGTAAGCGAAATTGCGGCATACCATATAAATATAAGTATGTAGCCTTTAAGGGTGTATCGCTCTCCCATAGTGGGGTAAAGCCCTTTAAGGTGCGGCAGGATAAGCTTGTGATACGCAAGCTCGGAAAGTGCGAAAACAGGCGCATTTATTATAATATTCTCTATAACATATGCGGCAATCGCCTTGCCTTTTGAGCAGCCGCAGATCCTCATTATCGCCAGCTGACCCGAACGCTTTTCAAGCATATATCTGTAAAGTATCGCCACATCTATAGCCGCCAGCAGGGCAATTAGCACGGCAATAAGCGCAACCGTTCTCAGCATCTGCATTTCGTGTTCTTCCAGCAGTGTAACGTTGGGTATGTAGTATTCATCGCCAAGCTTATCTTTTATGCACTTTGAAAGCAGGTTGAACTGATCTCTCGTCAGCGGCTTATTAAAGGAAAGACTTCCAAAGTCGGCATAGGTATCGGGCTTCATATTGTGTTCCTCTATAAATCCGTCATAGTTTGTAGTACCAAGCAGCAAAGCCTCATCTGAAAGAGATGTCAGTGTAAGGTGTATGTCGTCGCTGCCATAGCCACCGCTCGGGTAGTATTTTATGTCGTATTCTTTGCCGCCTATAACAGCCTTTGTTGTGCCCTCGGGTATTACGCGTATAACAGATGTCTGGTTGGCGTTGCTGTAGTCATACATTTCAATATCGTCGTCAAGTGTCTGATCCAGCCTGTTTTCATTTACATATATAAAATTTGCGCCGCTGTCATATTCTTCATCTGTAAATACCGGATCAACAGTCGTTTCTGATGAGCCGTCAGAGGAAGTAGCACTTCCGCATATCTTGCCGTCTTTCATTCTGCACGGGAACATGAATATTCCATAGTACGGCTCGTCGTTGTCGGAATAATCGTCCGGCGTAGAGGCTATAGGCGTGCCGCTGCCGTCATTCCAGACTATAGTTACCGTGCTGGTGTTGTGAAAATGCAGTGAACTCATCACCGCTGCTTCCGTGTAGAAACTTTTCAGATCACTTTTCAGCTCATCGGGCAGCGTTCTCACAAGGTCTACAAGCTTCGGCGCGGTGGCAGAGCCTGTGTAACTGTGCGATACACCCATAATTTCTACAAACTGATCGAGTTCTTCACGCGCGGTCAGGTCTTCAAGATCTGCCGCTATGGTAAATCTCTTGCTGTTGTACTCTGCCATGCCGCGGTCAGCCTTTTCGGCAAAATCATAGTAAATACCGTAGGCAAAGCAAATCACCAGCGCGGTAACGGCAATGTTCACAAGCATAAGCAAGGCAAGCAGCGTCTGCTTTGTGTACTGGTTTTTCAAGTTTTTTCGTATCATTCTGAACATAAAAATACCTCCTTTTTAATTTACAAGAGAGCATACTTCCCCCATAAATTTTTGCCTTTTGTAATATGTATCGCGCCGAGTGTGCAAAATGTTACAAAAAAATTTGAAAATCAGCGAAATGCACAAATTTGCCGTCTAAAATTTGTATATATAAACAAAAACGCCCTCCGATATTCTCAGAGAGCGTTTTCATGTTCGTATATTTACTTGTTGAGGTTAGCTTCTATCCTGTCAAGCTGTTCCCACAGCTCCTTGGGTATCCTGCCGCCCTTATCGGCAATGTCCTCTTTGTAGTATCTGCGCATTTCGGCAATTTCCTTTGTCCACAGATCCTTGTCAACTTTGAGCAGCTTATCCATTATCTCGGGCGTTACTTCGTCCTCAATGCCGGTGAGGTTTATATCCTCGGGCTTGGGCAGATAGCCTATAGCCGTTTCAACGGCGTCAACTTTGCCCTCGCAGCGCTTGATTATCCAGTCAAGAACTCTCATGTTGTCGCCAAATCCCGGCCAGATGAAGTTTCCGTTCTCGTCCTGCTTGAACCAGTTTACGTTGAATATCTTCGGTGCGTTGTCACCCAGCTTCTTGCCCATGTCCAGCCAGTGCTGCCAGTAGTCGCCTACATTGTAGCCTATGAAAGGTTTCATAGCCATCGGGTCGTGGCGAAGTACGCCAACAGCGCCTGCCGCAGCAGCGGTGGTCTCTGAAGAAACAGCCGAGCCAACATATGTGCCGTGTACCCAGTCAAGCGACTGATAAACCAGCGGCGTGGTAGAAGCTCTTCTTCCGCCGAATATCATAGCAGAAATAGGCACGCCCTGAGGGTTGTTGAATTCCTTAGAAATGCACGGGCAGTTCTCCGCGGGAGCGGTAAATCTCGAGTTGGGGTGAGCAAGCGTGTTGCCCTGAGCGATGTACTCGGGGCCGTTTACCTTAGCGCCTTTCCACTCGGTAGCGTCAACAGGCGGATTCTTGTCCAGCTTTTCCCACCAAACGGTGTTCTGTGAATTGTCTATAGCAACGTTCGTGAAGATAGAGTTCTTCATAGCGGTGTGCAGAGCGTTGGGGTTGGACTTTTCATTAGTGCCCGGCGCAACGCCGAAGAAGCCATTCTCGGGGTTGATAGCATAAAGCTTGCCGTCGTCGCCCTGTTTCAGCCATGCAATGTCGTCGCCTACAGTCCATACCTTGTAGCCTGCCTCGGTGTAGCATTTAGGCGGAATAAGCATTGCAAGGTTGGTTTTTCCGCAGGCAGAGGGGAACGCGGCGGTGATGTACTTTATCTCACCGTCGGGCTTCTCAACGCCGAGTATAAGCATATGCTCAGCCATCCAGCCCTCATTCTTGCCCTGGAATGAAGCAATACGCAGAGCAAAGCACTTTTTGCCCAGCAGAACGTTTCCGCCGTAGCCCGAGTTTATAGACCATATCGTGTTGTCCTCGGGGAACTGAACGATGTATCTCTTTTCAGGGTCGATGTCGGCTCTTGCGTGCAGACCTCTTACAAAGTCGTCCGAGGTATCGCCGAGGTTCTCAAATGCCTTAACGCCGACTCTCGTCATAATATCCATGTTCAGTACGACGTATATAGAGTCGGTCACCTCAACGCCCACTTTCGCCAGCGGTGAGCCTATAGGGCCCATAGAATAGGGGATAACGTACATAGTTCTGCCTTTCATAACGCCGTCATACATCGGTGTCAGCATAGCGTACATTTCCTTCGGGTCCATCCAGTTGTTGGTAGGGCCTGCGTCCTCTTTGGTTCTTGTGCAGATGAATGTTCTGTCCTCAACTCTCGCAACGTCGTTGGGGTTGGTGCGGTGATACAGACAGCCGGGAAGCTTTTCCTGGTTGAGCCTTATCATCTCGCCTGTTGAAACAGCCTCATCGCGCAGAGCCTCCAGCTGCTCGTCGCTGCCGTCGATCCAGACTACCTTGTCGGGCTTGGTCAGAGCGATCATCTCGTCTACCCATTTGTTTACATTCGGGTTTTTAGTAAGTGTTGCCATAATTTTAACTCCTTTCGGGAAAATAATATACATTTTTAAGGAAACGCCAAAAGAACAAATTCCCTCTTATATATTATAACCCAAATGCCCTTGCAAGTCAAGAGCAAAGCGGCTTTTATTTTTCTTTATGCGGATAAATGTAAATTTCTGCCATGCAGAATATTTCGGTAAATAACTGTTGAAAAAAGTAAAAATATGTGTTACAATTATTATGTATAAGTGTGTATATGGGGTGATATGTTTGAAGAAGACGTTTATAGCGGCTGCGCTGGCGGCAGTTATGCTTTCTTCCTGCGCGAGCGGCAGTTCTTCACAGGCATTGATATCTCAAACAGCAGCAGCGCAGACAACTGCCGTAACCACCACAGCAGCCACAGCGGCGCAGACTACAACACCCAAGCTCACCACAACACAGACCACCACAAAGCAAACTACACCGCAGACCACCACAACACAGACAACAACTACCACTACTACCACGACAACTACCACAACGACCACGACCACAACTACCACCACGCAGGCGACCACTACTACACCGAAAGCCACAGCGGCGCAGACCACCGCAGAGAGAAGACCCGTGCAGGGTGAGGGGCGTCTTGCAGGGATAAAGATAGGCATAGACCCCGGTCATCAGCGAAAGGGCGACCCCTCGCAGGAAGAAACAGCCCCCGGCAGCGGCGTTACAAAAGCTAAAGTCACCACAGGCACAGTGGGAGTGAGCAGCGGCATACCCGAGTATGTTACAAACCTTGAAATATCGCTGATGCTTCGCGATAAACTTCAGGCAGAGGGCGCGACAGTATATATGACGCGAGAAACTCACGATGTGAATATATCAAATCAGCAGCGAACAGCCATGATGAACGGCTATGGCGTTGACCTTATGCTTCGGGTGCATTGTGACGGAGCGGCTGACAGCAGCGCAAGAGGAATAGGGCTGTATGTAAGCAGGTCTAACAGTATAGCGCAGCAAAGTTTCAGCTATGCGCAGATAATGCTGCCTTTGATAGTTAAATACACGGGCGCGGCGAACAGGGGTATAGTTCAGAATGACAATTATACCGGTCAGAACTGGGCGCAGGTGCCGTGCATGATGATAGAATGTGGTTTTCTGAGCAATCCCGAAGATGACAGGCTGCTCAACAGCGCAGAGTATCAGGAAAGGCTCACAGACGGGATATTAGAGGGCATTGCAGCCTGTTTTGCAAACTAAATTGAAAGGGGTATTTTTATGGGAAAGATAACGGTGCTTTCGGAGACGACCAGATATCCGATAACTCTGATAGGCGAAAGGGCAGGCATCTGCTGGGGCGCGGATATATCGGATACGCAGAAAAATTATAAAAGGGGCATTGACTGCATAGTTTCGGGTCACGGCAGAACGCTTGAATATGTGAATGTAGAAATGGTGCTTGAGGGCTATTCCGCAAGGGTGATACGCGAATGGTATACGCATCTGGGCGGCGCGCCTACAAGGCTTCAGGCAAGCACAAGATATATAAATTACGCCGATTTTGAGTATGTTACGCCGAAGAAGATACTTGATAATGACGAGGCAAAGAAAATATACGATGATACCATGAAATGCATAGCGCAGGCAGGCAAGCGCCTTGAAGAAATGGGTATCCCGCGCGAGGACAGCGCAATGCTGCTGCCGCTGGGAATGACTACAAAAATTGTTGACAAGCGCAACCTGCGAAATTTGATAGATATGTCAAGGCAGAGAATGTGTGCAAGAGCTTACTGGGAATACCGCGAACTTTTCAGTGACATATGCAATGCGCTGAAAGATGTTTCGCCCGAGTGGGAGTACCTTATAGACACGCAGATGATGCCAAAATGCGAAGTTTTAGGCTACTGCCCCGAAAAGCGCGGCTGCGGCAGAAAACCTGCAAAAAGCTGAAAGCGGCGGCATATTTATCTTTAGGGGGCGATGAAATGGCAACAGAGAGCATGATAGTGTATAAATGCCCGTGCTGCGGCGCAGATATACAGTTTGAAGCAGGCACAGATCATCTTACCTGTATGTACTGCGACAATACATATGAAATAGATACTCTTGTAAACTATGAAAAGGGTCTTTCTCAGCAAAAGCCCGAGAATTTCTCGTGGAAAGACTATGACAACAACAGCGGCAACGGCGACTGGCAGGAAGGGGAGCTCAATCAGCTGCACTCTTTCAAATGCGCACACTGCGGCGGCGAGATAATAGGGGATACCAGCACAATGGCATCTACCTGCCCTTACTGCGATAACCCAGTTGTAATAAACGAAACGGTCGACGGCGTTATGCGCCCCGACTTTATAATACCATTCAAAAAGGGCAGAACAGCCGTTGATACCGCCTATAAAAAGTTTATATCAAAGAAAGTATTGCTGCCCAAAAGCTTCAAGACGGAGCATCATATCCAGTCGATAAAAGGCATATATGTGCCGTTCTGGCTGTTTGATGCCGACAGCTCGGGCGACGGGCATTTCAGGGCGACAAAAATAAAGCACTGGTCTGATTCCGAGTACAATTATACCAAGACCGAGCATTACAGCGTGGTGAGAACGGCTGATATGTCGTTTGAAAAAGTACCCGTTGACGGCTCTGTGAAAATGGACGACACACTTATGGAGTCTTTAGAGCCTTTCAACTACGATCTGGCGGTAGATTTCAACACTGCCTACCTTGCAGGCTATTTTGCTGACAGATACGACGTTGACGTTACCCACAGCATAGGCAGAGCCAACGACAGGATACGCAACAGCACCGAGGAAATGCTGCGTTCAACGGTAAGAGGCTACAGCACTGTTGTAACAGAATCTGTCAACGTTCAGATACAAGAGGGCGATATACATTACGCTCTTATGCCCGTGTGGATAGCCAACACCGAGTACCGCGGCAAAAACTATATGTTTGCCATGAACGGTCAGTCAGGCAAGGTGGTGGGCACTCTGCCTACAGATAAAGTAAAACTTGCGCTGATAACCGCAGGCACGTTTTTGGGAACGTTCCTTGTGTTTCTGTTTGGGCTCGGTCTGTTGTTAGGGGGCGCGGTGTAATGAGAAAGGGTGTTTTCAAAAGAGCGCTGTCTTTAATAGCTGCCGCGGCGGTGGCAATGTGCTTCTCTGTGCAGAGTTTTGCGGCAGAAAACCTTACAAACCATACCGTTCCCACATACGGCGACGGCGAGTATAACGCAGACCTGCCGAGGGTCATAGATGATTATGAACTTCTCTCCGACAGCGAGGAGCAAAGGCTTGAAGAAAAAGCGCGTGAAATTATAGAAGATTATGGCTTTGACTGCATTGTAATGACTATGCGTGACTATGCCTACTACACCTATGGCAGTTATAACTATAATTATAATGACATTCTTGTTTTCGCGCATGATTATTATGACTATAAAGGCTATGGCGTTGGCGAAGACCATGACGGCATAATTTTCGTTATTTCTATGTATGACCGCTCGTATGCATTTTCTACCTGCGGCTATGGTATGGAAGCTATCTCGGACAGCTACGGCGTGGGCTGGCTTGAAAACGACCTTGTTTCCCTGCTCAGCGACGGGGACTATTACAAATGCTTTGACAGATATTTTGATGATGTTTACGAATTTGTAAAAGAAGCGCATGAGGACAAACCATACAGCGCTCTCCATACCAAGCGCCCGACAGGCTGGCTTACAAGATACGCGCTGGCGGCGTTTGTGATAGCTGTAATAGTTACCGCCATAGTGGTATTTGTTCTTACACGGCAGATGAAGACCATTATGCCAAAGCCTGCCGCAAAACAGTATCTTAAAAACTATAAAGAAAAATTTTCGCAGGATACATACCTCTATTCCAACGTTTCAAAGACCGCGAAAAGCTCGGGAGGCTCGGGAGGTTCGGGAGGCGGAGGAGGCCACAGCGGAACTAGCCACGGAGGTCACAGCGGACATTTCTAAGAAAAATGCTATAAATGCGAAAGGAGGGCGAGCGGTGATGACAGACGATACAGACAAGTATCTCAGTGTTGATATTGACGAGATAAAAAAGAGCAAAGAAAAAAGCGACGACTATATAGACGTTGCAAAAAATGCCGAGTATCAGAACCAGTCAAGGCATTATTATAATGAGTTTCTCAACTGGCGAAGCTCCGGCAACAACCGCTATGCCTACTCTTTCGTAAGGCGAAAAAGCGAGCATTCGTATGTTGACGGTCAGGGCTTTATAAGCAAGACTCCCGAAGAAGCCGAACAACGGGTGCTTAAACGCTGCTGCAAACTTGTCGCAATGACTATGTTTTCAATGCTGCTGTTCACAATTGCAGAGTATATATACGTTGGCAGATATACAAGGGGCGAAACGCTTTCGGTAACGCAGGTGATGTACGGTCAGCCGCTTGACAAATACGACGTGCCGCTTTATATGTGCGCCGTTATATGCGCGATAAGGGTGCTCAAATTCTTGATACCGATACTCATTTTCGTGCTCGATGCCCGTATACCGCGCGCAGTTATGTTTCCCCGCGCCGATAAAAAAATGCCCGATCTGGCAGCCTGCGCTTTAGTCATGTCGCTTATGACAACGATATTCTGCCGCCATGCAGGCAACGTTGCAGCTGCGGTGTACAGAGGTTTGGGCACAAATGCCCTGCGAATGGACTTCCTCTATTCGCATGATATAATGTCGGTCGCGCTGTTCGGCTTTTGCAGCTGCATAGTAGTTTCCGCACTGACAGAGATACTCTTTCGCGGTCTTATTTTGCAGACTTTCAGGCAGTTCGGCGATATGTTCGCGTTTCTTATATGCTGCATTGCAGGAACGTTCTGCACTTTCGATGTGTCGTCTATAGGCTATAAATTCTGCATGAATATTATGATAACGCTTTTCACGCTGAGAACGGGATCTATAGTAGTCGCGATAGTTATGAGAATGAGCGCGCAGCTGCTGATATTCGCCCTAGACCTTATAGAAATATATACGCGCAGCGACCTTGCCGTGCTTACCGAGGGCATAGTGTGCTTTATAATAATCGCGCTTTCGCTTGTTATATATTCAAGACTTGCAGCCTCGCAGAATTTCAGCTTCAATATAAACAGTTCGCGCACGCACCTTACGATCGCCAAGAAATTGCTTATATTTTTCTCCGACAATATGATAATGCTGTGGCTGATAATAATGATAGCAGGCGGAGCGTTCATGCTTGTATCTCTGTAGATTTGTGCAACTTGTACGTATTTTGCCGCTGTTTACGCTGAAAAATTTTGCATAGGGTACTTGACAACGGGGAAAATATGGTGTATAATACTTAGGAAAACAAAAAGCAGAGCTGTTCCGCCCTCGCCTTAAACGGCATTTGCCAGTGAAAAGGCTGATATATGAATGTAAGCTAGTGATAGCTTTTTTCGTGAGCGTGAACAGGTCGTGTTTCGCTCATTTTTATTTTGGAGGTAATGCACTATTAGCAACAAGGATCTGCTTATCAACGAAGAAGTCCGTGACAAGGAAGTAAGGGTAATAGGGCCCGACGGCGCACAGCTGGGCATAATGTCAGCAAAAGAGGCTATGGATATAGCTATCGAAAAGGATCTTGACTTAGTAAAGATAGCCCCGAATGCACAGCCGCCCGTGTGCAAGATCATGGATTACGGCAAATACTGCTTTGAGCAGGACAAGCGCGAAAAGGAAGCAAGAAAAAATCAGAAGGTCATCGACACCAAGGAAATACGTATGTCCTCGACCATAGATACCCATGATTTTCAGACGAAAGTAAATCAGGGCATCAAGTTCCTTTCGGGCGGAGATAAGCTGAAAGTTTCCGTAAGATTTCGCAAGCGTTCGGTAGCTCACCCGCAGCTGGGTGAAGATCTGATGAACAGATATAAGGAAGCCGTAGCGCAGGCAGGCGTTGTTGACAAGCCTATCAAAATGGAGGGGCGCAGTCTGGTGATGTTCGTATCACCCAGATCTTCTAAGTAAACAATTAAGGAGGATAAATTTATGTCAAAGGTAAAGATCAAGACCCACTCGGGCGCAAAAAAGCGTTTCAGGGTGACAGGAACCGGCAAGGTAAAGTTCCAGCACACAAACAAAAGGCACAGACTCATTTCAAAGGGCCACAAGCGCATCAGAACGCTGCGTAACGATGCTTATGCAAGCGATGCAGATCTCAAGAACGTAAAACGTCTTATCCCTTACAAATAAACCGCGGGTTTAATAGTCAGGGAAACAAAGTAAAGATAATATCAGGAGGTAATTGACTATGGCTCGTGTTAAGGGAGCAATGATGACTCGCAAGAGAAGAAATAAAACATTAAAGCTTGCCAAGGGCTACTTCGGCGCAAAGAGCAAGCACTTTAAGATGGCAAAACAGCAGGTGATGAAATCCGGTCAGTATGCCTACATCGGCAGAAAGCAGAGAAAGAGAGATTTCAGAAAATTGTGGATAGCAAGAATATCCGCCGCCTGCAAACTCAACGGCATGAACTATTCAACGTTTATGAACGGTCTGAAAAAAGCCGGCATCGACCTTAACAGAAAGATGCTTTCAGAAATAGCTATAAACGATCCCAGCGGTTTTGCCGCAGTAGTTGAAAAGGCTAAGGCTGCCCTTTGATGCAATATCAACACGCACATCTTTAACGGCTTGTGCGTGTTTTGTTGTATATATGGGCATTGTAAAACACGCGTAAAGCGGCGCACAAGGGGCGTTTTGGTATGTATATTTCGGCTAAAGACAACGTAAATATAAAAAAGCTGGCAGCTCTCTTTAGCAGCAGTAAAGAGCGCAGAGAGCAGGGCGAATTTGCCGTTGAGGGCGCAAGGAACTGTATTGATGTTCTGTGCGAGGGCGCAGCAGGCGGCGCGGAAGTTACAGCGCTTTTTTATACAAAACAGGCAGCCGAAAAGTATTTTGAGCAAAGCCCCGAAGCTCTGGCGGAAAAATGCGGCTGCAAATGCTTTGAAATATCACCCGAGCTTTCGCAAAGGCTTTCTGAGGGGCGTTCAAGCCAAGGAGTCTTCGTGACGGTAAAAATGCTCCATAAAAGTATAGAAACGCTTGAAAGCGGCGGTAAGCTTCTGGTGCTTGACGGGCTGCAAGACCCCGGCAATGTCGGAACTATTCTGCGCACCTGTGATGCAGTGGGCGTGAGCGGCGCTGTTCTTACGGGAAATTGCTGCGATGTCTATAACCCGAAAGTCGTAAGAGCCGCTATGGGAAGCATTATGCGCGTGCCCGTGTATATCGAAAATGATTTTGATAGGGTGGTAAAAACGCTGAAAAGTCTGGGGTATTTAACTGTTGCTTCGGTAATAAGCGGTGGCGTTGGTATAACAGAATTTGACTTTGGCAGACCGTGCGCGCTGTTTATCGGCAACGAGGGCAGCGGTATGCCGCAGGAGCATATAGGTTTGTGCGACAGCGCGGTAACGATAAAAATGCGCGGCAGAATAAATTCGCTGAATGCCGCAACGGCAGCTTCTATTATGCTGTGGGAGATGTTCAGATGACAGTATATGACAACAGCCTTATCTACTGGGTGTGGCTGACTATCGCTTTCGGGCCTGCCAACCACCGCAAATGGGAACTCGGCAGAAATTTTGACGAGGTAAAAGATTTTTATGATGCCATACAGAGCGGCTACAGCAAGGGCTTTACAAAGCAGGAACTTCAAAGCGCAAGAGCCGCAACGCTCAAGCAGGCAGAGGGCATTTTGAGCTACTGCGAAAAGCATCATATCTATGTCTACGGCTGCGACAGCCCCGACTACCCGATGATGCTCAAAGATATATACGATCCGCCCTCGGTGCTTTTCAGTATGGGTGATCTGAGCTTTGTGAACCACAGCCCGACTCTTGGCGTGGTGGGCGCAAGAAATATGACTAAGTATACCGAGAAAGTCACCGAATGTATATGCGAAAATATCGTCAAAAACGGCATGGTGATAATAAGCGGCTTTGCAAAGGGCGTTGACAGCGCGGCGCATACAGCGGCATTAAGGGGCGGCGGAAAGACTGTAGCAGTGCTGGGCAACGGCGTTGAGTATGAATATCCGCCCGATTCGCATGACCTTAAAGTGCAGATAAGCCGCGGCGGCGCAGTTATATCGGAGTATTTTCCGCAAACGAAGCCTACGCCGATAAGCTTCAAAGCGCGCAACAGAATACTTTCGGGAATGTCAAGCGCGGTGCTGGTAACACAGGCATCAAAAGCCAGCGGTTCGCTCAATACAGCATCTCATGCCATTTCGCAGGGGAGAGACCTTTTCTGCGTGCCGCCTGCCGATGTTTTTTCAGACGACTATGCAGGTACGGCAATGCTTATACGCGACGGCGCGATACCCGTTTTCTCGCATACCGATATTCTTTATGAATATTATTCGGAATTTGCACATAAACTTAGATTTACAAAAGATACCGATGTTTACTGGGATAAATCGAGCTCCAGCGTGTTCTTTGCCGCCGACAGACCTGTTTCAAAGAAAAATACTTCAAAGAAAAAAGCGGCAGCAGATACGCCTAAAAAAGAAGAAGCCGCAGAAGCACATACAGAAAAAGCGGATATAGATATGTCTTCGCTGGGTATGCTACAGCAGAAGATAGTCGCGGAGCTTGAAAGGTCTCAAATGGCAGCAGACGAGCTTGCGGACAAGCTGCAAACGGATATTTCGCAGATACTTACCGAGCTTACATCGCTTGAAATGGACGGTCTGGTCGTAAGCCTTGCCGGCAGACGTTTCAGGCTTGCATAAATATCGGCAACGACAGGAGGAAAAACAGTTGTCAACACTGATAATAGTTGAGTCGCCTACAAAGGTACACACAATAAAAAGATATTTAAGTTCCGACTACGAGGTAATGGCATCAATGGGTCATCTCAGAGACCTGCCGAAATCGAAGTTCGGAGTAGATATAGACAAGGACTTTCAGCCCCAGTATATCAACATAAAGGGCAAAGAGGAAATTATAAAGAAGATACGCGATAAGGCGAAAAAGAGCGATAAAGTATACCTTGCAGGAGACCCTGACCGCGAGGGAGAGGCTATATCGTGGCACCTCGCGCAGATACTGAAACTTGACCTCAACGACAAAAACCGCGTTACTTTCAACGAGATAACCGAAAAGGGCATAAAGCAGGGCATAGCAAACCCAAGGTGTATAGATGAAAATCTTGTCAATGCCCAGCAGGCAAGGCGAATACTTGACAGAATTGTCGGCTATAAGCTGTCGCCGTTTTTGTGGAAAAAGGTAAGGAAAGGTCTCTCGGCAGGCAGAGTGCAGTCGGTAGCGGTGAGAATGATAGTAGACCGCGAAGAGGAGATACGCAGCTTTGTTTCGCAGGAATACTGGACTATTGAAGCAAAGCTTTCGTCACCATCGTCGAGAAAAGTGTTCACCGCAAAGCTTGTAAGTTTTGAGGGTAAAAAACTGGACGACAAACTTTCACTGCCGGACAAGAAAAGCGCAGATGAGATACTTGCAAAATTAGACGGCGCACAGTATATCGTAGATAAGGTAAAGAAAAGCGTTCATAAGAAAACGCCTGCCGCGCCGTTCATAACGTCAACGCTCCAGCAGGAAGCATCAAAAAGGTTCGGCTTCCAGTCAAAGAGAACGATGAAGATAGCGCAGGAACTGTACGAGGGCGTTGAAATTAAAGGCGTGGGAGCTATAGGTCTTATCACCTATATGCGTACCGACAGCCTGAGAGTTTCTGACGAGGCGAGAGATGCGGCTTATAAGTATATAAAAGATGTCTACGGCGATAATTATCTGCCCGAAACGCCGCGCAAATATAAAATCAAAGCAGGCGCTCAGGACGCCCACGAAGCTATAAGACCTACACGCCCCGACATTACGCCAGATATGGTAAAGGAAAGCGGCGTAACGCCCGACCAGTATAAACTTTATAAGCTTATCTGGGAAAGATTTATTGCAAGCCAGATGGCAAACTGCCTGCTCGATACCGTTTCGGTAGATATTCTGGCAGACGGCAGTTTGTTCAAGGCAAGCGGCTATTCTGTGAAGTTTGACGGCTATACCGTTTTGTATGAAGAAACAAAAGATGATGATGAAGATAAGAAAAAAGAGCTTCCGCCGCTCGGCAAAGGCGATGTGCTCAAACTGCGCTCGCTTGACGGCGAACAGCATTTTACTCAGCCGCCTGCAAGATATACAGAAGCCACGCTTGTCAAGGCTTTTGAAGAAAACGGCATAGGCAGACCGTCAACATACGCGCCTACCATAACCACCATTTTGCAGAGAAGCTATGTTGAGCGCGATGGTAAGCAGATAAAGCCTACCGCGCTGGGCGAAGTGATCACCGCCATTATGAAAGAGCATTTTGACAATATAGTTGATGTGAAATTCACCGCGGGAATGGAAAACAAGCTCGACAGCGTTGAAGTAGGCACGGTCGACTGGGTAGATATGCTGAAAAAATTCTACGGCGATTTCAGCAAAGAACTTGACACGGCAGAAGAAGCCATGAACGGCAAGCGCGTAAAAGTGCCCGACGAGCAGACCGATGAAGTGTGCGAGATATGCGGCAAGCCTATGGTAATAAAACTGGGCAGATACGGCAAATTTTTAGCTTGCTCGGGCTTCCCCGAATGTACAAATACACGCAAAATAGTCACCGAGGCAGACGGCAAATGCCCCTACTGCGGCAATAAGATACTTCTTAAAAAGACCAAAAAGGGCAAGAAGTATTACGGCTGTATCAAAAACCCCGAATGCAGCTTTATGACGTGGGATATCCCCACAAAGCAGACCTGCCCCAAATGCGGCAGTACTCTGTTCAAAAAGGGCGGCAAAAGCGGAAAACTTGTCTGCTATAAAGAGGGCTGCGGCTATGAAAAACAGCTTGGAGACGGCGATGAGGGTTAACGTCGTCGGCGCTGGGCTTGCAGGGTGCGAGGCGGCTTGGCAGCTTGCAAACGCAGGCATAAATGTCACACTTTTTGAGATGAAGCCGATAAAATATTCGCCTGCGCATAAGTATCAGGGCTTTGCGGAACTTGTCTGTTCAAATTCGCTGAAAGCCGAGAGAATAGGCTCTGCCGCAGGTATGCTGAAACAGGAAATGCGGCTGCTTAATTCCCTTACAATGCAGTGCGCCGATAATTCAAGAGTGTCGGCAGGCGGCGCGCTCGCGGTGGACAGAACAAAGTTTTCGGATCTTGTCACCGAGCATATAAAAGCGCATGAGCTGATAGAATGCGTTTCACAGGAAGTGTGCGATGTGCCTGACGGCTTTACGATAATCGCGACAGGCCCGCTTACAAGTGAGCCGCTTGCGGAGAGCATACAAAAAATGTGCGGTGATTATCTTTATTTTCACGATGCCGCCGCCCCGATAGTTTCGTTTGAAAGCATTGATATGAGTAAAGCTTTCTTTGCCGCAAGATACGGCAGAGGCGATGCAGACTATATAAACTGCCCCATGGAAAAGGACGAATATCTGGCGTTTTATAATGCAATTATTACCGCAGAAAGCGCAGAGCTGCACGACTTTGACAAAGAGCATTTTTCAAAAGACGGCTTCAAAGTATACGAGGGCTGTATGCCTATTGAAGTGCTTGCAAAGCGCGGCGAAGATACCATGCGCTTCGGGCCTCTCAAACCCGTTGGTCTTACCGACCCGAAAACAGGCAAACGTCCCTATGCGGTGGTGCAGCTGAGAGCCGAAAACGCCCAGGGCAGTATGTATAATATCGTAGGCTTTCAGACAAATCTGAAATTTCCCGAGCAGAAACGTGTTTTTTCTATGATACCCGGTCTTGAAAATGCCGAGTTTCTGCGGCTTGGCGTTATGCACCGCAATACTTTTATAAATTCGCCAAAACTTCTCGATGAGCATTTCTGTATGAAAAATAACGATAATATTTATTTTGCAGGACAGATTACGGGCGTTGAGGGGTACATAGAATCGGCGGCGAGCGGCATTTACGCAGGGCTTTCACTGGCGAGAAGAATGCTCGGCAAAAGTGAGATAAAACTGCCGCAGACCACAATGCTCGGCTGTCTTTGCAGATATGTCAGCGACGAGAGTGTGACTGATTTTCAGCCTATGGGCTGTAATATGGGTATACTGCCGCCGCTTTCGCAGACGGTGAAAAACAAACAGGAAAGGTACGCTCTTTTGGCGCAGCGTGGTCTGAAAGAGCTTGAAAATGTCATACAACAGGCTGAAAAGGAGTGTTGACAATGAACATAGTTTTAGATGCATTCGGTGGGGATAACGCGCCCCTCGAAATAATCAAAGGCGCGCTTAAAGCGCATGAGTATCTCAAGGTAGATATAACGCTTACGGGTGATGAGGAAAAGATAAAGACCTGCGCGCAGGAAAACGGGCTCGATATAAGCGGTATTTCAATACGTCATGCGCCCGATGTAGTTGAGATATGCGACGACCCCAGAGCGGTCTGCCGCGCTAAAAGCAATTCTTCTATGGCGGTAGGTCTTAAAATGGTCGCGGACGGCGAGGGCGATGCGTTCGTATCGGCAGGCTCAACGGCGGCTCTCGTGGTAGGCGCGCAGTATTATGTAAAGAGCGTTACAAGGGGCGTGCCGCTCGCGCTGGCAACACTTCTGCCGACTGCTTCTCAGCCGTTTATGCTGCTTGACTGCGGCGCAAAAGTGAGCTGCAATAGCGATACTATGGTGCAGTTTGCCACAATGGGCAGCATCTATATGGAAAAGGTCATGAAAGTGAACAAGCCTACGGTAGGTCTTGCAAATATAGGCGCGGAGGAATCAAAGGGCAGGGAGCTGGAGCGCGAGAGCTATAAACTTCTGCAAGATTCTCAGCTTAATTTTATAGGTAATATTGAATCGCGCGACCTGCCAAAAGGCGAGTGCAGCGTTGTTGTCGCCGACGGCTACACCGGCAATATGCTGCTTAAACTTTACGAGGGTATGGGCAAGTTCTTCGGCGATGAGCTGAAAAAGCTGCTCACAAGCAGTATTCTTTCAAAGATAGGCGCGGCGTTCATGCTGAAAAATGTCAAGGCGTTCAGAAAGAGAATGGACTATAAAGAATACGGCGGCGCACCGCTTTTGGGCACTAAACGACCCGTTATAAAAGCGCACGGCAGTTCAGATGAAAAAGCTATATTCAACGCCGTTCGTCAGGCAAAGAAATTCACGCAGGGCAACGTTATAAACGCCATGCAAAAAGAGCTTGAAGCACTAAAGCAGAAAGAAAAAGCAAATACTGAGCAGTAAATTATCGGAGCTGATATTATGAACGAACAAAGCAATTTAGAGCAGTTTCAGGAGAAAATAGGCTATCATTTCAAGAACGAGGCGCTTTTGTATGAGGCGCTGTCGCACAGTTCTTTTGCGAATGAGAAAAGCGGCAGAAAAAGCAACGAAAGGCTCGAATTTCTGGGCGATTCCGTGCTTTCGATAGTTGTATCCAGCTATATTTTTCACCACGAGCAGAAAATGCCCGAGGGCGAACTTTCAAAGCTGAGAGCATCGCTTGTTTGCGAAAAAGCGCTTTTTGAATTTGCAAAGGAAATAGACCTCGGTCAGCATATAATGCTGGGCAAAGGCGAGGAAAACTCGGGCGGCAGAAATCGCCCGTCAATAGTTTCCGATGCCTTTGAAGCGGTCATAGCGGCTATATATCTTGACGGCGGAATGGAGCCTGCGGCAAAGCATATTTTGCGCTTTATGCCGAAAGATCTTCACCACCGCGAGAATGTTTCTTTTTGCGATTATAAAACAAGGCTGCAAGAGATAGTTCAGAAAAACCCCGAAGAAAGGGTAGAATATGTACTTGCCGCCGAGAGCGGCCCTGCGCATGACAAGAAGTTTACCGTAAATGTTATGCTAAATTCAAACGTTATAGGCACGGGTACGGGTCAATCGAAGAAAAGCGCGGAACAGCAGGCAGCGAAAGAGGCTCTTACGCTCATGGGCTATAAGTATGACCAAACATAATAATATATCGATTTTTGTGCCACATATCGGCTGCCCCCATAAGTGCGCGTTTTGCGACCAGCACACGATAAGCGGCGCGCAGAAAGCCCCCACCGCGGACGAAGTAAAAACAGTTTGCGAGGGCGCGTTGAAGCAGGTGCAGCACCCCGAGAATACCGAAATAGCGTTTTTTGGCGGCAGTTTTACAGCGATACCCAGAGGCTATATGTTACAGCTTTTGCAGGCGGCAAGTGAGTTTGTAGGCAGCGGTAAATTTCGCGGCATACGAGTTTCGACACGCCCCGACTATATTGACGATGAAGTTTTGCAGATACTTAAAAATTTTGGCGTTACAGCAATAGAACTGGGCGCGCAGTCGATGAACGACGAAGTGCTTTTTGCAAATGAGCGCGGTCATACCGCGGAAGATGTTGCGGCGGCTTCGCAGCTTATAAAGCAAAGCGGCTTTGAGCTCGGCTTGCAGATGATGACGGGGCTGTATAAAAGCACCCTGCAAAGCGATATGGCAACTGCACAAAAAATTGTACAGCTTTCTCCCGACACCGTGAGGATATACCCGACGGTCGTTTTGAAAGGTACGCGGCTGGCACAGCTTTTTTTGCAGGGCGAATATGTTCTTTCGCCTTTTGAAGATATGGTAAAACTGTGCGCGCAATTGCTCACGCTTTTTGAAGAAAACGGCATACGCGTTATAAAGTGCGGTCTGCATTCTTCCGAGTTTGTAGAGCGCGATATGGTCGCAGGGTACTATCATCAGGCGTTCAGAGAGCTTTGTGAAAGCGAAGTTTACAAGCAAAAGATAGAAAATATACTTTTGGAAAATAACATTCAAAGCGGCGAAGTTTTGCTGTCGGTGCGGCAGGAAAATTTAAGCAAGGCTATAGGTCATAAAAAAAGCAATACAGAATATTTTGCGAAAAAAGGCATACATATAAAGATCGTCTGTGATAATGAGCAGACAGAGGAAGTTAAACTTTTAGAACGGCGGTGAGCAGATGCAGCTTATTTCTTTGGAATTACAAGGCTTCAAATCCTTTCCCGACAAGGTAAAACTGGAGTTCGGCAAGGGCATAACGGGCGTTGTAGGTCCTAACGGCAGCGGCAAGAGCAATATAGGCGATGCCATGCGCTGGGTAATGGGCGAGCAGTCTACAAAAACTTTGCGCGGCGGCAAAATGGAGGACGTTATCTTCACCGGCACGGAAAAGCGCAAGGCGGTGGGTTTTGCAGCCGCAACGCTGAATATCGACAATACCGACCGCAGTTTAAGCGTTGAAAACGACGTTGTTTCGGTAACAAGAAAGCTTTACCGCAGCGGCGAGAGCGAGTATATTATAAATGGCGAACAGGTAAGGCTGAAAGATATAGTCGAGCTGTTTATGGATACGGGTCTAGGCAGAGACGGCTATTCAATAATAGGTCAGGGCAGAATTGCAGAGATAGTTTCCGGCAGACCCGGCGAGCGGCGTGAGATATTTGAGGAAGCGGCAGGCGTTTCAAAATTTAGGTATAAAAAGACACAGGCGGAGAAAAGGCTTGTTGCAGCCGAGGACAATATTTTAAGGCTTACGGATATAATAGGCGAGCTTGAAAGCAGGATCGAGCCTCTGAAAGCTCAGTCTGAAAAGGCAAAGGCTTTCAAGGTGCTTGACGACGAAAAACAGCAGCTTGAAATTTCCGTGTGGGTGCATCGCCTTAACGAGATGAAAGATGCGGTAAATTCTCTTTCGCAGCGGCTGGCAGATGTTAATTCTCAGTATGCGGACAGCTGCAAGGAAGCGCAGGAGCTTGAAAACAGCATCGAGGACAACCTTATGAAAGCCGCGCAGTGTACTAGCGATATTGAAGATCTTCGCGAAAAGATACATAACATAGAGCTTGAAAGTTCTCAGGCAATGTCGCAGACGGCGGTTTTAGAGAACGATATTTCGCATATAAGCGAGAGTATTGAAGATATAAGACAGCGTATCGAGCAATCGTTCCTTTCGGCTGATAAGCTTGCGGTGCAGCATGATGAAAAACTCAAAGAAGCTGCGAATGCTCAAAATAATATAGATGCCCTTGACGGAGATATTGCGGGCTGCGAGAAAGAGTTTGACGAGATACTAAAGCGTGACAGCGATGCGCGCAAGGAAGAATCGGAGCAGACGGCGCAGATAAACGCTTTGTATATGCGCTCGTCGGAGCTTTCTTTCATTATAGAAAACTGCAAAAATACCGCTGCCGATATAGCAGAGCAAAGCGACAGTCTTCTTGAAGAAAAAAAGAGCGCCGAGGAAGAATACGAGCGCCGCACCGAGGAGAAAAAGGCTCTTGACAAAACGCTTTTTGAAAGCAAAGATCAGCTTGAAGAAGCTAAAAATATGCTCGAGGGCTACACCATGCTGCTGGGCAGCAAAAAGGCAGAGCTTTCAAAAGTGCAAAGCGATTATGACAAGTGCGACAGCGCCGCGCGCGAAAAAGCGCAAAGGCTTAAAATCCTCAGCGACCTTGAAAAATCTATGGAGGGCTTTTCAAGAAGCGTAAAACAGGTTATGAACGCTTCAAAGCAGGGCAGAATAAGCGGCGTGCTGGGCTCGCTTGCACAGCTTGTTACCACCGAGCAGAAGTATTCTACAGCAATAGAAACAGCCTTGGGAGCGGCTATTCAGAATATAGTCGTTGAAAATGAAGACACCGCAAAAAGGTGCATTCGCTTTCTTAAAGAAGAAAAAATAGGCAGAGCTACATTCCTGCCGATAACTTCGGTAAAGGGCAGGCGGCTCAGCGGCGTTGACCCGTCTTCCTGCGAGGGCTATGTGGCAATGGCGAACCAGCTTGTTTCATACGATAAGCGGCTGGAAGAAATTGTGCTTTCGGTGCTGGGTACAACGGTAGTGGCGGAAGACCTCGATATGGCTACAATAATGGCTAAAAAATTTAGCTACCGTTTCAGAATAGTAACGCTTGACGGTCAGGTAATAAACGCAGGCGGTTCGTTTACTGGCGGCAGCGCGGCAAGTTCTTCGGGCATACTTACAAGAAGAAGCGAGATAGAAAAGCTCAGCGCGCAGATAGAAGAGCTGAATACCAAAAAGAAAGAATTTGAAAACACCTTGCGCAGGCTGAAACAGGAGCATGACAAACTTGTTGCCGACAGCGAGGCGCAAAGCGAGATAATAACTCAGCGCAATACGGACATCATAAAGACCGAGGGCGAACTGAAGCTTATAACCGAAATGCGTGATAGGCTCGATGCGCGTATAGAAGACCTTGACAGGCAGACCGCAAAGCTTGCCGAGAGGCTGAAAACAAACGAGAGCGACAGCAAAAACGCGGCTGATGAGCTTGCAAAAGTAAATCAGCAGGCGGCTGAAAAGGAAAAGGAACTTCAGGCATCTCAGCAAAGCCGCACCGACAGCCGCGCCGAACGTGAAGCGCTTGCAGAAAAGCTCTCGCAGATGAGGCTGCAAAGGGTCGCGCTTGAAAAAGATATGCAGATGCATTTTGATATGGCAAAGCAGCTTGAAGAAAGCATCAGCGACCTTGGCAAGGACAGAGATTCTCTTGAAGAGCAGATAAAAACGCAGCTTGCTTTGATAGAAGATAAAAAGCGCGAGATAGAGAGCATTAAAAATTCCATGTCCGACAAGGACGGCAGAATTGAAAAGATAAACGGCGATATCAAGATCAAACAGGCGGAGCATAAACGCCTTGACGAACTTGCCGCGCAGCAAAGAGCGCTGCTTAAAGTCAAGAACGATACGCGCGAAAAGCTCTCGCAGGATATAGCGAGAACTTCGGAAAAGCAGGCGGCAGTGCAGGAGGAGTACGATAAAATAATATCCTCGCTGTGGGAGCAATATTCGCTGACAAAAAGCGAGGCAGACGAAAAAAGCCAGCCGCTTGAAGATATTTCGGCTGCAAATAAGCGGCTTACAGAGCTTCGTAATAAAATAAAACGCCTTGGCAATGTAAACCTCGGCGCAATAGAAGAATACCGCGAAGTTTCGGAAAGATATGAGTTTTTGTCGGGGCAGCTGAAAGACGTTACAGGCTCAAAGCGCGACCTTGAAAAACTCATCGCAGAGCTTACCGAGAACATGAAAAATATGTTCACCGAAAGTTTTGAAAAGATAAATTTAAGTTTCAAGAGGATATTTTCGGAGCTATTCGGCGGCGGCAAGGCAGAGCTTTTGCTTGAAGCCCCCGATGATATTCTTGAAAGCGGCATAGAGATACGCGTTGCACCGCCCGGCAAGGTGATAAAAAACCTTTCGCTTCTTTCGGGCGGCGAACAGGCGTTTGTGGCAATTGCCATATACTTTGCTATACTTACGGTAAAGCCGTCGCCGTTTTGCCTGCTTGATGAGATAGAAGCTGCGCTTGACGATGTGAACGTTGCAAAATATGCGCAGTATCTGCGGCGGTTTACGGATAAAACACAGTTCATAGCCATAACCCACAGGCGCGGTACTATGGAAGAAGCCGACGTGCTTTACGGCGTTACGATGCAGGAAAAAGGCGTGTCGCGCCTGCTGAAAATGACCGTCGATCAGGCGCAGAGTGCGGACGGCGGCGAAAGCTGATATTTAAGAGGTGATCAAAGTGGGATTGTTTGAAAAACTCAGAAACGGTCTTTCAAAAACGAAAAATTCGCTGATAGGCGGCATAGCAAGGCTGCTCAACAAGTTTACAAAAATAGACGAAGAACTTTTTGAAGAGCTTGAAGAAACGCTTATCATGTGCGACATAGGCGCTGAAACTTCCGTGAAGATATGCGATATGCTTCGGCAGAGAGTAAAAGAAAACGGCGTTAAAGAGCCCGAGAAGATAATGGATATGCTCAAAGAGATAATCGAGGAGCTTCTCGGTGAGCCGCAGCCGCTTGACATGGAAACAGTGCCGTCTGTGATACTTGTCATAGGCGTGAACGGTGTGGGCAAGACCACCGCCATAGGCAAGCTGGCATATCAGCTTAAAAACGAGGGCAAAAAGGTAATAGTCGCGGCGGCTGATACTTTCAGAGCGGCGGCGATAGACCAGCTGGAAGTGTGGACACAGCGCGCAGGCGTTGACATAATAAAGCACAACGAGGGCGGCGACCCTGCCGCGGTGGTGTTCGATGCCCTTACAGCCGCAAAGGCAAGAAAAGCAGATGTTGTCATATGCGATACCGCAGGCAGACTGCACAACAAGAAAAATCTTATGGACGAGCTTAAAAAAATATCGCGCATTGTGCATAAACAGGCGGAGGACTGCTCTCTTGAAGTGCTGCTGGCTCTCGATGCAAACACAGGTCAGAACGCTGTAAATCAGGCACGGCAGTTCAACGAGGCAGCCGACATCACGGGCATAATTCTCACAAAGCTTGACGGCACCGCAAAGGGCGGCATAATCATCTCGATAACCGATGAACTCAAAGTGCCGGTAAAGCTTGTTACCGTCGGCGAAAAGATCGAAGATATACAGCCGTTTGATACGCATGATTTTGTAGAGGCTCTGTTTGATTGAGGGGTATTTATGAAACTTGTCATAGCAAGCAACAATAAGGGCAAGATAGCCGAGTATAAGCAAATGCTCTCACCTCTGGGGTATGAGGTAATGTCGCAGAGTGAGACCGGTATAACATTAGATGCAGAAGAAACGGGCAGTACCTTTGAAGAAAACGCAGCTATCAAAGCAAGAGCGCTGTTTGAAGCGGCGCATTGCAATGTTCTGGCTGACGACAGCGGACTTGTTATAGATGCCCTCGGCGGTCAGCCGGGCGTGTATTCGGCAAGGTACGGCGGCGTGCCTGACAGCGAGGGCAGAAATGCTCTGGTGCTTGAAAAAATGAAAGATGTTCCCGAAAACGAACGCACAGCAAGGTTCGTGGCTGTTATACATTTTATTTTTGAAGACGGCGGGGAAGTATCGGTTCGCGGCGAGTGTGAGGGAAGTATCGGCTATGCACCGCAGGGCGATAACGGCTTCGGCTATGACCCGATATTTATGTATGAGGGCAAAAGCTTCGCGCAGCATACGCAGCAGTTCAAAAATTCTGTCAGTCATAGAGGCAAAGCTCTTGAAAAGCTGATAGCCGCCATAAAGAAAGAAAACGAGGAAAAATAATGGAATTTACAACTAAGCAAAGAGCGTATCTCAAAAGCATAGCGCAAAAGCTGGAGCCTGTTTTTCAGGTGGGCAAAGGCGGCGTCAGCGATACGCAGATAAAAGCGATAGACGACTACCTGAAAGCGCATGAAATAGTAAAAATAGCGGTGCTGGGCAATTCTTTGTACAGCGCGAATGAGGCAGCCGCAGAGATAGCAGGCGCAATAAACGCAGACGTAGTGCAGGTGATAGGCTCAAAGGCGGTGCTTTTTAAGAGAAACGCGCAGAAGCCTGTTATAGAGCTGCCCAAGAAAGCCAAGAAACAATTATGAATATCGGTATTTTCGGCGGTACGTTCGACCCCGTGCATAACGGTCATATATACCTTGCCAAAACGGCGGTAGGTGCAGTAAAGCTTGATAAACTTATCGTTATGCCCGACAAACTGCCGCCGCATAAGCAGGCAAGCGGCATGGTAAGCGATAAAGACCGATTTGAAATGTGCAAAATAGCCTTTGAAGATATGCCGTGCGCCGCTGTTTCAGACTGGGAAATGCGCCAAAGCGGCAAAAGCTATTCGGTCTATACCGTGCGGCATTTCAAAGAGCTTTACCCCAAGGACAAGCTGTGGCTCGTTATCGGCAGCGATATGCTTTTGTACTTTGATAAATGGTACAGATATGATGAGATACTAAGTATGGCTTCTTTGGTGTGCGTATCGCGCAAAAACGACGATACAGCGCAGAAACTTCGCACCTTTGCAAAATATCTTACCGATAAATGCGGCGGCGAGATAGTGGTCACAGACGCGCTGCCTTGCGAGGTTTCTTCAACAGAAATACGCGAGAGCATTAAAAAAATGCGTGATACCTCTTGCTATTTTCCGAAAAAAATAGTACAATACATTTATGAACATAAGCTATATAAGTAGGGTGATAATTTGTTATCCGAGCGACAGATAAAACAGCTCAGCGCATTTTTGAAGCCGCGCATGAGCAAGAAAAGATATATACATTCCGTCAATGTCGCGTATGAGGCGATAAAGCTTGCGCGCAGATACGGCGTTGACGAGGACAGAGCGTTCGTGGCTGGCTATCTGCACGACTGCGCTAAAGAACTTGAAATTGACGAGCAAAGAGAGCTTGCAAAGCAGTGCGATCTCGATGTTGAAAAAGAGGAGCTTGAAACACCGCCGCTGCTGCACGCAATTGCAGGTGCGGTCACGGTAAAAACACAGCTGGGTATTGAAGATGAGGGCGTGTTGCAGGCTATCAGATACCACACAACCGCAGCGCCGAACTTGCCGCCTCTCGCGCAGGTGATATACCTTGCAGACCTTATCTCTGCCGACAGGGATTACAAGGACGTAAAGAAAATGCGCAAAGTCGCATACGACAGCCTTGAAGAAGCAATGCTGGAGGCTTTGAGCTATGCCATAAGCGATGACGTTAAAAAAGGCAGCTATATAACAAAGTCAACGTGGGGCGCGTATAACGAATTTATAGGCAAAATGAAAAACAGTAAAAAGAAGAAAGAAAGCGAGTGATATATATGGCGGAACTGACATCGCAGCAGATGGTTGAAATTTCGGTAAAGGCTCTGGATTCAAAAAGAGCTGAGGATATAAAGGTAATAGGCATACGTGACCTTACCGTGATAGCCGATTACTTTGTTATAGCAAACGGTACTTCTACCACGCAGACAAAAGCGCTTGCTGACGAAGTGGAGTATAAACTTAAAGAGAGCGGTCTTATGCCGCTGCGTATCGAGGGCTACCAGAGCGCAAACTGGATAGTGCTCGATTACGGAAGCGTTGTGGTACACGTGTTTTATAAAGAAACAAGGCAGTTTTATAACCTTGAAAGACTGTGGAGCGACGGCGAGCAGATAGACATATCTCATCTGCTCAAAAAAGACTGACAGCAATTTTATGTAAAAGGACTGATATATATGGAAAAATACGATCACGCAAAAGTGGAGAGCAAATGGCAGAAAATATGGGAGGAAAACGACTGCTTCAAAGCTTCGGAAGATACCTCAAAGCCTAAGTTTTACGGGCTTGTTGAGTTTCCGTACCCATCGGGAGCAGGTATGCACGTAGGTCACATCAAGGCTTATTCGGGTCTTGAAGTTGTCTGCCGCAAAAGAAGAATGGAGGGGTATAACGTTCTTTTTCCTATAGGCTTCGATGCATACGGTCTGCCTACCGAGAATACCGCTATAAAAACGGGCGTTCACCCCAGAAAAGTTACCGATACAAATATCGAAAAGTTTACAAATCAGCTTAAAAAAGTAGGCTTTTCGTTTGACTGGTCAAGAGTTGTAGACACCACCGACGAGGGCTATTATAAGTGGACGCAGTGGATATTCCTCAAGATGTTCGAGCATGGTCTGGTGTTCAGGGATAAAACGCTTGTAAACTACTGTCCCAGCTGTAAGGTAGTGCTTTCAAACGAGGATTCACAGGGCGGCAAGTGTGATATATGCCATACCGATATAGTACAGAAAACAAAAGAAGTGTGGTATCTGCGCATAACCGAGTATGCCGACAAGCTGTTGCAGGGTCTTAACGAGGTAAATTATCTGCCAAATATCAGGCTCCAGCAGGAAAACTGGATAGGCAAGAGCACAGGCGCATTCGTAAACTTCAAAATAAAGCAGTGCGACGAAATGCTGCGTATATATACCACGCGCCCCGATACCCTCTACGGCGTAACGTTTATGGTAATAGCGCCCGAACACCCTATTATAGATAAGTATAAAGACATAATAGGCAATATGGAAGCGCTGCTCGACTACAGAGAACAGTGCGCCAAGAAGAGCGAGTTTGAAAGAACGCAGCTCGTGAAAGATAAAACGGGCGTGAAGATAGACGGTCTTACCGCTGTAAATCCGATAAACGGCAAGGAAATACCCGTGTATATCTCAGACTATGTAATGATGGGTTACGGCACGGGAGCTATAATGGCTGTTCCTGCGCACGATACCCGTGACTACGACTTTGCAAAGAAGTTCGGCATTGACATAATCGAGGTAATAAAAGGCGGCGATATTTCTAAAGAAGCCTATACAGGCGACGGCGAAATGGTCAACTCCGAAATGCTCAACGGCATTACCAATAAGAAAGATGCAATAGAGAAGATACTCACCGTGCTTGAAGAAAAGGGTTGCGGCGAAAAGGGCGTTCAGTATAAAATGAAAGACTGGGCTTTCAACCGCCAGAGATACTGGGGCGAGCCTATTCCTATAGTGCATTGTCCCAAGTGCGGCATGGTAGCAGTGCCTTATGAAGAACTGCCTCTGAAACTTCCCCCCGTTGATGATTTCCGACCCGGCACAGACGGCGAAAGCCCTCTTGCCAAGATAGACAGCTTTGTAAACTGCACCTGCCCCAAGTGCGGCGGCGCAGCTAAGAGAGAGACGGATACCATGCCACAGTGGGCAGGTTCTTCGTGGTATTTCCTGCGCTACTGCGACCCCAAAAATGATAAGGCGTTCGCATCACAGGAGGCTTTGAAATACTGGATGCCCGTTGACTGGTATAACGGCGGCATGGAGCACGTTACGCGCCACCTTATCTATTCAAGATTCTGGCATAAGTTTTTGTATGACATAGGCGAAGTGCCTTGCTCAGAGCCGTATGCCAAGAGAACGGCACAGGGTCTTATCTTAGGTCCCGACGGCGTAAAGATGAGTAAATCGCGCGGCAATGTTATAGACCCCAACGACGTTGTAGACCAGTACGGCGCAGACGTTCTGAGAGTTTATGTGCTGTTTATGGGCGACTATGAGCAGGCTGCCCCGTGGAATGAAAACAGCATGAACGGCTGTAAGAGATTCCTTGACAGAGTATGGCAGCTGCAAGATAAGCTTGTAGACGGCGATGAGTACAGACCTCAGCTGGTATCTGCTATGCATAAAACTATCAAAAAAGTCACCGCCGATATAGAGAGCATGGCTTTCAATACCGCGATAGCCGCGATGATGACCCTTATAAATACCATATATGATATAGGCAGCATAAACAGAGCGGAGTACAAAACGTTCATAACGCTGCTCAATCCGTTTGCACCGCATATTACAGAAGAAATATACGAAAAATGCGGCTTTGGCGGTATGCTGCACGAGCAGAAGTGGTGTGAGTATGACGAGGCTTTGTGCGTTGACGATACCGTTGAAATAGCGGTGCAGGTAAACGGCAAGATAAAGTCGAGGATAACCATTGCCGCCGATGCCGACCAGAGCGAAGTCATTTCTCTTGCAAAGCAGGACGAAAAGACCGCCGCTGCAATAGAGGGCAAGAGCATCGTCAAGGAAATATACGTTAAGGGTAAGCTTGTAAATATAGTTGTAAAGTAGTATTTATCGCGTTAAAACTTTGACAGGTAAATTTACAAAAATATTTTTCTGTAACGTATTGACAATTTGAGCAAGCTGTAGTATAATAAACTTTGTAGCGTGATAATTTATTTTACGCAAGCTGAAAACGCAGAGGGGAGCTTTTGCTCTGTAACGCACAAACCCCACTATCACAGCGCTTGCGTAAATATCGCCTCTGCGGAAGGTAGCCAAGGGAGGGAAAAGACAATGGCAGAGATCAAAGTAGGAAAGAACGAGAGCCTTGATACTGCGCTCAAGCGTTTTAAGAGATCATGCGCCAGGGACGGTGTTATAGCCGAGGTCCGTAAAAGAGAGCATTATGAAAAGCCCTCGGTAAAGCGCAAGAAGAAGTCAGAGGCCGCTCGTAAGCGCAAGTATTGATAACAGCATATAGAAGCGGACAGTTTTTTGTCCGCTTTTTGTTTTTAGAAGTGTTTTTAAGGAGAGATGAAAATGCAGGCAAAATTCGGACCTGCCGGCAACAGTGAAGCGTTTTCGGCAAAGTATAAAACAACACTTTCAGCGCCGCAGTACCTTAGTGAAATGGGGCTTGACTGCTACGAGTATGAATGTGGCAGGGGCGTAAAAGTCAGCGATGCAGTTGCAAAGGGAATGCTTGAAAATTCGCAAAAGTATGGTATTGCTCTGTCGCTGCATTCGCCGTATTTTATATCGCTTTCAAGCGTTGAGAAAGAAAAGCGCGACAACAGCATAAACTACATATTGCAGTCGTGCGATGCGGCTAAAAGAATGGGCGCAGACAGGGTGGTAATACATTCGGGCTCATGCGGCAAAATGAGCAGGGAAGAGGCTCTGGAGCTTGCAAAAGATACCCTGTTGAGAGCGCGCAAAGAGGCGGTCGCGCAGGGCTTTGAGGATATACATTTCTGCCCCGAAACTATGGGTAAAGTAAACCAGCTGGGCAATTTGTACGAGGTTTTAGAGCTTTGCAGGCTTGACGATACTTTTCTGCCGTGTGTGGATTTCGGGCATCTCAACGCGCGCGACCTCGGCGGCATAAAGAGCAAGGACGACTATGCAAAAATTCTTGACGATATAGAAAACGCCCTCGGCAAAGACAGGGCCAAAATTTTCCACAGCCATTTTTCTAAGATAATGTATACCGTGCCCGGCGGAGAGAAAAAGCACCTTACCTTTGAGCAAAACGAGGGTTACGGCCCCGATTTTGAGCCGCTTATGGAGCTTATAGCAAAGAGAGATCTTTCGCCGCAGTTTATCTGTGAGAGCGCAGGTACGCAGGATATCGATGCGCTCGCGATGAAAAAATACTATCTTTCGGTAAAATAACAAAAGAGGTGTTACATATGAAAAAAATACTTGTTATCCACGGCCCTAATCTTAATCTTTTGGGTGAGCGCGAACCCGGCGTTTACGGCTCTGACAGCTTTGAAAGCATAAATGCCGAGATCACAGAGCACTGCAAAGCTCAGGGCTTTGACTGCGAAATTTTCCAGTCCAACCACGAGGGCGCAATAATCGATAAACTGCACGAGTCGCGCAAGCCGGAAACGGGCATTGTGGGTATAGTTCTCAACGCAGGCGCATATACTCACTATAGTTATGCTATCAGAGATGCAATAGCCGCAATAAAAATTCCCGTTGTAGAAGTGCATATGAGCGACATTCATAAGCGTGAGGAGTTTCGTCACCTTTCTGTTATACAGCCGGTGTGCGTAAAACAGATATGCGGCTATGGCAAAAACAGCTATCTTATGGGCGTTGATGTTATAAAGGAGCTTACAGGTAATGAATAATATAGAAAAATTGCAGAAACTTATGCAGCAAAGCGATATTGCCGACTGCGCGCTTATAACGAGCGACATAAACAGGCGATATTTCACGGGCATGAAGTCTTCGGCAGGCACGCTTCTGGTGCTGAAAAATGCCGCGTATCTTATTATTGATTTTCGGTATATAGAAAAAGCTAGGGCAACCGCAAAGGGCTGCGAAGTCATTTTGCAAAAAGAGCTTCACGAGCAGATAAACGCTATTTTTATAGCCGAAAACGTCCGTACCTGCGCGGTGGAGAGCGACTGCATCACAATAGCGCAGTTTTGCGGCCTTAAAGAAAAACTAAACTGCACCATGCTTTCAGACGGCAGACTAAGCAGGGCAATAAACAGCCTCAGAGCGGTAAAAACGCCCGAGGAGATAAGCAAAATAAAGCAGGCGCAAAGAATAGCCGAGGCAGGCTTTGAGCATATATTAAACTATATAAAGGTCGGCAGAACGGAGAAAGAAATACAGCTGGAGCTTGACTATTTTATGCTGAAAAACGGCGCGGAGGCTCTGTCATTCGATACCATAGCCCTTACAGGCAGCAGTACCTCTATGCCACACGGCGTGCCAAGCGAGCGACAGGTGCAAAGCGGCGACTTTGTTCTGCTTGATTTCGGCGCGGTGTATGACGGCTACCACAGCGATATGACAAGAACGGTCGCAGTGGGTCAGCCGAGCGATAAGATGAGAGAAGTATATGATATAGTGCTGTCGGCGCAGAAAAACGCGCTGGCGAAGATAAAAGCAGGCATGACGGGCAGCGCCTGCGATTCGTTGGCACGCACGATCATAGGGCTTAAAGGCTATGGCGAAAATTTCGGTCACTCTCTGGGTCACGGGGTAGGTCTTGAGATACACGAAGCCCCGACTGCCTCCCAGCGCAGTATAGATGTTTTAGAAAGCGGCATGGTCGTGACCGTTGAGCCGGGTATATATATAGCAGGCGAGTTTGGCGTAAGGATAGAAGACTTCGTGGTCGTAGGCGAAAACGGCTGCGAGAACCTTACAAATGCGCCCAAAGAGCTTATAGTATTGTGAAAATTTTGCCAAACGGCAGGAAAATATCAAAAACCCCTTGCAAAATAAATGAAAATATTGTATAATAAAAAGAAGTATAGCGAGTGCGCAGTGCGCTCGGAAGATTTTGGAGGTATAATTTATGATAACAGCTGGCGAATTCAGAAACGGCGTGACTTTTGAGGAAGACGGCAACGTAATGCAGATAATCGAATTTCAGCACGTTAAGCCGGGCAAGGGTGCTGCATTTGTAAGAACCAAGGTAAGAAACGTCATAACCGGTTCTGTTGTTGAAAAAACATATAACCCCACTGCCAAATTCCCGACTGCATATGTTGAGAGAAAGGATATGGAGTATTCTTACAGCGACGGAGACCTTTACTACTTTATGGATCCCGAAACATACGAGCAGGTGCCCGTAAACAAGACCGAGCTTACAGATTCTTTCAAGTTTGTAAAAGAAAACATGATGTGCAAGATACTTTCCTATAAAGGTCAGGTGTTCGGCGTTGAACCGCCCAACTTTGTTGAGCTTACCGTTACAAAGACCGACCCCGGTTTTGCAGGAAACACCGCTACCAATGCCACCAAGCCCGCAACTCTTGAAACAGAGGCTGAGATAAGAGTACCGCTGTTTATAAACGAGGGCGACGTTATAAGAATAGACACAAGAACGGGCGAGTATATGGAGCGTGTAAACTGACATATACGGCATATACTAGTGTTGACAGCCTGTAAGGAGGTTTTGTTATGGAACTTATGGAAAAAGCTGCATATCTTAAAGGTCTGGTAGACGGACTTGATATAGATATGACTACCAAAGAGGGCAGAGTGCTTGCCGCAATAATGGATGTTCTTAATGAACTTACCGATGTTGTGTATGATATTTCCGACGAAGTTACCGAGACGGTAGATCTTGTTGATGCAATAGATGAGGATCTCGGCGCTATCGAGGAAGACTATTACGGCGAAGAATGTTGCTGCTGTGACGATGACGAGTGCGATGACGACTGTATGTATGAAGCGGTCTGCCCGTCATGTTCCGAGAGCATATGCCTTACCGAAGAAGACGTAAACAACGGCGGCATGATGTGCCCGTTCTGCGGCGAAAAGCTCGAATTCGAGTATGATGAAGACGCAGACGGCGAAAGCGAAGAATAATCAGCCAAGCCGTAAGACAGCAGGAAAAATTCAATAAAAGTTAATTGTTTCAGGGGTGGTGAAATTCCACATCGGAGGTAAAGTCCTCAACCGCATGAAAGTGCGCTGATTCGGTGAAAGTCCGATACCGACGGTAAAAGTCCGGATGAAAGAAACGTAAGACAAAGCATTTACGCCCCGTGGTACAATGTATCATAGGGCGTTTGTATTTGCCGTGCGTTCCGTAGCTTAGCGTATGCTTAGCTGCAATATTTTCCAAAGGAGAGTAAACGTATGAGTAATACAAACAGTAAAATAAGTACAAGAAAACTTGTAATAATCGCTCTTATGAGCGCGATAGCGATAGTTATATACTATTTTGATTTTCCCGTGCCGCTTATGCCCAGCTTTATAAAGCTTGACCTTTCAAATGTAGTAACGCTGCTGGCAGGCTTTTCGCTCGGCCCTGTAGAGGGCGTGCTTGTTTGCCTTATAAAAAATGCCGTGCATCTGCTGATAAAAGGGCTCGGCACTACCATGGGAATAGGCGACATCTTCGATTTTGTTACATCGGCGGTGTTCGCACTTACCGCAGGGCTGATATATAAATTTGTCCGCACCAAAAAAGGCGCGATAATAGGCTGCATTTCTGGCGCGCTTGCCATGACCGTGATAAGCCTGCCGCTGAATTATTTTATAGTATACCCGATATACTTCAAGGCATTCGGCGGCGAAGAAGCGATACTTGGTATGTACCGCGAGCTGCGAGCCTCAACGGGCAGCATATTCGAGGCGCTGTGTATATTCAACCTGCCGTTCACGCTTGTAAAAGCCGCGCTGTGCGCCTTGGTGACAGTGGTAAT
>CANPZC010000019.1 GCA_947589355.1 uncultured Clostridia bacterium
AGGCATTTTTACCGAAAAAACGTCTTTTTTCAGCAGGTATTAGTAATAATTTTGCGCAATTAGAGGCTGGAAGTGAGATGTTAGAAGTCAGAAACGTTTTTTAAGGCTTTGCGATTATTTCTCGTTCCTGCGATTTAGATAGAGGCAAGAGGCAAGACGAGCGTTTTGAAAAGTTTGCACAAAGCTATAAAAAGCAATTTCTTGCTTCTTGCCTCTGGTAAACCGCAGGTTGAGAAACTGCCACAAGAGCAGCAAAAACTCTTTCTTACTTCTATCTTCTAACCTCTAACCTCTAATGGGGCAGAATATTCTTCTGGTGCGCGGTATGAAATGAGAGGGGGTGACTGTGCGCTGTGGTTGTGGGCGGTGAACGCGCTCCTGCGCCGCGCGTAAGCGCAAACAATAATACCCCGAAAATAATGCGTACAAAAAATTCCCCGACTTATGTCAGGGAACTTTCTTTAATCCGAATTTATTCGGCTGTTATACATTTGAAAGTATGAAATGCACCGTGCCGAACGAGTACGCAACAGGCACATCTACAGATGCCTTGTCATACTTGACATCTGTGCTGTACACAAACTCCTGCGGCTCAAGCGTCATCTCCTTGCCGAACTCGTTCGACTGGTTCACTATGAACAGTCCGTTGTGCAGGTTCAGAAACTCTCCCACGGTCGCGTTTACAAAGTCATCGGCGGTGTCAAGCTTCTCCTCCGAAAACCTCTCGGCAAACTTTATGTAAACGTCGGTGTTGCAGCATATCGCAGTGTATGAGTTGGTTATCTCGTTGTCGATCCTCTGGCGCACCATGTTTTCATAATTTGCGCTGTCGATAAGACCGGCGGTCATCGGCGTAAAGTCGTCGCCTACAAAGCGTATAAGGTTCTTGAAAAGCAGCGTTAAATACGTAACGTACTCGCCTGCATCTTCATGACCCTTTATCTTGTAAAAATCAGCGATGATCTTTTCCAGCTTGTCGGTCTTGTCGCCGCTCATGTCGCTTTCCGAAAGCGCGTTGAAGCTCTTGTAATCGTTGAGAGCCTTTTCAAACTGCGCGTTCGTCAGCACGTTGTTATTCACCAGTGTCTGACCAAGTATCAGGTAATCCTGCGGCTGCTTCGAGAGCAGTTCGTCGACCTGCTCGGGCGTGATAAAGCCCATTTCTACGGCAATATCGCCTATTCTCTTATCAACGGTAGACTGCACCTGGTGGATAAATTCCACCTGACCTGCCGTCATATATCCTGCGTTTATGGCAAGCACGCCGAGGCGCGTTTTGGTGTTTTTCTTGTCCTCCAGCGCCTTTGCCAGCTGCGGGGCGGTAACTATACCCTCGTTAAGCAGATAACTTCCGAAAAATTGTGCAAACATTCAGATCATACTCCTTCCGCAACTGTTTCGATGAGCTTTTGCACCTGCTCGTTAGAGATAGGCTTCTGCAAAAATTCAAATGCGCCTGCGTTTATGGCATCTTTCAGGTGATTTTGCGTACCGACCGACGAAGCCATAACTATTTTAGCCTCGGGGTCGAACTCGATTATCTCTTTTACTGCATCTATACCCGTTTTTTTAGGCATTACGATGTCCATAAAAACTATATTCGGCTTATACTCTTTGTAGTTGTCAACAGCCTTTTCGCCGTCCTCAGCCTCATAGCAAGCCTTTACCCCAAGTGACAAAATGTAGTTGGTAAGCTTTTTTCTTGCGAACATGGAGTCGTCGCACACCATAACTGTTACTTCGTTTATAGTCATAAAGTTATCCCGCCTTTTTTGAAATTGAACGGCTAGCAGTGGAGAGCCGAATCCGAGCCGCCTCACGCCGGTGCTTTTGGGCTCTTTTTGCCCCTTGCTCTTTGACAGGCGCCAGCCTGCCTGCATCACAATGGACAAAAAACCGCCTCAAAATCCCTCGGTGTGAGGTGCACAGCAGTTTTTGCAGAGCAGATTTTCGTCAAGACTAGGCGACCGACCGCAGGCATACTGACGTATGTCAAGGAAGGTCAACGACGTATTGGCGGAAAGATGCCTGCAAAAACCGACTTGTGTTCGGCTCTCCACTGCTAAATTAACCGTCATTTAATATATTATAACATAAAATTTAACAATTTGCAAGTACATATTGCACAAAAAGCATTGTGATTGTTCACAAATTACAGGCTGATTTTTTGGCAAAGCTCCCACACCGGGCTATTTTCTCAAAATTTATTGACAGGAAAATTTTTTTGTGTTATAATATCAAGGTAATGTTTTATATGCCGGTGTGTTGGAATTGGCAGACGAGGTGGACTCAAAATCCATTGCCAGCAATGGCGTGCGGGTTCAAGTCCCGCCACCGGCACCAGAAACGCCCCTGACTATCGTCAAGGGCTTAGTGAATAGTGAATAATGAATAGTGAAGAGTTAATAGTTATTTGTAAGGCGGCGTTTCTGTACTATTCGTTATTCACTATTCACTTTTCATTATTCACTAAATATTGTCAATCGCGTTTTGATTATAACGAGCTACCTACACTTACCTCACGTATAATTTTTCTTGTCATTGAAAACTCATTAGCTGTGGGGCTTATTCCGGTGCGTTATATAAAATTACTACGAGAATACATCTGAAAATCGGGTGTATTCTTTTTTTTTGTTTTGATGGGGCGGAGTGGCAGAATATTCTTCCATCGGCGCTGAGGTAGGGCGCAGATGTGGGGGAGCGTGGGGAGAGTAAGAGAGCGGCGGAGGAGGCAGGGCCGTGGGGCGGCGGACTGTTCGCAGGGCGCGCAGCAGAATATTCTTCCAGCGTGATTGTGGGGTGGCAACGCAGAGTACATGGCAGAATATTCTTCCATCGGCGCTGAGGTAGGGCGCAGATGTGGGGGAGTGGCGGAGGAGCGGTTTTGGAGGGGAGAATGTGAAAGCAGTATGTTAGTGGTGTATGGCGGAGCAAGTTGGCGTGAAAAAGCTCGAGTATTCGGGCTTTTTTGCTTACTGTTGATTTTTCTGCCGATTTTTGCTATAATGTGCATAAAGGCGGTGATAGTATGCTTGATGTTGTTATCTGTGATGACGACAAGATAACCGTAGAACACATAAAGACGGTTCTGTGTGGCAGGTCGGGCGGCGAAAACGGCAGGCTTTCGGTCAGAGAATTTTACGATGCCGAAACGTTGTTTGAATACCTGTCGTCGCACAGGTGTGATCTGATTTATCTCGACATAGAAATGGGAGAAATGAACGGCGTGGAGCTGGGCAGGAAGATAAGAGAAGAATTTGGCGACTACATTACTAAAATAGTTTACATATCTTCAAAAGACGGCTATGTCAGGCAGCTGCTGGACGTTCAGCCCCTCGGATTTATTTCAAAGCCGCTTTCTGATGAAAAAATACTGCAAATGCTATACAGGGCGGCAGCGGCAAAAAAGCAGCTGAGTGCCGCGCGTTTCTTTACATACACCAAAAAGCATGATACTTACAAAATACCGATAAATGATATTATTTATTTTGAAAATCTCAATCATGTGATAAGGATAGTTACTACTTCGGGAATGGACGAGTTTTACGACACTATACACAGTGTTCTTGAAAGGCTGGACGGAGACAGGTTTATAAAAGTACACAGGTCGTATTATGTGAATTTTGATAATATAAAAAGGTCGTCGTTTGATGCTTTAGAGATGTGCAACGGGCAAAAAATAAGCATCAGCCGCTCGCAGAGAAAATATGTCAGAGACAAAATAGCGCAGCTGCTCAGGAGAAACAGTTATGAATATTGAAATTTATGATATAGCGTATTTAATTACGCAGGCGCTGATAACATTTTCGGTATATAAATTTATGAGGGTGTTTTTTTACGAGTTTGCAAGCGGTAAAAAGATATGCCTGCTGTCGTTTTGTTTGTACTACATTCTGATAGTCTCGGTGTATTTTAAATTCAATACGCCTATCGTTAATCTTGCGGTGAATATATCGGCTCTGTTTGCGCTCAGCTTTAATTTCAGAGGAAATATGAAAAAGCGCGTTTTCGTAAGCATCATGATATATCTTATAATGTTTTTATGTGAGCTTATCGTGGTCACCCTGACTGGGTACATACACATTTTAGCTTTTGAAAGGAACAATTATGATTCGGTCTTCGGCTGTGTTGGCATAAGCGTTATAGTGTTCATAACGGCTATGATAATGAGTACGCTGAAAACGGCTGAAACCAATGTTCCTCTGCCAAAGACATACTGGTTCGCGGTGGCTGTAATACCTGCCGCGACGCTCGTTGTTACGCTTTCTATACTATCGAATACATCGCTTTCAAAATACATGATAGCGACTGATATAGCTCTTTTGCTGCTTATAAACTTTTTTGTGTTTTATCTGTATGAAAAGATATGCGAGTACGCTGACAAAGAAATGGTAAGACAGCTTACGAGCCGACAAAACGCATATTATGAAAAACAGCTGGACCTTATGAAAACATCTGCGGCGGAAACGGCACAGCTTAGGCACGATATAAAAAATCATCTGGCTTTGATATATACCGCTATAGAGGACGGCAATATATCTCAGGCTTCGGCGCACATAAGTTCAATGATAGATGTTTACAAAAACGGCGATGTGTTCAAAAGCGGCAATTATGCGATAGACAGCATTATGAATTTTAAAATTCAGGAGGCGCGGCAGGCAGGAGTTACAGTTAAAACAAGCTCGGATATGCTTGGGGATATAGCTATAAAAACATTTGATGCGGCGGTTATTCTGGGGAATCTGATAGACAATGCGCTTGATGCTGTAAAAAATCTGAGCGGTGACAAGAAGATATTGTGCGAGTTCAGATACGGCAAGGGCGTGCTGGTAATAACTATTACGAACAAATACTTTGGCAAGCTGAATAAAAAGGGCGGAAATTATCTGTCCACAAAAACAGACAGCAATGCTCACGGAGTGGGGCTGCAAAGCGTTAAGAGCGTTCTGCGCGCTTATAACGGAGATCTGCAAATAAACGATGCGAACAACACTTTTGAGGCGGTATGTACTTTGTATTTATAAAGTAATATGGCAAAGGCCGGCAAAAACTGCATTTCACGCTTGAAAACCATACCTTTATCTGCCGCCTCTTACAACAGAGATACCGAAAAATATGATGAAAAAACACTTGTAAAAATCAAAGCTATGTGTTATAATTATACGGGTAATTATTTTGCAGCATTTCAGTTTTCAGAGGTGTAATTTTCGTGCATAACATTATGTCCGCCGCCGTGGGCGCTTTCAAAAAGCAGCCTGTTTTGTGCATTGCTCTGCTTGCGGCGCTTGTGACTTGTTTTTTCGTTCCGCCCGACAGGCAGTATGCAGGTTATTTTGACCTGAAAACGCTTGCCTGTCTTTTCTGTACACTGGAGGTAGTTTGCGGCTTTGCCCGTATACACACATTTGAGCTTGCCGCAGAGAAGATAGTTCACAGCCTGAGCAACGTGCGCAATGTTGTGATAGGCGTTGTTTTCATAACCTACGCGGGTTCTATGCTGCTTGCCAACGATATGGCTCTGCTGACGTTTCTGCCGCTTGGGTACTTCGTGCTTGCCGCCACTAACAAGAAAAAATACATGGCATACACGTTCGTTCTGCAAAACATAGCCGCAAACTTAGGCGGCATGATAACCCCGTTCGGCAATCCGCAGAATTTGTATTTATACTCGTATTTCAACATTGATACCGCGGTTTTTATAGAGATAATGACAGTGCCGTTCGCGGCGGCGTTTTTGCTTATTGCGGTGTGCTGCATCGTAATACCGCGCGAGCCCATGCACCTTGAAAACCGCGAGGAATACACCTTCCACAAGTCGAGAACGGTGGTTTACAGCGTGCTTTTTGTGGTATCTATCTTAGGCGTGCTGCGTGTTATACCATACCTTGCCTGCACCGCGATAGTTACAGTTGCGATGCTCGTATTAGACAGAAAGGCGCTCAAAGATGTGAACTACCCCTTGCTTGCGACATTTGCGGCGTTCTTTGTTTTTTCGGGAAACATGGCGCGAATTTCGGCGGTGAGGGAAACGCTTATGAACATACTGCCTGGCAGGGAACTGGCGATAGGCGTTTTGTGCTGTCAGGTGATGAGCAACGTGCCGACTGCTGTTATGCTCTCGCATTTTACGAATGCGTACAGCAATTTGCTGGTCGCGGTGAATATAGGCGGTCTGGGCACGCCGATAGCTTCTCTTGCAAGCCTTATAACTTTAAGCGAATACCGCAGGCGCGACAGAGAGGGCATGAAAAAATACGCGCTTATTTTCGGCGCGCTGAATATATCGTTTTTGCTTATACTTTTTGTGATACAGGCGGCAGGGCTGTCGCTTTATAAAATAAAATGAGGTGTTTTAAATGTACAGATTAGAATTTGAGATCGACGACGAAAAGGTTGAGAGCGAGGGCGTTTACGTTCTCGAATCCATTTACACCGCCGTGCGCGAGGAATGCGAGGAACACGGTATGCAAAGCTGCGGCGAAAACTGCTATGAGATAGCCGACGAGGGCAATTTTTCAAGAGTGTGGCAGGCGGTTTTGCACATACACACGCCCGAGATACGCAAGTATCTCAAAAAGCTTACTTGGCACAGCGACCCCGAGGGCATTACCGAAGATGTGCTTGAAATGAAAACGCTCGAGGGAGAAGAGCTTCGCAAGCAGATATGTTTCAAGATAAATGTGCAGGGTCTTAAAACGTACTACAAAGGCACGCGCAAAATGCTGCTGAAAAAGGCGGTAGACGAGCTTGCCGCGCTGCTTTCGGAGCACGGCTTTGAACGCTCGGCGCTGCTGGGCGGCTATGTTTCAGCGTACCCGATGACTTATTCGGAAGTTTCGGCAAGTGTAACGCCTGATATTCTCAGTCGCTGCGCGTGGACAAAAGACTGCCTGACTTCCTACAGCATTTCGTCTGTCGGAGAGAGTGTTGACTATACAGAGATGCTTAAAAACGGCGGCGGAGAATAACATGGATATTTCAAAACTAACGCAGGAGGAAATAACGCGCCTTGGCGACCCCTCAGACCCGCGCGGCGAGGCAGGTATAGCAATGCTCACGCGCATGAATTTGAGCCACAGCCTGCTTACCGAACGCGCTCTTTCGCTTGTTACTTTCAACGGTAACGAAACGGTTTTAGACATAGGCTGCGGAGGCGGTGCGGCGCTATATAAAATGTCGCGTATGCTGCCAAAGGGCAAACTTTTTGGTATAGACCATTCGCAAACGGCTGTGGGGCTTGCCGCAAAAAACAACGCCGCTGATATAGAGCGCGGCAAGATGAATATTCAGCGCGCGCAGGTTGCAGCCATGCCGTTTGAGAGCGATATGTTTGACGTAATTTTAACGGTCGAGAGCTTTTACTTCTGGAAACAGCCGCAGAGTGAGCTGAAAGAAGTTTACCGCGTGCTTAAAAGCGGCGGCGCGTTTTTGCTGGCTCTCGATGAGTACGGCAGGGAGGGGCTGACAGATGAAACAAAGCAAAACGCTAAAGAGTACGATCTGTTTTTACCTACAAAAGAGCAGCTGACGCAGCTTCTTTGCGGCGCAGGGTTTGAGAAAATAGTACTTCACACATACCAAGGCAGCGATATGATATGCGCAGAGGCAAAAAAGTGATCCCCACATAAGTGAGGATCACTTTTTTATTGCTTGATTGCTTGATCTTCAGCGCGCTTTGTTTTCCTTGCGGATAACGCATATTGCGCCGAGTACGGCAGCTGCCAGTATAACAAATACCAGAGAGAAGTCGCCGCCTGTAGCAGGTGAATTGTCGTTCAGACTGCTGTCAGGTTTGCTTTCATCGGGTTTGCTGTCTTCTGTCTTGCTATCGTCAGGTTTGCTGCTGTCAGGCTCGGTGATCGCGGGCGGTGTAGGCTCGCTAGCCTTGTCTGCATAAACTATCGCGTATACCGAGAATTTGTCGGTCTTGAATGTGATAGTGTTCGCATCGCTGTCGGTGTCGCTGAGTATGTCAGCCTTGCCGTCGTGCAGGCGAACTATAGCAAACGTTCTGCCGTCGGCTTTCAGCGAATCGGGAACTTCTATCGTAAGGCTTATCTCCTTGCCAAGCTGCGTTACAGCAAATTCCTTGCCGTCTATTGTCTTTGTGATATCGATAGTCACATACTGACCTATGGTGTATTTGTCTTTGATTACAGTATCGGTCAGAGCCTTGTCTTCATCTGTAACGGTGGAAGTTGCATCGTCTATAGAAAGTACGATGTCAATGTTCGCGCCTTTGCCCAGAGCTTCTTTTTCAGCATCTGTAAGAGCCGCATCTTCAAGAGCTATCTTTGTGCTTTCGTTAAGTTTGATAGCAGGTGCGCCCTTGCCGCTTTCGGGGATAACATCGATATTGCCCATGGTTGCCGGTATTACTTCGCCCTTTTCAAGAACTTCGCCGCAAGCCTGACATACAACGTCGCCTGTGTAGCCGTCTTCGGTGGCTGTGGCAGCCTTAGCGCCCTTTCTTTCAGCGGCAGGTGTGTGATGACCCGGCGCAGGAATGGTTCTGCTGTCCTTGACCGCGTCGCACTTTGAGCAGTGTATAGATTCGCTGCCGTCTTCAAAGCAGGTGGCAGGCTTATCAACTGTGTATTTATCTTCCCAGGTGTGACCCTTAGCGGAAAGATTGTTGGTCTCTTTAGTACCGCAGACTTTACACTCTCTTTCCTGAGTGCCCTCATCGTCGCAGTCGGGTGAAGAAATATCTTTCCACTCGCCAAAGTCGTGACCCAGCGCAGGGATAACTTCGCTGTCTTTTTTCAGACCGCATACCGAGCAGTGAATAGACTTGCTGCCCTCGGTGGTGCAGGTAGGAACAACATCAATAGTGTAATCTTTATCCCAATTGTGGTTTACAAGATCCGCGCCCCTTGTCTCGGTAAATCCGCAGACTGTGCACGTTCTCTCCTCGTTTGCTTCGCCTGTGCTCTTTGAGATGACCTCTACCCATTCGCCAAAGCTGTGACCCTTAGCAGGAATAGTTTCGCTCTCTTTTACAGCGCCGCACTTTGTGCAGTAAATAGACTTGCTGCCGTCGGTCGTGCAGGTGGCTTCTTTGTCAATGGTGAAGTCTTCGTTCCAAGTGTGACCGTTCGGTGAAAGGTTCTTAGTTTCTTTAGTGTGGCATTCTGTACATTCTCTTTCCTGAGCGCCGCTGTCGTCGCAGTCAGGTGAAACAAGTTCTTTCCAGTCGCCCCATGTGTGACCTTTTGCTTTTATCGTTTCAGAACTGCCCGGCTTTGTAAGTCCGCATACAGAGCAGTGAATAGAGCGGCTGCCCTCGGCAGTGCAGGTAGGCTCAACATCTATAGTGTATTCTGTATTCCACTTGTGGTTTTCAAGATCCATGCCTCTTGTTTCGGTATATCCGCAAACTTCGCATTTTCTCTGCTCGTTTACTTCGCCGTTGGCAGTTTTTACTTCTTCCCATTCGCCAAACTTGTGACCCTCAGCAGGAACAGTAACGGGCGTAGATTTAATAATTGCTTTGCAGGTCGCACAGTATACAACATCATTGTATCTGCCGGCATCAGTGCAGGTAGCGGGCATAACTGCTTCCCTTACTGCCTCCTGCGGTGTGTGACCCGTTGCAGGTATGACCTCGGCTTCATTAGTAGAACCGCAGCCGTTCTTGCAGTGATGAGATCTGCTGCCGTCGGTCGTACAGGTAGGCGCTTTGTCTATAGTCCATTCTGTATCCCAAACGTGATCTTTATCATCTGTTTCCGTTTCGGAATAACCGCAGATCGTGCATACGCGTTGCAGAGTGGTGCTTTCGTGGTTGTTTGTTTCTACTGCTGCCCATTCTGAAAAGACGTGACCTTTTGCAGGGAGCGTTTCATAAGTTTTACCCATTTCTACGTTGCAGTTCGCGCAGTATACTGTAGTTTCTTTCTGACCCTCGTCGGTGCAGGTAGCTTCTTTAAGTACTACAGTCTTTGTGCTGCCTGCCTGATGTGCAAGAGTACCTACAGGAACTATATCATCGGGGTTGGATATACCGCATACCGTGCAGTGCTTAGACATATAACCGGGGTTGATGCAGGTAGGCTCTTTGTCTATGGTATATTCTTCAGCCCACTTGTGCGAGCCGCCCTCAGTCTGTGTTTCAATAAGACCGCAATTGCGGCATCTTCTCTCTCTCGAGGTATCTCCGCAAGTCACGGAAGAAACTACTTTCCAAGCCGACCAGCTATGATCTGTCATTTTTTCGGTATAATTGTCATTGCGCTCTATTATACTATTGCAGACTTTGCAGTATGTCAGTTTTGTGCCCTCGCCTATGTTTACGCAAGAGGCAGCTTTTCTCATTTCGGTAACTGTTATACCCGGAGTGTGCTTGCCGTTTATTGTTACGTTGTAAACGGTCTCGTTGCCTGCTTTGTCAGTAACTGTAATAGCAACTGTTTTAGAGCCATCGTGATCGAATTTTGCAGTAAACTTATTGTCGCCTACCGCGGCGGCAACTACATCATCGCTTGCCGCAACTACAGAATCATCGAAAAGCATCTGATCGCCTACTTGTACCCGTAAAAGGTTTGCATCGTTTACGGTAAAATCAATGCTCTCGCAGTATATTCCGCCGTTTTTAATGCCCGAGATAGTAGGCGCGGAGAGATCGAAAACTATAGCGGCTGTGCTTATGCAGGTAACGTTTCCGTCCTTGTCTGTAGCCTTGAAATATACATATCTTCTGTTGGTCTTGTTGGCAGGGCTTACAGGAACGCCCTTGTCGGTGTTGTAAACTGTCCAGTAGTTAATTGCATAACCTTTCAGCGTTTCGGCTGTAAGTACCTCGTCACTTGTATAATAGTATATAGTGATCGGAACATCTTTATCCTGCTCGTCGGTAACTGATGCTTTAACTGTCACGGTCGAATTTTTAACATAAACGTCTGCAACGTCGGTAGACATAGTTGACCAGCTATGACCGTCGAGAGTGGCAGTTATAACAGGACCTATCGCGCTTCTGTACTTAGCGGTGTAGACCTTGCTGCCCGTGCTGCCCTTGTTTATTGTAACAGTTGCCTGCTCGCCGGTAACTGCGTTGTCTTCCCAGCCTGCAAACTTCTGGTCTTTCGGCGCGGTCGGGGTGGGAAGAGTAAAGGTTTCTGTACCCTTGTTGTAAGTTTTGGTGTAGGTCTTGCCGTCGTCACTGGTTTCCCAGCCGTCAGCGGTAAGTGTGCCGTCGCCAACATTAAGCGTTATGGTGTAGTCTTTGTAAGAACCGCTGTTGTAAAGCTTTATATCTTTTGTAACAAGGGTATCAAAACTATACTCGCTCTTGTCCTCGTCATCAAGATTTTCATACCACTTGTCGCCTGCGGTCTGACCGTCTTTATCGTAAGTAACAGTGGGCTTTGCAAATGTGCCGTCCTTGTTTGCAAATTCTTCTGCAACCGTTACTTCTTCTGTGGTTGTTTTCAGCACAAATTCAGCCTTGTATACTCTGTCTTCGTCAGTGCCTTTGAGCGAGGGAACGTCTTCTTTGCTCTCGCTAAGCTTCTGACCCCAGTACATATCGCCGTCCTGATTCTGGCGCAGTATCCATGCCGCCTTGCCGTTTTTTACATCATCATCGGTAAGAGCGGGGATATTTTTGTTCTGATCGCCTGTCGGTACACTAATCGCAACATCTCCGTGGTTTACATAGCAAGTATCGGATACATTATCGGCAGTACCTGCTATAGCGCCAAATTTGCCTGAGGAACTTGTGCTTGTTGATGTAACATCGGCAAAACAGTTCTTGATAGTACCGCTGTTGCCTGCACCAACAATTCCGCCAAACTGATAAACGGCGTTTACACTGCCTTTGACATAGCAGTTTTGTATAGTACCTTTGTTTGCGCCCGCAATAAGACCGACAAACCAACCGCCGTTGATATTTGCAGTACCCTCAACGGTAAGATTCTTTACTGTGCCGCCTGTTCCTATCTGACCGAAAAGACCATAATTGTATCCGTCGGCTCTTTGACCGCCCGATACTTTAGTAACATTCATTTCGGTTATCTTGTGACCATTACCGTCGAAAGTACCTGTAAATTCGACGTTTCTTCCGATCGGCGTCCAGCTGCCGAGGTTGGTAATGTCAGCGTTCAGCTTGTAGTATGCGCTGACAGCCGCGGTCTTGTCGCTGCCCGGATCGTGTTTCTTTGCAATTGCTTCTCTCATGTTTTCAAGGTCGTCCTTATCATCTATGATATAAGGCGCCTCCTCAGTTCCTTTTCCGTCAAGAATAAAGGAAAAGGTTTCATCTTCCGTGCCTGCTGCGGCTGCACCTGCTCTGTCAAACAGGCCGCTAAGCGGCAGCAGTGTCATTGCAAATACTACGGCTGTTATCAAACCGTAAATGCGTTTTTTCGCTGTCGTCATTTTCAGCACATGGATCATCTCCTAGATTAGAAATATTTAGCAAAACTGTTTTTTTTTTTTTTTTTTTTTGAAACTGTTTTGCTAATTATCATTATAACACAAACAGGGTTGCTTGTCAACGAAAAATTGCGAAATTTCTTTATTTTTTTCATTTTACTTATTCAAAAATTTTTGCATGAGCTTTTTGCACAACCCCTCTTGCGATATTTTTCGCCAAAGTATTACTTTTCAACAAAAACGCCCCGAGAAGACCCGAGGCGCACTGCCATACTATTTTAAAGTAAGAATTTTTTCTCCGAGTTTGTCGCGCGAGATCACGTTCAGCTTTGCGCGCCGCATTTCGATAATGCTTTGTACCGCTTCTGCCGTGATAACCTCGCCCGGCGCTATAACAGGCACGCCCGGTGGGTATGCCCACACGTATTCGCCGCAAACTCTGCCTATGCCCTCGCCTAGCGAAACAAGCGTTTTCTCGCACTTTTGCGCTTCGTATGCCGTTTTGCACACCTTTGGCGCGTACAGCTCGGGCAGTGGGGCGCACTGCGCTTTGTGCAAATTTTTGTCAATGCTCAAAAGCGCGTTTTCAAGGCGCAAAAGCCCCTCGTCACTGTCGCCAATGCTTGTAAGAGCCACCACATACCTAATGCTTGCCATTTCGCATTCTATGCCGTACCTGTCGCGCAGTAGGTCAAACAGCTCTCTGCCGCTTATGTCGCTATTCTCGCAACATATGACAATGCGGCTTTTATCACAATTTTCGCTTACTTTTATGTACAGATGTTTTAAGTTTCCGCACGCTTTATAAAAATGTTCCAAACGATCGGTATGCCGCTGTGCAAGCTGTTTACCGCGCTTTTCAAGCAAGGTCATGCAGCTGTCGGCAGATGCCATTAAAACATAAGATGGGCTGGAAGTTTCAAACATTTGCAGCGTTTCTGCTATTCTTTCGGTATTTACCTTATCAGAAAAAATGTTAAGGCACGCCACTTGCGTAAGGCAGGGCAGCGTTTTGTGCAGGCTGGTGACAGAAATATCGCCCATCGCGTTTGCCCCATAAAACAGCGGAAAATGCGCTCCGTGCGCTTCATCACAAATAAGCGGTATGCCACACTTTTTACATACTTTCGCTATTTTTTGGGTATCGCTCACAACTCCCTCGTATGTCGGCGTGGTGATGACAACAGCTTTTGCATCGGGGGTGTGTTCTATCGCTTTTTCTATCGCCTCCGCCGAAACTGCGCCGAAAATACCCGTAGTTACATCGAACGGCGGCGCGACCCAAAAGGGTGATAAATTGTACAGTTCAATTGCTTTGTAAACCGAGCGGTGGCAGTTGCGCGCGGCAATAATTTTGTCACCAAAGCTGCATAAAGCCACCACCGACGCCATGATGCCGCAGGTGCTGCCGTTCACCAGCAGAAGGCTCTTTTTTGCGCCGTAAAATGCCGCCAGCCGCCGCTGGATCTCGTCGATAACGCCACTCGCGCGGTGCAGGTCGTCAAAGCCTGTTATCTCGGTAATGTCAATGTCATAGGGCAGAAAATTGCCACAAATATCGCTGTTTCTCTTGTGCCCGGGCATATGCATGGGGTATAAGCTGAGGTTTTTCAGCTTGTCAAAAAGGGTATCGCTCATATACTTTTCACCACAATTTCAGGCATAAGCGCCATAACGGCTTCTTTAGTTGCCAAGCTGCCCGAAAACACGCTTGCCGAGCCTGCCGCAGCGCCCATTTTAAGAGCGTTTGCCATGCTTCCGCCGGTCGTGAGCGCCGCCAGAAAGCCTGCCACCATTGAATCCCCGGCGCCGACGGAGTTTACAGCCTTGCCTTTGGGCGCGCTGCAATACAGCCTTTCACCGCTTTTGCAGGCAAGCACAGCCCCCATTTGCGCCATTGAGACCAGCACGTTTTCAGCGCCGCTTTCTTGCATTGCAACGGCATATTTTACCGCTTCTTCGGGGGTGGTAATGCTTATGCCGAATATCTCGCCCAGCTCTATGTGGTTGGGCTTTACCAAAAACGGCTCGCCTTTGAGCAAATTTACCAGCGAACTGCCCGATGCATCTGCAATTATGCGTATGCCCCTGCCTTTGAGCCTCGTCATAATGTCAAGATAAAGCGTATTTGGCAGGCAAGAGGGTATGCTGCCTGCAAGCACAAGGCAGTCGCCGCTTTGAAGATTATCAAGCTCCTGCAACAGGCTTTCAAGGCTGTGCGGCGGAATGTAGGGGGAATCAGCGTTTATTTCGGTCTCCTCTTCGCCCGAGAGCTTGACGTTTATGCGCGAATTACCCTGCGGCAGTCGCAAAAAGCGCGTATCAACGCCGTTTTCTTTAAGCAGGCGTTCTATCTCCGCGCCCGTAAAGCCTGCGGTAAAGCCCAGCGCGGTGTTTTCGCAGCCGAGGTTTTTAAGCACCACAGAAACGTTGACGCCCTTGCCGCCTGCCACAATGCGCGTATCATATGCGCGGTTTACAGCCCCTGCTGTCAGTTTGTCTGTCCACACCGTGTAATCGAGCGAGGGGCTCAGCGTAACGGTATAGAGCATTACAGTATGCCTGCCTCGTCGTCGTCGGTAACTTCGCCGTTGATTATGGCTTTCAGCGTTTCAAATTCCTCGTCTGAAAGGGTAACGCCCTTGCCCATTCTTGTGTGGTCGGGAGACCATTCTCTGATGTCGTACTTCGGTTCTCTGCCGTTCCAGCTGATGAGGTTCAGCTCCTTAGTCCAGCCTTTCGGGTTTTCCGAAAGCACCCCTAAGCACTCCTTGATCTCGTAAGTCAGTTCTGCCATTGTTTTTTCCTCCTGATGGTTATATTTTATTTATAAGCGGTATGAATTTCCACAGCTTTTTGGGAAGAATTTTCCGTGCCATTTTAAGCATACACTTATAATTTATAACGAATATTACTGCAAAGCATGGTATCTCTACAGCGGCGTACTGCCAACCCGTGAGCCGTGCCGCAAAGGTCATGGCCGCTAGTATTACAGTATTTATGATTATCTTTACGGGTTTCAGTTCAAACGGCAGCAGCTTGCGAGAGTCTATACACCTGAGTATGAATACCGTTATATACGCCGCAACGGTGGATATTACAGCCGCCATAATGCCTATGCGCGGTATCAGTATAAGGTTCAGAGATACATTCACAACGCCTGCCGCAAGGCTTGTAAGCAGCGAGCGGTTCGATTTTTTCGCTACGGAATATATCGAGCCCATGAACGTTGTAAAGCATATAAACACCGTTGAGAACACCAGCCCCGGTGAATACAGCACCGATGAGCGGAATTCTTTGCCTATCCATACCGCAGTTAATGGTCTTATTATCATCAGTATGCCTGCCGCGGTGATATATAAGAGCGATTGATTTATATCGAAAACGTTGCTGTAAAACCTCTCGCGCTCGTCAGATCCGCTCTCTGTAATGGCGCTTATGTTCCATGCGTTGCCGAACATCATATATATTATTGTCAGCAGATTCGGTATTTTGTAAGCCGCAGAAAGTATGCCCGTTTTATCAAGCCCGAGGTAATGCGTTATCATGAAAGAGTCGGAAGTGTTGGTAATAAGCCACAAAAGCTGCGTTGGTATCAGCGGCACGCAGTAACGAAGCATGGCAGGCGTGAGCCCCTTGTTGAAAGGTTCGTTTCTGCCTATAGACAGCCGCGTGTAATACTTATAAAGTTTGGCAGTAAGCATAAGAAAGATTATCGCAACGACGTCTGAAATTACTATAGATGCCAGATAGCCGACCACGCCCATTTTCAGAACGACCATGAAAAGCACGCTGCACACCAGCGTTACAAATGTGCCGAGTATGCCGCTTGCAGCCACCAGCTTTATTTTCTCCAGCGAGCGCACAAAGGCATCGCACATCAGCTTGTAGCCGCCTATTGAAACATACAAAAACAGCAGCCACGAGTATGAGCCTATATATTTTTTCACGACAGAATTGTCATACAAAAAGAACATAACACAGGCAAGGCAGAGTATGCCTATAAGCACAACGTTTGAACCTATGGTGAATATGCGCTTTTTGTCGTATGACTTATCAAGACCGAAGCGCACTACCGCTTCCGAAACGGTCAGAGTTACCATGGGTATCAGCCAGTTGGCAACGTTGACAAAGTTGTCGGTAAGACCCAGCTGCGCCTTGGTGAGGATATTAGTATATACCGTTACCAGAATAAGCGAAAGCACTTTTGAGCTGAAAGAGCCTATCGCGAATATGAACGTATTTGTAAGCAGCCCTTTGTAGCCGCGGTTTTCAGCGTTCTCAGCCATACCCTTTTTCCTTTCATAAAACATACATATTCATTATAACATATTTTTTAGAAAATGCAACCGCTTATTTTTTAAATAATAGGTATTGCAAAATCTTTGTAAAAATGTTATAATGATTATATATGACTTGTAGATCTAGCTTGCAGATATAAATACATAATTTTTTGGAGGATAACAAGATGAAATTTATTGAATTTTTGCTCAAAACCATATGCGTTGTTCTGGCGGCGAAGATACTGTTGACCGTTATAAGCGATATTTGCTGCCATTTCGCCAAGCCGCGCTATTTTGAAGCGGATATTGCGGAAAGTTAAGGAGAAGTTATGTCTGACTTTCTTACCGTGCGGCTGGTAAACAAATATTCGCTGCTTTCAAATTCGCAGAAGCGCAGAAAAATGCACACACTTATGCGGCTTGAAGAAATGCTCGATAAGCTTTTCAAGTTTGTGGTGCTTATAGGTATGTTTTTGTGCATTTGGTGGAACATAAACGCCATAAAAGAGGGCAGAGTGGTCTACGGCGTTATTGATACCGCGATAGAGTGGGTGGTATACCCTGTTGCTCTGTACTGCGAGATACTTGCTGTAAAACGCGGCAGCAGCGCGGGGCTTGTGCTGTTTATTGTAACAAACCTTGTGATATTTTTCCACACGCCGACATACAGCCTTACCAACGTGTGGAGCATACTTTTCGTGATAGTTGCGGCGCGGCTGGAGGCGTTTTCAAAGCTGCCGGGCTATCCGAAATTCAGCGATGACTTAGATGCCAAACGCGTTAGCGACGAGCAGGAATATCTTGCACGAAGCAAGGGCGAGAAAACGGGCAAGCCCAAAAGCGCGGCAGCCGTGCAGAACGATTATTACGACATGATACTAAACGGCAAGATAGAGTATGACAAAGCCGACACGGGTATCAAAAAGGGCGAAATGGATACCCTTGAAGTGCCCGATGACTTGGGGGATAACGATGCTTGAAGTCATAGTTAAAAAATATCAGGCGCGGTATGATATGCTGCCGGACATCGAAAAATGCACGCTGAAAAAAGAGCTTGACGGCTCGGTAGAGCGCTGCATGACGGTTTATATGTGGCTGTTTATAGTGCTGCTGATGTTCTCGGGCATACTGGGCTGGACGGTGTTTATCGGCGAGGGGCAGAAGTATGACCTTTCGCGGCTGACACTCGGGAGCAAGGAACTGCCGTTTCTGGTGTTCATACCGCTGCTTTACATACCCATGATAGCGTGGGCGAGGGCGGCTAAAAACTGCATACCTATGTATGTTATGTTTCTGCTGTCGATAGTCGGCGCGGTGTGTACAAAGGGCATATTGCTGCTTTTGACTATATTCTGCATATACTTTATAACGGCGGAAGTAAAGGTGAAAGCGCTCTCGCGGCTGGAAGGCTACCCCGCGTTTGCAGAGAAGCAGCAGGCAGGCTATGCGCAGGGGCTTGGCTTTGAGCAGATTGCCGCCATTGACCGCATTGAAGACAGAGGGCTTGACAGCAAGGCGGCTCAGGAGCTGAAAGAACGTATTTTAAGCGGTGATGAAGAAGCTTTGAAAGAACTTGGCATAAAGCAGCAAAGCGAGGAAATGGACGTGCTGTACGTTCCCGAAGATATTGATATGGGAGAGAGCAATGTTTCAAAGAATAGTTGACAGCGAAAGCGCAAAATATTTCGACCTTTCGCGCGAGGATAAGATAATAAAGCTGCGTGAGGTGCAGAAGACCGAGGGGAAAATATCCGACCTGATGTGGTTTTTAGCGGTAATAATGGTGATAGGCGGGCTGTGGATGTCGCAGTATTTCGGCTATGGGGAAATAGAGTTCGCGGTGGTGTTCTTCGCGGTCGCAAACTCTGCTATGGTGGCGTTTGCGCGTTCTTCAAAAAATACAGCGCCGCTGTATGTGCTGCTGGGCGTTACGCTGCTCTCGGCAATTGCGACTCTGGGCGTATATGCTGTGTTTTTTGTGTATGATGCAGTATTTATATGGGCGGAACTGCGGCTTATTGCTATGAAAAACCTGCCGGGCTATCCTCTGTTTGAAGAAGAAAACACCGACAGAATGGACAAAAAACTTACCGAGAAGCAGCTATACGCATACGAGATAAAGCAGCTGAGTGATATAAATTCCACGCAGGAGCAGAAGATGCAGGATAAGCAAAATCTTGACAAGATACTCAGCGGCGAGATGGATCTTGACGAATATCTGGGCGTTGACAAGCTGCCGGGCGGCGATATGGATAAGGCAAAGCAAACGCAGTATGACAAGTATGAAGCTTCTCTTTCGTATGATGAAAATGATGACGGTATCTCTTTAGACGGCACTGTAGACGATTATTTTGACGACATGGAAAAGCGCAGACGTATACAGGAAAGACAGGTAAAAGCCAAAGAAGAGCGGCTTATAAAAAAGGGTCTTGACGACAGCGCCGAGAACTTTTACAGAAAGTTTGAAAGCGGCGGCGGCAGACTGAACGAAAACGCCGCACAGAAAAATATAAAAACAACTTTTCAGAAAGCTGTAAATTCTACCGATGGAGGTAACAACGGATAAATGGTTAAGATAAGGATCAGCGGGATAAGAAATGCGGACGATATAGCCTGCGCCAACGAGGTGCAGCCTGCGTACATAGGTTTCTCATTTTTTGACGGTCTTTACAGGGTGACAGGAAATATCGCATCAAAGCTGGTTTACAGCCTGCGCCCCGAGATACAAACGATAGGAATGTTCTGCGACCAGGATATTTCTCAGATAACGCCGCTGCTCTCGGCAGGCATATGCGAGACGGTTGAGCTTTGCGGCGGCGAGAGCGCGGAGTATATAAAAGCGCTGAAACTTCGCGCTGAAACAAAGGTGATAAAGCGCTTTTCGCTCAAGTGCATAGGCGATGCGGTGAAGATAAACGAAAGCCCTGCCGATTTTGTTTCTCTGCCGCTGAGGGATATAGTAAGATTTCCCAGCATTACGCAGAGCATCGACAAGCCGTTTTTCGTGACGGGCGATATAACGGCGGATTCGGTGAGGGAGATAGCGAGGAATTTTTCGCCGTATGCCATAGATGTTGCGATACGCCCCGAAGCCACGCCGAGCGTGAACAGAATGATATTCGGCGGCATATGCTCGGAAGCTGAAAAATACTGACAAAACTTTGGAGAGGATAATATGGAAAGACTTTTTTGCAAAGGCTATACATGGGGAGCGTTCGCCAAAAGCGGCGAATATATGACAGACTATGCCAAAAAATCAATGCAGCGGCTGTGCAGCGACGGCATTGACTGGATATGCATACCCGTGAACGCTTTTCAGGAAACTTATACTTCGCTGTGCGTGCACCCTTTATACGGCAGAACGCAGACAGACGAGGACGTTGTGTACGCTGTAAATATGGCGAAAGAAATGGGTCTGAAAGTGTGCCTTAAACCTATGGTGGATTGCCTTGACGGTGTGTGGCGCGCGAGGATACATTTTCCCGAAGAGGGCAGGGGAAACTATCTTGACAGGTGGTTTGCATCTTACACGGCGTTTATGCTGCACTATGCCGCAATTGCACAGAAAACAGGCTGCGAAATGCTATGCACCGGCTGCGAGATGGACGGCATGGACGTTTGCCATGAAAGAGTGTGCAAGATGATAGACGCGGTAAGGGAAGTATACCACGGCATTATTATGCACAACATAAACCATGATGACGAGTTCAAGTACCCGTGGCTCTCAAAGGTAGATGTTATAGGTATTTCGGCGTATTACAGGCTTACAGACGGCGACGATGTGAGCCTTGGCAGAATGCTGCGCTCTTGGGACGACATAAGAGCAAGGCTTGTTCGTATGCATGAAAAGTACCAAAGACCTATAATGTTCGCTGAAATAGGCATACGCAACGAGCATGGCTGTTCAAAATACCCGTATGATTTTCACCACCGCGAGGAAGTGCCGCTTGACGAGGACGAACAGGCTGACTTTTATCAGTCGGCGCTGCATACGTTCTGGGACGAGGACTGGTTCTCGGGGTATTTCTGGTGGGACTGGAAAGTAAAGCTCACACCGAGCGCGCTGATACATAAAAACAGAGATTTTACGATATACGGCAAAAAGGCTGAAAGAATACTTAGCAGCTGGTATCTTACAAAGTGAGCGATTGTAATCAAATTGTAGTCGTTTTGTCGTTGCATTGATACCGATGTATGTGTTATAATATACCTTGAGGAATTATGACATACCAAAGCGGTATGTTTTACAATAGAAACGAAAGGAAACAGCTATGGACAAGGATTTTGACATCTCGGCAAGAGAGGGCGACCTTAACGCTGTGCTTTCCGCAGGCGGCGCAGGTGAGGCTGTGAGAAGCAGTTCTTCTGAGGAGCGGCAGAAAAAAGCGCAGATGATGGCTCGCCAAATAGCTATGAATATGGGCGATGATGATGACGACTATGTGCCGCAGCGCGCAAGGCAGGCAGAAGAACCCACTAGGGAGAGAACTTTGCCGCAAAGACCTGTCAGGGCATCTTCGCAGGGGGCAAGACCTAAAAGCGGCAGCAGCTCAAGCCGTTCAAGGTCTTCATCACAAAGCCGCAGCGGCGCAAACAGAAATTCATCGGGCAGCAGAAAGAGCAGCAAAAAGCGCAGAAAGAAGAAGTCTTCGGGCGCAGGCGCGACTATAGGCTTTCTGCTGGGATTTATCGTCGTATTGATAGGCGTGGGCTACTTTATAGGGCTGATACTTACAAACGGCACGTTTTTGCCCAACACCACGATAAACGGCATCGATGTAAGCAAAATGACTCTCGCGGAGGCTACAGAGCTTTTAGTTCCCGATGAAATGCCGGGGCTGGTCATGACTAAGAAAGACGGCACGCCGATAACTATAAGCGCAAGTGAGTTTGACTATAAAGACGATACCGAACAGCAGGTGCAGAAGATATACTCAAACATAAACCGCAAGCTGTGGTTCAAGTCGCTGTTTTCAACGTTTGACTATAAATTCAAGGCGAACGTTACGTATGATGAATCAAAGCTCACGCAGGCGCTGGATAAGATAGTGTGGGGCGTTACAGAGCCTAAAAATGCGTATATAGCGCACACCGAGGAGGGCTTTATAATAGTTGACGCCACCGAGGGCGATACGCTGGATTACAGCAAGCTCAAGCCGTTTATACTTGATAAGATACACAGCGGCGTTTTCAATATAAACATTGCCGACTGCGACTGTTTTTACAAGGCGGAAATTCAGGCAGAAGACCTTGAAGACCAGCTGGCGTTCTACCAAAAACTCGGCGATTTTACCGTAACTATTGACTTTGACTATACAAAAGAGCTGCTTACCCTTGAAGATTACAGCACTTGGATGAAGTTCAGCGAGGACGGCACTTCTTACACGGTAAACAGAGATGAGGTAGCGCAGTATGTGGGTCACCTTGCCGATATTTACGACACCTACGGAAAGCCCAGAGCATTCCACGCCACCTTGCAGGGAGATATAACGGTAGACCAGGGCGCTCAGGGCACTTACGGCTGGAAGATGGATCAGAAAAAAACCACAGACGAACTCGTAAAAATTCTTGAAAACGGCGAAAGCACTACTATCGACCCTGTTTATGAATCCCGCTACGGCGATGACGGCTATGCGTTCTTTACCTATGCAGGAATTGAGAGTGCAAGGTCGGCAGAGTCTGATATAGGCAATACCTACATCGAGGTAGACCTTACCGCGCAGCATATGTGGTATTATCAGAACGGCGAAGTGCTGTTCGAGACCGACCAGATAGTTTCGGGTCTGTATTCGGAACCCAAAAGAGTTACACCCGAGGGCGTTTACGAGATACTTGAAAAGAAAAGCCCTTACAAAATGACGGGCGACGGCTATACCAACGTTCCGTGTACCTACTGGATGAGAGCTTCGTATGAGGGCATAGGCTTCCACGACCTGAGCAGATATTCATACGGCGGAAAGGTCTATCTGACAGACGGTTCGCACGGCTGCATAAACATGAAGTACGCCGAAGCGCAAAAGCTTTACAGCCTTATATCGGTCGGCACACCGGTAATAATGTACTACTAAAACTCAACAGTAAAACAAAAACTCCGACTTTTAGCCGGAGTTTTTTATATGCATATATGCAAAAGTTTTCTATTTCGTGCCGTCATATGCAAGTGTGCGCATACCGTTTATTATAGCCAGCACAGATACGCCGACGTCTGCAAATACCGCAAGCCACATTCCCGCTATGCCGAGCGCGCCCAGCACCAGCACAAGGGCTTTTACAGCAAGCGCAAAGGTGATGTTTTCGTATACTATACGCTGCGTTTTGCGAGAGATTTTCACGGCGCTAGGCAGCTTTGCAAGCTTGTCGTCCATCAGCACAACGTCCGCAGCTTCTATAGCCGCATCGCTGCCCAGCGCGCCCATTGCAATGCCTATATCGGCACGCATCAGCACGGGCGCATCGTTTATGCCGTCACCCACGAACGCGACCGCGCTTTTATCATCAAGCAGACTTTCCACCACCGCCACTTTGTCGGACGGCATAAGCTTTGCGCGGTATTCATCAATACCCAGCGTTTGAGCAACATCTTTTGCCGTTTTTTCCTCGTCGCCCGTAAGCATAACGGTGCGTATGCCGCTTGATTTGAACTGCTTTACAGCCTGCGCGCTGTCGGGCTTTATTTCATCTGAAATAACTATGCATCCGATGTATTTACCCTGCGCCGCAACGTGTACGCAAGTGCCAACGGGTCTTTCACCGCCGTGAGATATACCCATATCCTGCATAAGCGCATCATTGCCTGCATACACCTCTTTGCCGCCTATCAAGGCTATAACGCCCTTGCCTGCGCGCTCTTGCTGGTTTTCAATAAGGCTGTTGTCAATTTCTTTGCCGTATGCCTCAACTATAGATACCGCGATAGGGTGCGAAGAAAAGCTTTCGCAGTATGCCGCGTATTTCAGTACGTCATCTTGATCATACCCGTTTTCTGCGCGAACGGCAGTTACCTTGAAACTGCCCTTTGTGAGCGTGCCTGTTTTGTCAAGCGCAACTGTTCTTACCTGCGAAAGCCTTTCAAGATAGCACGACCCCTTTATAAGTATGCCCTGTTTTGATGCCGCCCCGATGCCGCCGAAAAATGATATAGGCACCGAGATAACAAGCGCGCACGGGCAGGATACTACCAAAAATATCAGCGCGCGGTGTATCCATTTTGCCCACTGACCCGTTATCAGCGAGGGTATTACAGCCAAGAGCAGCGCACCAACTACCACAGCAGGCGTGTAGTATCTTGCAAACCTTGTGATGAACGCCTCGCTCTTGCTTTTCTTTTCAGATGCCGCTTCCACAAGCTCCAGTATTCGCGCCACCGTAGACTGCGAAAATTCGCAGTCTGTTTTTATGCGTATCATAGCGGTCAGGTTTATGCCGCCGCTTGTCACATTGTCGCCGCAGCTTACATCAACGGGTATGCTCTCACCCGTCAGAGCCGCGCAGTTGAGAGAAGTGTTGCCCTCGATAATAACGCCGTCGATCGGTATGCGCTCGCCTACGTTTACCTGTATTATATCGCCCTCGTGAATATCTTCGGCAGCCACTTCGGTAATTGCGCCGTCTTTTACAAGATTTACAGTGTCGGGTTTCAGCTCCATAAGCGAGGATATAGACCCTCTCGACTTGCCCACCGCAATGCTCTCGAAAAGTTCGCCTATCTGATAAAACAGCATTACAGCCACAGCCTCGGGGTATTCGCGTATTATCATTGCAACAACGGTAGCTAAAAGCATAAGAAAATTTTCATCAAATATCTGCCCGTGGGCTATGTTTCGCAAAGCCTTTGTTATTACCCCTCTGCCGACTATAAGATACGGCACAAGGTACATTAAAAGAATTGCCCACCACGGTATTTTGTCAGCCGTTGGCAGTACTTTTAATAGTACAGTTACAGCCGCGAACAGCACCGCGCACAGCAGTATGTCGCGCAGCTTTCGTTTCTGACTTTTCGTCATTTCCGGTCTTCCTTTACAAAATTATAGTGCAGTCGGGCTCTATCTTGCGGCAGGCTTTAACAGCCTTTTTCATTATGCTGTCAAAGCTTTTCTCGTCCGCGTCTATGGTCATTCTCTGCGCCATAAAGCTTATTGAGCAGTCGTTCACCCCGGGAATATCCTTGATAGCGTTTTCCATTTTTGCGGCGCAGTTTGCGCAGTCTAAGTCTTCCAGCTTGTATGTTTTTTTCATGATAAAAACTCCTTTTCGGTTATTCAAAAATATGCTCCATGCCTTGGTTGACTATCGAGCGTACATGGTCATCTGCAAGAAAATATATAACAGATTTGCCCTCGCGGCGGCTGGTTATCAGTTTTGAAGATTTAAGTATCCTCAGCTGATGTGAGATAGCGCTCTGTGTCATTCCCAGTATCTCAGCAATGTCGCAAACGCACATCTCCGATTCCAGCAGAACGTACATTATCTTCATGCGCGTTGTATCGCCGAACATCTTGAAAAGGTCTGCCAGATCGTAAATTGCTTCTTCATCGGGCAGAAGCTTTTTTACCTTTTCAACAATATCTTCGTGAACGCATTGAGTTTCGCAAAGCTGCATATCATCTGCCATGTTTATTCCTCCTTAAAATGAATATATCATTATTTATTCAAACGAACATTTGAACATCTGTTCATATGTTATCACATTATATGTCCGTTGTCAATACCCTGTGACGAATTTTTATAAATTGTTCAAAAAAGCGGTTGCAATTTGCTGAAAAGTAGTGTATAATATCCATATGGAAACATACTAAATTTACTTTAGGAGGAAAAATATATGCTTGAAAATCTTATCGAAGTATTAAAAGCAAACAACAGAACACTCGTTTTCACAGAGGGCAGCGATCCCCGTATCCTCGAGGCTGCATCGCGCCTTAAAGCTGACGGACTTTTGACTCCGCTGCTTCTGGGAAATGTAGACGAGGTAAAGGCAGCCGCCAAGCAGTGCGGTTTTGACATCGAGGGGATAGAGATAATCGACCCCGAAACATACCCCGAATTTGATGCAATGGTCGACAAAATGGTTGAGCTTCGCAAGGGCAAAATGGATAAAGATGCCTGCACAGCCGCGCTGAAAAAGTCAAACTACTTCGGCACGATGCTTGTTAAAATGGGCAAGGCTGACGGACTTCTGGGCGGCGCTACATATTCTACCGCTGATACCGTTCGCCCTGCGCTGCAAATTATCAAGACCAAGCCGGGCAATTCTATAGTTTCGTCAAGCTTCATACTCTTTAAGGAAACAGAAAACGGCGATGAAAAGTACGCTATGGGCGACTGCGCTATAAACCTCTACCCCGATGAAGACCAGCTTTGCGAGATAGCCGTTGAGACCGCTAAAACAGCAAAGGCTTTCGGCATCGATCCCAAGGTGGCTATGCTTTCGTACTCAACGCTCGGCTCGGGCAAGGGCGAGACCGTTGACAAAATGCGCAACGCTACCGCAAAGGTAAAGGCTGCCGCCCCCGATCTCGCAGTCGACGGCGAGCTTCAGTTTGACGCGGCGTTCTCACCGGTTGTTGCTAAGACCAAGGCTAAAGATTCGCCCGTTGCAGGTCAGGCTAACACGTTCATTTTCCCCGACATAAACGCAGGCAACATAGGCTACAAGATAGCCCAGAGATTTGGCGGATTTGAGGCTTTCGGCCCTATTCTTCAGGGCCTTAACGCGCCTATAAACGACCTCTCACGCGGCTGCAACGCCGAGGAAGTATACAAAATGGCAATAATCACCGCAGGTCTTGCAGAGTAATAAAACATACAGGAGGAAAATTTATGCCACCCGTACCACCGGCAGTAATAGTGATAGTTGTCGCTTTTGTGCTTATTTTTGTGATAAGCATGATAGCCGACAAAAAGTCAAAGAAAAAGTTCATGGAAAAAATGAGCGAAGAATTGCAGGGCGCTGAAAGTGTTAATAATATGTACCTCACGTCCGACGGATACCTGTACTTCTACTGGCCAAACGGCTATATGGCAGCATATAAAAAGTGGAAGCTGAGCGATATATGGTATGTAGCGGTGTACAAAGACACCTTTGGCGTGTACGATGAGAACATGAAACCCCTGCACGGCGAGTATATATCGCAGTCGAAGGGCAAAGGCAGCGGCGGCGTGAATTTTCCCGTGGGCTGGGAAACAGCGAGAGCATACGCAGATTTTATCAAACAGCATGACCCTCGCATACAGTTTATGCTGCACGGCAAGGTCGTTGACGGATTTTAAGTTATGAAAGAATTAAAAAACCAACCTATTGATGCAAGAGCAAAAAAGCCGTTCTATTTAAGGGCGGCTTTGGCGTGCTTGCTTTTTCCGTGCGCAGCGGCTCTTTGCTGCCTTGTAATGCGCAGTATAATGCAGTCGGCAGGGCATGAGGAGCATATAAAACGCCTTTGCGCGGTGATAATCATAGTGGCGGCGCTTATGTTTGTAAGGTATCTCTACCGAAGCAATATAAGAAAATGGTGCTGCGCCTATATGAACTTTGTGCAGGATTGTTTTGCGCGTGAGGACGTGGATTGCTGCCCTCGGTGCAATACATCTTTCGGCGGCGTTTACGGCGACAGCGAGCGAAAAAGGCAGTGCCCCAACAAAAACTGCGCGCTCTCAGCCGATGAGAAGATACGATTTGGCAGGCTGCCCGCAACGCTCAGTGATGCGAAAGCGCTGGTGCTGAATGCAGGCGTGCGCGATGATTTCAAGTTCAGCGCGGCAAGGTGTATTTTTCAGTTTATTGCGGCGCTCGTAGTTTATGCGGCTGTGGCGGCAGCAACTGTGTATTTTATTGTACCGCAAATTGCAAAGCTCGTTAAAGAAATTATAGATCTGCTCTAGGAGGACGGCATGGCGAATTTCACTAAAAAAGCTATAGAGGGCTCTTTTGTAAAGCTTCTTGAAGAAAGACCGATTTCAAAAATAACGGTGAAAGACCTCGTGGCAGACTGCGGCATAAACCGCAACACTTTTTATTATTATTTTGAGGATATACCCGAGCTTATAGAGAATATGGTGGAGGCGGAGGCGCAGCTTATAATTCAGGCTTACCCAACGGTGGAAAAGTTTGAGGACTGCCTTGAAACGGTGATAGACAGGGGACTTAAAAACAAGCGCGCGGTGCTGCACATCTATCATTCTTCCAGCCGCGAGATATTCGAGCACTATATGTGGCGCGTGTGCGACCATGTTATCCACGCGTATGTTACGTCCGTTTTGGGTGAGCGCGTGATAGACGAAAGCGACAGAAAGGTCATAGAATCGTTTCTTTCAAGCCTCGCTTTCGGCATAGTTTCAAACTGGCTGAAAAACGATATGTCCGATGATATACGCGATATGTTCGCGCGGCTTACTGTTCTTAAAAAAGAAATGGTAGAGCAGTTGCTATCGCAATGAATAAGTATCGCGCTTACGCGCAAGCCTGCGGAGCTGTTCACCGCTACACTTTATTTAGGTTTCCTTCTCATTTTGAATGTGTCAACAAGTTTGCGCATTTTATTGTTAAGAACTTTTTATATGGTATGGCGTTCCAGAATGGAACGCAGCAAAAAAGTTAAGGTTTTCTCAAAGGGGAGGCTCTCTCTTGCAGAGCCTCCCCTCTTTCAAAATAGTCCACCGGACTATTTTGAAATTCACCCTTTGCAGAGCGCCTGCCGTATGGGGCTTTCGCCGTCTGCGGACGGCGACGAGGGGCTCGCCCCTCGACCTGACGACCCTTTTGAAAAAGGGTCGATCGAAAACTTTTGGTTTCTTGACAAGACTTCAAACTTTTGCGTAATGAGAATAAATACAGACAAACAGATCAAAATGTCTGAAATTTAGTCATTTGCAGCCTTGTGCCTGTTTTTTGGGCACGGGGCTGTTTTTGCCTCTGTAAAAATAATCGTGGGCGGAATATACTGTGTAATGAGAACAAAAAACGCTGTGAATTGGAGAGTGACACATAGATGCGATTTGCAAAAACTGTAGTAAAATGGCGCGTTCCTATACTGATAGCCGCGGTGCTGCTTATGATACCGTCAGTGCTGGGCATTATAGGCACGCGCATAAATTACGATATGCTGACCTATCTGCCAGAGGATATGGAAACGGTGGTAGGTCAGGGCGAGCTTATGGAGGACTTCGGCAAGGGCGCGTTTTCGTTCATAATAGTTGAAGATATGAAACCGAAAGATGTTGCCGCGCTGAAAGAAAAAATAGAGGGTATAGACCATGTTGATACCGCGCTGTGGTATGATTCTCTTGCGGATATTTCAGTGCCTATGGAGCTTTTGCCCGACAGCATATACGACGAGTTCAACAGCGAAAACTCAACAATGATAGCCGTTTTCTTTGATACTTCAACATCTTCCGACCTTACTATGCAAGCCATACGCGAGATACGCAAGGCGGCAGGGGAGCAGTGCTTCGTTTCGGGGCTTTCGGCAATGGTAACAGACCTTAAAGACCTGTGCGAGAGGGAAGAACCGATATATGTAGGCATTGCGGTTGTGCTTGCCTGCGTGGTTATGCTGCTGTTTTTAGACAGCTGGCTCGTGCCGTTCGTGTTCCTTGCAAGTATCGCGATGATGATAATACTTAACCTTGGCACAAACTACTTTATGGGCGAAATTTCGTACATAACAAAGGCGCTGTCGGCGGTGCTGCAGCTTGCGGTCACGATGGACTACTCAATATTCTTGTGGCACAGCTACAACGAGCAGCAGACCAAATACAGCGATAACAAAGAGGCTATGGCTGCTGCTATAAAAGAAACGCTCACGTCGGTAGTCGGCAGCTCGATAACAACGGTAGCAGGCTTTATAGCGCTGTGCTTTATGTCGTTCACCATGGGCAAAGACCTTGGCATTGTAATGGCAAAGGGCGTAATACTGGGCGTGCTGGGCTGCGTGACGGTTCTGCCGGCAATGCTTTTGGTGCTCGATAAGCCATTGCAGAAAACAAAACACCGCTCGCTTATACCGAATATGAACGGCTTTGCTAAAGGCGCGGTGAGAATATTCCCCGTATTTCTGATAGCCTTTGTGCTGATAATACCCCCTGCCTGCTACGGCTACAGCAAGACCAACGACGAAGTTTACTATAACTTGGCAGACAGCCTGCCCGAAGATATGGCGTACATGATAGCGAACAGCAAGTTGTCAAAGGATTTTGACATTGCCTCCACGCATATGGTCTTGGTAAGCGCAGACCTTTCGCCCAAAGAGGTAAAAAATATGACCGATGAAATGGAAGATGTAGACGGCGTTAAGTATGTGCTGGGGCTTGAGTCTGTAATAGGTTCGCGCGTGCCGCAGGAGATAATACCGCAGTCGGTACTCAGCGTGTTAAAGAGCGATAAATGGGAGCTTCTTCTGATAAATTCAAGGTACAAAGTCGCAAGCGAAGAAGTCGGCAAGCAGATAGACGAGCTGAACGCAATTTTGAAAAAGTACGACAGCAGCGGTATGCTGATAGGCGAAGCACCCTGCACAAAAGACCTTATAGACGTCACCTCGCGAGACTTTCAGGTAGTGAACTTTATATCGATAATCGCAATTTTTGTGATTATCGCGCTGGTTGAAAAGAGCATATCTCTGCCGTTCATACTGATAGCTGTAATAGAGTCGGCGATATTTGTAAACCTCGGCTTGCCGCATTATCTCGGTCAGAGCTTGCCGTTCATAGCGCCTATATGCATAAGCACGATACAGCTTGGCGCAACGGTCGATTACGCGATACTTATGACAACAAGATACAAGACCGAACGCATAAACGGTCAGAGCAAGAGAGAGGCGGTACAGATCGCACTGGCAACGTCTATTCCGTCAATAATCGTTTCGGGCATGGGGCTGTTCGCGGCAACGTTCGGCGTGGCGCTGTATTCTGATATAGATATGATAGGTTCGATCTGTATGCTGCTTGCGCGCGGCGCTGTGATAAGCATGGTGGCTGTAATATTCGTTCTGCCTGCGCTTTTGATGCTTTGCGATAAGCTCGTGTGCGTTACAACGATAGGTATGCGGCGTACACGGCAGAGAAATTTATTCACACGGAGGTAATTTTTATGATACATATCAAAAATGCGTTATTTAAAACTCTCGCGGTCTCGGTATGCGCGGCTTTGGCGGCAGGCGGAGCATATGCCTTAGCTCCACTAAAGCCGGCAGATACCGAAAAAGTTACTAAAGAAACAACGGTCGCGGCGGCTTCGGAAGATACGGGCGCAGTCAAAGACGAGACTGTTTACGTTCTTGCAGGTGCAGACGGCAGCGTGCAGAAAATAATAGTTAGCGACTGGCTGAAAAATACCCTCGGCGCGCAGCAACTCAGCGACAGTACCACGCTTACGGACGTTGAGAACGTTAAAGGCGATGAAAGCTATGCTTCGGGCAGTTGGGACGCGCAGGGCAACGATATTTACTATCAGGGCAACAGTAACAAAGAACTCCCTGTTAGTATGGCAGTAACATATAAACTTGACGGCAATGAAATCTCGCCGCAGGAGCTTTTGGGCAAGAGCGGCAAGGTAACTATTCGTTTTGATTACACGAACAACAGCTATGAAACTGTAGAAGTCAGCGGCAAGCAGGAGAAGATTTATGTGCCGTTCGTTATGCTTACGGGCATGATGCTCGATAACGAAGTGTTCAGAAATATTGAAGTAACAAACGGCAAACTTATTAACGACGGCGACCGCAGCGTGGTGGTCGGCATGGCATTTCCGTCGCTGCAAGAAAACCTTGCTATTGACAAAGAGCAGTTTGAGATACCCGAATTTATAGAGATAAATGCCGATGTAAATAACTTTGCTTTCGGTATGACGATAACGGTCGCTACAAACGAGCCGTTCAGCAAGCTTGATGTTGACACCCTGAGCGATACGGCAGATCTTGACAGCTCAATGCAAGAAATGACGGACGCAATGGATCAGCTTCTTGACGGTTCTGCGCAGCTTTATGACGGATTAGAAACGCTTCTTGAAAAGGCAGGGGAGCTATCTAGTGGCGTAGATAAGCTTGCGGCAGGCTCGCAGGAGCTTAAAAACGGCTGCGATACCTTAAACAGCGGCGCAGGCACACTTCAAAACGGCGCACAGCAGCTCAGCGACGGGCTGAACACACTATCTGCAAACAACGATACGCTCAACGGCGGCGCAAAACAGGTGTTTGAAACGCTGCTTTCCACTGCCGATACGCAGATAGCAGCCGCAGGTCTTAAAGTGCAAAAGCTCACGATAGAAAACTATGCAAAAGTGCTTGATGAAACTATTGCTTCTCTAGATAAAAACGCCGTGTATCAGCAGGCTTTAGATACCGTTACAAAAGCGGTAGAAGAAAAGCGCGGCTATATAACACAGCAAGTAACGGCGGCAGTAAAGCAGCAGGTAACAGAGCAGGTAACGGCAGCGGTAAAACAGCAGGTGAGCGAAAAAGTTACCGCCGCGGTAAGAGAAACTGTAAAGAATGCGGTATTGCAAAATGTTCTGAATATGACTACAGAAGACTATGAAAAGGCGGTCGCGGCAGGAATGATAGACACAGCCGCCGCCGCGCAGATAGATGCCGCTGTAGATCAGCAGATGCAAAGCGAGCAGGCACAGCAGCAGATACAGACAAACATCACCGCGCAGATGAACACGCAGGAAATTCAAAGCACGATAGCCGCCAACACCGACACGCAGATGAATACCGCCGCGGTAAAGAAAACTGTTTCAGACAACGTTGAAGCTCAGGTGAAGAAAGCCGTTTCGGAAAATATGGCTTCCGATGAGGTGCAGAAAACGCTTGCGGCGGCTTCTGAGGGCGCAAAATCGCTGATAGAGCTGAAAAAGTCGCTTGATAGCTACAATACGTTCTATCTCGGTCTGCAAACGTATACCAAGGGCGTTTCGGACGCGGCGGCAGGTGCGGCAGCGCTTAAAAGCGGCAGCAGCGACCTGAAAGCAGGCACGCAAAAGCTTAGCAGCGGCGCGCAGGAGCTTAATAACGGCATACTCACGCTGAAAGGCTCAGTGCCGGCGCTTATCGATGGCGTAACGCAGCTTCGCGACGGCGCACAGCAGCTAAGCGACGGGCTGAAGCAGTTCAACAGCGAGGGCATACAAAAGCTTGTCAGCGCGATAGACGGCGACCTGGGCGGACTGATAGAGCGGCTGAAAGCGACCGTCAGCGTGTCGCAAAACTATAACAACTTCTCGGGTATAGAAAGCGGCATGAGCGGTCAGGTTCGCTTCATCTACCGCACGGAGGGAGTAGAGTAAATAACAGTACAAAAAATATCACTGCTTCGTGTTGAAACAGTGGTATTTTCTTTTTTGCGTATTAAATTGCGCTTACGCGCTGCGCAGGAGCGCACACGTTGACCGCCCCACTCTTCTTGCCTCTTGCCTCTTGCTTCTCGTTATCTTACTTCTAAAATCCGCACATCTTGCCCATGACATCTGACATCTGATAACAAAACTTCCCCCGTTCTAGCAGAGCAGGGGAGTTTTTTGTACTGTTAAATTACTTTCTCTTTTTGCTTACCATAAGCGCCGCGCCTGCGAGTGCTATGCCTGCAAAGGCTATGCCTGCCGCAGAACCTGTCGGCTTGTTGCTGTCATCGGCAGGTTTGGTGTTATCTGTTGTAGGCTTGTTATCGCCTGTAGTAGGTTTATTATCACCTGTTGAGGGCTTTTCTTCGGGTTTGGTCTCGGGCTTCTGCTCGGGCTGTGCTGCTGCCTCGGTGATGATCTTTACGGCTTTGTCAACGCTCAAGCGGCACACGCTGCCTGTGTTCTCATATCCGATCTCATACTGTATCTGACCATTGCCGCCTACAGACGGTTCGTCTTTCTGATACACATAGATCAGATACTTATTAGCCGAAATATTCAGTTCGGTCAATTTATTGCCCTCACAGAAAACATCATGCAGTTCTGCATTATTACTAAGATCAAGTTCTTCGAGCTGATTATCATGACACACAAGACGTGTAAGCGACTTGTTGTTGCTAAGGTCAAGCTTTGCAATGTTATTGTGGTAACATTCAAGCGATGTAAGCGCGGTGTTCTTGCTTACATCAAGCGAAGAAAGTTCGCAAAATTCGCAGCCTAATTTGGTCAGTGCGGTGTTTTTGCTAACATCAAGCTCTTTTATCGGGTTGCCTGCAACATGAAGATTTGTAAGCGCTGTGAAATATTCAACGCCTTTAAAAGTGGTGATAAGATTTTCAGTTGCATCAATAGACACCGAAAGTTCTATCCACGTCACCGCCGCGATCTCCTCGTTGCTAAGTACGCCGTCCTTGTCGGTGTCGCAGTTTTCTGAAACGTAAGCTCTGAATATCGCATCGGGGAAATGCGTTTCATCTACCGCCACGCCGTCAGCCGCGAACGCAGTTACAGGAACACTTCCGGCAGTAAGAACAGCCGCCGCAAGAACAGTTGCAAGTTTTTTCAATTTCATAAAATTTCCGCCTTTCTATGTGCATATTTGTGTTGCATAATATAATAAAGAATTATGCTCAATAAATATTATAACCTATTTCAGGTTAAATGTCAATACCCTGAAACAGATTATTTATAATATTTCAAACGCATGTTGAAAGGGGTATTTAAAATGTATAAAAGAATTCGCGACCTGAGAGAGGACAAGGATATGAACCAGACGCAGATGGCAAAGGTGCTGAATATGTCGCAGACGGGTTATTCAAAGTACGAAACGGGCGAAAACGACGTGCCGACCTCTGTGCTGATACGCCTCGCGCAGTTTCACAAAACCAACGTTGACTACATTCTGGGGCTTACCGACTGCGATACGTTTTATGAGCATCTGAAATAGTTTTGCCATTCTGCCCAGTTTGTTATGCAAAATAAGCGGCTTTTTCGGTCAAAAGGGTGATTTTTTGCAGGAATTTTCAAAATGACTTGCAAAAACGCGCCGTTTGGTATATTATATACTATGGTTACATTTTATAAAAGGAACGGTGTTACAAATGATGCTGAAAGATATGTCTGCTCAGGAGATCAGGCAGCTTCTCGCGGCGGAACAGAAAAAATATGACGAATTCAAAAGCAGGGGACTTGACCTTAATATGTCGCGCGGCGTGCCTGCAAAAGAGCAGCTGACTCTCGCCCAGCCGATGATGGATATACTCAACAGCGAGGCTGACTTTTTTGACGAGGACGGCACGGATACCCGAAATTACGGCTGTTTTGACGGTCTTGCATCGGCTAAAAAGCTGTTTTCGCAAATGCTCGGCGCGACCCCGGAGGAAACTATAGTTTTCGGAAATTCAAGTCTTAATATAATGTACGATACCATGGTAAAGGCTATGCTTTTCGGCGTTGACGGCGTGAATAAACCGTGGAAAGACTGCGGCAAGATAAAGTGGCTGTGCCCCGCGCCCGGCTATGACAGGCATTTTCTCATAACCGAAAAACTTGGGTTTGAGATGATAACCGTGCCGCTTGGCAAAGACGGACCCGACATGGACATGGTAGAAAAGCTCGTGCAGAGCGATGAAAGCATAAAGGGCATCTGGTGCGTGCCTATGTACTCAAACCCCACGGGCATTACATATTCGGACGAAACGGTCAAGAGGTTTGCGGCTCTTAAACCTGCCGCGCCTGATTTTCGTATCTTCTGGGATAACGCGTACTGCATACACCACCTTGACGGCGAGCGCGACAGCCTGCTTAACCTCCTCGACGAAGCCAAAAAGTGCGGCAGCGAAGACATGGTGTTCATGTTCTCGTCAACGTCGAAAGTTTCGTTCGCAGGGGCAGGCGTTGCGGCTATGGCAGGCAGCGTAAAGACGATAGAGTATTTCAAGTCGCTGATGAAGATACAGACCATCGGCTACGACAAGATAAACCAGCTTCGCCATGTGCGGTTCTTCAAAGATATGAACGGACTGGAGGAGCATATGAAAAAGCACGCAGCCATTCTATCGCCGAAGTTCAGGGCGGTCACAGCAACGCTTGAAGAGGAGCTTGCGCCCCTCGGCATAGGCTCGTGGACGAAGCCAAACGGCGGATATTTCATCAGTTTTCAGTCGCCAGACGGCTGCGCTAAAAGAATAGTTTCGCTGTGCAAAGAGGCAGGCGTTACGCTTACCGACGCAGGCGCGACATACCCATACGGCAACGACCCTCACGACAGCAATATTCGTATCGCGCCGAGCTTTCCACCGATAGAAACGCTGAAACTCGCCGCAGAGCTGTTCTGCATAGCGGTAAAGATCGCCGCCGCGGAGAAGCTTTTGGGAAAGTAATTCAGAGACAAAATGAACCGTCCTCGTAATGAGGGCGGTTTTTCTATTAGAAGCAAGAAGTTAAGAGGCAAGAGGCAAGAAGTTGGCAAGGCGGCGTTTGCACGTTGTTTTATTGCTTGTAATGTTTGCGCTTACGCGCGGCGCGGGAGCGCAGTGTCTTGTCGGCTTAAGCCTCCAAGCCACCATGAAAGAATTATTTCGGCGACATTATGGGGTCGCCGATTTCAGAATATGCTCGATGGCTCGCATATTCTGAAACCATAATTCTTTTGCATAGCGCGTTTAATTTCAATAGCTGTAATCCCTGTCAAGAAACCAAAAGTTTTATGTAACAACACAGATAGTATGTGTGTTAGATGTTTTTTTATCCCCAACCCACATACCGCCCCAAAGAAAAGTTGCTGGCAGAAAATTCTTCCAGCGCACTCTTCTTTGGGGACAGTAGGTAGGGACATTCTATAGATTTGTTTATATGAAATTTTTAAATTGTATGGCGTTCCATAATGGAACGCGGTAAAAGAGCAAAGGTCTTCTCAAAGGAGAGGCTCTCTCTTGCAGAGCCTCTCCTCTTATAGAACAGTCCACAGGACTGTTCTATAATTCACCTCTTGCGGAGCGCACGCTGTGTTTTGTGGGGCTCTGCCCCACGCCCCGCAAGCCTTTTGAAAAAGGCTTGACCGAAAACTTTTCATTTCTTGACAAGATTTTAAGATACGCGGCGCAAGCCGCTCCTTAACTTTTCACTATTCAATATTCGTTATTCACTCTTCACTAATTCCGCTCCTGCGCGCTGCGAAAGCAGCAAAAATAAATCTTGCCTCTTGTCTCTAATAGGCGTAAGCAGCGTAATTATTTACCCACCAAACTCACTTATTCACCTCGGTGTAATAATAGATCGCCAGCTGTGTGCGGTCGCGCAGGGAGAGCTTTTCAAGCAGCGCGCTGATGTAGTTTCGCACCGTTCCCTCGCCGAGGAAAAGCTTTGCGGCGATCTCTTTATTGCTAAGCCCTGCCGCCACAAGTTCCATTATCTCTTTTTCTTTCGCGCTTATGCCGTGCCCCTCAAAATCGTAATCGCCCTTTTGCCTGATAAGCTGCGGTATGCGCCCCATTATCCTGTCGCCGAAAACGCTTTGCCCGTTCATGACCGTTTCAAGCGCGGTTGAAATGCTTTCAAAATCCTGCTTGAGGATATACCCCTTTGCGCCCATTCTGAGCGCTTTTATTATATATTCGTCGTCGGCAAAGGTGGTAAGATAAAGTATTTTTGCATCACCGTGGCGGCGCAGTATCTCCTCGCCTGCTTCAATTCCGTCCATGCCGCCCATGCGTATGTCCATAAGCATAACGTCGGGCAAAAGCTCGTCGTAAAGCTGCACGGCTTCTTCGCCGCTGCCGCCCAAGCCTGCGACCTCAACGCCCACGCTTTCAAGTATCGTTTTCAGCGACATCGCCGCCAGTCTGTCATCATCTGTAATTATTATCTTCATAGTTTTTCGGCGCGGACATGAATATCTTGAACCCCTCGCGCGAGGGTGTGAAAGTTATTCTGCCGCCTAAGCCTTTAGCCCTTTCTTCCATATTTTTAAGACCCATACCGACACCGTTTATGCCCTTGCAGCTGCCGTTATCGGTTATCATAAGCTGATAAAACGCAGGGTGTTCGCGGAAAACCACCGAAATCTCATCGCCGCCCGAGTGTTTCACAGCGTTTGAAAGCCCCTCTTTCACTATGGCAGCGATGCACAATTTCACCTTGCCGGGAATGTCGCCCTCCGCATCGTAACACAGCTTTACCTTGAAACGGCTGTCGCACGCACGGCAGCTTTCTTCAAGTACCTTTTGCAGGTCTATTGCATCATCATGAAGATCGTGAACGCCTGCCCTTATGCCCGTCATAGCGCTGTCAAGGGTATCTTTCAGCTGCCGAAGAGGCTCTTTCAGTCCCTCGTCTTTGTTAAGTACGATAAGCGCCCCCGATTGCAGCAGCGACCGCGTGAGCATATGCCCGACGTTGTCGTGAATGTCGCGCGCTATGCGTTCTCTCTCACGCAGGGCGGCAAGGTGTACCTCGTTATCCTGCGCCTTAACTATCTGCACATTTTGTTTTGCAAGTATCATGTTTTTCTCCGCGACTTCATCACGCAAAGCCGCAAGGTTACCCACTGTTATTTCAAGAGCCGAAACACGCGCGTATATTATCACTGCGGCGGCTGCCCCTGCCACAGCTGTGGCAAGCTGCGCCGACGAAAGCTGCGTTATCTGCACAAATGCCCCCACGGCAGGCAGCACCGCCCACCACTTTTTGCAGCTCAAAGCATCATAAAGCATAAGCGGCAGGGCGCAGAAAAACATCGGCGATACAAAGCACAGCGCAGCGTTTATAATTATCGGTACATAGGGGTATTTTCGCATTATCTGCGAGAGCGATGAAAGTATTACAGACAGCAAAAACGCAGCTACAGGCAGTTCAAAGCCGCCGCCCAGGCTGAATGATACAAGACATATCAAAAGCAGTGCAAGCCTGTCGGCAAGTCTGCCGCTTAAAACACCGGATATGTTCACCGCTATCGCCCCCAAATATGATTATAGCAGATATACAGCAAAATTTCAAGCAATATACTTTTGTTTTGCAGAAAGTGACATTTGTCACCCCAAAGACTGACAAGCGGCACTTTACATAAAAGTTTCCGTATGCTACAATATATTATAGCGAATTAAAATACGATCAAAAGGAATGAGGCATATGGAAAACACCCCCGAAACCATAGTAAAGATAAGCAGTTTAGTAAAGAGATACGGCGACCTGCTGGCAATAGATCATCTCGACCTGCAAATAAACAAAGGCGAGGTGTTCGGGCTTTTAGGGCCTAACGGCTCGGGCAAGACGACGACGATAAACTGCCTGCTGTCGCTGCTTTCTTTCGATAAGGGAAGCATTGAGATCTTCGGCAAAGAGATGACACCCACAAGCTACGATATAAAGCGAAAGATAGGTCTTATTATGCAGAACGTTGCAGTGTTCGATGAGCTTACGGTGTATGAAAATATCGACTATTTCTGCGGTCTGTACGTTTCAGACAAGGCGCAGCGCAAAGCTTTGGTAGAAGAAGCGATAAAATTTGTGGGGCTTGACGAGTTTACAAAATTCTACCCCAAAAAGCTGTCTGGCGGCTTGCTGAGGAGGCTCAACATAGCCTGCGGCATAGCGCACAAACCAGAGCTTATAATTCTTGACGAACCGACCGTTGCCGTTGACCCCCAGAGCCGCAACAAGATACTCGAGGGTATACAGCAGCTGAACCGTGAGGGCGCAACGGTAATATACACCTCTCACTACATGGAGGAGGTAGAGCAGATATGCAGCAGGATAGCTATCCTTGACAAGGGCAAAAAGATAGCCGAGGGCAGCTGCGGCGAGCTCAAACAGCTTATCAAAAATACCGAAACGGTAAACATAGAACTGCCGTCACTCCCACAGAATGTGCATAATTCACTTTCGTCACTTCAGCACGTTTACGAAGTTAAGTATGATGAAGAACTTCTCACCGTTCGCTGCAGCGGCGGCAGGCATAATCTTATAAGAATACTCGATGTATTGCAGAAAAACGATATATCTTTCGGCAGGGTGTATTCTGAGATGCCAACGCTCAACGATGTATTTTTAGAGATAACGGGCAAAGAGCTCCGGGATAAGGAGTAAGGCATGAAACGGTTTTTTCATACGGTCAGATACTTTGTAATTTCGGGCTTTAAAAGCAAAAATCTCGTCTTTTGGCTGATACTTTTCCCGATAGTGCTCGGCACGTTTTTCAAAGCAGCGTTCGGCGGTCTGTATGAAAGCGACGATATGTTCATAAAAGGCCCTATAAAAACGGCTGTTGCAGGCGAGAGTGTGATGTTCAAGACAGTTATGCAGGCAATGAAGCAGTCGGGCAGTTTGCCTTTAGATGCAGTTTATACCGACAGCGAAACAGCTTTGCAAATGCTCAAAAAAGGCGAAGTTGCAGGCATTATCTATATTGCAGACGACGGCAGACTTTCGCTTTCGGTAATGGAGAGCGAAATTCAGCAGCAGGTGCTTAAAGGCTTTACAGACAGCTACAACGCGAACGCGGCGGTCATTACCGATATCGTAAAAAGCGGCAAAGATGTTGCCAAAGCTGCCGAAGTTCTCTCGCAGAGCGGGTACACAAAAGAAATATCGATGAAGCACGGCAACAGCGATGTTTACGAGCAGTATTTTTACAACCTTATCGCCATGACAGCTCTGTACGGCTCATTTATAGGCGTGCAGATAGGTATTAACAATCAGGCGAATATTTCAGCCCTCGGCGCGCGCAAAAACTGTTCGCCCATGCCAAAGTCTTTAGCGCTTCTGGCTGACTTCACGGGCGGCTGTATCTTGCAGACTATATGCATGGTGATATGCGTTACATTCCTCGCATTTGTAATAAAAACAGACTTTTGCGGCAGGCTGCCTCTGGCGTATCTGGCTTCTATAGTGGGCGGTCTTACGGGCGTATCCCTCGGCTTTCTGATAGGCGCTGTCGGCAGGTGGAAAGAGGACGCGAAAATAGGCATATCGCTTATAGTAGTAATGCCGCTGTGCTTTTTGAGCGGTCTTATGGTGGGCAACATGAAAGGCATAATGATGAATATCGCGCCGTGGTTCAACAAAATAAACCCTGCGGCAGTCATATCCGACAGCATATACTGCTTGAGCGTGTACGAAAGTTTGGACGTGTACTTTGAAAAAATAGCTGTAATGCTGATAACTTCGGCGGTGCTGTGCGTGCTGGGAATAATGCTTACAAGGAGGCGCAGATATGCAAGTCTTTAAGGCGTATATAAAAGTAATGCTGAAGCACCTGCCCACGGCGATAATTTATCTCGTGGTCTTCGTGGGTATCGCAGTTGCAATGACGTTTGCAGGCTTGGGCAGCGAGGTAAGCGTTTTCAAAGAGCAGCAGCTCAAACTATGTGTGTTCGATGAGGACAATACGTCTGCATCAAATGCTTTGGCAGAATATCTTTCACAGAAAGACGAGATAGTGGCGGTAGAAAACGATGATACCGCGCTGACAGATGCCCTTTACTACAAGACGATAGACTACGCGGTGACCATAAACAAAGGCTTTGAAGAAAAGCTTATTTCGGGCGAAACAGACGAGCTTTTCACGGGCAGGGGGCTTCACGGTGATGTGAATGAAAGTTTAGCGCTCAGCCGACTTGACGGATACGTTTCTGCGGTGAGAGCGTATATGGCGGCAGGTTACGACTTGGAAAATGCGCTTTCTAAGGCTCAAACAGCCCTTGCAGACGGCAGCGAGGTAGAGCTTGTAGCCAAAGAGAGCGAAAAAGCCGCAATGGGGCTTGAGCCGTATTTCAGGTATCTGACGTACATTTTGCTGTGCATAATGCTTTCGATACTCTGCCCCGTGATAGTAATACTTTGCCGCAGCGACATTCGCAGCCGCGCGCAGTGTTCGGGCATAAAAACATCTTCGTATTTTTTGCAGATATTTCTGGGCGGAGCGGTGTTCGTCATAGCGGTGTGGCTGATACTCGTCGCGGTAGGTCTTGCGCTGTATGCAGATTCTTTCAGCGGCAGAGCGGCAGTGGCGGTGGCAAACAGCTTTGTGTTCGCGCTGGTGGCAGCCTCGTGGGCGATATTCATATCATGCTTTGCGCCCGGCGGCAGTGCGATAAACGTCATGACGCAGATAATAAGTCTTGCAAACAGCTTTTTGTGCGGCGTGTTCGTGCCGATGTCGCTGCTGTCTGACGGCGTGCTGAAAGTGGCAAGGTTTTTGCCGGGGTACTGGTATGTAAAGCTGAACGATATGCTTCTAGGCAGCAGCCGCAGCGTTAGGGCATCGCAGGCGGCAATGTATATGCTGATAGAGGCAGCGTTCGCGGTAGTGCCTCTGCTACTAGCGATACTGGTGCGCAGAAGTGCGAAACAAAAAACTATTGCGTGATCAGAGGTTAGAACGGTCTTGCGACTTTTGCGTGAGACCGTTATTTATTTTATTTGCGCTGTCGCGCGGCGCAGGAGCGCACTAACGTCCCACGGTACGCAAAGGTTTTAAGGCTTGTCAAGAAAGGAAAAGTTTTCGATTGACCCTTTTTCAAAAGGGTCATCAGGGTCAAGGGGCGGAAGCCCTTTGTCGCCGTCCGCAGACGGCGAAATCCCCATACGGCAGGCGCTCTGCAAGAGGTGAATTAGAAAACAGTCCTGTGGACTGTTTTTTAATGAGGGCAGCGGTCGCAAGCGACCGCGGGAAGAATTATTTCGCTTTTAATTTTTGGGGCGAAATAATTCTTCGGGCGTTCCCAACGGGAACGCTGCTCCTGCAAGAGAGAGCCTCTCCTTTGAGAAGACTTCTGCTCTCTTTCCGCGTTCCATTATGGAACGCCGTATAATGTGAAAAAATCTTATAAAACATATTTAATAATCTCCCCACCCACAAACCACCCACACCGCTGGAAGAATATTCTGCCAGCTATTTCTCGCTTGGGCGGTTTGTGGGAGGGAGTAAAAAATATCTAATGCACGTTCTAACCGTGTTGGTACATAAAACTTTTAAAATACGCGGCGTAAGCCGCACCTTATCTATTAACTATTCGTTATTCAATATTCACTATTCACTAATTCTGCTCCAGCAGGCTGCGCGTAAGCGCGGATATTAACGGCGAGGACGTTTTTTATTGACTTTTGGTATGCGGATATGTTACAATACTTTTGAGGTGATATTATGGCAAACTTCAGAATTGGCATTCTGGGCAGCGGCGGCATTGCCCACACTATGGCGCGCACTGTTGCTGGCATGGAAAACGCCATTGTTGCGGCGGTGGGCTCACGAAATATAGAGAGCGCACAGCGTTTTGCTAGCGAGTTCGGCATTGAAAAGGCTTACGGCAGCTACGAGCAGCTGGCGCAGGATACGACCCTTGACCTTATCTACATCGCAACGCCCCATTCGCGCCACTTTGAGGACTGTATGCTGTGCATTGAAAACTTAAGGAACGTGCTGTGCGAAAAGGCGTTCACCGCAAACGCTGCGCAGGCAGAAAAAGTGTTTGAAGCTGCGATGAAAAAAGGCGTGCTGGTCACCGAGGCTATATGGACGAGATATATGCCGCAGAGGTTTGTGCTTGATGATATACTGAAAAGCGGCGTTATCGGCGATATTTCATCGCTTACGGCAAACATAGGCTACAGCCTTATGCATATTGAGCGTATGCAAAAGCCCGAACTTGCAGGCGGCGCGCTTTTAGACCTCGGCGTATATGCGATAAACTTTGCGCTTATGGCGTTTGGCAGCGATATAAA
>CANPZC010000020.1 GCA_947589355.1 uncultured Clostridia bacterium
GTAATAAAAGATGTTTCTTTCAAGGTAGAGGCAGGGCATATGTTCGGCATAGTGGGCAAAACGGGCGCAGGCAAGTCTACCATTATAAATCTTATGGCGCGTTTGTATGACGTAACGGGCGGAGAGATAACCATTGACGGCTACCCGATAAAAGAACTCAGCTTTGCTGACATACGAAAAAACATTGGCGTGGTATCGCAGGAAACGTATCTGTTCATAGGCTCTATTGCAGACAACATACGTTACGCGCGACCCGATGCGACCATGGAAGAAGTAATTCAGGCGGCGAAGTCTGCATACGCGCATGAATTTATCTCTCGCCTGCCAAACGGCTACAACACCATGATAGGCGAAAGCAATGTAAACCTTTCGGGCGGCGAAAAGCAGAGGATCTCTATAGCGCGCGCTATGATACAAAAGCCGAATATTCTTATACTAGATGAGGCGACGGCTTCAATGGACACGCGCACAGAGCGCAAGATACAGTCGGCTATCGATGATCTTAAAAAAGGCAGAACGATAATTTCGATAGCACACAGGCTTTCTACCTTGCGTGATGCAGATATGCTGTGCGTTATAGAAAACGGCGAGCTTAAAGAAATGGGCACGCATGATGAGCTGATACGCAAAAAGGGCAAGTATTTTGAGCTGTACCGCTTGCAGGCGCAGGCGCTTCAGTTTATGCAGGAATAAACACACGATACTCGCAAAGGAGTGAACGATTTGAACGAGAAGAATATAAATTCTTTAGATGAAGAACTTTTCGAGGCTGACAAGCTTGTAATTCTAGACCCGAAAGAGCTGACTTTCAGCAAAGAGGAGAGCGGCTTTATGACTCTCGTGTTTCAGGGAAAGACATACAAAAAAATAAACCTGACGAGATTGCAGCCGTTTTACTCAAAGTATGAGTACGTAAGCGTAAACTATGAGAACGACGAAAAAGAGTTTATCGAGGTGGGCGTTATACGCGACATACGCGAGATGAGCAAACAGCAGTTTGAGCTTATTGACAACTTTTTAGAGTACAAATACTATATGCCGCTTATAACGAAAGTTTATTCTATAAAAGAAAATATGCGCGGCTCGCTGTTTGTGAAAGCCGCCACCAACGCAGGAGAAAAAACGCTGTGCATACGCGACTGGTACAGAAATTTCAAGCTGATAGGCGGCAAGTATCTGTACGTGTGCGATGTTGACGGCAACAAGTATTACTGCGACGACATAGAAAAACGCCTTGATAAAAAGAGCGTGGCAAACATAGAACTATTTACTTAAGAGGAACTTTAGTATGAACTTAAAAACATCTTTTCCGAAAGGAGCAGACGAGAGCGAAGTCATCTTCTCTTTGCCGTATGATATGGACACCGATGCCAACATTGTGCGCGGTCACACCTGCGTTACCGACAGCGAGATAATCACCTATCTTGACGACAAGGAAGTTTGCAGGCGGTATATTGACGACTTTGAAGAATTTAAGTGCGAACAGATGATAGGTACTTCGATGATGACGGGCGTTCTGAAGAGCGGAGAGAGCATTGCTATCTGCGTTTTCAAGCAGCAGGAATTTCTGCGCTACGCGGAGCTTTGCAAGATACTTGATTACTATCTTCGCACCGGCAGGCTGATAACCGAGACCGATGCCGATGAACCCGTTTGCCCCAAGTGCGGCATTGCGCTGGATGGCGCGAAGGAATGTCCGTTCTGCGCGAAAAAGTCACGGCTGTTTTTAAAGCTGGCAAAGCGCGTTGGACCTTTTAAAAAGTATTTCATCACGGCTGTTATATGCTCGATAATCTCGCAGATAATCTGGATAATAGTACCCAACATAACGCGGCACATAATAGACGATTACGCGGTGCCGCAAAACGCCGACTGGCAGGGCTTTTTAACGCTTGCAATAACGCTTGTAACACTGGTCGCGCTGTCGTCTATCCCCGATCATCTTAACGTAAAATGCTCGTTCAAAGTAGCTTTGGGCATGGGCAAAAAACTGCGCGAAGATGTCTTTGCAAAGAGCGAGTCGCTGTCGATGTCGGCAGTTACGAAAAAGACCGCAGGCGAGCTTATAAGGCGCGTTTCGGGCGATGCCGCAAAGCTTGAAAACTTCGTTACCGAAAAGGGCAAAGACCTTGTTATACACATAATCTCGCTCGTGGCGCTGGTCATAATAATTTTCTGTATGAACTGGAAACTTGCGCTGCTTACCGTTTTGCCTATACCGATAGTTTTCATACTTACAAAAAAGCTTTTCAGAACAATGTCGGTAAGGTATACGAGAGTATGGCGCAACCTTACCGAGCATGACTCTGTTCTGCACGATATTCTGAACGGCATACGCGTTGTAAAAACATACGGCACCGAGGTGCAGGAAGTTCAGCGGTACACGGGTTATTCGCTCAAAGCCGCAAAGGCAAGCGTTCGCGCCGAGATAGTGTGGTATCTGACCATTCCGTTCTCTGAATTTGTAATGACTATAGGCAACTATCTTGTGCTGCTGTTCGGCGGTCGGCTGGTGCTGGGTCACACTATGCAGCTGGGTCAGCTGGTGCAGTTCACCACCTATATTTCAATGCTGTATGAGCCGATAAGGTGGTTTATAAATATCCCGCGTGAGCTTGCAGATGCCGCGGTCTCAGCAAGCAAGGTATTTGAAGTGCTGGAAGACGACAGCGGACTTGCGGAGAGCGAAAAGCCCGTTGACCTTGACATTCAGGGCGATATTGAGATGAAGAACGTATACTTCGGCTATCAGCAGTATGCGCCCGTGCTGAAAGACATCAGCCTTAAAATAAATAAGGGCGAAATGATAGGCATCGTGGGGCATTCGGGCGTGGGCAAATCGACGCTTATAAACCTTATACTGCGGCTGTATGATGTTACCGACGGCGAGATACTGATAGACGGCGTTGACATACGAAACATACCGCAGAAAACGCTTCGCGGACAAATGGGCGTGGTTTTGCAGGAAACGTTTTTGTTTGACGGCTCGGTGCTTGAAAATATAGCATACGCAAAGCCCGATGCAACGTTCGGCGAGGTGGTGGAGGCAGCCAAGATAGCCAACGCGCACAACTTTATAACCAAACTGCCCGACGGCTACAACACGCGCGTGGGCAATAAGGGTTATCAGCTCTCGGGCGGTGAGAGGCAAAGGGTGGCAATTGCGAGAGCCATTCTGCACGACCCGAAGATAATCATACTTGATGAAGCGACTGCCTCACTTGATACCGAAACAGAGCGGCAGATACAAGAGGCTTTGGGCAGGCTTTCGATAGGCAGAACTACCATAGCCATAGCGCACAGGCTGTCAACTCTTGCGCGCGCCGACAGGCTTATAGTGCTCGATAAGGGCAGGCTTGCAGAGTTTGGCACCCACGAGGAGCTTATGCGGCAAAAGGGCGTGTACTATCGCTTAGTAATGGCGCAGCGGCAGACCACCAAAATGCGCAGCGCATAACTACATAAAAACAAACGACGGACACAAGATCCGTCGTTTTTGTTATGCCTTATTCTTCTTTGAGTACCTCTTTCGGCTGGTTAGAACCTATTATCATCAGCGGCATTATCATTGAAAGTGCGAGGTAGAGTATTATTACCAAAGCGCATACAGCAAAATGCCATATACCAAACGAAATTACTGTTTCTTTCAGCAGTGTGAGCTTGCCTATTATCAGCACTACCGCCGCTAATATGCTTGCTATACCGCAGGTAATTGCGCTGTTTTTCAGGCTTCGCAAAGCACACGTTCTCCACCTAGCACCGCAGATATAGAAAATAGCGTAGTTTCGCAGCTGGCGTTTGGTGTATATTGCGCTGATAGATACCGTTGAAATGATAGTGAGTATGAAGATACAAACCGCTATCGGGAAAAGCGTGTACATCTGCTCAAAAATAACCTGCATACTGTTTTCATGTATTACAGAAAGTTCGCTGACATTTACGCCGAGCTTGTTCATAAGGTCGTCTTTCAGCTGCTTATACTCCTCGTCGCTGTCGTTGTCGCAGAAGATAAAACCGAATGCCGGCATGACGGGGCTGTAATTAGTTTTCAGGCAGGCGTAAAGGTCGGCATATCTGAACAAGATCAGATCTTGATCTTCGTAATCTTTGCTGTACACATAATACAGCAAAGTGTAGTCTTCAACGCCTGCATTCTCGTGCATTAAGCCTGCAATATCCGCCTTGTCTTCCAGCACGCCCACTATCTCATATTTTTCATGAACAGTGCCCGACGGCTGACCGTTTTCATCAAAGCCCATTGTATCATTTTCAAACACATCGCCGACCTTGTATTTGCCGTCGCTAGACAATACTACCACAGGAATAACGCCGTCTTTTTCGTATGTCAGGTCGGTATCACTTAGCCACACACCGTCGGCAACAGGCGGTGCGTATGCATCTATATATTCATCGGAATAACCTATGCCGTCTAACATATTTCCGTCGCCGAAACAATCGCCGCCTGCCTTTCTGTTCACAACAAATTCTCTGTCGCCGACTACATTTTCAAGGTCTTCTATGAACAGATCAAGTTTGCTCGGCGAGTTTAGCATATAACCCTTTCGCTCTATCATATCGCCGAATGCGCTGTACTTTTCGTATTTTGCTAAAACGGCAGATGTTATCAGCACAAGTATCGCTAAGACCGCCGCTATCTGAAGCACTTCAAACAGCTTCATTACGCCAAGTTTGCCGGTAGACTTCGGCGCGCTTTTCAGAGCCACAAGGCTGTGCTTTTTGACTGTCGCGGTTATCATTATCAGCATAACCAGCATTGAAGCAACAATATATATGCCGAAAATAGCCGCGTACATCTTAAAGCTGTAGCACTGTGCCATGTATGGGAAGATACCCGAAAACCGCGGCATTATCAGTTTGTGATAGATAAGCTCGGTAAGGGCGAAAAGCGGTATGTTTATAACCAGACATTCCAGCAGATACGAAAGTATAGCTCTGCCTTTAGTGCAGCCGCAGATCCTGAAAATAGCAAGCTGCGAGGTGCGTTTTTCAAGAATGTATCTGTAAAGTATCGCCATGTTTATAGCCGCAAGGATCGCTATTGCCACCGAAATGAGCATTACCGTGCGGTAGTATTGCAGCTCTTTCACATCGGTGAATTTTATAGGTTCAAGGTAAAGCTTGCCGCCGAACGACTGCTCCAGACAGCGCTGCACATCTTCATATTGAGCCCGCGTTATGTTGTTTTTGAAAGATACTCCAAAACAAGTTCGTATATTACCGTCCGACTCACGCCGCACCCCGACCCTTTTAGCATCTTCCGGAAAAGCGGTATACGGTATACGAAAAGAATAGTCATCATCTCTTTCGCCGTGTATCCGCAGGGTATAATATTCATCTTCTATCTTTATCTGCTTGATATCTTCTGTCAGGTCTCTGTTACTTATAAATGCTCCGAAATCACGACCGCCGGTTGAATGCCGCTTATTATAGTACCCCATGCCTATTGATACTATCTTATTGCCGCTTTCAAGATCTTCATCTGAAAAATACTCTTTATCATCTTGAAACGGCACTAACTTATCACCGACTATAGAAAACCAATATTGGGTTTCTTTATATGCAGGCTCCAGATCATCGCTGTAGATCTCATCATACGGGTCATTATCCGTAGTCCACAGCGGTGTCTCAAGTAAATAAACAGCGGCTACCAATTCAACTGCTCCTTTTGTTTCATCAGACAGCGACAAAGCAAAATTCCGTATCTCCTCGGGGGTTATCTCGACCACGTTGAATTCGTAATCGCCGTCATGACAAAGCACGGTGTTTTCTTCATCTACATATGCAGAAAGACTATTGATCTCTTCTTCTTTACCCATTGCCAGCGTTGTCTGATAATTGCGGTAAAGCCCATATGAAAAGCAAATTACAAGACAAGAGATGATAATATTCATAACCAAAAGCAGCGACAAAAGCTTTTGCCCCGTGAACATTTTCTTTACATTTTTAAGTATAGTTGTAAACATTTTATCACCCTTTGTGCATATCACGAGCGTGCAGATACAGCTCCCTATATACAATTATAGCAATAAAATTTGAATAGTCAATAGTTTTTCCTATAATGCCACAATTTTCAGCAAATTGCACTAGCATGGCATAATGTAGTTGTATAATGTGCAGTTATTGCTTTTTATTGTAAAATTGCGGTATAAATCCCTCGTCCGATGCCGCCTTGTCCTGAATGTACCACTTAAAACCGTATTTTTCAGCCTCGTCAAGCACCTTGTCGTATTCATATGTCGTCAGCCGCCTGTTTATTTCGGGGTGTTCGCAGCCTTTGAAAACAGGCACATACTGCCGCATTATCGAAAGAATAAGCTCGTCGGGCGCGTATTTTTCGCCGATATACCTCATTATTTCAATGCTGTCGTCCTTGTGGGAAGGCAGTACCAGATGCCGCACTATAACGCCCTTTTTCAGCGTTTCACAGTCAAATATCGGCTTGCCGACCTGCTTTATCATAATTTCCACAGCGCGAGAGGTCACTTCAAAATAGTCTTTCGCAGAGGAATATTCAAGCGCCAGCTTTGGCGAAAAATATTTTATGTCGGGCAGATAAATGTCAATATGACCGCGCAGCATCTCCAGCGTTTGTGGGCTTTCATACCCCGAAGAATTGTAAACGGTAGGTATTTTCAGCGCACCTTTCACAAGCTCCAAAGCCTCTATCACAGACGGCACAAAATGCGCCGCCGAAATGAACGATATGTTGCACGCACCCTGCTCTTGCAAATTCAGCATTTCCTCAGCCAGCTGACGGGGCGTTATTTCATACCCCTTGCCGCACTGCGAAATTTCAAAATTCTGGCAGTAGCAACACCGCAGAGAGCACCCCGAAAAAAATATCGCACCGCTGCCGCTGCCCGTGCAAATGGCAGGTTCTTCCCACCTGTGCAGGGCGCACCTAGCAATGCGCATTTTGTCATATTCGCCGCAAATGCCCAAATTTTCGCGCCTGTCAACGCCGCAGCTGCGTGGGCAAAGGCGGCAGCTTTGGTATTCATTCACATTCTTTCACCTCGCAGCCGCAATTTACGGGCGCACAAACTTCGCAAAACGGGTACAGCTCTTTCAGCGTTTCAGCGCACTTTTCAGCCGCCTCGCCGCTTTCAAATATCCCGTAAACAGCCGAGCCGCTGCCCGTCATAAGCGCGCCGCAAGCGCCGTGTTTCATCAAATCTTCTTTTGCCTGTTTTATCTGCGGTAGATCGGCGGCGTATTCCAAAGCGTTGAAAAGTAAGCTTCCTATGCCGCCGAGGTCTCCACGCTCAAATGCGCTTACCATGCCGTTAAAGTCGCCCTTTTTCGGTGAGGTTATGCTGTCGTACTTTGCGAAAGCCTCAGGCGTACTTACCGAAACAGACGGCTTCACAACCACTATTGCACAGTTCGGCATATTCGGCAATTCTGTCATTTTCTCGCCAATGCCCTCGCAAATTTTAGTACCGCCAACCACGCAAAAAGGCACGTCCGCGCCAAGCGAACACGCCATATTCAGCAGTTTTTCATGCGGCGTTTTCAAATCAAAAAGCATATCCGTGCCGATAAGAGCCGCCGCACAATCAGCGCTGCCGCCTGCCATGCCTGCCATTGAGGGTATGTGCTTTTCAAGAGTTATCTTCAAGCCGCCCTTTGTGCCGCTCTCTTCCAGCAAAAGGCGCGCAGCCTTGACCGCCAGATTGCTCTCATCGGTTGGCGCGCCGCCGCCGCACTGAAAAGTTATGCCGCTCTCAGCCTTTTCCAGTCTTATAACGTCATGTATGCTGACCGACTGCATTATCATGCGCAGCTCGTGGTAGCCGTCAGAGCGTTTTCCCAGAACATCGAGAGCCAGATTTATCTTCGCGTTTGCAAACAGAGTTACAGATCTCATTTGCCCTCACGTTCCTTTTTCAGGTCTTCTAAAAATTCGCTTATAAGCTTAACAGCCTGCTTTAAGTTTCTCAAAGAATACGCATATGATACCCTAATAAAGCCCTCGCCGCACTCGCCGAAAGCATCACCCGGCACTACTGCGACTCTCTTTTCATAAACAAGCCTCTCGCAGAATTCCTTGCTTGTCAGCCCCGTTGACTTTATGCTCGGGAAAACGTAAAACGCGCCCTCGGGCTCAAAGCAGGGCAGCCCTATAGAGTTGAACGCCGACACTAAGTATCTTCGCCTTATGTTGTATTCGTCCACCATTTTCTGAACGTCCGCGTCACATTCTTCCAAAGCCGTAACAGCCGCATACTGGCTCACCGTAGGCGAGGACATTATAGCGTACTGATGAATTTTCAGAATGTGCTGCAAGATAGGCTGCGGCCCTGCCAGAAAACCAAGCCGCCAGCCCGTCATGGCATAGCCCTTTGAAAAGCCGTTTATAAGTATCGTGCGCTCTTTCATGCCGTCAAGCGAAGCAATAGAGCAGTGGTCTTTGCCATATGTAAGAGCAGAATATATCTCGTCAGAAACAACGATTATATTAGTATCCCTCAGCACCTCGGCAATAGGCTCTAAGTCCTCGCGAGTCATTATCGCGCCCGTGGGGTTGTTGGGGTAGGGGAGTATGAGCATTTTAGTGCGCGGCGTTATCTTTTCTTTAAGTTCTTCGGCAGTCAGCTTGAAGTTGTTTTCAAGCTTTGTTTCTATCGTGACTGCCGTGCCGTTTGCCAGCTGTACCATAGGCGCATAGCAAACAAAGCAGGGCTCAACGATCAAAACCTCGTCGCCCTCGCCGATGCACGCCCTTATAGCTAAGTCTATCGCCTCAGAGCCGCCGACCGTCACGATTATCTCATCTTTCGGCTGGTATTTAACGCCTACCGTTCTGTCAAGATATCCGCTTATAGAGCGCCGCAGGTCAAGCAGCCCAGAGTTTGCCGTGTATGAAGTCTTTATCTTTTCAAGTACCGTAATAGCTTTCTGGCGTATCTTCCACGGCGTGAAGAAATCGGGCTCACCCACGCCAAGGTTCAGAACGCCGTCCATCTGCTGGGCAATATCAAAAAACTTTCTAATGCCCGAGGGCTTTATGGAGCGCGCCTTTTCGGTAACAATCTTATCGTAATCTATCATTGGGGAAAGCCTCTTTCGTCATTTTTTACGGGGATACAAATCCTCTTTCGTCGTTTTCTTCGTCGCACAGAAGTATGCCGTTTTCTTTGTAGTTTTTCAGCTCAAAGTGCGTCGCGGTAGAAATAACGCCGTCAATGGTCGAAAGATGCCTAGCCACAAAGTCTGAGATAACGCGCAGGTTTTCGCCTATTATAGTAATGCCTAAGTCATATGCCCCCGACATCAGCGTTACCGACTTTACCGCATCATACTGCGCTATGAATTTTGCAATATCGTCAAAGCCGCTTTCAGCCATAGGCGTAACTTTCAGCTCGATGTACGCCGTAACCAAGTTGGGGTTTTCCACCGCCATGTCAATAAGCGTGGTGTAGCCCTTTATAACGCCGCTTTTTTCAAGCTGTTCTATCTCGTCTGCGACTTCCTGCTCGCTTTTTCCTAAAAGTACGGCAAGTTCGGCATTTGAAAGCCGCGAATTTTTTGCCAGAAGTTCAAGCAACTGTGTCATTTTATTACCCCTCTTCTAAGTATTTTAAAGACAATATAATTATACATTTTTCTTTTTCCTTTGTCAATAAGTAAAGTAAAAAGTATACAAAAAAAGAAAGAGGTATCAAACCCCTTTCTTAGTGTAAGTTTCGCCGTTGTATTCTATTTTTTCTATGATTGAGGGCTTGTATACCTCCAGACCGAAATTTGCGGCAGCGTGCTTTTCCTGAACGCCGGTGTACTGATAAAGCGTAAATTCCGCGCCGTTTTCAGCCGCCGCAAAGGGGTCATCGGCAGGCGCGTAAAATGCGTACCGCGAAAGATATATGCTCTTTCCGTCTTCCGATACAAATTCGCTCATATCAACGTTGCTGCCAAGAGATGTGCTCAAAGTAATTTCATCGCTGCCGGGCAGTTTTATTTTTAACGAAGCGGCGTTTATGCTGCCAAGTTCTTCAAGGCTTACCGAAAAGCTCAACACTCTTGCGTAAAGGTCGTTGTAAAGAATGCTGCTGCTCATTCGCTTGTGCAGGTCTGCCTTTATAGCGCTGCCGCCGTATGAGTATAGCTCTGCCTGCGCCGAAAAACCGCTGTCTTGTATTTCAGCGTTAGCCTCATCGTTGAGCGGCGTTATCACCATAATAATATTAGCCGTAACTCCGTCGCACAGCACCGCCTGAACATCTACAGAGTAAATATCGTTTGAAAGATCGGTCTTGCCTATGCGCTCCTCGCTCATAGTTCTTTGAATATCTTCAATTACCTCCTGCGAGTAGAAGTTTCCTGCCAGAGCATTCATTGTGTAATTCGTGCTGTACTCGTCCGATGTCGAGCTTCCTATAATGTCTATAAGCATAGCTTCGCTGTCGGGTATAGCCACAGGCGAGCCGTTTTGCTGTGCCGCGATAACGTTGTATTCATTTCCGCTTTCATCGCGGAAAGTGAGCAGCGCGTTTGTGTAGATATAGCTCAGCTGCGCCGATTTTTGAAGAACAAAATCACCTCTTTGCGAAATAACATTTCCAAACCTAAGCTTCTGTCCGTAATTTGCGGTAAGATCGTTTTTCGGCGTGGAAAGGTCGCTCTGCTCATAGCAGTCAAGCGGTTCGCCGGTAAGCATAGTTATGCTTTGCAGTTCTCTGTATTCTGTAGAAGTAACTTCTGTAAGGCTCTTTATGCCGCCGTTGTAGATCTCGTTTGTCATGGAAATATCAATAGCTTCGTCATCTGTGGCATCAACGCAGTGAAAACGCAGCGGTCTTGGAAATCTTACGATTATAGTTTCATTTGCCGCGTTTATGTTGTCAACGTCGACCAGCAGACCATCAACGGTTATCTCCGTGCCCGACTCCCAAGGCAGATCGAGCTTGACTTGCAGCTCTCCCATAGAGTAGCCGCTGACAGAGTTGTTGCCCCAGCTGCCGTTGGATATAAGGTATGCCTTTACGCCGCTCGTGCCCGAAACGCCCTCGATGCTTATTGTAGGCAATGATGATATGCCGTTGTAAGCATACGGCAGCATTATCGTTACCGACGGCTCGTTTTCGCTGATGTACATATCGCAGTAAATGTAGTCTGAAGCAAATTCAAGCTGCGAAGTAACTATCTCACTGCCGGCAGGATCCACCGCAGGATCTATCACCATGTCGTCTTTTCCTGCAATATAAATACCGCCTGCCACCATAAGCGTAAGCATCGCCATCGCTGTAAGAGCTGCCATAACAGGCCCGCCGCCCAGCCTAGGGCGTGCATCATTCAGCCCCAGCCTGTTTTCAACGTTCTGAGTAATGCGCTTCTTGTCCTCACGTGTGAGTTTTTCGGCATTTTGCGGCATAACGTTTTTGCTCTTTCTGAATAACTTAAACGATCTCATCACTATAACCCCTTTCCGATAAATATCCCTTTATCGATTCCCGCGCCCTGTACAGAGAAGTCCTCGCGTCAGAAGCGCTTATCCTCATTTTGTCCGATACCTCATTCAGCGTCTCGCCGTAAAAATAATACCGCAAGAACACCTCGTATTGTTTTTTGTTGAGCCTGTCCGCCGCTTCGAGTATGTCGGATACGGTCTCCATTTTTGCGTATCCGCTGTCAATAAGCGACCTTTCTTCCAGCCCCTCCGCGACCTTTACCCTCCGCAGGTGGTTTACGGCAGCGTTTTTGGCTATCGCAGCTATGTAGGGCATAAGCTTCCTCTCGGCATTTACGCTCTCACGCGCCCTCCATAAAGCTACGAATGTGTCCTCCGCTACTTCCTCTATGTCCTCTTTTGTAAGAAGCCCTTTCGTGTGGTTCCTGATGACCGCGAACACATAACCGCTGTATTTAGCCATTATATGCTCAAAAGCCCTTACATTGCCGCTGTTCAGTTTTAAGATAAGTCTGTCTTTCATAAACAGTCCCCGATCCTAAAAATATGCTTTCACTAATAAGTACACGCGCAAATTCAAAAATGTTACAAGAAAAATAAAAAAATTTCAAAAAATTTTTCTGCGGCGAAATATCGGCGAAAATATGCTTTCACTAATAAGTACACGCGCAAATACGGAAATGTTACAAGAAAAATAAAAAATTTTCAAAAATTTTTCGCGCACTCTAAGTATACCAAATTTTTGTCCGTTTGTCAATAAACTGTACGCAAAAAACTGTTTACTTTTGTATATTTTTGTGTTATAATGTAAAAGAGGTGAAAATTATGTCGCATAATGCAGTATGTGTTTCGGCAGATGAGGCTCTTAAATTATTGAAAAAAGGCAACGAAGATTACGTTACATCGCTGAAAATGGGCGATTTTTCAGCTTCTCGCAGGCAAGCGACCGTGGGCGGCCAGCAGCCGTATGCCGTGGTGATAACCTGTTCGGATTCGCGCGTTGTGCCGGAAAGCGTGTTTTCGGCAGGCATAGGCGATATTTTTGTCATACGCGTGGCAGGCAACGTTATCGACGACCACCAGCTTGGCAGCGTAGAGTATGCCGCCGAGCATCTGGGCTGTGAGCTGGTAGTTGTAATGGGGCATACCCACTGCGGAGCGGTAACAGCCGCCATAGAGCACGACCCCGAGGGGTATATAAAGTACATAACCGATGAAATAAAGCAGGCAATAGGCAGCGAGCGCGACCCCGTGAAAGCCGCCGAGCTGAATGTAAGGCGCAGTATAAGTATAATCGAGCGGAGTCTGGAGATACAGTCGCTTGAAAGCAGCGAGGGGCTAAGGGTCGTCGGCGCAATGTATGATATAGAGAGCGGCGTGGTGCGGTTCATGTGAGCCGCGCCGAAATTTTTTGAAAAAAGTGCTTGACAAACGCGCCCGAGAGGTGTATAATAATAAGGCTGACACGTTGCTGCTATGGCTCAGGTGGTAGAGCACATCCTTGGTAAGGATGAGGTCACCAGTTCGAATCTGGTTAGCAGCTCCAAAATTGGTAGTGAAGCGATGTTCAGAGCGTTATCAAAAATCTGAATTCAGACCTTTGATAGCACTCCGAACGTGTCCGAAGCGCCAATTATTAAATTGTTTTGAAGTCCATGTAGGATATGAACTTCATTTATGTTATCAAAGCAAGTGTGTTGCTTTGGTAATTTGACATTCGTTGTTTCTCTGCACGCATAGATCCTGCCGGGACAGCCTGCTTTGTAGAGGGTAACGTTCTAGATGTGCTAGGCTTGCGTGTACTGTCGGAGCGATTACAATATGTTGGCTCATAGGCAAGCCCTTTTGAGGCTCTCAACGCTCATCAGCGTAAGCCGCAGTTATTTATCGCATAATCTGCGTGATTTCGGCTTTTGTACTGATTTGGGTCATCGCATTGACAACTTAATAGCCAAACAAACAGCTATGTTGTATATCACTTTCGTATCCGACACACCACTTTTCAATCTGTTCTAGTGGCGGAGAGATATTCAATTGTCAAGGTTCGGGTAAAAGAAAAGAGCTTTTCTCAGAAAGCCGCAAACTTAGAGAAAAACTCTTGACAAATCTATTTATTATGTGCTATAATAGGCACAACAAATAGCAATGCAGGTCTTTCAGTAAGTCCTCGAAACTTCTGAAATTCCGTTCCTCTGAGCTATGGGGATAGCAAGGAGGAACAGCAGACTATTTTACTTTTACACTTTTATTATACCACGCTTTGCACTGCTTGTCAAGCGTTTTTGTAAAAAAAGTGTAAAAGTTTTCATAAAGAAATGGCAGACACGTTTTATTTACCGCTGCTGATGCACTTTCCTATCGGGAGGGTGCTTTTCTTTTTTTCTGTCAGAAAGAAAAAAGTGTTGACAAATGGCGGAACGGCGGCAGCTCTGATAGCGAAAGCGCAAATGTTTCAGTCAATTGCTCCAACGGCAGTTCTGAAAGCGATGATGATGTTCTTGACCTGACCGACGACGGCGATTTTATTAACAGTTCTATTAAAAGATAAAAAGTGTGTCACCGTGACACACTTTCGTTTTTTCTGTCAGAAAGAAAAAATGGTTGACAAATCATTTTAAGTGGTGTATAATATAAATAGAAAAGGAAGCACCGGGTCAGTACGATAGCGGTTAACTCCCTTTGTTTACGATTAAAAGTAACCGCAACATTTTTGGGGGTGTGCGGTTACTTTTTATTATTTTTAGTAATATCATCGATAAGTACTAATATAATAATAATTAGTATAATAGATGTAAGATCCATTACACATCACTCCTTTCGCTCTGAATTTCGTTACTGCTTATGCAGCACGATACTCAAGTTGTTTGCGAATGGAGGGAGCATAACCGCTACCGTTTTTCGTACCTCACCGGCACTTCTTTGTGCCTCATCGGCACAAGTATATTATAACATATACTGTCGGTATTTGTCAAGCGGTGCGGCTCTGATACAAAGAAAGCGTGCAATTAACACGCTTTTTATTTTTTGCTGTCAGAAAGAAAAAATGAACAGAAAATTCTGAAAAACAAAAAAGCGACGAGGAATGACCCCGTCGCCTTTGTACATCTTATTTTCTGCCGCTGCTCTGCTCCTGTGTGAGGTCAAGGACGTCGCTTTCAGCTTCTTCGCAGCTCTCCGTTTTTCTTTCCGACAAACTTTTGATGTATGAAATCCTGCTTTCTACAAATTCAACAAGACCGTTTACACGTTTTTCATCTACATAGCCTTTTTCTTTTAACGGTTCAAGGATATTTGCCATTTCTTCACCGAAGCCGTCAAGCTTTGAAGCATCGAACCAATCAAACGACGATACCAGCTTTAATTGCTTATCATGCGTTTCATACCAGGGCTTGCACTCAATAATGCTGCTCCTGTTCGGAATGTCAACAGGCTTATTATAAAGCAAAGAAGTACCGCTGTCATACACGGGAGCTGCGCTTATAAATTCAAGCGTGTCAGCATTTCTGAGCAAGCCGAAATTGTTGGTGTGGCGATCTTCGTTTGCAATGATGTAGTCTACGACTATCATTTTATCCATAAAAGTTTGTATATCGCGGACACCTGCTTCATTGCAAAGATTTATATAGTGCTGATAAAAATTTTGATGATTTGGCTTGTTTTTTGATGCAAGCACCGAAAATGCTGTGACAAGTTCGGTATTTTTATCGGTAAAACACGGGCAGGCACTGTAAGGAAACTCGTCTATCCATACAACATCATAACTTATGTGCGGTATGCCCAGACGTTTCATTAAAGCAGAGGCTATCTTCTCATTAAAAGGCTCTTGCTGATAAGGAAAAGTACCTGCTTTGAGCAGCACGCGCTCTCCGTTTATTATTTTCCAGCGTTTTTTCAGATTGCCGTTAGATGTACTATCCGGCGAAAGACTCTCTATCTTGCCTATATGTTTTAAGTCGATTTGCGCTTTCCCAGTATCTAATCCCAAAAGCGCATCGCCAAGTTCTTCTGAAAACGTGTTGTCAAAAAAGTTGATGCTCTCCCATGAAAGGTTTGCGCCATATGGCTTTATCCAATAATGCTCTGAAAGGCTCAAGCCCAGGCATCTTACCGAAAGAGCTTGTGTACTGCCAATATTAAGTGCCTGCAATACTTCGTTAATACCCTTTCTTGTGGTAGGAATAGCGCGGTAAGCCCACCATGTATTAAGAAGCATACTGTTGCACTTGCCATTTTTCAAAGTACCGACTGGCAAATGCTGCGGCTCATAAATGTCATTTATATTTATTATGTGTCCGTCATCTGTCATTAAAATCTCGGCAACTTCCACATTTTTGTGCATTAAAATATATCTATAACATTCTTTGAATTTATTCTTTGACATAATCTAAACAAAACCTCCTTAAAAGCAAATGTGTCACGATGACACACTTTTACTTTCTGCCGCTGCTTTGCTCCTGTGTAAGGTCAAGGACGTCGCTTTTTGATGTACCCTGGGCAGCATTATGCAGGTCACGCAGCAGTACGCTATAGGTATCAAAAATATAATTTTCAAATATTGAATAGTTAAAGTCGATATTTGGAAATGCGGCTTTTGTTTCTGCCGAAGCCGTCGCTGCTGCATTTTCAATTTCTTCTTTGGTCGGAATAAAATCGCTTACAATATCTGCTATCTCTCGGCTTTGATAAAATCCCCGGGTAAAAATATTGCCGTTTTCTCTGTCGCATCGAGGAATATTGTTGGTAGCTGCCAACGACATATTGTAGTCGAAGAAAGGAGCAAGTCCGACTGTCCTGCCTGTTTCGCTGTCGCGCAATATACCTACATTCTGATTATGCCTGTCACCGTTAAACAGAAGCGCATCGTAAAACAACATCATCACATACTGCTTGCGCAATTCTTTATCAAGCTTCGGAACGATATACTGCGGATCTTCATTATCTCCAAATAAATAGCAGAACGGTTCAAAATCATATTTACCGTTTTCTGTAAAATCTTTCGATACAATGCAAACCGTTTCAAGACCTGTTTCTTTAGAGTGTTGCCGAAATATTCTGTACTTAGCAACAGGGACTTTCAGTGTTTTCAAAAAGACATACGAATAATACTCGGACAACAATTCAGCATTGTTGCCCTGTTTGAACATATACCATTCATTGTCAATATATCGCCAAGCCTTTTCATAGCTGCCTACAGTTCCAAGTTCGGTATAACCTCTTAATTCTTTGGTATGAGAACGTGATGAACCGAATAATGCTATATCGGCTATTGCTTCGTTATAACTTCTTAATGAAGCATGATCTGAATGTTCATCATCTTTTTGTATCCACCAGTTATCGGTAATAGTGATGCCATGCCCCACTTCTATGATTTTATCTATGCTGACATTGTTTTGAAGTCTGAGAGCCTTAAAAAGCTGCCTGGAATGGGAACGATGAATGTCAACACAACGATACTCAAGCCAATGCGAAATAGGAGTTCCGACTTTTATACAAACAGGACACAGGTCTTTATTTTCTATTTCGGTTATTTCATGATCGTCGGCTTTTGCAATTACCTGATCCTTATGCATAAGATAATATCCCATAGTTTACAGCTCCTTTCATTGTTGTCCTCCGATTTAACGGATAGGTATTTTCATTTATGATTTTATTGTACCACAAAGCATATCAATAGTCAAGAAATGATACATATTTTGTGTTGTATCTGTCAGAAATAAAATGATAATTCAATAACGCCGATAAAGCTGTTCAATAAAACGCGCGGAACAAAAGAATAACACAGCTTTTTTTATTAAATACGCCGATTTGTTATATATCAGCATATAAGAAGTAAATAAGACATAAATATAGCTTATATCTTAGTTTTATAAACAAACAGATATATTTTTTCTTCTGATAGATAAACCTTTAGTGGGTCAATTATCGACAGTTCATTTTACGGACTACCCCTGTTCGCCAAAAAAAATAAAAATTTTTTCAAAAACCCCTTGACATTTGCAAAAAAATGATGTAATATATAACTGGAATTTGGTTTGGTATGATTTTTTGTCATACCGCTGCGAGTGGGCTTTGACAGGGGTTCGCTCGCTTTTATTTTTGCAGCCCTTTTTATCTTACCAGTTATAAATGGCGTAATAGTATATTTGTTTTCGGTGTAATCTCCGACAGCACATACCGTTCTTTGTTTCAAAAGCAGCTTGTATTCTTCAACAAGCTGCTTTATTTCATTCACTATATCGCTTTTCTTGTGGCAGAAACCCAGTTGGCATATCAGCTCCGCAAGGTCGTTGTAGCTATGGAAGAACGTCTGCTTCAAACTTTTACAGGCAGTACAAGCCAGTTTGCAGCATAAGCAGTAAATATAGTATGTACGGGATGAACGGATCTGCATCAGAGCCTTACGCTGCACCGAAAAATAATGCGTGTCGGTCTTATAGCGTTTAACATAGTACATAGTAGTTCCAAGTTCGCCGTTATCTTTATGCGTGCGGATAGAGAACGAAATAAAGCCGCACGCAGACAACGAATGAATAGAACGTTTTACCGTCGATAACGACAGTCCCGACAGAGCAGACAGCGTTTCCTGCTTAACAATAACTATGTAGCAGCTGCCGTCCTTGCTCATCTTAGTGTTCTGATTCAGCAGGCTGTAGAATGTTACAGCCAGGCGAAAGTCAGAATACTTTCCGAAGATCTCTAAAAATATATTTGGTATTCGCATGGTTTTCCTTTCCGATTTTACTCAAAATCATTTTTTATATATTCCGATAATATGTTATACTCATCTTTGGATATATGCTTTTTGCCCTTGTATTGCAGATTTATAATTTTCATAGCTCTTTGAACATCTTTATCATTAAATGCAGACATCAGAGTATCGTCATTGTAGTACATTTTGTCGATGTGCTGAACCAGCTCATATATCAAAGTCGGTAAAGTCGGCTCGTTTTCACTGGCAGACGTTTCATTTCCAACGGGTATGTTTTGCATACTTGATGCTATGGCTTCATTGTCGGCATCATCGACTTCAAACTGTTCTTCGGCAGCTGCTTGCTGCTCTCTCTTTGCCTTTTCTTCTTGCTCTTTAGCAAGCGCACGTTCTTGTTCTTCATTTATCTTTTCTTGCGCTTCCTCTTTATCAATAAGAGTATCGTTATATTTAACAAGTCCTATCTCATTACCAATAGGCTCGAAATCATATATAAGGTCATTTAAGTCTACATCTATAATATCAATGGGTATATCGCCGACAGGAACACGTTTAATTCCCAGCTTGTAAAAATAGTCAAACTTAGTCTTTATCGGCAGGCAGCGCATACGTTTGATTACGGCAGTTCCCTCGTCTAGTCTCGAGAGCTGATCGCCTGTCAGCAACGATTTTCCGTCAACCGCAGTATTCTGATGATTTAACCATTCGCCGAAGTTACCGCTGTATGTGCGGTATTCCAAAGTTTCGTTGCCTAACAAAGCAGACATATAGTCATTTGTATCTTTATCATTACTCATGATGTACACAACATTACCGCAGTTAGAGCGTATTGTCTTAGCTTCATCAGAATACTTTGAATCGATCTGATTTAAGTCTTGGCAGTATATCGAAAATAAAAGGTTACGACCAGCTGACACGGTTATCTTGTTGTCCATTCCAGGGATACGCACCATGTTGCCGAATTCATCGAGTTCAAATATAACTCTCTGCGGCAGACGGTTATCTTTGTATTTACGCGATTCAGCACAAAGGACTTCATAACATTGATTGATAAACAAAGATGCCAGCCTATGCCGTGTAACCTTTTCGTCGGGGACTATCATAAATATTGCACACGGCTTTTCGGGATCTATAAGGTCGGAAAAGTTTATCTGATTTCCCGATGTGAGTTTGGCGATACCCTGATCCGAGCCGAACAGTTTAAGGTTACTGGACAGTGTACCCTCGATAGACGACAGCATTTCGCCGCTTGCAAACTTAGCTGTAGCAAATGCTGACCGCGCAGGGTTGCCTATAGGCAGCGCATCGAACAGCTCCTCCATAGCATTGACGTACTTCTTCGCACCCTTAACTATCTTTACACGGTTTATCGTGCCAAAAGTTATAAAAAACTGATAAACCGAGTACAGTGTTACTTTGTCCATGTTCGGTGTAGTGCCGTTGTTGAGTATCTTATCTCTTTTGTAACCGTCCTCGAGGAGATAAAATATCATCGCGGTAAAAAGAGCTTGCGCAGATTCCGGCCATATAGGGTCAGACTTCGGGTTTTCCGTGAAAAGCAACGTCAATGAAGCTATCATATCTGATGTTTCCGAAAGGTCGGGAGAACCGCTGTCCATTTGTGCCGTGTACTCTTTTTTTATGTAGAATAACGGATCCCATAATGACGTATGGTTTGTATCTGAAAGATTCAGAATAACTACCTTATAACCGTTGTCAATAAGTATCTGATAGAGGTATTCGCAGATCTCACCTTTCGGATCGTTGACTACCAGGCTATGTTTTGTTTTAGACATAGCAATAGTTCGCAGCTTTGGCAAAACAAACGTCTGACCTTTACCGCTTCGGGTAGTACCGATAATAAGACTGTGCGTTGTGGAGCTGTCACAATATAGTCGCTTGCCAAACTTCGCAAGAATTATGCCCGACTCCTCTGCTTTTTCAAGGTGGTTCTCATCTTCTATGCAGTATATACCCTTAAATGTTCGTATATCCTTTTCAGTTGCCCATCTCGAATCGCCCTTTATATTCTTGTTCGCGTGCCTTACTTGCCAGTATTCGCTGAGTTTGTAGCTAATAAGCATCGCTATTCCAAAACTACAGATAATCACCATTTTAATGTCAAATCCCTCTACAAAGTAAAGGTACGACATCTTGAATGACATATCCACTGCTTCTTCAGATACAGTTGACGGTGTGGTGTTATACTTTCTTGCGTTTACTCCTGCATATTGAAAAAACAGCATTAAATAATTCAACAGCAGATTTATGATTAAAAATGTCAGTAAAAATGATATAAGCAGTGTTTTTGCCATGTAGATTTTCTTTTTACGCAAAGTTTCTTTGTCCATATCTATCTTTCCTTTTTACGTTCTTATAATGTTATTTGCCTGCTCAAACTCACGCTGAAGCATAGCTAGATGCGACATAGCATCAGAATACAGACTGTCAGCTATACTCTGAGCCTTGTGAATGTCAGCTGTCGCTTTATTATTATCGTAACGCAAGCGATTGCCCTGACGTTGACCTTTTCGTCCATAAGACAGCCCGAAGTTTTTTAATCGAAGTGCAGCATATGCGTTCCCCTGTGCAGCAGAACATGTTAAATAGTATTTTGATTTGTTAAGGTCATATATAGAATTGTAACTTTTGCGGCTATCATATATCGTGCCTAACTTGCATTGCGCAAACTGATTATTATGCTCATCTGCGCTTTTGTGCAGCCATTGCAACGCTTCAGGTGTATGCCCTTGTTCAAGATACAGCTTACCGAGCGCGTATTGAGCATATTCATTGTTTTGCAGCGCAGATCTAAGCAGATATTTTTCAGCTTTGAGTTCATCGTAATTTTCCTCGGTAAGATATATTTTACCAAGCGCATATTGAGCATAAGCATTGTCGTGTTCTTCGGCAGAACGATGCAGCCAGTGCAGAGCCTTTGAAGTATCGCCCTGGTCTAAATACATCTTGCCAAGTTCGTATTGAGCATTTTCGTTATTATCCTTTGCTGACAGCAAAAAATACTTTTCTGCATTTTGCAAATCGCCCTTATCCTTATAGAGTTTTCCGAGAAAATAGCACGCATTTATATTGCCGTAATCATATGACCGCTTAAAATACTTTTCCGCTTCTTCAAAATTTATATCTGTACCTTTGCCATAATAAAACATATAACCTATCCTATACAGCACATTTTCATCGGGAGCTGTCTTTACGCTAGCCATAAAAGCGTTAAGTGCCTCTTTGTAAAGCATCTGAGCCTTGCTATTATCTTTGCTTGTTCCCTTTCCCAATTCGTAACATTGTGCTAAAGCGAATGTGTTGTGTGGCAGTCCTTTTTTCTTGTCAAGTAAATACGCGCGTTCAAAATATTCAAAAGCATCTTTATCTGACTTTTCCACACCCATACCTCGTTGATATAGTCTGCCCAAGTTAAAAAGAGCCGTAGGATAATCATTTGCGGCTCTGTAGTAATTTGCCGCTGCTGTGTAGTCTTGCTCAACGCCTGAACCATGCTGTGACATAGTACCTAATTTATAATTGATATATTGCTTTTGCCATATATCTGTATTTGCCGTAAGCATTTCAGAAAAGCCTTTATATGCTTCAGCGTAATATTGCTGCGATAACTTTTCGTCGCCGCTATTTGCATACAATTTTCCCAGCATACAAGTGGCAAGTAAGTTTCCTTGACGATGTTCCGAGAGAAAAAGTGCTTTAGCTTTTTCAACATTAACATCTACATTATCGCCGCCATAAAAGTATTTGTTTGCAAGAGTATACATTTTGCTCCATTTAATATAATGACCCGATATTTTTTCCTCTGACAGATGCGCGCTTTCTGTGGCATTTTCTTCCACTTCAATTTCATCGCTGCTGTTGTCCTCTGAGTTATCAATCTCTATAGGTATATTCGGCAATTCGGAAAGAGCACCATCGTTATCGTTGCTGTTAGAAGAAGTAACCTTAAAATCAGCTGATTTTATATAATTCAAAAGGCTGTTTCCGGCTCTCGCATAGAAATCTTCTAGCTGATTGCTTTTATACAGCTTATAGTCAGCCATATCTTCACCGCCATAGGCTCTCTCATAATACTTCTGCATATTATCCAATTCAGAATTATACAGCTGCCAAGCCGACAGAAGTTTTTTATCACTTCGTATTATGCTGTCTATGCAATCATTTATAGGCTTCCTGTAACGTTCCATACGTTTGCGGTTATATTGCCATTGTTTATCCGACGGCAGTATAGAAGCTAGGTTATATATGTCTTTCACGCTGTAGTTGTATGCTGTAGACAGCTGCGGCAACAGAATTTGCTGACGCAGCTCATATAACTTCTTATTGTGATCGCGAATATTATTCTGACCTATTATCTGAACTGCCTTTGCCTTAGCCTTACGCAAAGCCTCCTGCTCGATACAGTTTTGCCTACTTCCTTTTTTGGTTACCTTTCTGTCCTCTCTCAATTCTTTTTCCAGTAAAGCATAATGAATGTGAATATTATCAGTGTTCAGATGTATGCACGCGCAATAATCGCAGTTATCGCTGTCGAGTTTGTGTGAGGCATCTACTAATGCGTGTATAGACTGCCTGGCAACATTCCGCATTTTCTCATGATCAAGAACACCGCTGCTATCCATATATCCGTTTTCCTTAAGATAATCATTATCAAAGCTCAATACAAAAATATATTTGGGACAGCCACTCTCCTTGCTCTTACGTTCAAAGCTGCGAAAACGTTCCTTGTCGTCCTCGGTAAATTTGTCTGTCATGTCGTTGAAAACACCTAAAGACTTTTCGGGATTATCCATGTAATCCTGATAGTCCTTGCTTGACTTAGACTTAACTGCATGGTCGGCGTTTATTTTCGGGACAAACTTTTCGGGCTTTTCAAAATAGTCTAATATATCACCTTTGCCTATCTTCCAGTTGCTGTTATCCGCCTCATAAAACTTTGCTTTTATAACTACAGCAGGAGTTTTGTTGTTTGACATAAAACTATCACCTCCGATGAATTTGTGTCACGGTGACACAAATTAGTATGTTTCATATTCTTACATACCCTCGTTGCTGTTGTTGACCTTTTTCTTTGCTTTCAAGTTATAATTGTTATTAGATTTAACATAAACTTCGCACATATTTTCTTCGTTCTCAAAGCCTAAATCTCTGTCGATTGATTTGTACTGCACATCGCCGTCGTCACTTATGAAGTCAAGCTGAACATTAAGTCCCTCATACATTACATATACCCTGCGGTCAACACTTCTCATAATGCTTAACAAGGTCTTTGTTACCTTTTGCATATCTTTTACATTTTCTTCCAGCCTGTTGAGATTGATATACTCTCCGTCGGCAACATAATTACTGCCCACTTCTCTGTCTGAGAAATTCTCTGTTAGATTACTGTTGTAATATATGGGTGTCACTTCTTCTCCGTTGAGGCGACGGACTTCTTCGCTGACAAGTAAGTCAATGACATCACTTTTACTTCGGGCGGAACGTAATAGGCGTATAGTTTCCAACGCTTTGTCTGTTTCAGCTGTCAATGTATACGTTCTTGTTATCTTGTTTTTCATTTCTATAACTCCTCCTTAAAAAGACGTTTTATATTTATACATATTTACTTTTCCCACAATCACTTTTACCTATCTTGATGAGCATAAAGCCATGACGGCACTTACATAAAGAAAACTCGGTAAAACCGAGTTTTTTGATTAAAAACTATGACGGCACGACCCACTAAACATAAATATGAATATTTATGTTTTTCGCCTCTAAAGATAATTATATATGTTTATCTGTATTTATGTATATTTATGTTTTTTCGGTCATAAAGCTATTTATGTTTTTGAAGTTTATATTTATAAATAAATATAGGTATTTATGTTTTATTGCAAAAAACATCTGAGAACAAGTTGTAAAAAACTTGCTCTCGGATACCTTTTGCAGTATCCGTCAGAAGAAAAAATCAGCTGTTTTCTTTTGAAGAAAAATACTCATCGTTATAAACTATCTCTTGTTTTAATGTGATGTCCTCCAGTCGCTTTGTTATTTCCAGTAATGCCTCCATGGTCAGCTCTGCCTGTTCGGTAAGTATTTTTAATTCGTTTGAACAAAGCGCGCGAACGATCGGCGGCAGAGCATTGAGCAGCATACTTTCCTTAGACAAGACATATGTCGCGAGGATATTTTTTATAAGGTCATTCCTTGATGAATACCCGTCCGCTTGCACAATAGCATCTAATTTTTCTACAACTTCGTCAGGCACATCACGGATAGTCAGCTTAGTCATGATTTGATAGTCACCTCGTCAGCGTACAGCCGCATCATTACTTTTTTATATTGTTTTTCGCTGCCGTACTGCTTCAATATTTTATCTGCGCTAGGTTTTGACATTGTAAAATATTCGCAGGCGCAGTATAAAAAGAAGTATTGAGGAGGTGAATATTTTTGTACATAGTATTTCATATGCGTGCCGTCATTCAGAATAATCACCAACGAAGTACATTCCTTATCAGTGAAGTACGACTTGTATATACGGCTGTAATCAATGGTGTTTTCGTCAAGCATATTATTGCTCTTTTTGTCGTATGTTATCATTGTCATATCGGTTTCGGTAGCCGTCAGAATAATATCCATTCTATCGTTATGCGCACTTTCAAGATACTTTACCGATATAATGAAAAAGACTATACAAAACGACATAGCACACAGTAATATTGTGCTAGGCAGAATAATATAACCTATCGCAAAAACTACCGATAAGAGCATTGAGATTACGCTCGAAATAAAAAAACGGTTTGCTGATTGTGCATCATGTTCAGTAAGTGTGTCATCATGACACACTTTGCTTTTAGGAACATATTCAAATACAATGTTATTCAGCATTTGGATCACCTCTTACTTTTTCTAATTCTTCTTCAAGCTCTTTAACTTTCAGTTCCAAAGAAAGAGCATACATTTCCATACGGGCGTAGGCTTCTTTAGGAGATAGCATAGAACAGGCTTGAAAAATCTCTGATGCAGGCTCATCGTATTTAGTCGCCGAAAACCGCTGCCTTTCGTTATCCATATATAACAAGTTTTGAGCAACAAGTAACTTCATCGCTTCTGAAAGGTCGTATCGTTTAGGAATGCCTTGCCCTCCGCCCATAATGGGGTGGAGGGCATCGTGATTTTCGTAATATTTGAGCGACTGCCTACACATAGCTGTCATAGAAGATAACTGCCGCGCATTACAGGTTGCAGTATTGATATAGTCCATTACTATCTCTTTGATAAGCCTTAATTTCTGTTTTTCTTTCACTACTCATCACTTGCTTTCTTTGTTTTTGTATGCGCTGCAATTGCTTTCAGCGGCAAAAACTGACTGGAGATATGATATAGGCAAGCTATAAGTGCAGCCTACATAATCACCGCTGCCGCTAGGTATTGCTCCGTAGCCTAAGCATACATCGCCGCCGTTATGGCAACATTCAGCACAGATACCTTTACGTTCAATAGTGTTTTTTTCCATGTTATTTTCCTCCTTAATATACTTTTATCATTATTCCAACCTCAAAGATCGCTCCTTGAGTAGTTGTGCATTTTATAATACAGCTGCCTTTTGATACAGCCATTACCTTACCGTTGTTGTCCACAGATGCAACATTACTGTCTGTACTGCTCCATTTCACGGCTCTGTAAGTTGCATTTTCAGGCGTAAACACAGGAACGAGCTGTGCGGTTTCAGACGTTTGCATACTGATTATACCGTTTGCGGCTTTTGAACAGCTTATCTTTAATCCATGTGTTTCTACAAATGCTTGCGTTACAGGGGGCTGTACAACTATCGCCGAAGTTGTTGTCGTGCTTTTCGTTGTAGTAGTTGTTGTCGAAGTGGTGGCTTTTGTAGTTGTGGTTGTCGTTGTTTTAGATATAGGAGTTGTTACTGTAGAAGTCGTTGCCGCAGTAGTTTTTGCAGTTATTACCTCTGATTTTACGGTTGTTTCTGTTTCCTTTGATGAAGAAGCAGCAGCTGTTGTTGTACTTGAAGATGTCGTTTCTTTCGGAACGTTATCTTCTTCAGCTGATGTATAAGTAATCATACTGTCGGCAACAGTAGTTGTATTATCATCTTCAGGCTGTTCAATATTTTCAAATGTAACAACGGTGCTTGTCGCGGCATAAGCGTTGTCTATAATTTGTATATCTTTCCGATCGATACGAACCTCTAAATAGCTTTCTTCTCCCTCGATAGTATATCCCTCAACAAAATCGCCGAAGTCGTCGTACTTATCCTCAACTACCGTATCAGCTGCTTTAGAAGAAAAATACACACGAATGTAATCAAAATCATTGTCTACATTCTCAGCGACAACTCTTGTTGCAGTATCTGAAAGTTTATTACTTTCATATTCAATGAATTTATCAAGGTCTGAACTCGATGCAATAGAGTAAATCTGCGGCACAGATGAACTATTAGACGTCATTTTATCTGTAACGAACCATGTAAACTCAAAAGTATGAGTATCAGTGTTATATGTTGCATAAGATACTTTCATGTTATAATTCAGCAAAGAAACACTGGTGTTGTAATTAAGAGTATTGCTTTTATCGTCTTTGCTCATAAACACGCCCGACAAAACGAACAAAAGAATTATAGGTACAACGATCGCCACGAATATGATATACTTCTTCGATTCTGAATTCTTAAATGATAGAAAGGCGCGTTTTATCTTATCTTTCAGTTTTACTTTTTCTTCGCTCATTAACGTCCGCCTCCTTGCAGCAATGCAGACACAAGACTGTTTATGCCGTGTGCTACAGTCAGCGACAGTAACTTGCTGTCATTTGAAGCAAAGTCTATATAGTCCATCACTTCTTCAAAGAATACTTTCTTAAAGTTAAGACATCTTTCCTTATCGCTTAGTGCATCGTAAACTTCGGCAGTATCCATAGAACTATACAGTTCGTCATATATGCCTCGAATTATCTCTTGCACATCTTGTGAGTTGCCCATATATAGAAGCTCACCCATTGATACAACATTGTAACAATGCAGTTTATAACGCCCTGATCCGAGCAATATAATCATCTGTCCGCTTTCAAATTCTGCTGTTTCCTGCACCTCGCTGTCTGTCAGCTGATAGAACGCCTTTTTAAGGTGTTCAAAGGAATTTGACTGCTGTTTCATGATGATTTTATATTGCACCAAATTAAACACTTTCCGTACAGCGTTAAAATCTGAATTACTGCCCTCGGGGTCGAAATCGGCAAGAGATTGCGTTGCAAACCATAGAGCTGCATCATATTTACGGCTTCGGCGAAGAAGTTTTTCTATAAACGCAGTAACCGTGGGATTGTTGGAATTTATAAACCTATGCGCCTCGTCTATAAGGCATACAGTGCGCCGTCTGTCGAATGGGTGCGAGATATGTTTGTTGTATGCTACATTCTTGCATACTTCCGCCCACATTATGGATATGATATTAAAGAGTTGCGCATTGAATATTTTATCGTCCATTTCAGATAAAGACTTTACATCGAAGATTATCAGTTTATCATTGCTTATATCTACATTAGAAAAGCTGCCGAACATTACTTGTTCCGCCAGCGAATCGCAGATACGAATAAGTTCTCTGTACGCCTCTTTATCCGATTCGGAAAAATAACTCTTGAATGTTTTTCCGTCGCTCTCGTAAAGCTGTTGAACGAGAGTTTTAGAAACATCTTTGAACGTAGGGTATGCTGTAGGCGGCAGCATTGTAATATCCGTAGTTTCCCCGATACCATATGACTTGTATATATCTATAAGCACTTTTCGGAATATTTCAGCGGCGTTATCAGAAATGTTCGGCGAGTATTCATGCAGAAAAGTAATTATTCTTGAAATCTCACATTCAAAATTAGTTTCTATGACTTCATCATCTATAACCGACGGAACGATCGATTGACGTATCTGTAACGGGTTGATTACCGAGGAGCGTGTGAATTTAATAACTTTACCGCCAAGCATTTCTGCAAGCTGCGAATATTCGCCCTCAATATCTATAGCGTATACTTTATCACCTAAAATAATACGCTTCTGCATAAGTGTTTTAAGAAGTATCGTCTTGCCGCTGCCTTTCAAGCCAAAGGTCATTATATCGTAACTTTCTCGTCCTGCGGCTCTTGTAAAGAAATCAATAGCAACTATACCGCCGCTGCGGCTTTCTCCTAGATACAAGCCGTTGGTATCATAAATGCTCTCATCATAAAACGGAAATTGTTTCTTATAAGTATCGTGCAGGGGGACAGGCGTTTTTATATAGTTTGACGGAGATATGAGATTTTTATATTCCTCTGACATATCATTGTTTCTGACAAAACTTTGAATATTAACATCGTTTAGCTCGTTTCGTATATCTGTCACGCGCTCAAGCATTTCTCTTTGCGAATTTGCTTTAATATAAATTCGCGCTGTCATTGATACTATCTGCTCTGAGCCTCTGTTCAGATTACTATACAAGGTCAACATATCTTCCAGATCAGCTTGATTGTCTATATGATCGGTCGTTTTTTGATACTTTACAGCTGACCGTCCTTGCAACTCCTCTATTGTTCGCTTGACCGATTTAAGAATATCTCTGTGATTTTCTTCTTCCACGTCTAACGTAACCACACAATCAGTATAACGATTGCATATCTGATTAGCAATCTGAAAGTCTGCTACATATGAGGGATATGAAGAAATTATCAGGTCGGTTACATATGTATCATTGTTTATGAGCATATAATTCTCGCTGAATTTAATTGTATCAGGCAGTATGTGTTCGCTTCCATTTTGAGAAAAACCTATATATCTGCTTAAAAAGTTAGTCACCTCATAAGGTGAGCATACTTGCGCTACAGTTATATTCTTGATACCACCGATATATTTTGCTATTGCACGGGTAAGAACCGACGTATTATCATGCGAGATAAGCATATATGCCTGCCGGTCCTCACGAAAGCTCATAAAGTTTTCAAACCGTGACTTTTCACGCAGCAGCAGAGCTTTATGAAACGACGTATCAGCGTGTTCGGCTTTATATTCAATATAATCTATCTGCGAACGCAAATTAGGTCTGCTCGTGGAGAATACATACTTATGCGGAAGTTTGATAGACATAGTTGCTTTTGCAAAGCTGTTATAGCATGAAATTATATCATCATCTGAGAAGCTGTCATAATCTACCCCTGCTATTTTTATAACAGCAAGGAAATAGCTTTTCCTGTTTACAGTATACTGAATATAATTGCCCTTAAATGCTCCGAAAGAAATAATATCGTCAATCAAATGTATCTTCTGTGTTTTCTGCTGACGTGATGATTTCTTCGAGTTGTTTTTCACACTCATTGTTACCGTTCACCTCCTTTTCTTCCGCAGCTTCGTCTGTAGCCGACCGAACAAAAGTTTTCGGCGAAAATAAGAACTTAAAATAGTCTTGCAGCTCTGTAATGAAATACTTATTCGGATTTTTGCTCTTTGACGTAAGTATAAAGTATACCACAGTCAAAAATGCTACAAACAAAAGGCGCAGACCGCTGCTTGGTATCAGAGCCTTGGAAATAGTATCTCCGAACACGATAACTGCAAATGCACCTACGATCTTATAAAGACCGAGAGAGCCTATTATCTTTATCGAGGCTTTTGTTTGCTTTGGTATCATACCCATTTAATCATTCCTCCTTTGATGAATCAAAATATTCATTTCCCTCAAATGGGTTAAACTTAGATCTGTCATAGTATATCTTATCGGGGTCAGCAAATTTGACTATATCCTCACGGCGATTGCTGCGTTGTGTACCTATCTGATAAGAAGAACTATCTGCCGATGAAGTATCGTCCGAGGTATTATGCTGACTGCTATCAGCAAAACCTTTTCCACCACTCGGAGAAGATGTTTGCGTTTTGTCAGTTTGCACAGGCGGTGTCGAAGTTGTTGAAGATACAGTCTGAACGGTAGAATTATTTGTATCTGATGATGCCGATGATGCAGAACCGCTTGAATTATTAGCACCTACAGATGTACCACTGGAAGAACTTTCAGACGTGCTGTTAGCAGTTTTATTTGTACCGACAACCGAATTATTGTTGTTATCGGAATTAACAATAATGTTATTAGTATTTGAAGCACTGTCTTTACTGATAGTTGAAGATCTTGTATCAGTCGTATTGCTGCTTACTGCTCCAGCGGAATTACCACTGTTAAGCGGCGTGGTATTTGCAGGCGTATCTATGTCAACATCATTACCGCTGCTAACTTTGTACCTGTTAAAGTCATCATTCGTGCGCGAATTATCAGCAAATGACTTCTTATACGCAGAACCAATAGCTGTATTACCAAGCCGTGCCTTGTTTGCTGCAATTGAACGTCCAATAATGCCTTTTCCCTGCTCTCTTGCCTGTTGCTTTGCCTGGCGAACATTATTTTTATTGACCTTATGAGTACCATATGCCGATGATACTGCACCAGGAATACTGCCGAGAGATTTAGCCGCTTTTGTAGTTGTTCTGACTGCACCAGTTGCTGCCCGAACGCCTGCCTGCGCACCGCGCAACGCACCATATCCACTCTTAACGCCTGCGTCCATACCAAGTATTTTAACAACAGAGTCCGGTCCGTCTATAACGAACGCAGCTCCTGCAATTATGAAAACTAAGCGTACTACAAAATCCATATTACTTATCAGAAACATATTAAGTATAACTGATAAGTAAATCTTCAACGTTAAAATCACAATTGCAAACATAGCCGAAGTCGTTATTATATTATTTATTACTTGCTTTGTTTTTTGCCCCTCCCAAGTGCCGCTGTCTATTGCTATAAATACAGGCGCGAGTATCTCCATAAATATCAATTCATACAGCATTTTTCCAAGTTTGAGCGTGGCAAAAATAAGAGATACAAGTGTTGCTATTAACGTTATCAAGCAGAAAAGGAAATCATAATCGTATCTATAAATGTTTTCTGAGGGATAACCCAAAGTAACTATACTGCGCTTCAGATACTCTATATAATTACCTAGTGCTGTCGGTAAAGTATCAAGCGTAACGTTTTCAGTTGAAGATAGCAAAACATCTAAATCATAATCACTAAAAACATCTGCTGTATATAGCGAAGTGCCGTCGATAGGTTGAGCAGTATCATATGAAACCTTAGATGTAACGTATTTGTCTATAGCTTGTTTTAACGCTTCTTCAAATGAACTCCAGGAAGTATAGCTGTTTATGTTTATACCCAATTCTGACGGTATAGCTTTTGTACTTACCTGCGCAGTCTTTGCCTTTGGCAGCATGATATTGTCTGCATATTCATCAGCAGAATAATATGTATAATTCTGCACAAGATGACCGTTTTCATCAGCGGTAATACTCTGCAATATGCTTATTTTCCCATTATTAGCTAAAGCATCTGCGTAATTTATATATATATTATCAATGCCAAGTTCTTTCAGAATATATGAAAAATCGTATATTCCGTAAGTTATTGTACCATTCCATTCTTTCGGATCGTCTGTGACCTTAAAGCTCACATAGTCACTAATTGTACCCTGTTCTGACGTATTGGGAAATACAGCGTTAATACTCAATATATCAGCATCACTTATACTGTTAGACGATTTGCTATTATTTAAGTATACGAGTTCGCCGTTTTTCATACTTGCGCCAACGTCTATTACATAACTTGCTAATATCTGTTCTCCAAGCGTACCGCTTTTATCTGTAACATTCACATCTTTAACGTCAGATATAAGGTTTGAACGCAAGCTATGACACGCAGACATAAATGCCGGGAAAACGCAAATTATAAAAAAGCACATAATAAACTTCAAAATATCTTCATTTATTTTTGTATCAGATTTAATAAAAAGGCGAATTGCGACAATTCCCAAAACTATACTTAACAATATCCAAACCAGCGGCATAACTAAAGTACCTCTTGATATTCCGCTATGTTTCGCTACAAGTTCATACAGATTATAATTTGCAATTGTAGTAATTGCATTATAAATCTTATCAATAAATAGGCTTAAAAATTGCAGTATAGAAAAGCCAACCGTTCTGACTGCATTTTGAAAGCCAGTACGAACAATAATATGATCGGCTATTCCTGCCACCGATATGTCATTTACACTATAATCACTATAAGCGCTGACTGCTATAGGAAATAAAGTCAGAATCAAAAACAACAATACAAAGGCGTTAAATACTATGCGCCATTTTTTGTGTGTAAGTTTATTCATTTTAATACCTCCATGAAAAATTTTATGTGCATTGCAAGAAATATCGGCAAAGATCTGACAATTCTTGTAATGCACATAAACGTGCATTACTTGTCAGTCATTATGCCCCAAAGGCACTTCTGGCAGCCTGTATGAACATATTGCCGACACAGAGTATAAATACTCCAAGACAGATGTTGAACGCCTTGTGCTTACCTTTTTCGCCTGCTTCTTGACCGCCTAAAAAATAGGTTATAGCAAGAGGAACAAGAGCGATTACTGCTAACACCCATGCGTATTCCGTTATCACGGATTTAATCCAGTTCAGAAACGGAATACCGCCGAGGGCATCGGCGGACTGATTTCCCTGTTCAGGCGATGTTCCATCAGCAAATGCTGTTATAGACATCATAGAGCAAGTTATCAGAGCCATGATGTTGGCAAACAACATTCTCAGCTTTCCTTTTTTCATATGTATTACCTCCTTAAGGCAGATGTTGAAATTAGGTCGTCGTCACTGTCTGAATCGGCAGCAACGTTTGAACCTGACTGTTTTATATTGTCGCTTTCTTTTGTCTTTCTATGTTGATTTATCCGTCTGGTAACTTCGCAAAGTAAATCATTATAATCTTTGCCATAATCCACAGGCGTAGATATACAAGTATAACCTTTTTGCGTATAGATGTTCGTAAACTTTTCCATGTTTTTATGACCTGCCTGGTCGTTATCCAAACAAAAGACTATCTTTTTTATCTCTTTATGTTTTTCCAAATATGCGTTAAGGGCTATATCTGATGCTGCGCCTGACAGAGATAGCCTATTGTTTTTTCTGTATGCGGACTTATCTCTTGCTTTGATATTAGTCAAAGTTGCATGAGATAAAAGGTCAATGGGAGCTTCAAAAACATATACGCAATCTGTCTTTTCATCTGCATCAAGATGAAAACTATACCTCTTATCCGAACCTTTAACATTAGGTCTATATTTGATTTCTTTGCCGTTTGTATCATATCTCTTAAAAGTTGATGTACTCCGCCGTTCTGCAAACCGTAATATTCCGTTTTCGTCATATCCTGCAAACACGCAGTTGCCGTATTCAGCCTCTTGGTATATTGTTCCCTCTTTGAAAAGTCTTTGCACTATATCAGCATCAATACATCGGCTCTTGGTAAGATAAGAATATACACGGGTATACATACCGCCCTCATGCTTTTTCGGTGCGACAAATTCGGCTTTTTCTTCGTTGCTTTGTTTTTCAACCGGCTTTTTTTGAACCGTCGATGAAGTTCGTATCAACTTAGCATCATTATTATCGTCTTTGTCGCCTAGAAGCAGGCGGCAACATTCCTTGAAATCCATTCGTTCAATTGATTTGAACCAATCTATCACATTGTTACCGCCTACCCCTTGGCTGTTCCAAAACCAACGTTTTCGATCGCCGTCGACAACAAGACTGTTATGTTGCGAACATCTGTAACTACGACCTTCTCGACGAAAGTCGAAACCATAATTCCGACTTAAAAAGTCAATCATATCCGTATCACGAAGCCTTGCAATTTCATCAGCAGAATAGCGGACAAATTTGCCATTTGCCACTGCGATCTACTCCTTTACTTTCTGCCGCTGCCAGGCTGCTGCACAAGATCGAGATTATCGTCTGCAAAGACATCATCGTAATCTGACAATGCACCAACAGAATCGACCTCTGACGGTGACAGTTCCTTTGAGACATCATCTTCAAGCGCAACCTCTTCAAGTTTATTACGATTTTGATATGTTGTCTGATAAGCTGCCATAACAGCACGGTAGAAGCTGTTGTACGATTCCTTAGTAATGGGGTGGAATATATCTTTGTATACTTTTACCTCTTTACCGTTTTCATCGAGCTTAACTTCTCCGTTATCGTCCTTATCCTTGAAAGAATACTTGGCAAGGTCAGGATAAAGTTCGCCGCTTTTGTCTGAGTGCTTTATGCGGACATTTTCAAGTGCAAATCCGTTATTAAACACTACATTCGCAAAGCCCTTGAGATTGTCTTTTTCGTACAAGCTGACTTTAACTTGTTTAACAGCCATCGGTTCTTTGCCATAGTTATATGCAAACTTCTGACCGTTTTCTGTGGTCTTTTCATAAGAAGAAAGCACAGCCTCGTTAAGAGCCTGACGGGTTTCATGCTTTATAGGGTGGAACACATCTTTGTATTCCACCTCGCCGTTGCCTTTATTGCGCTTGTAGCGCGGCAACTCGGCATAAAGCTCTCCCTTCTTAGATTCTTTGATCTTTACGTTTTCCAACGCAAATTCGTCCATTTGCACATTAGCAAATCCTCTGAGGTTGTTATTCTTGTCAGCGCCGTCGTACTTGTTGATCGTAATTGTCATTTTCATAGCTATCGCTCCTCGTAAAATTTATTGTGTCATCGTGACACATTTTTTATCTGACAGACTTCTTTTTATTATTTCCGTCGCTCAAAATGCTGCTGTCAGTATCAGCATTATGCTCGGCTGTCATGCTTGTACATTTACCGTCAACAAAGTACTTACATACTTCGCATGATATATCACAGCTTTCGCTGCAACAAACGGTATCGTACAAAGATAAAAGTTGTTCCATTTTACATCTCTACCACCTCCTTAACTGTTCACTTCACTAATCACTTCGTTAAGAACAGATTCGTAATCATTGAGGACATCTTCATAATCCTCAAGATTACCCATATCTACAGGTCGTTCAGAATTATCAGGAACTGTAGGCGGTTGTTCACTGTTCTTTCTCTCCGTAGACGTTTCCTTGTTTTCGCCGCTTTCAGATTTCTTTTCGCCAGTAAATGAAACACTGTCTACAAGAACTTCTGTCACATAGTGGCGTATACCGTCCTTGTCGTCATACGTTCGGCTGCGTAATGCACCCGTAACCGCTATCATTTTGCCTTTTCCGAAATACTTTTCGATGAATGATGCGCGCTGTTTCCAGGCTACACAAGTGATGAAGTCAACTTTCTTTTCCTCATCATTTTTTGAATACGGTCTTTCTATAGCAATATTGAAAGACAACACTGCTATGCCGCTTGGAGTGACCTTAACTTCAAGGTCGTTTGCGATTCTGCCCATAAGGACAACATTGTTTACCATTTTTTTATCCTCCTATTTTTTAATATAAAAAAACGCCCTTATAAAAGAGCGTTAATTCCATAATATTGTTATATTATCAGCCTTTCCTTGTTTTCCACTGATAATATATCTTACCTTGATACTCATTTTCCGCAACATCAGGAATAACAATGGTTTTTCTGCCGTTGGAAGTATAAGAAATCTCCTTGCCCTCAAGCAGATTTTTGAGCTGCGCTTCGGTCAGCTCCTTGCCGTAAACCTTAGCTATATTCATTCCGCACTTTCCTGTACAGTAAAAACCATACTTGCCTTTTCTAACATCAGCTCCGCACTTCGGGCATTTTCCGATAGCCTGTGATGTACCACTGCTGAATGATACCGAACCGTCAACAGAGCTGTATTTCTGACAGATGTTTTTTACAAATTCCTCGATATTGTCCATAAAGCCATCAGCACTGTATTCACCGCGCTCAACCTGTTTTAACTGCATTTCCCATTCTGCTGTAAGCTTCGGGGATTTAACTTCTTCGGGAACAACAGCAATCAGATTAACGCCTTTTTCGGTAGCAACTATCTGTTTTTTTCTACGTTCTGCATAGCCATGCTTGACAAGTCCCTCTATAGTAGCCGCCCTAGTTGCAGGAGTTCCCAAACCTTTCTTCTCTGAATCTTCGTCATAATTTTCATCACCTGCGTGTTCCATAGCAGACAGCAGCGTATCTTCGGTGTATGGCTTCGGAGGACTTGTCCAATGTTCGGCTTTTTCGGCTGAAACATTCTCGAATTTCTGACCTTGTGAAATATCCGGCAGGCTCTTTTCTTCGTCCTTTTCCTCGTCTTTTTCTTCTGCATCGGAATTTTTATTTTTTAGTTCTGACTTAATCGCGGCTTCTATTGACTTCCAACCGTTTTCAAGGATAGTTTTTCCGTTTGCAGAAAAAGTAACATTTTCGCATTCGATTTTGACTTTTACAGATTCGTACTTGTGCGGATCGGCAGCCGCCATTATCAGCTTTGCAGAAATAAGTTTCAGAATATTTTTCTGTCCCTCCGGCAGTGAATTCAAGTCGGCATTTTCAATGTTTGCAGTCGGGATAATAGCATGATGTCCACTGACTTTTTTGTTATTTATAATACGTTTAACGTCAATGCTTTCAGGCGCAGAACCAAACGCAGGAAAAGCCTTATACACTTTGCCGACAACATCTTTTG
>CANPZC010000021.1 GCA_947589355.1 uncultured Clostridia bacterium
CGATACGCAGACCAAAAGGTCTGCTCCCGACGTATCGGACAATTATACCATAACGCTTTCGCTTTTATGGTATAATATTTGATGAGTAAATAATAAGGAGTTTTTATATATGTCAGAATATACAGATCTGAAACAACTGGCGCTTGAAAAGTATTTTTCAAAGATGAACGACAAGCAGCGAGAGGCTGTTTTTCAGGTAAAGGGGGCTGTTCTGATACTTGCGGGGGCAGGCAGCGGAAAAACAACCGTGCTTGTAAACAGGATAGCGAACATGATATACTTCGGCAACGCATATTACGAGGGCGAACCTGACGGTATAAGCGAGAGCGACATGGCTTTTCTGAGAGGTTTTGCTCACGGCAGTGAGAGCGACCGCGGCAGACTTCGCGGCATTATTGCATACGACTGTGTTGAGCCTTGGAACATTTTGGCGATAACATTTACGAACAAGGCTGCGAACGAGCTGAAAACGCGCCTTGCTGATATGCTGGGCGAGGCAGGCAGCGGCATTACCGCGGCGACTTTTCACTCGGCTTGCGTGAGGATACTGCGGCGCGAATGCGACAAGCTCGGATACCCGAGGAGCTTTACTATATACGATACCGACGACCAGAAGCGGCTGATAAGAGACTGCCTTAATGACCTTGGGCTTTCCGACAAGATGTTTCCGCCAAAATCGGTAATTTCGGAAATATCTTCGAGCAAGGACAAGCTGATAACGCCGAAGCAGTATGAGCAGATGTTTGGCAGCGACTACCGCAAAAAGACGCTTTCAAAGATATACGCTCTGTATCAGCAGCGGCTGAAAGCGGCAGGAGCTATGGACTTTGACGACCTTATATGCAACACTGTAACGCTGTTTGAGCAGTTCCCTGACGTTCTGGCGCACTATCAGAATCTTTACAAATACATACTTGTTGACGAATATCAGGACACCAACATCGCGCAGTACAGGCTGGTGGCTATGCTTGCGGCTAAGTACGGAAATCTTTGCGTTGTGGGCGATGACGACCAGAGCATTTACAAGTTCCGCGGCGCGACTATTGAGAACATATTGCAGTTTGAGGGGCAATTCGCAGGCTGCAAGGTTATAAGGCTGGAGCAGAATTACCGCTCAACGCAGAATATTCTCACCTGCGCGAACGTTCTTATACAGAACAACAGCGAGCGCAAGGGCAAGAATTTGTGGACATCTATGGGCGACGGCGAAAAGGTATGCGTTTACAAGGCGGCAAACTCGGCAGGCGAAGCAAAATTTGTTGCCGAAACGGTGCTTGAAAACCTGCGCTTGGGCGGTCACTATGGCGATAATGCCGTTTTATACCGCACTAACGCGCAGTCGAACGCGTTGGAACAAGCGATGATAGCAGGCGGCATACCATACAAAATATTTGGCGGCGTGAAGTTTTACGACAGGAAAGAGATCCGCGACATTCTGGCGTATCTGCACGTTATTGACAACAACGCCGACATAATGCGCTTCAAGAGAATAGTAAACGAGCCGAAGCGAAAAATAGGCGAAGCGACAGTTGCGCTGATAGAGCAGATATGCTCTGACATCGGCGATGACCCGATCACGGTGATGAGAGATTCGCGCGAGCTTGCGCCTCTTGAAAAAAAGGCAAACCAGCTTACCGATTTAGCGGCGATGTTTGACTATCTTAAAGAGATAAGCGACAGTGTGCCGCTGGAAGAGCTGCTTGACGAGGTAATGGAGAAGTCGGGCTACAGGGCTATGCTGTTGGCTCAGGGCGATGAGGGGCAGACGCGGCTTGAAAACATAGAGGAGCTTAAATCCACGATGGTGACGTATTCGGAGCAGGCTGAGGAGCCCTCGCTTTCGGGATTTCTGGAAGAAGTTGCGCTTTACACCGACATTGACGAGCTTGACGGCGATGCAGACTATGTTACGATGATGACGGTACACTCTGCTAAGGGGCTGGAATTTCCGACGGTGTTTGTTGTGGGAATGGAAGATAATTTGTTCCCGTCGGGTCGTTCGGTAGATGAAGGCAATCTGGAAGAAGAGAGGCGGCTTGCATACGTTGCGATAACAAGAGCGAAAAACAAGCTGTATCTCACCCACGCGAAAGAAAGGCTGATATACGGTAATATGAGCTATGCCTCGCCCTCGCGTTTTTTGAACGAGCTGCCGAAAGAGAATATAGAGAAGCGCGTTGACCCTGCTTTGGAAGCTGCATACGGCGGAGGAAACATATCTGCAAAGGCGGCACAAAAAACGCCGCAGATATTCGGCAAAGCGGCTGCTGTGCGCCCACAGCCTGTAAAGCTGACGGAGAGTTTTTCGGCAGGCGACAGGGTATCGCACAAGATATTCGGCGAAGGCACGGTGCTTTCTGCAACGCCCACCGCGGCTGACATAAAGCTGGAAATAGCGTTTGACAAGGCAGGCACGAAAAAGATAATGGCGGCGTTCGCGAAAATAACTAAGGTGTAAAGACTTTTTTAGTCACTGCTTACGCGTAAGCGCACTAAAAAATCAAATAAAAAAGAGCCGAGAATCGTTCAGTGTGCTTGGACTAGACTTCCCCAAGGGCTTAAACAATTTCGGTTCTGATATTATTATACACCAAAACGAAAAATTGTCAATAGGTTTTTAAAAAATATTTCAGATCTGTCATCTGAATAAAAAAGAGCCGAGAATCGTTCAGTGTGCTTGGACTAGAATTCCCCAAGGGCTTAAACAATTTCGGTTCTGATATTATTATACACCAAAGTGAAAAATTTGTCAATAGGTTTTTCAAAAATTTTTCAGATCTATCATTTGAATAAGAAAGAGACAAGGCTCGTTTGAAAGATGGGAGCTCCAATTGCTCGAATTAACAAACGACCTTGACCCTGATACTATTATACACCAAATCAGAAAATTTGTCAATAGGTTTGGCGAAAAAATTTCAGGTATAGCAGAAAGACCGCATAAATACACCGTACACAAATATAATAAAATAAGGAGTGATATTATGTTCAGAGAATGTGACATTACAAAGACAGGTTTTGACCCGTTTTGCAAGATAGGCAAGCAGTGGTTTTTGATCTGCGCGGGAAAGGAAAACGACTTTAACGCGATGACCTGCTCGTGGGGTTTTGCAGGCGTGATGTGGAACAAAAACTGCATTGCACCCGTCATCAGACCGCAGAGATACACGAAAAAGTTTCTGGACGCGGAAGAATATTTTTCGGTATCTTTCTACCCCGATGAGCACAAAAGCGCGCTGGCGTTCTGCGGCTCAAACAGCGGATACGATATGCCAGACAAGATGAAAAAATGCGGTCTTACGCCGATGATGCTTGACGGTGTGCCCTGCTTTGAGGAGGCGCAGCTGATACTTATCTGCCGCAAGCTTTACAGGCAAGACCTTGTGCCCGAGGGCTTTATTGACAAGAGCGTGGCGCAGCTCAACTACGCGCAAAACGACTATCACTGCGCTTACATCGGCGAGATAGTCAAGGCATACGAAAAGTAAAGTGAATAAAAGGCGTTCTTTCGGTCAATGATGATGATAACATCAAACCGAAAGGACGTTTTTTATGCTGACAAATTTATCTTCAAAAATACTCGCGCTTTCCGCATCCGCCGCGATACTTGTATCAATGCTGCTGCCGTCGTTCAAACAAAACTGCTTTTTGCCCTCCGCGGCGGCGGATTCATCACAGGCGGACAGGCAAACTCACGCAGGAATTACCATAATAGAGGCAGATGATGTGACGTTTGGCTTTTTGTTTTTTGAATGGATAGAAGAAATTTTCGGACTGTAATACAGTCCGTTTTTTTGTACTTAAAATGCTTGACATAAGGCTTAATAAGTGGTATAATTACAGTATATTATTTAAGGAAAGGGAAGCGCTATGTTAAGGATAATAACGGGCACGGAGCACAGCTCTAAAACTCGGCTGCTTGCCGAAATGGCAAAGGAGAGCATAGAAAGCGGCAGGCGCGTTTGCATTATAATACCCGACCAGTTTTCGCTTGTATACGACAGGAAGATATACGGCATACTGGGGGCAAAGGCTTTCAACAAAATGGCAGTGATAGGCCCTAACAAGCTGTCAAAGCGGCTGGTAGAGCAATACGGCAGCAGCGGAAAATACTGCTCGGACGATGCGCGGCTGATAATGATGTATAAGGCGTGCAAGGAGTTTTCATCGCTTGGGGGCGCGAGGTATTTCAAACGCTCGCTTTCAAAGTGCGGCTTTTTTTCAAGCGTGTGCGACACCATTGACGAGCTGCGGCAAAGCGCTGTTGACTGCAACACGCTGATGGCGGCCGCCGAGCAGATGAGCGGCACTGTTTCGGACAAGCTTTACGACATAGCGCGGCTTTACGAGCTTTACACGCAGCAGCTTGAAAAATACGGGCTGAAAGACATAAGCACGGCTGTCTCGGAAGCGGCTGACATCATACACAAAAACGGCATTTTCAAAGGCTGCGATGTATATTTTGACAGTTTTTCGTCTTTCACCGCAGACCAGCAGGCGCTGCTGTATGAGATATTCACGCAGGCTGAGAACGTTGCGATCGCGCTTACCATAGGCAAGGGCAGGAACGCTGATATAAGGCGCGCTCCCCTGTCGCCGTATGCGGAATGTATTTCTACCAAAAAGCGGTTGGAAGAACTTGCGGCTGAAACGGGAATAAAAACTCAGCACATTGAAGCGGAAGAAGAAAACATAAACGCCTGCGTAAGGGCGGTGGCAGACAACGTTTTTGCGCCTGCTATAAAAACAGGTCTTGACGGTGACGGAGTTACCATTGCAAATTCTGCCGATGTATACGCCGAGGCTGAATATGTTTTTGCCGAAATTCGCAGGCTGGTAAGAGATGAGAGGTACGCTTTCGGCGATATTGCGATAATTTCACGAGATCTTACAAATGCTGCCGACATTCTGGAGGATATGGCTTACAGGTATGATGTGCCGCTTTTTACAGATCAGAAAAATGTGGTGGCGCGCTCATCTCCCGCGATGTTCATAGATGCGGTATTTGAAAACATATCATCAAAGAAGTTTCATACAAAGTCGCTGCTTACCTACATAAAATCGCCGTTTTCTTCTATAACGATGGCGGAGGCTTCCAAGATAGAGGAGTACGCTTTCAAGTGGTCTGTGGACGGCGATATGTGGCAAAATGATCTTACCGCAAGCGACAGCCGCACACAGGAAGACCGTAAAAAAGAGCTTGAGGAACTAAACGCTATACGCCGCAAGATGATACAGCCTTTGGCAGCGCTGAAAGAAAAATGCCGCGATGCAAGCGCGAAAGAGATATTCTCGGCTTTCAACGAATTTTTGAAAACGCAGATAGAAAACTATGACGGCGGCGAAGATGAAGATATATCCAAGATAATGGAGCAGTTGTGGAACAGGGCTTTGGAGGCGTGCAGCTCTATATATCTTACTTTGGGAGATGAAAAAATAAGCATAGCCGAATATCGCGATCTTTTGCGCACTATGCTTTTGCAGACGAATATTTCTTCTCCGCCGCAGAAACTTGATGCTGTTATAGCGGCAGGGGCTCAACATTCAAGGCTCTCCGACATAAAGGCGGTGTTCGTAATAGGTGTGAACGACGGGCTTTTCCCAAAAAATGCGAAACTTTCGGGGCTGTTTTCGGAACGCGAAAAGCTGAAAATGGAAAAGGCTGACATACATATGGAAAAGCGGCTGGAAACAAATCTGAAAGCGGAAAGATTTTCATGCCTGCGCGCTCTCTCTGCACCGAGCGAGCGGCTGTATATATGCATACCGCGCGCCGATAAGAAAGGCGATGTGCTGTCGCCCTCTCAGCTTGCGATGCAGATAAAAGGTATGTTCACAAAAGACATAACGCTTAACGTTTCTCAGCAGGGAACGGAGTTTTTCTGCGTTTCACCGAAGTCTGCGATATATAAATATTCGGAGCTTATAGGAAAAGACCGCGCCAAGGCGGCTGCAATAAAAGAGGCTCTTGCGCCTTACCCCGAATATGCGGCTTTGGCGGAAGATATAGAAAGAGAACTTTTCGGCGGCAAAACGCAGCACAAACTTTCACGCGAAACGGCCAAAAGCTTGTTTATGAAAAACGGGCTGAGGATCTCCGCGACTGCGGCAGAAAGCTTTTTTGAATGTCCGTTCGGCTATTTCTGCAAATACGGAATGGGTATCAAAAGCGCGCGCAAAGTAACTATGGCAGCTGTAAATGTAGGTCTGATAGCGCACAAATGCTTTGAAAAGATAGCGCCGCTTTTTAATGAACGCCCCGACATGACAGACGATGAAGCGTATGCAGAGGTAAGCCGCTGCACCGACGAATATATTGAAGAGAGCATGGGCGGAGATTTCGGCAAAAACGCCGCTTTCAGGGCAAATGTCAAGGCGGTGAAAGATCAGATAACCGCGGCGGTTATGAACATACGCAAAGAGCTTAGTAACCCTGACATAAAGCCTGTTGCATACGAATATAAGCTGACCGCTGACAACGGCGCGGCTGTTTTCAGCACGGGTGACGACGATGAAATATGCTTGTACGGCATAATAGACCGCATTGACATGATAACGACAAAGGACGGCAAGAAGTATGTCAGGGTCGTTGACTACAAGACGGGCGACAAGGTATTCAATTACGAAAGCATTTACCACGGGCTTGACTTGCAGATGCTTATATACCTTTACGCGATAATGGAAAAGATAAGCGAAACAAATGATGACATAGAACCTGCCGGCGTTATATACGTTCACGCGGGAGAGCAGGACAAGTTTATGTCAAAGAGCGATATATTGAAGATAATAAACAGTGCGGCTGAAAAAGGAAAATTAGGCGGTCTGACGGAAAAAGAGATACGCGATGAAGCGGACAGACAGCTGCTTGAAGCAAAGGCTAAAAAGGTAATGTCTTCGATGAAGCGCAGCGGTGTGGTAACGGACGACATGGAGCTTGTAAGAACTATGACCTCTATGGGCGGCGGATACTCGCCTGTTACAATAACTCAACAAAATGTTTACAACAAAGACGGTCGGGATTTTGTGCTGAACGCGCCCTCGATGAAAAATCTCGAACAATATGCCGTTGACAAGATAAAATGCATGGCAAAAAGGCTTGCCGACGGCGATATATGTTCTATGCCGACAGGAAAGAAAGATCATCTGCCCTGCAAATACTGCGCATATAAAAACATATGCTCAACGCCCGAGCGCGACGATGCCATACTGATAATAGACGAGGACAAAGAGCGGCTGCTTGCTTCAATATGCGTCGGCGGCACAGCTGAGAAAGATGATAAACAGCCGACAGAAAGGAGCTGACAGCTATGGCGGAAATGTGGACAGATGAACAGATAAAGGCGATAAGCGCCAAAGGCAAAGGCACGGTAGTTCCTGCGGCGGCAGGCAGCGGCAAGACCGCCGTGCTTATAGAGCGCGCAATACGAATACTCAGCGATGAGGAAAACAAGGTGCCTGCCGACACGCTGCTTTGCGTTACTTTTACAAACGCGGCAGCTGCGCAGCTGAGAGAAAAGCTTACGAACGCTTTGGGCGAGCAGGCTGCAAAATACCCCGAAAACAGCTGGCTCGCACAGCAGCAGAGCAAACTTCAGACCGCGAGGATAGTGACAATAAACGCATTTTGTCTGGAGCTTGTAAAAAACAACGCTCACGCGATGGGGCTGCAAAGCGATCTGCGGATAATGGAAGAAAACGACTCTCTTTTGCTGAGAAAAGAGATGCTTGAAAAGGCTGTTGATGCGCACTACGAAGACTTCCCCGAAAAAATGGAGTTATTACACAAAAAATTCAGCACAAAAAAACGCGACATAATAAACGCCGCGGAGATCATGTACTTGTATCTCAGGAGCATACCGTTTTCAGACGAATATATGCAAGACAGCCTTGAAAAACTGCGCAGCGACGACGGCTGCCTGACATTTGGCAATATGCTGCTGAAACAGAGTATTGAAAATTGTCACAAGGCGAGCGCGTATATTGAGCAGTGCATTATTATTGCCGAAAGATACTCTTATGACGTAACTGTTGATGTGCTTGGCAGCGACCTTGAAGTTATTGAAGATGTTGAAAAAGCGCTTTTGAAAGGTTACTCTGCTCCCGACCTAAAAGAGCGGTACACAAGCTTATATGAGATGCCGGGAAATGTGAAATTCGCAACTATCAAGTATCCCACTATAGACAAAAATGACAAAGCGCAGCTGGAACAGCAAGGGTTTATCAAAGAGCAAATAAAAAAGCGCCGTGACAAAGCCAAAGACCGGATCAGAAATATACGCGATGACCTGAGCGGCCCGTTTGAAGAAGTAACAAAAGACTGCAAGATAAGCGCAGATATTATTGAAACGCTTTACGGGATAGTAAAACAGGCAGACGAGCTTATATCGGAAGAAAAGAAAGAGCGAAGCTGCTGCGATTTTGCAGACGTGGAGCTGATGACCGTTTCACTTCTGGCTGAAAAGGAAAACGGCGTTATAAGCAGAACAGGGCTTTGCAAAGAACTTGTGGATCAGGGTGAGTTCGGCGTTATAATGATAGACGAGTATCAGGATACCAACAAATTGCAGGAACTTATTTTCAAGTGTCTTTCAAATACCGAAGACCCTGATATTTTCGGTACTAACGTATTTATTGTGGGCGACATAAAGCAGGCTATATATCAGTTCCGCCGCTCAGACCCCAAGCTGTTTGCCGCCGCAAGGGCAGCCGCTGCCGATGAAAGATACAAAGACAAGCTGCAAGAGATAGTTCTGACGCAGAATTTCAGGAGCCGCCAGAATATTATAAACACCGCAAACTTTATGTTCTCTCGCCTGATGAGCAAGACTGTTGGCGAAGTGGACTATGTAAGCGGCGAAAGGCTTAACTACGGGGCAAAAAAATGTTATGATACCAAAGACGACCTGCCTGCCAGACTGGCAGTATGCAGCAAGGAACATGAGTTTGACGAGGCGGCGCGTATAATTAAAGAAATGCTGTTGCAGGGAGTTTTGGTATATGACAAGGATATAAAAGCACGGCGCGCTTGCAGACCGAGCGATTTTTGCATACTGACGAGAACGAACAAGGTAAACCTTGCGGCGGCGCAGGCGCTTGGAAAGTACGGACTGAAAGTTGCCAGCCGTGAGATAAGCGGCTACCTGCTCTCGCGCGAGGTATCGCTGATGACATCACTGCTGAAAGTAATTGACGATCCTCTGAACGATACGGCTATGCTGGCTGTAATGCTGTCGCCGATATTTCAGTTTACAGATGAAGAAGCCGCAAAGCTGAAAATTTCAGCAAAAAGCAATACCGCAAACTTTTACGGCATTATGACAGAGTTCTCAAAAAATGACGAGGATAAGGCGCTCGCGGAAAAATGCGAAAACGCTTTGCAAAAGATAAGAAGATACCGCTATCTTGCCTGCGCGATGTCAATGAGCCGACTGATACGAAAGCTGTACACCGAAACGAATTTTTACATACTTTCGGCATCTCTCAGCGGCGGTGAACGTTCTCAGGCGAACCTGCGGCTGCTGCTTGACATCGCGGACGGTTACGACAGCAATTCTACGGGCGGTCTGAGCGGATTTATACGCTATTTTGACGACATAACCGAAAACGGCAAGGATTTTTCTCAGGCTGCTTTGGCAACAGAAACGAACGATGCCGTAAACGTTATGACTATGCATAAATCAAAGGGGCTTGAATTTCCGTTTGTGATACTTACGCAGCTGGATAATGAATTTCTTTCCGAAAAGCGCGACAGCATAGTTTTGAATGAATACGGCATAGGCATAAAGATAACCGACAGCGAACTGCTTGCCAGATACTACACCGTGCCTTTTACAGCGCTTACAACAGAAAAAGAGCGCGAAACGATAAGCGAAGCAATGAGGCTTTTATATGTTTCTGTAACAAGGGCGCGTGAGCAGCTCATACTTATGATACCGACAGATGAAAATGAAGACGAAAAGACAGCTGACAATGCAAACAAAATGATAATGCGCTGCGCCAAAAGCGGCTGCATAACGCCCGAAACGGCTCTTTCAGCAAAGTGTATGCTTGACTGGGTGCTTACTGTGTTTGCGTACCATTCGGGCAGAGAAAAACTGACGGAGCTTTTGGGGCTTGACTGCTCGGTCATTGATGATGTTTCAGATGAATGCGATATTCTCATAAGCTGCGAAAACGAAGCGCTTAAGATCAATGATACACAAAAAAGCGCTGAAACGGCAGCCGACAAAGATCTTGTGAAAAAACTTGCTTCTTCTATAGCCTCGCCGCAGCCAAAACAGCTGCCCGACGAAGCGAAACTCTCGGTGACCGACATAGTTCACAAGCGCAGAGAAAGCGGCGCTTTCAAGCCGCGGGCAAGCTCTGAGGAAAAGCGGCAAGGTTTAAGCGCTGCCGAAAGGGGTACTCTTACACACAGGTTCATGGAACTTTGCGACATAAAAAATGCCGCCGCAGATTTTGACGGCGAGTTTGACAGGGTGATGAGCCTTGGGCGTTTTTCGCCGCAGGAGGCAGATCAGATATACCTTGACGCGCTAAAGAAATTTTTCAATAGCGATATTGCAAAGCGAATGGCAGCATCGGACGAGATACTGAGAGAAAGGCAGTTTTTGGTGAAGATATCTGATATGGCGCTTGACAAGGAGCTTTTCAGCGATATTGCAGGCTCTGACGGTATGCTGCAAGGTGTTGCAGACTGCGTTTTCAAAGAGGGCGGCGGCTATGTGCTGGTCGACTACAAGACCGACAAGGTTTCCTCTGCCGATGTGCTTTCGCAGCGTTACAGCAGGCAGCTACAGCTTTACCGCGCGGCTCTTGACATAATACTTGACGCGCCCGTGAAAGAGTGTGTCATCTGCTCGCTGTACCTAGGCGCTGAAATTACCGTATAACAAAAAACGGAGCATTTTTTCGATGCTCCGTTATTTTTTACAGTTCATGATAGTATGGGCAGATGTTTTCAAAGCTTCCGTCTTTCATGCGAAAGCCTTTGGGTATAACGCCAAGCTGCACAAAGCCCAGTTTTTCATACAGCCGCCGCGCGCGCATATTGCTCTCTACCACGACATTGAATTGCAGCACGCTAAAGCCGTATCCTTTGGCTTTTTCAAGGCAGTCGCGCACTAAAAGCTCACCTATCCCCTGCCCTCTGCAACTGCTGCTCACCGCGAAGCTTGCGTTGCATATATGACCGCACCTGCCGACGTTGTTCGGGTGAAGTATGTAAAGACCCGCTATCTCGCCGCCTGCTATCGCCACGCCGCAGTAAGTCTGCTGTGAAAAGAACTCTCTGCCGCTGTTTTCGTCAAGCCGCTCCTCCTGCGGAAAAGCATTGCCCTCGTCAACAACTTCGTTCCAAACGGCTATCATGCCGCCGATGTCTTCATCTTTCCAGCCTCGTAAAACTGCATCAGTTGCTGTTTTTTCTGATATCATCTTTCAGCTTTTCCTTTCTGTCGTTCATAAGAGCCATCATCTCTTCAAGCGACATCGAGGGCTTCAGCTGCTTTCTTTCGGGCTGCGCTGCCGCTTCTTCTGTTACTTCTGCCGCCTCTGCTGCATCTGCAACAACTTCAACTGGCTCGGCGGCTTGTTCACTCTGCACAGTTTCGATATTTTCAGTCTGCTGTGGCTTTTCTTCATAAGTATTATAATTATCTTCGGGTACTTCGGGCGCGGAATTTCTTGCCACCTTTATTTCCTTGTATTCGTGATCTTCAAAGCCTGTCTTTATGCCGACGCTTGAAGTCGCAGGCGCTTCAAATACGGTATCTTCCGGCTCGTCGTCCATATTCTTTGCGGCAGGTATTTCCATAAGCTTGGTGCGCTCATCGCGCGAAGGTCTTAGACTTCTGACTGCCTTTCTGTCGGGTCTTACAAATTCGCTGTTGCTTCTTTGATGCTTTCTGCGAAGCTCTATCTCCTCATTTTTGAAATCATCAACAGAAAACTCTCTGTCGCGGTGGCGCTTGGTGCTGTAATTTTTCGCCTGTTCCTGCCTTACATGCTCGCGGCGTTTTTGCAGATCGCGCCTTTTCATTTCCTTGACAAATCCCAGTATCAGTTCAATAAACGCAAGCACCAGCACGGGTATTATAACGCACACCAGCACGCCTATCTTTGATTTTATAAAAAGCACCATTCTGCCAAGGCTGTGCACCGCATACTTACATTCGCCGATAACGTTTTTGGCATCGATAGCGAAAATGCTTTCAGGGTCGCCGTCCATGCAGACGTTATATATAAATGTATCTGTGGTCGCCTCAACGCTTACAACGCGAAATATTCCCGTATCAAAGCCCGGTATATCCTTGCACAGTATCACGCCGCCGACAACGCTGCCGTCGGGTCTGCCGTTCTCGGCTATTACCATTGAATCATATTTTACAGCATCGTCCATTTTCTCCATATCCGAAATGTAGAAGCTGTGTCCCAAAAGTGACGGCGCGCTTTCGGAGTCGCTGAAAAGTATAGTCGTCACAAAAATAAGCAGCACTATCACAAGTTCAACTATCAGCATTACTACAAGCACTGTTTTTGCAGCCGACCTTTGTTCTCTCTCTACCATAATAATCGTTCCTTTCGTTTTTGTTATCCCGTTTTCTCTATGTAAAAATATATCTGAAATGCAAATTATTTCAAACGCCGTGAAAACAAACGGTCATTCCTTTCTTTATTATAACACACATTTTCTCAAATTTCAAATACTTTTTCATACTTTTTATAAAAATATGCATTTTCCTGCCGCAGCCAAGAAAATAATCGCCCAAAAATACGGCGTGATCGGCGTTTTTATAAATATTACAAAAAACTATTGCAAAAAGTAAAAAAATGTTGTATAATATTTTTGTATAACATCTTAAAAGGTATGGGCATTTGATGAAAACTGTTGAAATTTTTACCGACGGCGCGTGTTCGGGCAACCCGGGGCCGGGCGGCTGGGGCGCGATACTCAGGTACGGAAAAAACGTGAAAGAGCTTTCGGGCGGCAGCGCGCAGACCACCAACAACCGCATGGAGCTTACCGCGGTCATAACCGCTTTGGGGGCTTTGAAAGAACCCTGCAAAGTTGTGCTGACGAGCGACAGCAAGTATATAATTGATGCTGTTACCAAAGGCTGGGCAGAAAAATGGCGCAAAAACGGCTGGACTCGCGGCAATAACGAAAAGGCGCTGAACCCAGATCTGTGGGAAAAGCTGCTGGAACTGCTGGCAGTGCATGACGTTGAGTTTGTATGGGTGAAAGGTCATGCAGGGCACAAAGAAAATGAAAGATGTGATGCTCTCGCGGTAGAGCAGTCGAAAAAATATTCTCACTGAGAAAATGAGGTCGAAAAATATGCTGGATAAATTTGTAACATTTCTGAAAAACACTTTTACTTACGAGGAAGAAAGCGAGGCTGAAACGCCGCCTGTGGTGCAAAGCGCGCCGCCCATTGAAGTAAGGCAGGCGGAGGAAAACAGGCAGCCGAGGCGTGAACGCCCTGCAAAGCAAAGCACACGTTCCCCCGGTGATTTTGTGCCGAAGACGGTGGCTGACCCCGAGGAATATTTTTCACCCGTTGCCTCGATGACGGCGCAGAGGAAAGAACAGCCGAAATATGCGACCGACCCCATTGCCGCCGCGAAACAGCAGACCGACAATTTCTCGGCTTTAAGGCCCCGCCCCGAGGACAACCAGTTCAGAATGCTTATTGAAAAGGTCGATTACGCTAAGGGCGCAGGGGTGCTGGTGTTCGGAAACATAGGCGTTGGCATAGCGCACGTTGACTGCAATGCTCTGATAGTTCACGCGGCAAACAGAACGACCGTAAAGACAAAGGTTATTGCTATAGGCCGTGACGGAAAAAAGGTCTCTGCCGCGCCGGCAGGCTCTACGGTAGGGCTGCTGCTTGACAGCAACATAACGCGCAATGACGTTCACGCAGGCGACGTTATAGGAAGCATAAATGTATGAATAATGTAAAGGTTTGCGTTGCGATGAGCGGCGGAGTTGACAGTTCTGTCGCCGCAGCGTTTCTTATTGATAAGGGATATTCCGTCGGCGGCGCGATAATGCGGCTGAAAGGCAACGACAAAGACATTGAAGATGCGCGCGCGGTGGCGCAAAAAATAGGCATACGGTTTGATGTTATTGACTGCCGCAGCGAGTTTGAAAAGTATGTTATAGACAACTTTGTGGCGACTTACATTAAGGGCGCAACGCCCAACCCGTGCGTTGTGTGCAACAGAAAAGTAAAGTTCGGCACATTTTTGGAAAGGGCGCTAAAGCTCGGGTACGACATGATAGCAACGGGGCACTACGCGCGGCTGGAAAACAGCGGCGGCAGAGTGCTTTTGAAAAAGGCTCTTGACGAGAGCAAAGACCAGAGCTATGTGCTGTACTCTCTTACGCAAAAGCAGCTGGCGCACGTTATTTTTCCGCTGGGCGAGCAAAACAAAAGCGACGTTCGCACCGCCGCAAGGAAAGAACTTTTGCCTGCTGCCGACAGACCCGACAGTCAGGATATTTGTTTTATCAAAGACGGCGGTCATGCCGAATTTATTGAAAACAGAGTCGGCAAGGCTTTTCCGGAGGGTGAAATAAGACTTTCGGACGGCACAGTGCTTGGCAGGCACAAGGGTATAATCAGGTACACGGTAGGTCAGCGCAGGGGGCTTGGCGTTTCATACGGTCAGCCGCTTTTTGTGGTAAGAAAAAACGCCGCAGACAACAGTGTTATCTTAGGCACGCAGGAGGAGCTTTACCGCTCGTCTCTCGTTGCGGAAAACTTGAATTTCATACCGTTTGACACGCTTACATCGCCAATTACTGTGACGGCGCGCACACGATACCGCCAGAAAGAGACAAAGGCTGTTATCTCACCTATTGAGGGCGGCAGGGTGCTTGCCACGTTTGAAACGCCGCAGAAAGCCGTATGCGCAGGGCAATCGGTGGTGTTCTACGACGGCGAGTATGTTGTCGGCGGAGGGATAATTGCGGAGGAATAAAAGTAAGCTTACATATGAAAAAAAGACCCGAAGCAGGGTCTTTTTTGTTTGCGATGTTTTGCTAGTCTTTATCAGAACCGTTTTGCATATCGAGCAAGGCTGAAATACGCTCCTGTGCGCGAATTTTATTATCATTGTTCAGCGCAGAGTACATCTCAACGATATGCAATTCATCTTTAGAAAGATCGCTTTTGGCTGCCCCTCTGCCAAGAATGTAGTCAACGCTGACTTCACACACATTGGCAAGGTCTGTCAGATAGCTTATAGGCGCTCTCACCTCTCCGCTTTCGTATCTGCTGACCTCTTGCTGAGAGATACCTATTTGCAGGGCAAGCTCTGCCTGCGTCATGCGCTCTTTTCTGACTTTTACCATATTCGGGTATAGATAGAGGTTATCTTTCACAAAATCATCTCCTGCGATATGTTGATATTGCCTAAAAATATTATAACATCACACATTTTATATTGACAAACGACAAAAGCGATGTTATAATAATTAAAATACAACATTTGTGATGTATTTTGAGCTGTATCTACACAATTATACAAACAGGAGGAATATAAATGGAAGGATTTTTACTGGTACTGCTGATACTTGTGGGTATTGTCGTATATTTTATACCTACTATAGTGGCTTTTGCGAGAGGCAGACTGAACAAAGGCGCTATCTTTTGCATGAATTTCTTTTTGGGCTGGCTGTTCATAGGCTGGGTGATAGCCTTGATATGGGCGGTCAAAGATGACGGCAAGGGCTGATCATGGCGCTTTCATTGGGACTTGTTTTATCGGGAGGCATAGCCAAAGGAGCATATCAGATAGGATTTCTGAAAGCGCTTTCCGAAAACAAGTCCTTTGATGTAACGGCGGTATCGGCGGCTTCCATAGGCACGCTGAACAGTTACGCGTTCTGCACGGGGAAACTCGCTCTGGCGGAGGACATATGGAGAAGCGTATCGGGCTGCTCGGTGAGCGAATTATATCTTAAATATCTTAAAGGCAAAGAGATATATTCTTTGGTTGATATGATACGCGCGGACGATGATGTTATAAGTGCGCCGCTGTACACAGTTTGCTGGATACCGCCGCAGCCGCGGGCGAGATATTATCTGATAAACGAAAAGCCGATAGGCAATATAAGGGAATATCTGAAAGCGTCGGTGACGGTCGCGCCGATAATGGAGCCGCTGACGATAAACGGAAAATGCCATTTTGACGGGGCGATAATCGACAATGTTCCTTTGCTGCCGTTAAAGCATTACAGACCCGATCTGATAATTTCTTTGCAGTTTGACCGCTTTGACTATGCCTACCGCTCGTTTACGCCGCCCTGCCCTGTGCTGTATGTTGATCTTCAGGACGGACACAGGATTATGGACAGTTTTTCTCTTGGCGGCAATGCGGTGGACAGAATGATAAGCTATGGATACGAAGTGGGTGACTACACTTTAACGCTTATTGAAAAGAGAGTGGACGACCGAGAACGGCTTCATCTGTTGATAGATATGATGAACTGCGGACAAAAAAAGAATCGCCTGAGCGGCGACATGGTAGTGCGCAAAATAAATAGGATATGCCAAAAGCTTAAATAGCAAAGATCCCTCTCCGCCGACAGTTTTGGTGGTGAGGGATCTTCGGCAGTTGGGCGCGTTTCTTGCTTCTTGCCTCTAGCTTCTAAAAGCACCTTTCCGCCCTTTGTTTACGGCAGTTTTCTACGCTGCCGCAGCGGTAGCAAAGCTCATTCGGGCAGCTGCCGCTTTCAAAAAACTGCGTGATGTTCTTTACTGTAGTTTCTGCGATATTCGCAAGCGCCTCCTCGGTGAGAAAAGCTTGGTGCGATGTGACCAGCACGTTGGGCATGGTGATCAGCCTTGCAAGCGTATCGTCGGCAACGATATGCCCCGAATAATCTTCAAAAAATATATCAGCCTCTTCTTCATAAACATCAAGGCACGCAGCCCCTACCCTGCGCTCTTTTATACCGTCAAGCAGCGCCTCGGCATCTATCAGTGCGCCGCGTGAGGTATTGACGATAACGACGCCTTTTTTCATCTTCGCTATGCTGTCGGCGTTTATCATATGATAGCTCTCATCGTTGAGCGGACAGTGCAGCGAAATTATATCGCTTTGCTCAAAAAGCTCGTCTTTTGTAACATATTTTATGCCGCTGCCCTCCGCAGGGAATTTATCATAAGCTATAACGTTCATGCCAAAGCCGCGGCAGATATCTACAAACACTCTGCCTATGCGCCCCGTGCCCACAACGCCTACCGTTCTGCCGTGCAGCTCAAAGCCGGTGAGACCGTTCAGACTGAAGTTGAAGTCTTTAGTGCGGTCATATGCTTTGTGAATGCGCCTTATCGAGGTCAGCAGCATTGCCATGGTATGTTCCGCCACCGCATAGGGCGAATAGGCAGGAACGTGCAGCACGTGGATTTTGCCGAAGCAGTGTTTTACATCAACGTTGTTATAGCCTGCACACCGCAGCGCTATTATTTTTACGCCCATTTCGCAAAGCCTGTCAATAACGGCGCTGTTCACGCTGTCGTTTACGAACACGCACACGCCCTCGCAGCCGTTTGCAAGCTGTGCGGTATCTTCACTTAGCTTAGTCTCAAAAAACTTAAAGTCAACGCCGCTTTCTTTGCCGAATTTTTCAAACCACGGCACATCATACTGTTTGGTATCAAAAAACGCTATCTTCATAAAATGCCCCTCTCTTAGTTTCCTACAAATATTTTAGGCAGCGTGAGCCGCTCTATACATATGAAAGCTCTTTCTCGCGCACTTGTTTCTTTTTACGAACTTTTCTGCCGCACACGCGCATTCTTTTGTACACAACGCTGCTGCTCAGCACCCTGAGCACGGCTGCCAGAGCGATCATCACAAGTATGACTATCACATAGTATCTGTTTGGTATATTCTTTTCAAAGATAAATTCTAAAATGCCATCAACCCCCACAAACGCACCTGCCGAAAAACATATTAAGACAGAGCCTTTGTAGGAGTTTGGCATGGCGTTTCCCGAAATGCTCATATCTCCCGTGGCGATCATATGGAATATCTGCATAAATATATACGCGGCAAGCAGCGAAAGGCTTCTTATAAACAGATGCTGTTTTGTGCAGAACACCAAAGTCGTCGGCAGGGCGACTATTGCATACTCGGCAAACAAAATATCGCATATCAGCAGTATGGCAGGCGGCAGAAATTTTGCCTTGAACGGCCCACTGATGAGCACCTTGTACTTACGGCTGACATATGTTATCGCCGTGCTGCACAATATCCACATAATGAACAGGTCAGTCATTGAGCGTATCATAATATCTCTTGCCAGAAGCGATACGGCTGCCCCCAGCAGAGGCGCGGCTATCATTATCTTCCATTCACCGCAAAAGCGAACCAGCTTTAATACTTCGCCAAAGAAGCCGCTCTGCTTTTTTATATCGAAGTCCCACGGCTTGCCCTCAAGCATTTTAAGATCATGCCGCTGTTTTGCAAGAATTATCACTACTGTTACGGCATACGCGGCATACACAAAAATATCAATGGGGAACGCTGCATCTTTCTTTACGATATCGCCTATAGCGCCTGCAAAGACACACAGTATATACATAATGCAGAGGCTTACAGTTGCAATAACGCCTTTTGCCATTGTTCTTTTAGATACCGATGCGCATGCATATGAGATAATTACCACTTCCATTAACATTATGGCTATCATCAAAGCGGCAGGCGAGTTATGCACATTATCAAACACAAGCGAATACACCAGCGCAAAGGTGCTCATGACCGCGGTGGACAGCACAGTAAAAATATTATACTGCCGCACGTTATATGCATACACCTGTTTTACCGTAACGGGCATGGCTATCAGCGGAATTGAGGTGACATAGCAGCCTTTCGGGGCATCAGATGTTGACATCAGCGATGCAACATTCTGGGGGTCAAGATTGAACGTTCTGAACATTGACATAAAGCTGGCGCACATCACCACGAACACACCTGCGCCGTAAAGCAACCCCGGCTGTCTTATATATGCTACTGCCGCGCACAATACTAAACAGCCGAGCAAAATGATAATATATGCCGCCTCAGCCCCTATCTGAACTTTGCTTAGCATGGTGCGGCGCAGTTTTGCAAACCTGCGGTTCACGCTCATCTTAGGGTCGTATTTTATCTGTTCTTTTGGCTTTTTAGACATCTTTCTCACCCTCTGTTTTGTCCTCTATCTCAACTATATCCGCTCTGTTGCCCCATATGCTGAATGTGAGCAGGTTCTCAACGTTGGGGGTATGCACCGAAACATCGCCAAAAGACGGAACATAGCGCCTCTCAACGAGCGCTTCAAAGCTTGAATGACCCCTGCGTATGCCGACGGCAAGTTTTTCGTTCTCTTCATTCAGCGCTGTGATACTTCCCTGCACCACCGCATACTTGTCTTCAACGGCATCAACCGAAAGGCTCTCGGTCACTTTGCCGTCTATAACAACGGTTATGTAGTCTGCTATCTTGTCAAGGTCGCCCGTTATGTGCGTTGAAAATAGCACCGAAGTTTCGCCGTCGGATACTATCTCTCGCAGAAAGTCAAGCACTTCTATTCTTGCAACGGGGTCAAGTCCGCTGGTGGGTTCATCTAGCAGCAAAAGCTTCGGGTGGTGCGCCAAAGTTAAAGCGAACATGGCTTTCATCTTCATGCCCTTTGAAAACTCGCCGAACTTCTTTGTCGGCGGCAATTCCCACCGCGTGGCATACTGCTCAAAAAGCTTCTGATCCCAAGTGGGGTACATAAGCGCGAACATTTTTGCATACTTTTTAAGGTTTGACGTCACCAACAGGTAGTCGTCATCCGAGATGTAGCCTAGCTGCGTTTTTATTTCTATCTCATCTGTTATATTGTCAAGACCCATGAGCTTTATGCTGCCGCTGTCGCGATCCAAAGCGTTGAGCATAAGTTTTATAATAGTAGTTTTGCCTGCGCCGTTCTGACCTACCAGCCCCATTACCGCTCCCTTTTCAAGAGAGAACGAAACGTCGCTCAGCTTAAAATCACCAAAACTCTTGCACAGATCTCTAACTTCTATAGCCATATCATTCATTTTCTGATCCTCCGTATATTTCATCTAAAACGCCTTTAAGCGCCTTTTTTTCAATGCCGTATTCTTTTGCCTGCCTTGCCGCTTTGTCAAACTCATCTAGCGCCTTTTGGTGCGCCGCAGACTGAATATTGCCTATATCGTCCGCTTTTACAAACGTTCCCTTGCCTGCTATCGTATATATCAGACCGTCGCGCTCTAAGTCCATATACGCGCGCTTGGTGGTTATCGCGCTGACGTTTAAGTCCTTGGCAAGCTGCCTCACCGACGGGAGCATTTCGTTGTTTTTCAGCCGCCCCTCAAAGATGTCTTTCTTTATGCTGTCTTCTATCTGCTCATACATAGGCTTTTCGCTGGTATAGCTTATATTCACGTTCATGACACCGCTCCTTTCTTTTCAAGGTGTGTATATCTGATATATACAGTATATCATAATAAGCCGCGCCCGTCAATAGGCAACTATCAACAAATCGTGCGTAAAATGCGACGCTTTCTCTTTGCAATATACACAAAAAACCGTGCCGACTTAACATCAGCACGGGTATTAATATATATAGTATATACACAGTTCAGCTTACGGCATAGTTACGGTAAACTTTATCTCCAGCTTGCTCATAACAGTGCTGCCAAGATCCATGGCTGTAGGTGTAGCATCGGTAAGATCGCCGTCTGCCGTTCTGGCATCATCGGGAATACTGTTTATCCACGCGTTGTAAAGATTTACTCTTGTGCATTTGCCGTCGTCTGTTGACGTATACGGAGTGCCAGAAAGCTCAAACTTTTCGCCGTCAATAAGCACCTCGTCAATGGTGATTATCATACCGGGCAGCAGTTTTTCGCCGTTTGAAACGCCCAGAGCCGAGAACGCAACACCCTTGGCAATGCCGCAGTCGCTGAAATCAAGGCTTACCGAATACTGACCTGCGCCGTCTATGATAACGTTGTTGGCAATAAGTCCGTCGGTCTTTGCGGTGGGGTCGTAGGTGTCGCCCACGCTGTAAGAAATGTTGTAGTCGGAGCTCTGATACATTATCCACGCAATAGCCTTGTCGTCAGCCGCAGGAATAGAAATTTCCTCGTTCGCTCTTTCCTGAGCTTGAGCATACTCCTTATCCATTTCAGCCTGAGCGTTTTCCTTTATCTTGTCTTCGCCTAAGTCTTTCTGCGCCGCATAGCTTCTGTCAAGATACAGCTTAGCGAGAGACTCATCTTTCATTTTAAGCTCGCGCCTTACAAAGAAGTCGCTGCAATCCCACAGCATGGGGCAGTAACCGTAAAGGTCGCAGTTATCAAGGAAGTTATTTGTCCACCTTTCAATATCGTCTTTGTAAACGCCGCCGCTGAGCGGAAGAACGCCATACTCGCCTATAACAACGCCGTAGCCCTCATCGGTGAATTTCTTCATAGATGCAAGCAAACTGTTCTGCTCGTCAAAATCCTGAACAGAGCCCCAGTGCGTTACGCTGTCAGTGCCGCAGTAATCCCACGGTGTATAATAGTGTACCGAAATAAGCAGCTTATCTTTCGCGGTGTCGGTAGGCATAACGTATTTGCTGTCGCAGGTCAGCGTTATGTCTGTATTGTAGCCTGCTATCAGCAGAAAACGCTGTGCATTGTTGCCGCCGCTGGCTCTTATGGTGTCAACGAACTTCTGATTTATCTCGGTGGTCTTTTCGTAGCACTCTTTTTTGTTCAGCGCGCCCGAATCTTTGCAGATGTCGGTATCGTTGAGCCTGTCGCCAAGCTCCTCGTTCGCAGATTCAAATATCAGCTTATCCGAATAATCTTTGAACCTTTCGGCTATCTGCTCCCACATGGAAGTATACATTTCCATAGCTTTTTCGGCAGTTTCGGGCGTTTTAGAACCGAACATGCCCCACCAGCCGCCGTCCCAGTGGTCGTTTATGATAACATACATATCGGCGTTGAGCGCATAGTTTACTATCTCCTCCACCCTGTCAAGATATGCAGGCGCAATGGTGTAGTCGCCGTCCTCATAATAGCTCATGGCGTTAGTCCACGCAACGGGTATGCGGATAGAATCAAACCCCGCAGCTTTCATGCCGTCAAGCATCTGCTGCGTTGTCAACGGCTGACCCCACGCATTCTCGCTTACATCGGGGAATACGTCGTCGTTGCCGTGGCTGTGTGTGTAAGCTTCCATGGTGTTGCCAAGGTTTATGCCGTTGCCCATAAGGTCGGCAAGCTCTAAAGAGGTGAGCTCCGCATTTACGCTGCCGTCGTCGTTAGATGGAATATCTGCGACGCTCGAAGTGTCGCCCTTGCTGTCAGTCGCGCTTTCAGCCGAAGTGTTTGAACCGTCGGCTTTTGAAGAAGAACTGCCCGAGCCGCACGAAGTGAGCATCACGCTGCCTGCCATTACAGCTGCCAGCACAGCAGCCGCCAACTTTCTCAGTTTCATACCAAACGATCTCCTTTTCATAAAAATATTATCGCAGAAAAATTTCTGCATCTGAAAATGTTTCAAAGAAAAAATGCAAATATCTTTATGATTTTATTATAACATATAAATAAAGCGTTTGGTATTTATATTTACACTATTTTTATGAATATTTGAAACTCAGCGCAGAAGCTCATCAACACGCGCCTGCACTTTGCTATAATCATACCCCGCCTTTGTGAGCCTCAGCTTGCGTTCATCGCCGTTGCCCCATTCGCCGCGAATGACTTCGCGTGCTATCTCGTCTATCGGCTTCAGCGCGCTATTGCTGCCCGGTATGCGTATCTTCTGCCCTGCGTATATCAGGTTCGGGTTTTTAATGCCATTGTACTCTGCAAGCTTTTGGTAGGTAGTGCCGTACTTGCTTGCTATGATAGAAAGCGTGTCTCCTGCCTTGACTGTGTACACCGTTTCAGAGGGCTGCGGCTTGCTTGGCTGCTCTTTGTCTGCCATGCCTGCAATGCGCTCGGGGTAATCTACATAACAATAGTCCATGTCCACCCTGCCGCTGATGCCGTCCACCTCGCCGCCGCTGGTGTACTGCCACATTCCATACTGACCGTTGTAATTCAGTTTATCGCCGTACTCTGCAACCCACAGCGCATATCTTTTCGCGACCTCGGGCGTGATAAAACTCTGCAAAGGCGAGCGCGATATATAAAAGCCTGTAAAATACCCTGCCTTTTCAAGCTCGGTGCAAAAAGCTGTCACAAGGTCTGAGCAAAACTGCCTGCCCTTGTCAAACTGCTCTTTGCGCTCGATGTCAAAATAAACAGGGTATTCAAACTTCTTGCCCTTTATGACTTCCATGCAGGCTTTTGCCTCACGTCTGGCATCTTCGGGTGAGTCGGCGTATGAAAACCAGTAAGCGCCGACTTTCAGCCCTGCCGCTTTTGCGTTTTTGTAGTTTTCCTCGAAAAATTTATCTTTCTGCGATGCAAGTCTGCCATAGCCTGCGCGCACTATAACGAAGTCTATCTGCTTTTTGGCTTTTTCAAAGTCTATACTGCCTTGAAATTCGGAAACGTCTATGCCTTTTACAGTCATGTTATTCCTCCTTGTCGTTGTCGTTTTTCAGCCGTTTAAGAAACTTTGCTATCCACTTCGCCTGAGGGTTTATCTCCGCGAAGTTTTCAAGAATGGATATTATCTCCATTATTACAATATATCCAAAAACGGCTGATGATGTCACAAGCCCTGTTACGCCTGCAAGCTGCTGACCGCCTGCATATCTGCCCAGCTGCCCTATGCCTATGTCCAGTCCGCAGACCGTTGCCATGACTATCACTTCGCCTATCTTGTTAAGACCGCCTTTGCGCATTTTTGCCGACTTTACGTTCCCTTGGCAGTAAGCCTTTATAAAGCCTGTAAGAAAGTCTGCAAGGGCAAGCCCCACAACTATAAGCAGCATTATTATGTACTGCACCGCGTTCACCTCTTTTACAGCTTCATCAGTAGATTTATGTTCTGTGTTGTGCCGCGGTTGCCAACAGCGTATCGTTCGCCGTTGAGCTGTATTACAGACCACGAATCTGCATACCCGTAGCAATTGAAATACAGGTTGTTAAACAGTATGTCGTCATAACGTATGGCATTTCTCATTACCAAATATCTTTTTTGCGCAGGCGTATTGCCGTTTGAAATATTGTGGATGGTCGCCGGTTCATCAACTCCCAACATATCTATGTAGTCATAGTAGCTGCTGCTTGAGTATGCATATGTAATTGCTATACCCCACTTGCCGTCAGCGCAAGGGCCTATGCCCAGTTGTACACACGATGTGCTCGTGCCTACAGACGACAAAAGAAGTTCGCCGTTTTCTTTTGCATAATACCTTAAAGCCTTAAAGCCCGAGGCGTTGTTCGGCCCCAGTCTGCCCTCGCTGCCGGCGCGGCATATCTGTGAAGATGTTTCATAGGAAAGTTTGACATAATTGTTTTCGTCAAAGCCTATTCTTATATGAGGATACCTATCGCTCATCAGTTCATACTGAACATACTTCGCCTTGCCGTGGCTGAGCACTTCTGAAAGCTCCTGCGCCAGCTGCTCGTAATCTTTTCTGTCTGCCGTCCACCTGTTGTATTCTACCGCCATTGTTTATTCCTCCGTTTCTTCTTTTTCAAAATAACCTCGCTGAGCAGCAAAACCGCCCAGACATTCGCTTATCATGTCAGCGCCCGAGAAGATCGAGCTGCCACCGCCAAGCTTAGCATCGCCAAGATACTGCTTTACCTGCCCGTCATCTACCACATAATACAATGTGTTCGGGTCGTGAGGCTCGGTCTCGTATTCGTCGGGGGTCATTATCTGCGACTTTACCTCGTGACCCTCCAGCGCATCTTTAAGCTTGTCAAGAACGTCTACCGCATCTTCGTAAGTCGGCACGGGCTTTACCTCGCTTTCAATGCTCTCGCTTACCATACAGTAAAATATGTTTGACTTTGCAATAGTAACATAGCTGCCCTCGCTGTCTGATGCGGCGGCTATGAACTGCGTTTTCACAGGTCCTTTTCTCGCAAGCAGAGACGGCGGCACCTGCGCTGTACCCGATGTGACGTCAAGTTCATAACAGCACTGCGGCGAAAGCTCGAACCGCAGTTTGTATGTCTGCGCGCCCTCGATTTTCGGGAACTCGCAGTGTATCTCGCGGCAGCCGCGCTCTCCTACCCTGCCTAGGATACCGTAATCCTGCGCATAATAAAACTCATCTACTTCAATGAGCATTTGTTTCACTCCTTATTATATTTATAGAAAGCCCACGCCGCCTGCCACGGCATAAGGCTTTTTCGGGAATACAAAAAGAACATCTGTTCTTTTCAAGAATATGCTAACACGAAAACACGCGAATGTCAACAGACAATTGCGAAAAATTTTTGGGAAGTATTTATTATTAAAAAATTTACAAATTTCTTTGGTAAAAATCGTTTACGGCTATTGACAAATCGTTTTAAATACTTTATAATATAATAGGATAAAACCGTACCATTATAATTTGGAGGAAATGAAAATGAGTAAATTCTGTACAAAATGCGGAGCAACACTTGACGACAACGCCACTTTCTGCACCGCTTGCGGCAACAAAATTGGCGCGCCTGCACCTGCTGCAAATGCACCTGCGAACAACGGCGGCGCTGCTGCGGCTGACACACCGCTCGATCAGATGAAAGAAAAGTCCATGCAGGCTATAAACGATTTCAAGAACAACCCTAACCGCAACACTTACATAGGCATAGTTGCCGTTGTAATAGTTGTTATACTTCTTATCGTTCTTATTGCAAGTATGTTCGGCGGCGGATACAAGGGCGCGCTGAAAGATTACTTCAAGAGCATATGCAATAAAGACGGCGAACTGTACATGGAATCTACCGTACCCGACAAGATGGTAGATTACATGGAAGACGAAATGGATCTTGACAAAGACGATATTGAAGACGAGTACAAAGATGAAGTTAAGGACGTTTACAGCGACCTGAAAGACGATTTCGGCAGCGATCCCAAGATATCTTTCAAGATAACCGACAAGGAAAAGGCTGACAAGGACGACCGCGAGGATCTGGAAGATATGCTCGAACTTATAAGTGACGATATCAAGTGGAAAGTCGGCTCGGCATATAACCTTGATTTGGAGCTTACTATAAAGGGCGATGACGACAAGGAAAAAGATATAGAGGCAAGCGCTATCATCATGAAGATAAACGGCGACTGGGTAGTTGTAAGCTTCAGCTGCGACGATTACAGATATCTCAATTCTTCTATGGGATTCTAAGGCATAATAAAAAACAAAATGCAGGGCTTGATGAGTCCTGCATTTTTAGTATAAGGTGATAATATGCGTATTTTAAGATGTATTGCGGCGGCTCTGACAGCGGCTGTTATGCTGGCATCGTGCGGCAGCGACAAGCCCGAGATAAAAAGCATGGAATATGAAACGCCCGTTGCGACGTTTGTAAATGCTTTCAACAAGGGCGATGAAGATTCTCTGGTGAAATGCTTTACCACGGGCGCGCAGGAGGAGTTTTCAGATAAAAACGGAAAGGCTGTTGAAGCTCTTAAAGAGAGCATTGAAAGCGCGGCAGGCAGCACTGCCCTGCTGAGTTACACGCTCGACGAAAAAACGCAGCTGGGCGAGGAATATATTTCATCTTTGAAAGAAAGCTACACCGAAAAATACGGCAAACGGCTGAATATAAAGCAGGCGTACTCACTGAAAGTTACATTCAAAGCCGCGCCGGGAAACAAAGAATGTGTGAGAGATATGATCACGATAAAGACCGACAGCGGCTGGTGCATTTACGGCGATGTGATCACAAAAATAGAGCTTAAAGACAAAACCGACAGCGAGACATAAAAAATACCCGACAGAATTAGTTTGATACTTAACAAGTTGTAATCCTTGTCAAGAAAGGAAAAGTTTTCGGTCAAGCCTTTTTCAAAAGGCTTGTCAGGTCGAGGGGTGAGCCCCTCGTCGCCGTCCGCAGACGGCGAAAGCCCCTACATCGTGCGCTCTGCAAGAGGTGAATTAGAAAACAGTCCTGTGGACTGTTTTCTAAGAGGAGAGGCTCTGCAAGAGAGAGCCTCTCCTTGTGGTAGCGCATATCTATTTTTCCGCGTTCCATTCTGGAACGCCATACAATATGAAAAATTCATAACAAATAAAATGTGCAAAGGTATAGGCACACTAAAAATGAGAAGATAACCGAATTTCAGTGGGGCGGTAAACGCGCTCCTGCGCCGCGCGTAAGCGCATAAATTCTATAAGAAACGCCATAGCACTTGTGACCGAAAATCATAAGTACTATGGCGTAAACTTTTTATGCCGGGTAAATTTTTGTACTCTTTTACTTGTCAGCTATAACATCTATGCCGGGGAGCACCTTGCCTTCGAGATACTCGAGCGATGCGCCGCCGCCTGTGGAGATGTGGCTCATCTTGTCTGCAAAACCGAGCTGTATAACAGCCGCAGCAGAATCGCCGCCGCCGATTATTGTGGTAGCATCGGTATCAGCCAGAGCCTTTGCGACCGCTATAGTACCCTTAGCAAGCGTGGGGTTCTCAAATACGCCCATAGGGCCGTTCCATACAACGGTCTTTGCAGACTTTACTGCATCAGCGAAAAGCTCTGCGGTCTTAGCGCCTATATCAAGGCCCATTTTCTCAGCGGGTATCTTGTCGCAGTCTACGTTTTCAACTGCTATCTCAGCGTCGATAGGATCGGGGAACGCAGCTGCAACAGCGGTATCAACGGGCAGGAGCAGATTTTTGCCTGCTGCCTTTGCCTTAGCTATCATGTCTTTGCAGTAATCGAGCTTGGTGTCGTCAACGAGAGACTTGCCGACCTCGCAGCCCTGCGCTTTAAGGAATGTATAAGCCATGCCGCCGCCGATGATGAGCGTATCGCACTTTTCGATAAGGTTGTTTATAACGTTGAGCTTATCGGCAACTTTTGCGCCGCCGAGGATAGCTACGAACGGTCTTACGGGGTCTTCAACGGCATTGCCGAGGAAGTTTATCTCTTTCTGCATAAGGTAGCCTACGGCTGTTTCCTTAACAAACTTTGTAACGCCTGCAGTAGATGCGTGCGCTCTGTGAGCCGAACCGAATGCGTCCATAACGAAAACCTGACCGTCTACGAGATCTGCAAGCTCTTTAGCGAACTCTTCGCCGTTCTTGGTCTCCTCATTTCCGCGGAAACGGGTGTTTTCAAGAACAACTATCTCGCCGTCGTTCATTTCTGCAACGGCTTTCTTGGCATTCTCGCCTACAACGGTATCGTCTTTAGCGAAAGTTACCTTTGCGGAAACGAGCTCTGCGAGCCTTTTAGCCGCAGGTGCGAGCGAGAACTTATCCTCGGGGCCGTTCTTGGGCTTGCCCAAATGCGAGCAAAGAACTACCTTTGCGCCGTTTTCCGTCAGCTTATTGATAGTGGGGAGCGCGGCTGTTATCCTGTTGTCGTTGGTGATAACGCCGTCTTTCAGCGGAACGTTAAAGTCAACTCTTACGAGCACCTTTTTACCCTTAACGTTAATGTCTTCAACTGTGACCTTGTTTAATCCTGCCATAAAGTGACATCCTCTCTTAAATTGTTGTCAGCCAAAGCTGCATTGCCATTTCGCCGCGAGTGACGAAAAAAGCCTATACATATATTGTACAACATATTGCAGAAAATTGCAAGTGTTTTCTTAAAAGAAATCGCCGCCGAAATGCTTGACATATAAAAAATTGCGGTATATAATAAAATTATAAGAAATATGGCGCTTTTTTGTCTTAAAAAAGGAGGGTTGCTTGATGTACAGATACATATGCAAAAACCTGCGATCGCTGTTTTCGGCGCAAAGGCTGTTAGCAGCGCTTTTAGTGCTGAATATTATAGTTTCCTGCCTTGTTATATGCTTTTCCTGCGGTATATACAAGCTGTATCAACCAAAGACGGAAAGCAGCAGCGACATAAAATCGGTATATACATATTACAACTCGGATAAGTTCTGGTCGCTCGAATACGAGGGCAAGACATATTATTCCGATGAAATTGTTACCGACATATCTCCGCAGATGATAGCCATGTTTTTGCGGTCTTTATCGGAAGAGACCGCCGCAGACCTTACGCTGCACGCTGAATTTTATGTAGAAACGCCGCTGAGCCGCTGGGGCGCTATGGGAATACAGCAAGAGACAGAAAATATTGAAGAGATGCAGCAAGCGCAGACTATCGAAGAGTACAGCGATGATGCACCACAGGCTGTGTGGTTCTTGTCGTACTCTCTTTCAAACGTTGACGGCAAAATTACAGATGTATACAAAAATTCGCCTTTTTCTGCCGAGGAGTATGACAGCGGAGAAAAAGCTGCCGCCGTTTTAGAAACTTACTACAGCAAGAGACCCGATAAACGTCCTACAGGTTATATGATCGATCTGAGATCAGATGACGGTGAAGCTCTCCCAGTGAGTGTAGAAAGCAGATATCTTACAGATGATATAGATTCTATAGCTGTTTGCGGCGAGAGATTCAAGATAAAATATGTGCTGCCCGAGCCTGATGTTGACATGGGCGTACAGCTGCAAATACCCATTACCGCGCTGCCCGAAACTGCGATGCTCAAAGCAAACGCATTTCATCTTGATGATGAGGGCAGACCTATCGCTTTTGCGCTTTATTTTTCCGAAGACCACCCCTGCACGCGCAGTCAGTATGACGAGATAAAAGATAAGCTTTCCGCGGCTTTCGGCGATATGATAGTAATTGAGCCTGTTATGATAGATGACAGCCGCGAGACAGCCTTTTACAACACCGTGGCAATGCTGGCGATAGTTATATCAGTGCTTGCCGCTGTTAATATGGCTATACTTTACCGCTACATACTTGAAAAGCGCAGCGGCGATCTGGCGGTAATGAGAATATGCGGCTGCACCAAACGCAAAGCCTCGGCTATGTACCTTGCAGAATGTATGGCAGTGAACATACCGCTGTTTGCGCTTACTCAGCTTGCATTCCATAAATTGTTGCTGCCGCAGCTTGAAAAAATATTCCCCGAAATAAGTGAGGGCTACAGCTTCTGGCTGTATGCGGCAGTGTTTGGCATATACATTTTAATATCGGCGCTTATAATGCGCGCCATGATAAACAAGCTTGTAAATTCCCACAGCCTTGTTGAGCTTAAAAGCGCGCACCGCAGCACAAACAAGCTTGGTATAATGAAGATATTTGAAATAATACAGCTTGCCGCCGTGCTTGTGATAATGGTAATAATGGTATCTGCAATAGTTTCAAGATATGAAAAGTTTAAGCCTTTTGAACAGTATCTCACGCGCAAAGGCTATATGGTGCAGATGCCCACCGCCAACGTTTACCCCGATGAATTAAACGAAATACTTGGCGATACGCAGTGTCTTTACAACGAGTTTACTAATACATATGACGGCGATACAGAGCTGCTCGGCATTGCGTACTGCGATGAATATATAAACGCTTACGCGCCGCCGCTTGCCGATGGAATATGGCTTTCAGACTGCGATGAAACATATGAAAATTCGGGATATATACCGGCTGTTGTAACTTCATGCGATGGCAGATACAAAGCAGGCGATACCTTTGAAAACGAAATAGTGATGCTGTATGATGAAAACGGCGAGCCAAAAGAAACGATAACAGTCAGATATAGAATAATCGGCGTGCTGAAAGATAAGGCAAGCGTGGCATCGTACTTTATAAATGTGGGTACACCGAAAAGTTACAGAGATATTTATGAAGTGTTCTCAGACAGCTTTGAAAACCTTGACTGGCTGCTTACAAGAAAAGAAGATGTCGTCGCTTGCTATGGCGCTCACGCCCCTGCATACGGCCCGATGTTTGTGTTCTGTGATGATATGGACGAGGCAGCTTTTGCAGATGTGAAAAACAAAATAGCCGCCGCGTGGGATCTCGATGCGACAGAACTTACGAAGGTCTATGACAACAGTATGCAATATATCTACGAGCAGATGTACACCTTGCTGCCGATCGCAATATGTATTTTCATACTCACAATAATATCTACCGTATCTATCAGCGCGATATACACAAAACGGCAGCTGCGCAATTATGCTATTTTCTATATCTGCGGCGCAAGGTGGAGAACATGTGCGCTTCGCAGTCTTAAAAACAGCGCGATAACCTGCGGCATAGCAAGCATTTTGGCGGCTGCGGTTCTGATTGTAGGCAAACTGACATTCTTTAAAGAAACAGTAATTTCGTTTGGTTGGTGGCATATCGCCGTATGCGCAGGAGTGATAATTCTCTACCTCGCGCTTTCAATGATCATGCCGCTGATGATAATAGGTTCAAACGAGCCGCGAGAGGTGCTGAAATAAGAATGAGACGTGCATAATAAAATATCGGTTGCGGCAAAAGTCGCAGCCGATATTTTTTGTAACGATAGTGTGGATCACGCTTCAAACGCCTTGCGCATAAAGTCAGCTATCTTGTCAAACGGTATCACATCGAGCCTGTCGTAAAGGTCGGTGTGAACGGCGCCGGGAATGATCATAAGCTCCTTGTTTTCGGCGTACTTGCTGTCTTTTGTCATCGCCGCGTATGCATCTTTTGAAAAATAGCATGAATGCGCCTTTTCGCCGTGTATTATCAGCACCGCGCTGCGTATCTCATTGATGTAGCAGTTTATCGGCTGATTTATGAAAGACATACAGCCCGTTTTGTTCCAGCCGCCGTTTGAATTGAGCGACCGTGCATGATAGCCGCGCGGCGTTTTATAGTAATCGTAATAATCTTTTACAAAGAACGGCGCATCATCAGGCAGAGGGTCAACAACGCCGCCGCCAAGCTCGTAGGAATTCGAGCGGTAGTCGGCTATTCTCTGCTCGCAAAGCGACTTTTTCATATCATAGCGCGCCTGTTCGCTGTCTGCGCTGTCAAAGTATCCGTTCGCGTTCACGCGGCTCATATCATACATCGTGGAAGCCACCGTCGCTTTTATGCGCGTGTCAAGAGCCGCAGTGTTCAGCGCCATGCCGCCCCAGCCGCATATGCCAAGTATGCCTATCTTTTCGCTGTCAATGTTTTCCTGAAGCGAAAGAAAGTCAACGGCTGCCATAAAGTCTTCGGTGTTTATGTCTGGCAAACGGAAATATCCCTCAGAGACGTCCACCATTGCGGAGCGGAAAACTAACCGCTGAAAAGAAAAAGCCCTCAGAAACGCTTACAGAGCGTTTCCGAGAGCTTGCGGTTATTCAGTTCCAATAGGGTATGTGCCTGTTGTGGTATGCTCCAAAATGATGATTTGGACTTATGCGGAACGGAATGTGAGTGTGCCAATAGACTAAGATAAATAGGAATTTTAGAGATTCCATTTTTTAAAAGTAAAACAGTTCTTCAAACTTTTTATCCAATGCAATGCATAATAGTAAAGCTAATTTTGCTGTAGGATTAAACTGTCCTGTTTCAATCGAACTTATGGTATTACGTGATACACCTACTAAATTTGCTAACGCAGATTGTGATAGTTTCTTTTCTGTACGCACTTCTTTAATGTTATTTTTTAGTTCAAGTGAATCATTCATAGTTTAGTGCCCCATGAAAAATCTTATCGTCGCCATTACCGCAACAATCAATGTTATTACTGCAATGACCAGATGTCTTTTGTCTTTTGCCTTTATAAAGCGGTATGTCATAGCTGCACATACGGAAGCACAAACAGTGGCAGATAAATCCATCATTGGTAATCCTTGCTCTGAACGAATGATCGTAAATATCGTAGCCATCAAAACCATAACAATATATGACCACATCATTGATTTATCTTTGACTTGAAGTTCCCTTTCATCTCCGCTCCGATTCTCCTGTCGGCTTTTCTCCAGTATTTCTTCCTTGTTCATAATAAAACCTCCAAATAGTTTTGCCAAGTTTTATTGGCGTGATTATATTATATCATTACCAAGTTTACTTGTCAATAGTTTTACTTGTTTTCTACCTTGTAACTAAATAACTTGTTGAAAATATGTTGTGGTTTGTCTGTGTTGCACATACATACGCAATTGTTTACAAAATAAGAAGAAGGCATCATACTCTGTCGAGTACAATGCCCTTGATTATTATACACAAAGTCTGCTATTCAAATTTCTGTTAAGTTGCTGGAATCTGCACCTCAACCATCATAGCCACCCCATCCTTGAATCCTGTCTTGTAAGCTGTTCTTGACTCATCAGCCGAGGTTGCACTCTGAATGTCGAGGAGCTTGTGGAATGTAATAAGCTGTTCTTCGGTCAGCGACTCCTCAAACGGTATGCAGAGCTTGCTCCACTCCGCAGAAAACTCAACGGTAGGCATATTACTCTGGCGGTAGTTATAAAACTCATCAATCATTGTAAGCTGTCCTTTCGGTAATTATTTAGCTTGCTGTATCGGTCTTAACCTTGTTTCCTTAAAAACTTCTTTACCGCTACTGTCCTAATGTGCGGCTGTTATTTTTTATAGCAGTGTATCGCCTCACCCAAGTCGGTTTTTGCAGGCATGAGGCGGCTCGTGTTCGGCTCTCCACTGCTTTTCATAAAATTACCTCTTGACAAACATATGTTCTTTGTGGTATTATAGTAAATAGAACAAATGTTCTTTTGAGAGGCGGTTTAATATGGAAAGAAAAATACTTCATGTTGACATCAACAATTGTTACGCATCTATCGAGTGCGCGAGGGATCATTCTCTGCGCGGCAAGCCCGTTGCTGTGGCAGGCGACCCCGAGCAGCGGCACGGCATAATCCTTGCAAAAAATCAGATAGCGAAAGAGTACGGCATAAAAACCGGCGAGACGCTGTGGCAGGCGTTTGATAAGTGCCCAAAACTTGTGGTGCTGAAGCCGAATTTTCCGCTGTATCTCGAGTATTCGCGAAAGGCTCGCGCAATTTATGAAAGCTATGCCGACAGGGTAGAGCCGTTCGGCATTGATGAGTGCTGGATAGATGTTTCTGGCTACCGCGGCAGCGCTGCCGACCTTGCCAACGAGATACGCGAGCGCATAAAACGCGAACTTGATATAACGGTGTCCGTCGGCGTGAGCTTTAACAAAATATTTGCAAAACTCGGCTCCGATATGAAAAAGCCCGACGCCGTAACGGTCATCGGGAAAGAGGATTTCAGAGAGAAAATATGGGGTCTGCCTGCCGCCGACCTGCTGTTTGTGGGCAGGGCAACGCAGCAAAAACTCGATAAGTACGGCATACACACCATAGGGCAGCTGGCACAAACGCGCCCCGAGTTTTTGGAGCGGTGGCTGGGCAAAAACGGCATAATGCTGTGGCGGTTCGCCAACGGTATGGATATATCTCCGGTGAGGTATGCAGACGAATGTCAGGAGGTGCGCTCGGTGGGCAATTCTACCACCGCCTGCCGCGACCTTGAAACCAACGAAGACGTAAAACTTTTGCTTCTCGCGCTGTCGGAAAGCGTTGCCATGCGGTTGCGCCGCGCAGGTCTGAAAGCCACGGGCGTTAGCATCTGGGTGCGCGATAAGTACCTTTTTTCGTTCACAAGGCAGTGCAAAGTGCAAATTGCAACTTCAGATGCGGCGTGCATCGCAAAGGTGGCATATGAGCTGTTTTTGAAGAACTACTCGTTTGCAAACGGGCAGCCGCCGATACGCTCGCTGGGTGTCGCAGGGTTTGACGTATTGCCCGAAAACGCCGCCTGCCAGCTTGATATGTTTCAGAGCATTGAAAAGCAGCAGCGGCTGGATCGGCTGAACAAAAGTGTTGATAAGTTGCGTGCGCGGTACGGCTACACCTGCATACGCCGCGCCACCGTTATGGCAGACAAGAATTTTTCGGCATTTGACACCGCCATGCAGAATGAGATACACCCGGTGGGGTATACGCAAAGGGCTTAAATCTTGTCAAGAACGGAAAAGTTTTCGATCGACCCTTTTTCAAAAGGGTCGTCAGGTCGAGGGTGAAACCCTCGTCGCCGTCCGCAGACGGCGAAAGCTCCTACAACGTGCGCTCTGCAAGAGGTGAATTTCAAAATAGTCCGGTGGACTATTTTGAAAGAGGAGAGGCTCTGCAAGAGAGAGCCTCTCCTTTGAAAAGACCTGAGCATTCTTTCTGCGTTCCATTATGGAACGCCATGCTAAGTGAAAAGCCTCTGCCTCTTGCTTCTCTCTGAACCGCAGAAATAAAAAAATCGGCGCAAACGCTGATAAGACACTTCTAACCTCTGACCTCTAGCAGCGGAAGAATATTCTGCCAGTCACTTCCCTTTTGGGCGTATCGTGGGAGGGTGTATTTTATTTCAAGAATGATCTTATAATTCGCAGTACGGACAAGCCTA
>CANPZC010000022.1 GCA_947589355.1 uncultured Clostridia bacterium
TGCAGTCTTCCTATATATCCCATCGACAGGAAAGTCTGAAATGTTGCCGTCATAATAAAATCGCTTTCTTTTCCGTCAATATTTATTGTCAGGGTATCGCCGATCTCTATGCCCATTTTTTCAGCCAATGCTTCTGACAATGCGATCTCATTTTCATACATGGGCGGACTTCCCTCGGTGTAAGTGTAATCCGTCGTATTAGTATCCCTGCATTTTATAAAATCCATATTGTATTTCCTGCCGTTTACTGTGACGGGAAATTTATAATTTGCCTCCATATAAACTGTACCGGGCATATTGTTCTTAGCGAGAATATCGGCAATTTCCTTTTCGGTTTCCCTTTCCGTTTTCGCTCCGGTCATAATTTCCATGGTTCTTTGAGTATCGGGAAAATATACATCGCTTTCTGTGATAGACATAACGCTGATAAGATTTTTACTGCTTAGCGTATTTGCCGTAACAGACAGTACCATAACAAAAACCGTGCAAATCGCGAAAATAAATGTTATGACAGTAAATTGCTTCGGCTGGTTTATCACGTCGTTTATAGCAAGAAATGCAGTGCTTTTTAGTCTTGTTTTGCCAAGGTGCAGAATGCTTTTTTTGTGGAAGCGTTCTCCTGTCTGACCGCTGCGAACAGCGTCTATAGGCGAGAGCTTTTTGATCTTTCCTGTGCAGTTCCAGCTGAAAAAGAGTATCACAAGTACGACAGCGATACAGCATAGAACACCTATAACAGCGGAATTTTTATTTTCTAATACCATATTCTCGCTGACGCTTTTTATCAGCATTTTACCGAACGGAATATTCAGAAAATATCCGATGATCGCTCCGACAAATGCAATGCAGAAATATTTTGCAAGATACAAAAGGCGTATAGAATTATTTTTCATACCTATCGCTTTCATGACGCCTATCTCGCGAAATTCCTCAGCAATTGTGAAGCCGATCGTGAAACGCAGTACCGCAAACGACACGACGATCAACCCGATACTCACGATCAAAATTATCACCGCAACAAGTGTATTCATAAAATAACAAAATTTCACCGTTTCGTTGTCTATGGCAAAATAGACATTTTCCGCATCTGCCGTTTCCGATTGCAGTTTGAACAAATCGTCCGTTTCGATGTAGTAAACGCTGCCCGAATAGTACTGTTTCACATAATCATCATTTGCAATTTTTCTGAAATCTTCCTCGCTGACAAGCATTCTTGGATTGCCCACCATTTCAGAACCAAACAATGCATCTTTCAGTACACCTGCAAATTCAAATTCCATGTTGATCTCGCCTATACTCAGAGTAAATTTGTCGCCGACCTGCAAGCCCGATCTTTTTGGGAGCGATCCCGTAATGTACATTTTTCCCTGTTCAACATTTTTGACGACATTATTATTCTCATCAAAAAAATTGAAATCAGAATCACTCAGCGACTGCACCATTGAAACGTTAGAGTATTCCATTATTTTTTCGCCGCCGCGTTTATAATTATTCTTATATGTGAAAATCACATCATCTTTTCGGTATGCTTTCGCATTTTCACTGTTTTTCAGCAGCTTCTCAACAGAATCCTCGCCATTGCGTTTTTGTGACAAAATATAGTAGTCCGCCATGCCCGCTTCTTCAAAATAATGGTCAAGTCCGCCCTCTACGGCAACAATATTATTCACGCTGCTTGCCGTAAACATCGCCGACAACACCACAAAAATAAGTAATATGATGTTCATCGACTTTTTCCTTTTCAAGTCCCGCAAAATTATTCTCTTGTACATTTCCGACACCCCTTTTCTAACTTTATTTTACCACAAAATTATTAAGAAGTCCTTAACTTATCACAAATGTGTCGGTGTTCCTCAAATGCGCATAATAATAGCCGCAGACAATTCCGCGGCTTTCTCTTTGCGATAATGTATAAATATTAACAGGCAGACGCACTAGCCTGCCCGGCGCAACGACAGTGAAGTATTTTTGCAAAATATTGACCTCTCTGCCCTTTCAGTGTGATATAAACGCGAGAATATCGCTTATATCGCCGTTTATGCAGATGCTTTGCGCGGCTATCTCATCGGGTGCGAAAGCCTCGCCGAAATTGAGGCAGGCGTAGACGGCTTTCGGGTTTTGCTGTGTCATTTTCCAGAACGGATATTTTATAATAACGGGCGTATTGTAGCCTACGCCGAGTTCTAAAAACAAAACGTGCTGACCGTCATACTCCTGCAAAAAGTGAGAATAACGCTTTGCCGCAGCGTGCCAGCCATCGTCCTCAACAAATTTATTATCGCTGCGCAGATTCATTGTCATAGGCTTTCCACACTTGGGGCATTTGGGGATAAGCTCGGTCGGTATCTTCATGACTTCTTGAAATTCTATCATGTCTTTGATGATATCTTCGTTATCATATGTCGCTTGGTGGCATGGTACGGAGCACTGAAAAAGCCCATAGTCGCCCTGCGTATAAAACAGCCGCGCTTTATCAAACCCTGCTTTCTGAAACTGATGGTCAACATTTGTTGTTATCACAAAATAGTTCTTGTTTTTCACTATATCAAAAAGCCGTTTGTATGTGCCGTTGTCAACGTCTGTATAGCGATTGATATAGATATACCGCGACCAGTAAGCCCACATTTCTTCGGGCGTTTCAAACGGAAAGAAGCCTCCCGAATACATATCATGAAAGCCGTATTTCTTTTCAAAATCGCTGAAGTATTTTTCAAATCGCTCGCCGCTGTAGGTAAAACCTGCCGCAGTTGAAAGCCCTGCTCCTGCGCCGATAACAACAGCTTCGGCGGTCGCTATCTCACTTTTCAGGCGATCAAATTCAGCCGAGCAGCCGCCTGTATATTTCATAGTCTTTCTCTGTGAAAACATTGAAGATCACCTCTATATCATGATTTTTCAAAAAATTCCTTACAGTCTGCACGGCGATCTCCGCCGCCCTTTCCTGCGGAAAACCGAACACGCCCGTTGAAATACAGCAAAACGCGATGCTCGAAATTTTATTCTGAGCGGCAATTTCAAGGCAGCTTTTGTAGCAGCTTTCAAGCAAATTACAATGCACCTTGGTGAGGCTTCCCCACACAATAGGGCCGACCGTGTGAATTACATAGTCGCACGGCAGGTTATATGCAGGGGTAATTTTTGCTGTACCCGTTGGTTCTTCGTGACCCTGCGCCTGCATGATCTCGTTGCATTTACAGCGCAGACGAACGCCTGCAAATGTGTGGATACAGTTGTCAATGCAGCTGTGGCAAGGCTGCCAGCAACCTGTCATTCCAGAATTTGCGGCGTTGACTATCGCACCGCATTTCAGCGTGGTAATATCGCCTTTCCAAAGGTAAATTTTATCCTCAACTGGTGTAAGATCCGCAATATCGGTTATGCCTTTGTTTTTGATATATTCCGTAAGAAATTCGTCCTCTGCACGCAAAAATTCTTCGCTTGCTTTTACGGCGGGACGAATATTTACAAGACTTCTGTAAAGCAGAAATTTCGCTTTTTCATCTTCGGGGATTTCAATTTTTTCATTTCTTTCTGAAAGAAGATAATTTATTAAAAAATCAAGGTTGTTCAATTTATCACTCATGGTTTGTATCTCCTTTAAAGATTTTGTTTCCTTATCAGAATCAGTATAACACACATTTTTGTTTTGCACAAGTACGCACTTTTTTGTAACCCGGTAACAAAAAGGTGACTATTGAAATTTCAAGGAAAGCGCTTGAAAAATATACTGTAATATGCTATTATATATGTAACATCATTTTTGAAACTGTTGGAGGGATAAATGTGATAAAAAAAGAAGAATTGCCCGACTGCCCTGTTGCAACTACGGTACGGCTCATCGGCAACAAATGGAAGCTGCTGATACTGCGAAATCTCATGTCGCGCCCGTGGCGGTTCAACGAACTTCGCAAAGACCTTGACGGCATCAGTCAGAAAGTGCTGACAGAAAGTCTGCGGTCAATGGAGAGCGATGGTATTATCGTCCGCACGGTTTACGCAGAGGTGCCGCCGAGGGTGGAATACTCGCTGAGCTCACTTGGTGAAACTCTCCGCCCGATACTTGACGCTATGCAGGTCTGGGGGCAAGAATACAAGGAAAGCGCGGTTTGATAACATTAAAAGAAGTGAGGACGGCAGAAGCAGGCTCGTTACAAGAAAATATTCTCAAACGCTCAGTATGCCAAAGCGAATTACAAAACGCTGAAGCTGTATGTTTCCGCCGAGGAACATGAAGTGATCAAAGCTTATGCAGATTCACTCGGTATGAGCATGAATAAGCTGCTGCTCACGGCGTTGGAGAAATACAAGGAAAAACACAATGGAGAAAAACAATGAAACTTACAAATAATAGATGTGCTGTTGAGGTCACATTAGATGATAGCTTTGATCTCAAAAGCCCCGACCATAGTGAATATGATCTCGTCTTGAATGTTGACGGATATACTGCTCAGGATTTTTATAGGGTGCTGTCCTTATCCGTGAATCTGTTTCATGACAAATATACGATTGCCTTAGTAGGCTCAGGTCAATCATATCCTGATGACTGTGCTGTGCTTGATGATGAGGTTCTGACTGTAATTCAAGATAATCGAGTTGTTAGACTTGATCTTCAAAATAGAACGGTAGTAGCAACCTATGATACTGATTTGTACGGTTGTGCCTTTGGTTTGTATAGCACACCTGATGGATACTTTATTCATGGTGAGCTTGAAGTAGCAAGATATGATAAAAATTTCAATAAGAAGTGGGGCTTTTCAGGCAGAGATATTTTCGTATCTCCAAACAATAAACAGGCTTTCCGACTGCTTGAAGATCGTGTATGCCTCTATGACTTTGAGGATAATTATTATGAAGTCGATTATAATGGAAACCAGCTCTTAGACCTTCCGCATAAATAATCACTACAAATCCCCATTCTTTTTACTATTTCGGTCTTGCTGCTGCTCGTTGCGTTACTGACGGAGAAACTCCTGAATGGTACGCTGTGCGCCGACCGAACGCTATGCAGGTCCGGGGGCAGGAATACAAGGAAAGCGCAAATTGATAAAATTAAAGTACGGCAAGCAGAGCTTTGTTCTGTTTGCCGTTTTTTAATGCTTTATTTTAAAGGCTTACAATGAGTGTTTTACTGCTGCTAACATGACAGCTAAGTATATCAGCGGTATCGCCTTATTACCTCTTTAGTAAGTGTTGCAATTTCTATCAGTATGACAACAACGCCTAGTCACCGTAGATACGGTTACTATTGTGAATAGATAGCGCAAAAATTGGTGTGAGCGGCGTTTTTTGTAAGACAAAAATTTACATACAATTTACACAGCAATGGTTTCAGGCTTTACACAGAGAATGATATACTTTAGCTGTCAGATGAAAAGACAAATTTCAAAAAAGGAAGTAATGTTATGAAAGTTATCAGAAAGATCGCCTTAGCCGCTATGGCAGGAACAATGCTTTTCAGCATGGCAGGCTGTGGCAGCAAGAGTGAGCAAAAGGAAAACAAGACTGTTTCAACGGACGGTTCAACGTCAATGGAATCCGTAATTGGATTTCTGAGCGAAGCCTATCAGGAGAAAACAGGCGTAAAGATCACTTATAACCCGACAGGTTCGGGGGCAGGTATTCAGGCGGTGCAGGAAAACCGCTGTGACATTGGGCTTTCGAGCCGCGATCTGAAAGATGAAGAAAAAGAAACGCTGAACGGCACCGTTATTGCATACGACGGAATAGCGGTAATTGTAAATCCGGAAAATCCTGTTGCGGATCTGTCTGTAGAACAGATCTCCAAGATCTATACGGGTGAGATAGACAATTGGCAGGAAGTAGGCGGCAGTGATGCTCCGATAGTCTGCATCGGGCGTGAGGCGGCATCAGGCACAAGAGATGGTTTTGAATCCGTAACAGGCACGGCTGAAAAATGCAAATACGCGCAGGAACTGACTTCAACAGGCGATGTCATTCAGACTGTGGCATCAAACCCGAATGCGATAGGTTACGCATCACTTGCGGCTGTGGGAGATTCGGTAAAGATTTTGAAAGTGAACGGTGTAACGCCGTCGGAAGAAACAATTTTAAGCGGTGATTACCTGCTGCAAAGAGGTTTTCTGCTTGTGACGCCTAAAGACAAAAAGCTATCAGAAACGGCGCAGAAATTCTATGATTTTTGCATGAGCAGCGAGGCTGACGAATTTATCAGAAAGGCAGGTGCAGTTCCTGTTGCAAAGTAAAACTATACCTGCGGTGAAGATACAGCAAAAGCCGCCGAGGACAAATCCCCTAGCCGAAATATTTGAAAAAATAGCACACATCATTTTCGGTATCTGCGGCTTTATAGCTGTGGTATCTGTAGCGATGATAACAGTGTTTTTATTGGTGTCGGGTGTTCCTGCAATAAAGGAGATCGGTCTTGCAGAGTTTCTTTTCGGAACAAAATGGCTGCCGACTGCCGATTCGCCCAAATATGGCATAATGCCGTTTATTCTGACTTCCCTTTACGGTACTTTCGGGGCAATTCTGATCGGCGTGCCGATAGGCATTTTATGCGCGGTATTTCTCACTAAAATTGCAGGAAAACGCATTGGCGGCATAGTGAGCGCTGCGGTAAGCCTTATGGCAGGAATACCGTCGGTCGTTTACGGACTTGTGGGAATGATAGTAATAGTTCCGACAGTGCGTGAGATCTTCGGGCTTCCCGACGGGGCAAACCTGTTTTCGGCGATTCTGGTGCTTGCTGTTATGATACTGCCCTCTGTAATATCGGTTTCAGAAACGGCATTGAGAGCAGTACCTAAAGAATACGAGGAAGCCTCTCTTGCGCTGGGCGCGACAAAGACAGAGACCATATTCAAAGTTACTATCCCTGCGGCAAAGAGCGGGATTTTAGCTGCTGTGGTACTCGGTGTAGGCAGGGCTATAGGTGAGGCAATGGCGGTCATGATGGTTTCGGGAAACGTTGCAAATATGCCGAAAATATTTGGCAGCGTGAGGTTTCTTACAACAGCGGTTGCAAGCGAAATGTCCTATTCATCGGGGCTGCAAAGACAGGCATTGTTTTCAATAGCGCTTGTGCTGTTCATATTCATCATGGCGATAAATTTAGTGCTGAATTTTGTGGTAAAGAGGGATAAGAAATGAATGAAACTGTTTCACGCACCAGAAAAATCAGAGATCTCATTCTGAAAGGTCTTGTATGGCTTTCGGCGGCGCTGATATGCCTGCTGCTTGCAGGAATGCTCTGTTTCATTCTGGTAAAAGGGCTTGGGCATATTTCGTGGAAATTTCTGAGCAGCAAGACAAGCCTGCTAAGCGGCACGGTGGGAATACTGCCAAACCTGCTTAGCACGCTTTATATCATAATTATGACGCTTATAGTTGTTCTGCCGCTGGGTGTAGGCTCTGCTGTTTATCTGAATGAGTACGCCAAAAACAAAAAAGCAGTTCGCCTTATTGAGCTTGCAACAGAAACGCTTGCAGGTATACCGTCGATCATCTACGGGCTTGTGGGAATGCTGATATTTGTGCAGTTTTGCTCGTTTGGAACAAGCCTGAAAGCAGGAGCGTTCACGCTTGTGATAATGACCTTGCCGACTATGATCAGGACGACACAGGAGAGCCTTAAAACCGTTCCCGACAGCTACCGAGAGGGTTCGCTGGGGCTTGGTGCGGGAAAATGGTATATGATACGGACTGCCGTTCTTCCCTCGGCAATTGACGGCATTGTGACGGGCTGTATTTTATCAGTCGGCAGAATTGTCGGTGAAAGCGCGGCGCTGCTCTTCACGGCAGGCATGGCAAATGAAATTTTAAGTCCTGCACAGGCTGTTTCAAACGGCGGCGCAGGCTCTACACTTACAGTTTCAATGTATATGTACGCAAAAGAGCGCGGCGACTTTGACACGGCTTTTGCTATCGCTGCAATACTGCTCATTCTTACGCTTTTGCTGAATATTGCTGCAAAAGTCACCGCAAAATTATTTCAAAGAGGAGATAAAAAATGAATGCGATTGAAACAAAAAACATGAACCTGTGGTACGGGGCGCATCAGGCGTTGACGGACATAAATTTATCGCTCCCTGCACGAAAGATCACTGCTCTTATAGGGCCGTCGGGGTGCGGAAAATCGACGTTTCTGAAATCACTCAACCGCATGAATGATCTGGTTGAGGGCTGCCGTATCGAGGGCGAGATCACTCTTGACGGTGTGGATATTTACAAAAACTATGATGTGAATATGCTGCGCAAACGCGTTGGCATGGTGTTTCAAAAACCTAATCCGTTCCCGATGAGCATTTACGACAATATTGCCTATGGGCCTCGTATTCATGGGATACGCTCACGGAAAAAGCTGGACGAGATCGTTGAAATGTCGCTGAAAAAAGCGGCGATATGGGACGAGTGCAAAGACAGGCTCAAAAAGAGTGCGCTGGGTATGAGCGGCGGACAACAGCAGAGATTGTGCATTGCGCGTGCGCTTGCGGTCGAGCCTGAGGTGCTTTTAATGGACGAACCGACTTCCGCGCTTGACCCTATCTCTACATCAAAAATTGAAGATCTGGCAGTTGAGCTTAGTGAAAAATATACCATAGTAATGGTAACTCACAATATGCAGCAGGCGGCAAGGATAGCAGATAAAACGGCGTTTTTTCTGCTTGGTGAACTTATAGAATCGGGCGATACGGACAAAATGTTTTCAAGACCCAAAGATAAGCGAACGGAAGATTACATTACGGGGAGGTTCGGCTAAATGCGCGATCGTTATACACAGCAGCTTTGCCTGCTTAATAAGGAACTTACTGAAATGGGAGCGCTGTGCGAGGAGGCTATTTCCTGCGCAGTGAAATATCTTACTGAAAACAGTTGTGAAATGAAGCAGAATGCTGAAGAATGCGAAAAACAGATAGACCGCATGGAGCGTGATATTGAATCACTTTGTATGCGCCTGCTTATGCACGAACAGCCGTTAGCAGCAGATTTTCGGCTTATAACCGCGGCGCTGAAAATGATCTCGGACATGGAACGTATAGGCGACCATGCGGAGGATATTGTGGAGATAGGCGGCTACATCGGCAGCACCGATATGCAGCTAAGAACTCACATTGCAAAAATGGCGCAGGAAGCCGTTAAAATGCTGACGACAAGCATTGACTCTTACATTCAGCAAGATACGCAGATAGCACAGTCGGCAATTGCAATGGATGATACTGTTGACGAGCTTTTCATGCAGCTGAAAAAGCAGCTTATCGCAGAAATTTGCAGCGAAAAAGAAAACGCGGAAGCTGTTCTTGACTTGCTGATGATAGCAAAATATTTTGAGCGTATCGGCGACCACGCAGAAAACATTGCGGAATGGGTCATATATGCTGTTACGGGACAGCACAAGGCTTGATTTTATATTGAAAAAGTTGTATCATATAAAAGGTGATGATAATGGAAACTATCTATATAGTGGAAGATGACGACAATATACGCAAGCTGGTATGCTATGCTTTGAATAAAGAGGGCTATAACGCACAGGGCTTTTCGCTGCCGTCCGAGTTTTACAGCGCATTTCAAAATGAAGCTCCCGACCTTATACTTCTTGACATTATGCTGCCTCAGGAGGACGGATTGTCTATACTCAGAAAAGTCAGGAACAACTCACCCGAAACGCCCGTAATAATGCTTACGGCAAAGGACAGTGAATTTGACAAGGTAACAGGGCTTGATATGGGCGCAGATGATTACATTGCAAAGCCTTTTGGCATGACAGAGCTTATTTCGCGTGTGCGTGCGGTACTGCGGCGGAGCAACAGAGGAAACTCCCGTCAAATATACAGTTTTGCTCAGCTTGCTTTAGATATTTCAAAGCATATTGTTACAGTTTCCGGCGTGCCTGTTACGCTCTCTTTCAAAGAATTTTCTTTGCTTGAAATTCTTCTGAAAGCGGACGGAAAAGTTGTTACCCGTGAGGAACTGTTCACAAAGGTATGGGGCGAATATTACGGCGAGTCACGAACGCTTGACGTACACATCAGAAATCTTCGCAAAAAGCTGGGCGGCGCAGGAAAATATATACTGACCTTAAAAAACATCGGTTACAGAATAGGTGAAGAAAATGAATAAAAAAATATTCCGATATTCGCTGATTATCTCGCTTTTACTGCTCTTGGTGAGCGTTGTTCTTATTATGGGTATACTCTATGATCATTTCCAAAATCAACTGAAATCGGAATTGAAAAAAGAGGCTGACTACATCGGCACGGCTGTACTGACGGAGGGAATTTCCTACTTTGATAAGATCAACAGCGATGAACGTATCACGCTTATCGCGCCTGACGGAAATGTTCTTGCAGACACAGATGCGGACTCCGAAAAGCTTGAAAATCATCTTGACAGAAAAGAGATACAGCTTGCGTTAAAAGACGGCAGCGGCACAAGTGTGCGGTATTCTAAAACGTTTATGGAACGCACGGTTTACTATGCTGTCAGGCTTGAAAACGGAAATATCCTGCGTGTTTCGGCAAAGCAGTATACTGTTATCTCTATTCTGATAGGTCTTGCGCAGCCTATAGCCGTAATAATACTGCTGACTGTGCTTGCCTCTGCGATTCTCACGGCAAAGATCTCGAAAAACGTTATTGACAATGAAGAACAGAAAAAGCGCGAGATCATGCGGCGAGAATTTACTTCAAATGTTTCTCACGAACTTAAAACGCCGCTGACCTCAATTTCGGGATTTGCGGAAATGCTTATGCAAGGCGATGCAGATAGTGAGACCGTTGCAGATTTTTCAAGATCGATCTATGATGAATCGCAGAGGATGATAACGCTTGTTCAGGACATTCTCCGCATTTCGGAACTGGACGAGAAAACAGAATTTGAGCAAGAAAATATTGACCTTTACGACCTTGCTGAGGAGATAACAGAGCGTTTGCAGCCACAAGCGGAAAAAGCTCAGGTTCAGCTGCGTGTTATAGGCGAACATTGTCATGTGATCGGCGTACAGAAAATTTTAGACGAGATAATTTATAATCTGTGCGATAATGCTATCAAATACAACCGTCCTAACGGGCTTGCGGAGATCAGTATACACGAGAGCGAAAATGTGGTAAAACTATCAGTTCGCGATACCGGCATAGGTATTGCAAAAGAAGAACAGGAGCGCATTTTTGAGCGTTTTTACCGCGTGGACAAGGCGCGTTCAAAAGCAATAGGCGGAACGGGGCTTGGGCTGTCTATTGTAAAGCATGGGGCTATTTATCATCACGCGCAGATACAAATTGACAGCGACATAGGAAAAGGCACGACCGTTACGGTTTGCTTTCCTGTTTCTGAAAATGAGTAAATATTTGGACACATATAACAAAAAGAAACTACAATTCGTTCCGCCGGAAAAAGCCACGGCAGCTTTCGTAACATTATAAAAAGATGATTATAAAAAATAAACAAAAAGTGTTGCAACTGTTCGTGTGCCGATGGCAGCGCCACGACAGTGGAAGTATTCAGTAAAATATTGCGCTTGCCCAAACTTGTACATCGTTACATCATACTTTCATTAAAAAGCAACAAACCGCAAGCTGAATGCCTGCGGCTGTTTTTGTATACTGAAACGCAAAACCTTACTGATATTCAACTGCATCAACTTGCAATGTGCCGTCAACGACGGTTATTTTTACATTATGTTCGCCGTTTTCAAGACCGTATTTATAATACGCTGCCTGCCGTACCATCGCCGAAACAAGCGCCGTCAACAAGCTGTCAGCGGTTTGTTTTTATTTTGTAAAGCGCTTTCTCACAGACCCGCATAAGCCAGATACAGCAGCTTCATTTTTTCTTCGCTGTGGATATAGGTGAAGTCGTGCTTTTCTGCGGCATACACAAGTTTTCCGTTTTGATAGACCATAAGCCTGTTTTGGTCAAACTCACGCCAGCCATGGGCATCTAAAGGCACGGTAGAGAACATAACGCCGCCGTCAAGCTCTTTTTCATACAGCGTGCCGCGTTCATTTTTATGCACATACAAAAACTCGCCGTCGTAAATGAGCAGATTAACTTTATTTCCCGGAACGATAGTTTTTACAGCTTCGTCAACAGTGTGTATTCTTATCTCACCGCTCGGCTCACGGTTGTTTTCTTTGTGAAGCTTGTTTATACAGTCAACGATATACAGCAAGATTCGCTCGCTGTCGGTCGTGCCTGTCTGCTTATACTGATACGGTGCAAGCGCCTCACAATCAAATATAGTTCCGTTGTGAGCTAAAGTCCACCGCCTGCCGAAGTTATCGCAAGCCGAAAAAGGGTGAGTATTATTTTCGCTTACATCTCCTATAGTTGCTTTGCGAATGTGTGCTATGCAATTTGCTGTCTTGATATTGCCGCTGAGCAAGCTTTTCAGATACAAGCTGTCTATCGCCCTTAGCGGCTCTTTATCAACAGAAAATGCGCCGTCATCTGATAATGCAAGTCCCCAGCCGTTCGGATGCTGAGCACTATGGCTGAAAAAGGTCTCCAGCCACTTATTTATTACTATCTTTCTTCGGGCGGTCAAGCCAAGCAGCTCACACATAAGCTAAATACTCCTTTTCATGCTCGGAAAGGCAGGCGCTTGCAGAGTTCACAAGATGTGAAGACCACTGCGCAGCCGTTTCATTGTGATAAATAACGGCGTTTTTGCCGTCTTTCTCTATACGGACAACTGCACTTTGTATTTTATCGGCGCTGTCAACATCTGAAAGTTCTTTATCAAGCAGATCAAGATTATGCTCGGAATATACTATGCCTTTAAGCAGAGCGGCATAGCCAAGAGCTTTATTGATAGGAACGCTGTCAGCAACGCGTATCTCGATATATTTTTTATTCTGAAATGAAAAAATCCCATAGAAAGAATATGCTCTGTAAGCTTCTTTCTTCTTGTTTCGTCAAGCTCTTTCTCGTCTATAACGCCCTCGCTGAAAAGCTCTTTCGCATTCTTGCTGCCGACGTTTTTAGTTGAGCCGTTATCTGTAAGCAGAATAAGCGGCGTGCTGTATACCACATTCGCTATTTGCTCATAGCCGAAATTATTTTCAAACGAGTGCGGATAAAAACCTGTTCTGTCGGGGTCAAGATCGTCCCACTCCTGCGTTCTGAAAAGGTGCGGCTTATCGGGGACATTCGGCAGAGTAGAGCCTGCGTCTGTCTTATTTTCCATCATCAGCATAAGTATCGGCGATATTTTCTGAAGCACGCGGAGCTTTTTTATCAGATCCCGCTCCGAGCGATAGTCAACAGATACCTGTGTAGAAGCGGAAGCGCGCATCATGTATTTTCCGTACTTTCCGCTTTGTCTGAAATAAGCGTCCATATACTGATACCGCTTTTTGGGCGACAGCGGTATCTCATCGGGAAGTATCCTGCCCTGCTCTACTTTAGAGAGATTGCCGGAAGTTACTATGCGATACCCTCTCTTTGCAAATTCGGGCTCCCATAGTTTCAGAAATTCATGGTAAGTTCTTTCTATTTCATCTATATCGGAAAAGGGCTTTATGCTTATTTCAAACTGACAGGACGGCTCTAAACTTACAGAGTAATTTTCATTTTCATAGCCTACAGGGTAGCCGTCTGTATATATGATATCGGCATTTATCCGATGAGCGACTTTTTCAATAAGAGAGGTTATTTCATCAAAGCCTATCTGATCGCCGTTTTTGTCTACAACAAAATGCTCTATTTCAAGTCCCAGATTTTCCGTATCTGTTTCACCGCTTTTTATGTAGCCGTATATATCTTGCAGAAAACTCATATCCTCACATTCTTTCTATAAGTTCATTCATGAAGCGTATCTTTTATCGGTCTTGTGCGCTATCCAAGTGCCAAGCTCTTGTATTATCTGAACGATGATAACGGTCAGAAAAACGCAGCACCAGGTAACATCGGGATTAAACCGCTGATGGCCGTAACTTATAGCTATCTGCCCTAGCCCCGTTCCGCCTATGGTAGCCGCCATAGCTGAGTAGCCCAGTATCGTTACCATGGATATCACCGCGCCCACGATAAGCGACGGCTTTGCCTCGGGGAGAAGCACTTTCCACACTATCTGCAAATTGTTCGTTCCCATTGACTGCGCCGCCTCTATAACGCCTGCATCTACTTCTTTCAGAGAGCTTTCCACCATTCTTGCAACATACGGTGCGGCGGCTATGACAAGCATTACTATCATTGCCTGATTTCCAAGACTTACGCCGACTATGAACTTTGCGACGGGCAGCATTGCCACCATAAGTATGATAAACGGTATGCTTCTGAAAAAGTTCACTATCAGGCTTAAGATCCTGTTTACAATAAAGACAGGGCGTATACCGTCCTTGTCAGTGATATTGAGGATAACGCCGATAGGAAGCCCTATAACATATGCTATCAGCGATGAGATCACAGTCATATAGACTGTCTCCCATATACCGCGCTGTATTATGCCGTTATCCCAGAGTTTAATAAGCATATCAGAAAACACAGGCTACACCTCCTCTTGCCATTCAATGCCGCTTTTTTGCAGCCAAGAGATCATCTTTTCCGCGGCACGTTCTTCTTCGGGCAGCTCAATGAGCATCTGCCCATACGCAGCGCCGTCTATCTCTTTTGTATCTGCATAAAGAATATTCACGGGCGCTTGACATTTCAGTATCATTTCGGATATAAGGGGCTTTCCGCCGTATTCGGGGTGGAAAGTCAGCCTTACTCTTCTGCCTCCGCGAATGTTAAAGTCGTTCTTTTTGCCTGGAAGTATAAGTCCTTTTGCAATATCGGAATGAGGGTTTATGAACACTACGCTGACCTTGCCCTCCTCGGCTATTTTGCTTTGATCTAAAACGGCGACCTTGTCGCATATCTGATCTATGACCCTCATCTCGTGGGTTATCACTATGATAGTAACGCCCATTGTGCGGTTTATCTTTTTCAAAAGTTCCAGTATAGATTTTGTGGTATTGGGGTCTAATGCCGAAGTTGCCTCGTCACAAAGAAGATATTTCGGTTTTGTAGCAAGCGCTCTGGCAATGGCAACGCGCTGTTTTTGTCCGCCCGAAAGCTGCGACGGATACGATTTAGCCCTGTCTTTGAGCCCCACAACGTCCAAAAGTTCCAACGCTCTTTCTTTCACGTCCGTTCGTTTTACGCCTGCAACTTCAAGGGGAAATGTAACATTTCGCAGCACTGTCCGCTGCCCTAGCAGATTAAAGCTTTGAAATATCATGCCTATTGATTTGCGAATGTCAAGCAGCCGCCTGCGCGAAAGCTTGGTTATGTCCTCACCGTCTATGATGACCTGCCCTGCTGTAGGCTTTTCCAGAAGATTTATACATCGGACCAGCGTGCTTTTTCCGGCCCCGGACAAACCTATTATACCATATATCTCGCCGTCCTCTACAGACAAGTTTATATCGTCCAGCGCGACAATTTCTTTATCTGCGGTCTTATATGTTTTACCTAGATGCCGAAGTTCTATCATAAATATCTTCCTTTCTTCCCCGGGAGACAGAAGCCTCCAGGAGAGAGAGTGGATTTTACTGAATAGGCACTATGCCTGCGCCCGTCTGCTCGTTGTACTTTTCTACCGCTCCGTCTTTAAGAGCCGCTACAAGAGCCTGAATGGCAGGGTCGTTCTCATCACCGCTGCGCACGGCGACAATGTTCGCATAGGTCTGCGCCGCATCGCCAGAAGCATCTTCAATAGCGAGAGCATCGGTAGTTTTAAGACCTGCGCCGAGAGCATAGTTGTAGTTTATAACTGCTATAGTTCCGTCGTCGCTGTTTTTCAGCAGAGAGGGTATAGCATCAGCCTGCGCCGCCTGAATGTTATAACCGTTGTCGTCTTCTATATCCAGAACTGTCACGCCCGATTCAACAGATGCATCATCAGGCAGTTCTATCAAGCCTTCCTGCTCGAGAAGAAGCAGGGCTCTTGTCTGGTTTGAATCATCATCGGGTACTATGATAGCCGCGCCTTTTGCAAGGTATTTAAGGTCTGTAACGCTGAAGCTGTAAATGCCGAACGGTTCATAATGTATAGAGCCTGCTGAAACAAGGTCTGTGCCATTTGCTTCATTGAAGCTGTTAAGATACGGCGTGTGCTGGAAGTAGTTTGCGTCCAGCGTGCCGTCCTGCAAAGCGGTGTTGGGAAGAACGTAATCATCATATATAACTATGTCAAGATCTATTCCCTGCTCGGCAAGCTCGGGTTTTACAAGCTCCAGTATCTCAGCGTGCGGAGTGGAGCTTGCGCCAACGGTAAGTGTAACGCTCTCGGTCGTGCTGCTGTCGTCGGTCGTGCTGTCGTCGGTCGTGCTGTCGTCGGTCGTGCTGTCGCTCGCTGTAGTGCCGCCGCCCTCAACAACAAGGCTTTCTTCATACTCTGTGCCGTATGTATCTTTCAGAGTTTCCTCGTAATCTTTATGGAAGAAGTTTTCTGAAGCCAAAGACTTTATTTCGTCGTTTATCCAGTTAAGAAGCGTTTCATTGCCTTTTGATACTGCCGGGGCTATGGTATCCTGACTGCCGAGCGACGGTATGCCTACCGTATAGCCGGGGTTTTGCAGCGCATACGCTATGACCTCGGTGTTGTCGTTCGCCCATGCTGCCGCGTTGCCATTTTCAAGCGCATTTTTGGCATTTGCATAAGTATCATATTTCTGCAGCTTTATCTCGGGGTTGTTCTTTATAAGATAATCCTCGGCGGTAGTGCCGGATATTACAATTACCTCATCATCTTCGCCGAGCTGCGAAAGGTCGGTTATTACTCTGCTGTCGGGAGAGACTACGCCCAAAGCAACATTCATATACGGCAGAGCAAAATCTACTTTTTCGGCGCGCTCATCGGTAACGGTGAAGTTTGCAAGAACAATATCTACCTTGCCTGTTTCAAGATATTCCACCCTGTTTGCAGCCTCTGTAGAAACGAAGTTGACCTCAACGCCGAGATCCTGACCTATGCGGCGTGCAAAATATACGTCATAGCCTTGATATTCGCCGTTCTCATCTACATATCCGAACGGGTTCTTGTCTGAAAAAACGCCTATATTCACCTTGCCGCTTGTCTTTATCTCGTCAAGTGTGCGGTAAACTACCGACGACTTATCTGCCCCTGCGTTGTTTGCAGCAGAGCTGTCGCCTTTGCCGCATGACGCCAGCGAAAGAGCCAGAGTTGACGCGAGTATCAGTGAAAAAATAGTTTTTATCTTTTTCATAATTATTTCCTCCTTGGGTCTATGCCCTGTTAGTTGTTGAGCGATCGCGCTCAAATGTAAATGTGTTTAAAAATTGTTTTGCCTTATCGGTTTTTGGGTGATCGAAAAATTCATCGGGCGCCGCCTGCTCTATTATCTGCCCGTCGTCAAAGAAAACTATCCTGTCCGCCACAGCCCTTGCAAACTGCATTTCATGCGTAACGACGAGCATTGTTTTTCCAGCGTTCGCCAGATCTAAGATCACCTCTAAGACCTCTCTGACCATTTGCGGGTCAAGCGCAGCAGTAACTTCATCAAACAAAAGTATCTCGGGGTGCATACACAAGGCTCTTACAATGGCTGTTCTCTGCTTTTGTCCGCCCGAAAGCTGCCGAGGATAGCTGTCTGCCTTGCTTTCAAGACCCACTCTTTTGAGCAGCGCAAGCGCTTCCTCTCTGACTTCGCTCTTTTTTCGCCCCTGAGCTTTCATGGGGGCTAACATAACGTTGTCAAGCACCGTCATATGCGGAAAAAGCTCATAGTTTTGAAATACCATTCCTATCTTCTGCCTTATCTCATGCAGATCCTTGCTGTTTTTCGATACCGTATTGCCGTGCAGTTTTATCTCTCCGCCCTGAATAGTTTCCAGGGCGTTTATACATCGCAGCAGCGTACTCTTGCCGCAGCCGCTCGGCCCTATGATAACTACGACTTCGCCCTCATGCACCGTCAGACTGAGATCCTCAATGACGGTGTTGGTGTCAAAGACTTTATGCAGGTGCGATATCTCTAAAATAACTCGCGACATACGGTCACCTCCATCTTTTTTCTAGTTTTCTTGCCAGCAGGCTTATCGGCCAGCAAGCTAAAAAATACATAACAAATACCGTGAGATACACGCCAAATGCCGCGTTTTTACTGCTCATGCGGTTGGCCTCGATTATTTGCTGCGCTACCTTTATTATCTCTACAACGCCTATCATCAGCACAAGACTGGTGGTCTTTATCATTCTTGTAACAAGGTTTATCGAAAGCGGTATCAGCCTGCGTATCGCCTGCGGAAGTATCACATACAGATATACTTGTGCTTTCCCCAGTCCCAGCGCAAATGCGCTTTCATACTGATGTGCAGGTATACTTATAATCGCCCCTCTTACAAGATCGCTCATCTCTGCCGTGCCCCACAGCGAAAAAACAATTACCGATGCCGTCTCGCCGGACAGATCCCAGCCGAAAGAGCGTGTTGTGCCAAAGTAAACAATGAAAAGCAGTACCAGCTGCGGCATTATTCGTATCACTTCAAGATAAGAGCGCATTACGGCTTTTATAAACAAATTATTATGATGCCACAGTATTCCCAGCACAGTTCCCAGAATTATGCTTATCAGTACCGATATCAGGCTTATCTTCAAAGCAACGCCCAGACCGCCGAGCAGTCTTAAAAAGTTTTTGCCTTTCCAAAGTACGTCAAACCCCATATCCGGCATGGCGCAGCCTCCTTTCTATAAGGCTGCCTATAACAGATACCGGCAGCAGTATAAGCAGATAGAAAACCACCAAAAGGAAAAGGCTTTCGGTCGTATTGTAGTACAGCCCTATAAGGTCTTTTGCGGTAAACATCAGATCCATAAGGCTTATTGCCGAGAACACGCTGGTTTCTTTCAAAAGAAAGATAACGTTTGCTATCAGGGCAGGCGCGCTTATAGATATCGCCTGCGGAAGAAGAACATATCTCACGGTCTGCAATTTGCTCAGACCCAGACTGTATGCGCTTTCTTCCTGTATAACATCTATAGCCTCAACGCCGCTTCTGAAAGCCTCTGCCATGTAGCTTCCGCCAAGAAACGCAAGACCTGCTATACCGCACATCTGCGCGTCGGTGCGTATGCCTATCTTCGGCAAGCCGTAATAGATGAAAAACAGTTGTATCAGCAGCGGTGTGTTGCGGCTGAGTTCAATGTATACGGAAACTATTCTTCTTAGCACGGGTATTTTGAAATATACTATCGTTTCACAGACCAGACCTATTATTATAGCTGCCGCGATACCTAGAAACCCTATTTTGACTGTAAGCAGGGCTGCTTCGCTGTACAGCGGTATGTATTGCTTTATAAATTCCTTATCCACTCTGTCACCTCCGTGAATAAAAAAACCGGGCGCTCAAAGCTCCCGGGCAAATGGCACTATCGGCATAAAAAACTAATGCCGCTTTATTTTGAGGCGCACTGAAATACAGTCGAACGCCCCAGCCATATCATATGCCCGGGAGTAAAGCATTCGACAGCACATCATGTTATCATGTCTGTTTACAACTACATTGTGCATGACCGCACCTCCTTTGTTTTCGCTGCTATTATTATACTCCCAAACGGGGAGTTTGTAAATTCGTTAGTTTTTATCGTCGGTGATAAGAAAAGATTATCACGCGCTCTACAGCTCTTTGTATTTCATAAGCTGCTCTACATATTTTCTTCCGTATGCAGACAGCGCGCTGCCCTTTCTTGTTATGTAACCTATTGTGAGCGGATCTTCCTCTGTCAGCTTTATAGCTATAAGCCCCTGCAACACCGCATCAGATTCCGAGAGCATTCCCGAGCCTATGGAATAGCCGTTCAATTCCGCTATAAGCTCCATGGTCGTCGCTCTGTCATCAGACCGTATCATTTTTTCAAAGTCGTAGTCAGCCATGGCTTCTTCGGTAAGATAAAAGTTGCTGTCATTGCTTTGGTCAAAAGAAATGCAGGAATAGTCTATCATGTCTTCAATAGAGAGCTCACTCTTTCCTGCAAAGGGGTGATCTTTCCACACATACACATATGTGTCTCTTTTCATAAGCGGTGTAAACTCCAGCTGATAGTCGCGAAACAGCTTTTTTATAAGAGCCTCGTTCGAGCCCGAAAACGAAACTATGCCGACTTCGCTTTTTAAGTTTCTGACATCTTCCAGCACTTCTTTTGTCTTCGTTTCGTGAACGGAAAAGATGTACTTTTCGGGTGCCATTTCCTTTATAACATCTGTAAATGCCTTTATCGCAAAGTTGTAATGCTGTGTAGATACCGAGAAACGCTCTTTGTCGCAGTCGGTTGTGAGATACCGCTGCTCTAAAACCTCATACTGACCCACAGCATTTTTGGCGTATGAAAGAAACTCCCTGCCTGCATCGGTAAGAGAAATGCCTTTGTTTGTTCTTTCAAAAATAAGTATGCCTATCTCTTCTTCAAGCTCATGTATGCTTGCCGACAGCGCAGGCTGCGAAACATACAATTTTGTCGATGCCTCGCGCATAGAGGAAGATGCGGCGATCTCAAGCACATATTTCAGCTGATTTATGTTCATGCTGTATCACCTCGTGATTTTGTCTACTATACCTATATGTTTAATATGCTTAGTATATCACAAGACCTGCGGTATGTCAAGAGAGCATCTTTAAAATAAAAAATACCGATATATAAATATCAAACGATAGGACAAATCTATAAAAAAGTAATACACACTTGACAAACGTTCGGTATAGTGGTACAATTATAATTCATAGTATACTTATATGTTTTATATACTATTTTGTAAAGGAGTAATACATATGTCAAAAGAAATCACAAGATATGAAGCGTGGAAGCTTCTGTGCGAGTGGAACAAAGAGCCTTTTCACCTGCGGCACGCTGTTACGGTAGAGGGCGTTATGCGCTACTTTGCAAAAGAACTTGGCTATGCCGATGAGGAGGACTTCTGGGGCATAGTCGGTCTGCTGCACGATCTGGATTTTGAGAAATTCCCAAACGAGCATTGTATCAAAGAGCAGGAGATTCTGCGTGACTTCGGCGCGGAAGACAGGCTTATCCATGCGGTGGCAAGCCATGGCTATGCGCTGACGGTAGATATTCAGCCGGAGCATGAAATGGAAAAGGTCTTGTACGCTGTAGACGAACTTACGGGACTTATCGGCGCGGTGGCTATCATGCGGCCGTCAAAGAGTGTATCGGATCTGGAGCTTAAATCGTTAAAGAAAAAATATAAGAACGCAAACTTTGCGGCAGGCTGCTCACGCGAGGTAATAGAACGCGGCGCACAAATGCTCTGCTGGGAGCTTGACGACCTGATAAGCCGCACTATTTTAGCAATGCGCAGCTGTGAGGCTGAGTATGAGCGGTTCTGACCTACAAGGAGAAGCGGCAAAATGTGCAAAAAAGCTATAGTTGCTATGAGCGGCGGTGTGGATTCCAGCGTTGCGGCGTTTTTGATGAAAGAGCGCGGCTATGAATGTATCGGAGCGACCATGAAGCTGTATCACAATGAAGATATCGGGCAATCGCCTGGGCATACCTGCTGTTCTCTTGAAGATGTTGAGGACGCAAGAAGCGTTGCATATTCCATAGGCATACCCTACTATGTATTTAATTTCTCGGATAAGTTTCGTGAAAAAGTAATGGATCGCTTTGTTTACGCCTATGAAAACGGCGCTACTCCAAATCCGTGCATTGACTGCAACCGTTTTCTGAAATTTGACAAGCTGTATTTTCGTGCAAAGGAGCTTGGCTGCAACTATGTGGCAACGGGGCATTATGCGCGCATAGAGAAAGACGAAACTAGCGGCAGATATCTTCTGAAAAAGGCTATTGACCGCACTAAAGACCAAAGCTACGTACTCTATTCCATGATGCAGGAGCAGCTTGCTCACACCCTATTTCCGCTTGGTGAGTACCCAAAAGCGCAGGTGCGTGAAATAGCCGCTAGGAATGGTTTTCAGAACGCCAAAAAGCACGACAGTCAGGACATCTGTTTTGTGCATGGCGGCAGATATGCAGAGTTTATCGAGGGTTACACCGGCAGGCTGTATCCGCAGGGCGATTTTCTGGACGAGTGCGGCAATGTTATCGGGCGGCACGGCGGCATTATACGCTATACAATAGGTCAGCGAAAAGGGCTTGGGGTATCGGCTGCCGCTCCACTATACGTTACAAAAATTGATCCCGAAAACAACACTGTAACGCTTGGGCAAAGCGAGGCACTATATTCACGCTCGCTTACCGCGGAAGATCTGAATCTGATAGCTATAGATAAAATAAAACGCCCTCTGCGTGTGAAAGCAAAAATACGCTACCGCCAGAGCGAACAGTGGGCGACGGTTGTGCAGACAGATAAAGACAAGGCAGAGGTTTTGTTTGACGAGCCGCAAAGGGCTGTCACAAAGGGGCAAGCGGTCGTTTTCTATGACGGTGACGTGGTGGTCGGCGGCGGCACGATACAATAAAGAGGTGAAAATATGGCGTTTTCAAAAGAGCAGGCACAGCGTTATGCACGCCATTTCGTACTGAAAGAGATAGGTGTAGAGGGGCAAAAGCGGCTTTTGCAGTCGCGCGTTCTGGTCATAGGCGCAGGCGCTTTGGGCTCTAGCGCACTTATGTATTTAGCCGCGGCAGGTGTAGGCGTGATAGGTATTTGCGACGGTGACAGAGTTGAGCTTTCAAATTTGAGCCGCCAGATCATACACAGGCAGTCTGACATAGGCACACTAAAGACCGAGTCAGCAAAAAGGGCGTTGATCGAACTTAATTCCGATGTAACGATACAGCTTATCTCCGAGAGGGTCACGCCCGATAATATTGAAGCTGTCATCTCGCCATATGATTTTATTTTAGACTGCACAGACCGCTTTGAGACAAAGTTTCTGATAAACGATGCCTGCGTGCTTATGGAAAAACCGTTCTCTCATGCAGGTGCTGTGCGCTTTGAAGGGCAGGCTATGACATATGTTCCACGGCGAGGCGGCTGCCTTAGATGTGTGCTGAGCGGCGTGCCTGAAAATGCGGCTTCCTGCGCTGAGGCTGGCGTTCTCGGATCTATACCGGGCATTTTAGGCTGTATTCAGGCAACAGAGGCTGTAAAATATCTGCTGGGAGCGGGCGAGCTGCTGACAGGCAGGGTGCTGCACATTGACGGTCTCACCATGCGTACACAGACTATTAACATAGGCGCGGCTGACGAAAATTGCCCTGTCTGCGGCAAAGAGAAAGCATCTTTTTCAATATTGCAGCACCGCGGTGAATACGAACCGAAAGGCTGCGGCAGTCAAGGGAGCAATCTTAATTTTGATGCGTGAAGTAAACATTTGTGAATATCTTAAACAGCGACATGGCGGAGATATTCTTGTAGATCTTCGCAGCGAGGTAATGTATTCTTTCGGGACTATATCGGGCGCGGTCAACATTCCCGTAGAACGCATAGAAAAGCTTTACGAGCTGCCGAAAGATAAAACGGTATGCCTTTTCTGTCAGGTCGGCGAGATAAGCGGTCAGTTTGCGCGGCTGCTCTCCGACGCAGGATATGATACCTGCGATCTGTCAGGTGGCTATCGTGAATATATAAAAGAAAAATTTAAGGAGGAAAACTTATGAAAATCATTGAAACGAAAAATGCACCTGCGGCGATAGGCCCATACTCGCAAGGGGTTTTGGTGGGTGATCTTGTGTACACTTCGGGGCAGATACCTCTTGTGCCCGAAAGCGGCGCTTTGGCTGACGGCGGCATCGAGGAGCAGACAACTCAGGCAATAAAAAATCTGTCCGCTGTTTTAGAGGGTGCGGGCAGCAGCCTTGAAAAGGTCATCAAGACGACCTGTTTTCTGCAAAACATGGGCGATTTTGCCGCCTTTAACGCTGTATATGAAAAGTATTTTACTAGCAGACCTGCAAGAAGCTGCGTTGAGGTCTCCGCACTGCCAAAAGGCGCGTTGGTGGAGATAGAAGCCATAGCTGAGAGGTAAAAAGGGAGATAATTCATTGCCAAAGCTCATACAGATGAATTTCTGTATGGGCTTTTTGTTTTTGTCTATATGACGAAAAGGAAAAGTTGTGGACGTTTGGGTTTTCAGTTTGTTGCGTGAGCGCAACCTGTAATTGCGGAAACAAAGAAAAAAGCATTAAACCGCAAGCTTTATGCCTGTGGCTTATTTATTGTCAACATCTGATCAATAGTTTTCTTAAACACGCTTGCCCACTCTCTTCAAAAGCAAAGACATATAATACCCCAAGCAGACGAATGCACACATTACTGCAAGATAGTCGGCGAGATATATTATCAGCGGCTCGTCAAAGTCAAAGAAAACAAAGTGTATCTTCAAAAACATATAACTTGAAAAATCGCGCTCTACAAAGGCATAAATGCCATATGCTGCAACACCCAGACCAAAAATGCGTACTGCCCAACTGCGGACAAAAGATCTTTTCTTGAAAAGCCGTTTTACCATATTCAAAATACTGCTCCAGTGCAGACCTAAATGCAGTGACAAAAACACAAATCCCCAGTACGCGCACAGCATATGCAGTTTTTGCGCCTGCGCCAGAAAGACCCTGTCACCGAGGAAAGTAAAAACTGTTCGGGATAGCAGCACGCCGCTTATCATCGAACCGCACATTGTAAGCAATACGAGCGCAACAGCAACTGTCTGCGCTATGCGATAGGGTGAATATTTGCCCTTGAACATTGTTTTGCTCCACTTTATATTTAAGATATGGTGAGGCACAAACAGTACAAATATTCCGACACCAAGCCATTCATGCGCTGCCTCGCCGACCAAGCTGTACGCCATAAGCAGCAGCAAAACAGCGGTCATCATTACGTCTGTTATAATTTTGAGTATAAGTTTTGTTTTCATAAATTGATTCAGCTTTCAAAAAACAATGGCAGCGCGTTGTAAAGGTACTCCTGTACGGCTTCAAAATCATGGTAGCCGCCGTCTTTTTGGTAGAACACATAATGCTCGGGAGTGAACACATCTCCTCTGGCAAGCATTTCATCAGCCTGCATAAGTGTCTGACTTTTTACCGCATCTTCCGTACCTACCGCATGATAGATAAAATATCCGCGGTCGTCAAGGTCGTTTTCTTTTACAAGCTGCTCGATAAAGTCAACATTCTTTTCCGTCTGAAAATCACCGTAAGTGCCGTAATACCAGCAAGAACCGCTCATCGGCAGGAAGTATTTTATATAGTCGTAGTCATAGCAAAATTGCAGCCAAGTTGTGACAGAGCCGAGCGAAAATCCGCCGAAAGCACGGTGCTCGCGTGCGGCTTTCAGGTCTTCTGCGCTGGTTGAATCTGCATAGGTATGAAACTGCCCCTCTACCGCAGGCATAAGGTTTTCTTCAAAGTCGCGGTGAAATTCGCGGAACTCTGCTATGGAACTGCTGAAATCTGTGCTGCTGTTTTCGTTGTAAAAGGTCGCAGATACTATGATAACAGGCGGAATATCGCCATTTTCTATAAGGTTGTCAAACATATTCTTTGTTGGCGTATACTCAAAATATTCGCCTGCATGACCGCCCCACCCGTGCATTAAATATATTATATTGTAACGAGTGGAACTGTCCGTTTTATCGTACCCATAAGGCAGATATACATAAGCTGTTTTGGTTATGGGCGTGCTGTCACGCAGATAATCGAGAGAATCATATTCAAGCTTGACGACCTCGCCTTGATGTTCGGCAGCTTGTTTATACTCCTCAGGAACAGCCGTTGTAAAGCCTGTCTGCTCTATAGTGTTTGAGGGAGAAGGAGTATTTTCCAAACTGCTTTTGTCTGTTCCCGATGCAGCCGCACCCGTTTGTGATGTGCTTTTCTCTGCACTGCTTTGGCAGGCTGCAAAATTCATTGCTAAACCCAAGGATAACAACATAACAAAGACCCTTTTCACTGTGAACACCTCAATCATAACATTCGCCGAGAATATCAAAAAGCTCTTCCTTTGTGAATTTTTTGCAGCAGCCGCCTGTCAGGACTGTGCTGTCCGCGATAGCCTTGAAATCTGTATCAGCGGCAATGCCCATATCTATAAATTTTGTCGGCAGACCTATTTCTTTGATAAAGTCTGACAGCGCATTTATAAATTCATCGGCAAGCTGTTCTTCGCTTTTCCCGACGGGAGAAATTCCCCACACGTTCACCGCAAGACGAGCAAACTGTGCCTGCGCCTTTGGCAGCATATGGCGGTACAGCACGGGGTGAATAACCGCAAGCCCCTGACCGTGGTTGCAGTCGGTATACGCGCCAAGCTGATGCTCTAACATATGCGCCTGGAAATCGGTCACTTTGCCTATTTTGAGCATACCGTTTTCAGCCATTGCCGCCGCCCAGACAAGCTCGCTGCGTGCAGATATATCGTCGTTATTTTTGATAGTCGCACGCAGATCGCGTATAATATTTCGCTGGCAGGCTTCGTTGATCTCGTCCGAAAGATTGGACACTCTCGGCGTGCCCATATATGTTTCCATACAATGTGAAAGCGAGTCAAACGCACCCGAAATGACCTGTTTCATCGGCATTGACATGGTGTACGCAGGGTCTAAGACCGCAAAGCTGTAAAATGCTCCCCAAAGAGCGCCTTTTATCTTCTTTTCCTCATGCGTGATGACCGCGCCGTTGTTCATCTCTGCGCCCGTGCCGAACGCTGTGGCTACCGCTCCCATGGGTATAAATTCACTAGGCGATAAGTGCTTCTGCGTTTCAATATCCCACAGATCTTCCGAAATTTTCGCCTGCGCTGAAATGACTTTACAGCAGTCGATAACGCTTCCGCCGCCTACCGCAAGAATGAGATCTACCGCATTTTCTTTTGCGATCTTCGCGCCCTCCTGCACCTTTGCATAGGTCGGATTTGACATTATACCCGAAAACTCAATGACGTTTTTTCCGGCATTTTTCAAAATACAAATAAGCTCGTCATACACGCCGTTTTTCTTTATTGAACCGCCGCCGTATGCAAGCATTACGTTTTTGCCTACTTTTGCAAGCTCATCAGGCAGATCTTTCGCCGCCGCGCCCTCGCCAAAGTAAACCTTAGTAGGATAGCTGTATGTAAAAGTATTCATAGTCTGACCTCCGTTTTTCAAACGGCGCACCGTTTTCACAGCACGCCGCAATTTTTATTTAAGTCTTCCGTGCAAAGCCCTTACAAAATTCGGGTCGAAGTGGTCAACGATCTCGCTGTGACCGATATCCATTTTTGCAATTGCCGCCATATCTTCGTCCGAAAGAGTAAAATTCCAGATGTCGATATTCAACTCCATACGCTCACGGTGAACGGATTTCGGGATCACCACAACTCCGCGCTGAACATTCCAACGCAGAACCACCTGTGCCGCCGATTTGCCGTATTTTGCGCCTATTTCGGTCAAGGTCGGGTCGCTGAAAATGCCGTGCTTGCCCTCTGCAAAAGGCGCCCAAGCCTGCGGCAATACATCATATTCTTTCATCAGTTCAAGAGCATTTTCCTGCTGGAAAAACGGGTGAAGCTCGACTTGATCAACCGCAGGGATAACCTCAACAGTCTCGCAAAAGTCTGCCAGAACGTGCGGATAAAAATTGCACACGCCGATAGCGCGGATACGGCCCTCATTGTAAAGCTCCTCCATCGCTCTCCATGCGCCGTAATAATCGCCCATAGGCTGATGGAGCAGATACAGATCGAGGTATTCAAGACCCAGCTTTTTCAGCGAAGTTTCAAACGCCGCTTTCGCCTTGTCTTAGCTTGCATCTGACACCCATAATTTTGTTGTGATAAACAGATCCTCACGGCGCGCACCGCTCTTTTTTATTGCAGCTCCGACAGCTTCCTCATTGCCGTAAGATGCCGCAGTATCAATAAGCCTGTAGCCCGTGCTTATGGCATCAAGAACCGCCTGTTCGCACTGTGCCATGTCACGCACCTGGAAAACGCCAAAGCCCTCCATGGGCATTTTTACGCCGTTGTTCAGTGTTGTATATTCCATGAGATTTCCTCCGATTATCTTGCATTAAAGATCCGGCTTCAGCTGCATATTTGCATAAGCCTTGATCATTTCGGGTGTTGCGGTATAGTAGCGCACGCCCTTGTTTACCTTTGCGATCTGCGCCATATCTTCATCGTTAAGCTCAAAATCAAAAATATCGAAATTATCACGAATATGCGCAGGATTTTTTGAACCCGGTATAACAACGTTACCGCTCTGTATATGCCAGCGAAGAATGATCTGCGCATTTGTCTTGCCGTACTTCTTTGCAAGTTCACCAAAGATCGGCTGCTCTATAAGCGTTTTGTCGCCGTGACCCAGAGGATACCACGCCATAAGACCCATATTAGTTTCGGCAAGTATCTTTTTAAGTTCGGTCTGCGGATAATACGGGTGTGCCTCGACCTGTACCACCTGAGGAGCTATCTCCATTGTTTGTATTGCCTCACGCAGCATATCATCGGGGAAGTTGGAAAGACCTATCGCCTTTACTTTGCCCTCTTTTACAGCCTTTTCGATGTTTTTGTAACCTGCGCGCCAGTTATCTGTGGGCTGGTGCAAAAACAGCAGATCGATATAATCCGTGCCAAGACGGGCAAGTGTTTCGTCAACTGCCGTATCCTTTTCATATACCGTAGGCCACAGCTTTGTCACAAGGAAAATATCCTCACGCGCAACACCGCTGTTTTTTATTCCGCGACCTGTGCCGCTTTCGTTCATATAGCCGTTTGCGGTGTCTATAAGGCGCACACCGCTGCGAAGCGCGCTTTCAACAGCAGCCTGTGCCTCGTCAGGTGACATCATAAACACGCCGATACCTGCCATAGGCATTTTTAAACCGTTATTAAGTGTCAAGTATTCCATAAAAGTTCCTCCTTGATATTTTGTTACTTTTATTTTACCACGCAAAAAGCGCAAAGAGAAGTCTCAATTGGTTCATCAGTTATAACCTATAGTTTTAACCAAGTATTTTCGCTCCTCCGAACACATCGGACATCTCCATGTGATTGAGCGCACAGTCTATATGTGCCAGTTCTTCCGGTGTCAGTTTAATATCCGCCGCGCGTGCATTTTCTATAAGCCGCTCCGACTTTCTCGTACCTGGGATAGCTGCAAGGTTTTTATGCTTGCACAGCATCCATGCAAGAGATATCTGCGCCGGGGTTGCGTGTTTTTCATCGGCAACTTTCTGCAAAAGCGCAAGCAGATCTTGATTTTTGGCTATTCCCTCGGCTGTAAACTGCGGCATTCTGCTGCGATAATCATCGCTTGTAAATTTGTCGTTTTGGTCGTACTTAGCTGAAAGCAGACCGTTTGCAAGCGGCGAAAACGCCACATAGCCTATGTGCAGCTCATCGAGTGTACCAAACAGTTTCTCGTGCCAACGCGCCATCATAGAATAGCGGTTTTGCACCGCTGTTACAGGGCATACGGCGTGGGCGCGGCGAAGATATTCCTCTGTCGCTTCGGAAATTCCCCAAAAGCGTATTTTGCCTTCTTTTATAAGCTCTGCCATAGTTTCGGCAACTGTCTCAGGCTCAACGTCGGGGTCGATACGGTGCTGATAGTAAAGGTCAATATATTCCGTTCCAAGCCGTTTCAGACTGCCCTCTACAGATCGGCGGATCGTTTCGGGGCGTGAATCGGTCAGCAGACCGTCAGGAGCGTGCTTCACCCCGAATTTTGTGGCAATGACCACCTTATCACGGTACGGTTTCAGAGCAGCGCCCACCAACTCTTCGTTATATGCAACAGTTGCATCGGGAAGAATGCCGGTGTAACATTCCGCGGTATCAAACATTGTGTAACCCAGCTCCACCGCATCGTGAATGAGCCTTGTCATCTCTTTTATATCAGACGGCGCGCCGAAAGCGTGCGTCATGCCCATGCAGCCAAGACTGACAGCAGATACGGTCAATTCTTTTCCAAGAACTCTGTATTTCATATTATCATCTCCAAAATTATTTTCCGAAAAGCCAACCCATAATATCCCCGTCATACGCTGCAAGACCACCGCCGCCATGTTCGTTATCTATCCCGCGGTCGGTAAAATATTTATGCTCTTTTACATCTAGCGTGACAAGCTGCGAAATTTCGCTGTCTGTAAGACCTTGACTGCGGTATATATCAGTAAGTTTTTCATAAAACTCTTTTGACGGCTCAGATGTGTAATACTCGTCGTTTTCGCCGACAAAAATATACACGGGAGTACGGCTTTGAGCAAGCGTTTCAATATCACCGTCCCACTGCGAACTTACATGAAGATACGCCGTGAACAGATCAGGTCGCTTACCCATAACTATCGACATTGTTTCTCCGCCGCCAGAGTAGCCGTTAGCGTAAACTTTTGTACTGTCAATGTTGTAACTGTACAGAAAATATTCCAAAAGTGCAATGGTCTGATCAGCGGAAGTCTCGCCCCAGTCGGAAAGCTGCGGAGCAACAATTATCATCTTTTCGTTGTACTTTTGCGCCTCAAAGCCGAATGCTTCTGATCTAAGATTTTGCGCCACACCCTGAAAATACAGACCCTCATATCCCGGCAAAGTGAAGTACAGCGCATAGCTCTCGCTGCCGTCATAGCTGTCTGGGATATAGACGTTGTAATGAATATCACCGTCGGACGGCGAATGATAAACATTGTCTATAACAAAGCCGTTATAAGTTTCGGTCCCGGCATCAACGCTGCTGTCGGAACCTGTTATAGCCCCAGGCTGTCGACCCATTCCTTTACTTCGCTTTCGTCCGCTCTTGACTGAAAACGCTGACCGTCAAGCCAGTTGCCTGTGCCTGACTCATCAGCAAGAAGTTTGCCGCTTTCGCCAAGACCCGAAGTAGAAGATGTGCAGAACGGAATAACCGTTTTATCCGAAAAATCGTTTGCTTTTACAAAAGTGTCGGTAGGCCACGCGGCAATTCCCCACCAAATGGGATAGCCTATAAATACTGTGTCATAATCTTCCCAGTTTTCTACAGTGGTCGTGGTAAGTTCAACGTCGCGCAATGACTCATCATCATGCTCGCGCGAAACACGGCTGTCGGGGTCTGTCCAGTCAAGATCATCGCTGGTGTAAGGCTCTGCAGGCGTTATCTCGAAAAGATCTGCGCCCGTTGCGGAAACGATGTAATCTGCAATAGCTTTTGTATTTCCCGAAGCCGAGTAGACCACAACAAGCGTTTTGCCGCCTGTGGAAGTATTTTCACTCTGCGAACTTTCAGATGAAGTTGCGGCTTCCGAAGATGAGACGTTCTGTCCGTTATTTTGTACAGCGCTGTCGGCGCTTTCGTCAGAACTGCCGCACGATGTAACACCGAGCATAAGCATTGCCGTTAAAATTCCTGCAAATATTTTTTTCATTTTAATACTCTCCTTTTATATTTTTTCAAAACTTCGCAGCCCATTCTTTGACTTCCTTTTCTGAGTCTGCGACTTTGTTGCCGTTTATTGAAATTGCATCGTCCGTTTTAACGTCCGAATTTGGTGCAAGCTCTTTCACGCGGTCAAGGCTGTTTGCACCGTTAGAGCTGCCGTTGTGCGAGAAAAACGGTATTATAGTCTTTCCACTGAGGTCATATTCCTCTAAAAACGACCACACGGGCATAGGCAGGTCGTACCACCAAACGGGAAATCCCAGAAAGATAATGTCATACTTTGCCATTATTTCCTCGTCTATATGCTCTGCAAGTTCGGGGCGTATGCCATTGTCAAGCTCTGACTTTGCTCTGTCTGCGCAAGCCTGATAGTCGCTGCCATAGTCATCGGCAGGCACAATGCGGAAAATATCAGCACCCTTTTCCTCTGCTATCCACCTTGCCATTTTCTGACCGTTGCCCGACCATGAAAAATACACCACAAGCGTGTTGCTGTTGCCTTGCGGCGCGGCTTCGGGGTCGTTATCTATACCCACATGAGAGCCGCCGATCAGCTTGAATACCACAAACACCGCAGCGGCGATCGCCACAAGTATTACCGCAATGATAATGATGATCTTCTTTTTGCTTTTTGTCTTGTCCATTTAAATTCCCCCTTAAATTATTCTTTCATTTGCTTTTCCCAAAATGAAACTGCATCGTTTATCCAGCCTTCAGCGACTGTACCCGTACCAAGCCCGAAGCCGTGAGAAAGCCCCTCGTATGCGTGAAACTCGGTCGGTATGCCAAGCGCAGACATTGCTTCAAGCCGTGCCTGCATGGTGCGCCAGTTTGCTATGCCGTCGCTTGTTCCCACGCAGGAATATGTCGGTGGGTCGTCCTCGCTGTATTCGCTGTGACCGGTGTATTGAATTATGCACGCCGCAGGTTTGGAAAGCACATCTCCGCCGAAATACGCAGTACCGTATGTTCCGAGATACGCAGCCATTCTGCCGCCCGCCGAGCCGCCCCAAAGTGAGTAATCATCGGTATCAACTTCAAGTTCTTCTGCATGAGAAAAAATGAAGCTTATCGCCCTTGCCAAGTCCTCGCAGGCGGTATCCCAACCGGGGCGATATATCAGCGCAAAAGCGTTGTAACCCATTTTTGAAAGCTCCAGCGCGTGCGGAAAGCTGTCGTGCATCGCTCCCACATATGCAAATCCGCCGCCGGCATTGCACACGGCAAATTTTGCGTTCGGCTCACCTTTGAAAAAGAACAGCCCTGTGTTCGCCTTGTCGGGGTCGGCAGCCTTTTCTTCATCCGTATAAATATCATAAAATATCACATCGCCATTGTCGGCGTGTTCTTTCATATAATTTGCTATCTCGACTGTCTTTTCGGGGTCAATATTGTTATACCAAGTAAGATGCAGATCCCCCAAAGTATCGCCGCTGTAATACCCAGTATCAACGGGAAAGATAAGTCTGCCCCAGCTGTCGAAAGACGGGTAATTTATAACATCTTCAATAGCTGTTTCGGCTGTAAACGGCTGATATGTGCTGTCTGTTTTTTTGGACACCAAAATACTGCTGCCCGAAGCGCTTTTGCTCACAGACTTATCTATATTTTCCTTCGCATTACATGAAGCAAAAATAAACATCATAATTATCGCTATTCCCAACGCTGTGCGTTTCATACGCTTTCACCTCGCAAGAAGTGTTCCTTACTAAACTTATTATACAAAAAAAGAGACCTCATGAGAAGTCTCTTTTAGTTTATCAGTTATAACCGAAAGTTACAACTGTTATATCACCTCTTTGACCGCCTGCAAAAAACGCTCGACAGTGTGCGACGGCTCGTTTGAATACAGCACCCCGAACGGTATGCTGTGATCCCACTCAACCGGTATGACCTTTAACATCGGGTGAACGCAGTTCCAGCTTTTTATTACGAGCAGCACGTTTTTCTCCTGCTCACAGCGGTTGAAAATATTCATATCGTAAAAATCAAAATCAACGATCTTTATCTGCTGATGTTCGGCGGTGATCTCGTCGCGCAGCTTGTCAACATAACTGCTCCAGCCGCGGTGCATTAAAAGCAGCTGCTCGCCATGCAAGTCCTCTATAGTCAGCTTTTCTTTTTTCGCAAGAGGGTGGTATATTGAGACCGCGCAGCAAAGCGGCTCTTTTGCTATCTCCAGCCCCGAACAGCCGCGCACATCAAGCAGCGTATCGTCAAAAAGACCCGTTACCACGTCAATGTTCTGGCCGAGATTTTTCAGTATCTCGCGCGCATTTTCGGGAGTATTCTCAAACGGCACAAGCTGAAAACTGATGTCGGAGCAATGCTCGTGTATTTTAGGCCACAGGTCTGTAAGTATCTGCGCAGGCGTTATAGGCGAAGTACCTATTCGGATAACAGTGTTCTTCTCCAAACCTGCATTTCTCGCGCGTCTGACTGCCTCTTCGCTGTATGAAACTATGTATTTCGCATCGGTATACAGCGACTCCCCTGCTTTGGTGAGTTTCAGTCCACGGTGAGTGCGCTCAAAAAGCTGCACGCCGACTTCGTTTTCAAGTAAATTTATCTGCTTTATAACTGCGGTCGAGGTCATGTAAAGTTCCTCAGCCGCCTTGTTGAAGCTGCCTGCTTCGGCTATGCGTATAAACGTTTCAAGATGGACATTGTTCATTTTTTCACCCTCTTTGGATCACGGTATGTTTAATGCTATTAAATATTATACCATAAAAGCGAAAGCGTTATGGTATAATAGTCCGATACGTCGGGAGCAGACCTTTTGGTCTGCGTATCGACGAGGACATAAGAGTATAATAAAATCATTTGTGATT
>CANPZC010000023.1 GCA_947589355.1 uncultured Clostridia bacterium
CGCGCCGCTGTCTTTATTAAGCACCGTTACCGCATCGTATTGCAATATCTTACCGAATTGCAGGTCAACTATCTTGCTTATACTGTGTTTTATGCCGAACGCGGTCATTATAAGCGCGGTGCAGCCTGCAACGCCTATCAGAGTCATTGCAAAGCGCTTTTTGTACCGAAGCAGATTTCTCAGCGTTACCTTTGTAAGAAAGCCCAGCCTTTTCCACAGCGGCGTTATCTTTTCAAGAAAAACTCTCTTTCCTGCCGGCGGAGCTTTCGGGCGCATTAGCTGTGCAGGCTTTGCAGACATTGAAGCATAGCAGGAGGCTACCACGGTCGCTCCCACCGCTATTACCGCCACCGCCATACACCAAAGCGCATAGTCAACGCGGAAAGGCGTATCTATCGAGGGTATGTTATACAGTATTTTATAGCTGTTATATATAATGTAAGGGAAAAGCTTAAAGCCTATCGCAGTGCCGAAAAGAGTTCCCGTTACCGTCGGCACGAGCGCGTATATAAGATACTTAGCCATTATTTTTGCAGACGAATACCCCAGCGCCTTATAAGTGCCTATCTCTGTGCGCTTTTCGTCTACCATTCTGGTCATTGTGGTAAGGCACACAAGCGCGGCTATAAACACAAAAAACACAGGGAACACCTTTGCTATGGCATCTATCTTTTCGCTGTCGCCTGCAAATGAAGCATAATCGTTGCTTGAAAACCTCGTGTAATCATATATTTTCGTCTCGGGTATGCTGTCTATCTGCGCCTGTATCTCATCAGCCTGTGCCTGCCCCTGCGCCGCCTGAGCCGAAAGCTGCTCATCAACGCTCGTATCCCCTGCAAGGCGCGCCGCATACAGCCCCTGCGCCGTCTGCAACTTAGTTTCCTGCTGTGCAAGAGATACCCTGTCCAGCGCTGTGCCGTTTTCAGCCTGCGCCCTCAAAGCTTCAACATCGCTTTCAAGCTGCGCTATATACTGTGCAAGAGCGTTTTCATCTAGCGAAAGCAAGCTGTTTATAGCATCTATACTTTCCTGCGCCTTGTCAAGCTGCTCTATGGCATCTTGCTTGCTCTCTTTCATTCTCTCGTTTACAGAATTTTCAAACGCCGCTATAACAGGCTGCTTTTTCTCCTCAACTTCATCGGTGTACTTGTCAGAGAACGGTTCTTCCCTGTCCATGCCGTCAAACCGCACATAAAGCTCTGTATAAACGCCCAAGGTAAAATCCTCCTCGGGTATAAGCATAAAGCTGTTCACACTGCCGCTGCCTATCGTGGTCGCATCTCTTTCAAAGCCTATATAAAGCGGCGATGCCACTATGCCCACCACTTCAAACGTATCATGTTTGAAATAGTCGTGAATATCGCCGTCTTTTCCCGGCGCTGAAAGGGTGAGCTTTTCACCTATTCTGTATGAATCCGGCGTTTTCATGGTGTTTTCAACAACGCACTCACCGCTGTTTTGCGGCAGCCTGCCCTCTATAAGAATAGGCTTGTTGAGAATATCATCTCCGCCGCTGTAAGACATCACCTTAACGACCTGATTCTGCCCGTCGTAGTTATAGTAAACATCGCTGGAATACCCTGCCTGCACGCCGCTCACACCGCCGAGATCTTCAACGGCTTGCAGGTCTTCATATCTGAACCCCACATTTGAAACAAGTTTCAGATCCATAAGGTTATTTTCTTCAAAAAAGTCTGCCGCCGATTCTTTCATATCCGGCATGGTAGACTTTATACCCGCAAAAAATCCCGTTCCGAGAGCCACTATAAGAAACACCGACATAAATCTGCCCAGTGAACGTCTTATCTCTCTCGCTATGTCTTTTTTATACGCAGAACCGCGCTTTTTCATTGCCTTTCATTCCTACTCCGTCTGACTTACTTTCTCGGCTTCTTCCAAAGGCTCGTCAGTATTTTCTTTTATATCTTCGGTATCTTCTGTATCTTCCGAAATTTCTGTTTCTTCTGTATTTTCCGATCTTTCGGTTTCCGTGGTATCTGCGGCAGGCTCGGTATCTTCTGCTGTTTCTGCGGTTTCTGCCGTTTCTTCTGTACTTTCTGTAACCTCTGCTGTTTCTTCTGCTTCTTCGTCAGCTTCCGTTTCTTCTGTACCGTCGGCTGGCTCTGCGGTTTCTTCCGCTTTTTCTTCTTCGCTTTCATCTTCCGAAATTATGCCTATCCTGCCGGAATCTATAACATACTTCACCGCGCCTATAACGAACACAGCCACGCCGCCTATAACTATAATAAGCGCAGGGTTTTCAAAGTATTTCGCCGCAAACATAACGAATGCAAATATCGCCGAAACATCTACAGCTATAAAGCACATATACGTCCTCGATGCCGATATTATAGGGAAAAGCCGCTCGGGGTCGTCGGTCTCGTCGTCGCTTATGCAAAGTTTCGGGTCAAAAATAAGCATAAGGAACACACCCAGCAATATTATGCTGAGCACCAGATTCACTATGTAATAATACTTTCCCTCGCCGTCCACGAAAACGAGCCGATACACATCGCAGGCAAGCACAGCCGCTTCCAGCGCGATAAATATAACGGTCATTACCTTCTGGAACAATGTAAATCTCTGTTTCATACTCTCTCCTCGTATTTTTTCTGTATATCATATTATTATAACATACTTATTTGAAAATTGCAATATTTTGCCGCATAAAAAAGAACGCACCCACCACGATGCGTTCAAAAAACTATCAACTTAACTTTTCTTGCTGTCTGCGCCAAGCTCGGAGATTATATGTATAAAGCTTTCAACGTCGTTAAAATCCTTATACACCGATGCAAATCTCACATATGCAACGTGATCGAGCCTTTTCAGCCCTGCCAGCACCTTGTCGCCTATCTCGGAAGTAGACGTTTCTGTCTGCATGGCGTTTGCATAGGTATTTTCTATGTCGTCCACCAGTTCGTTCATCTGCTCAACGCTTATCGGGCGCTTCTTTATGGCGTTCTGTATGCCCTTTATAAGCTTTCCCTTGTCAAACGGCTCAAAACTGCCGTCTTTCTTGTACACCATGAGGGTAGGCTTTTCAACTACCTCATACGTTGTAAATCGTTTCAGACACTGCGGACACTCTCTCCTGCGGCGCTTCTTTTCATCACTGGGGCGCGAATCTATGACCTTTGTATCTTCACACCCGCAAAACGGACATCTCATTTTATGATCCCCCTTGTTTTGAAAACAATTGATATTATATCCGTTATACTACCGGCAATATCAATAATATTGTATCTCTCTTATTGATATTGTAGCATATATTGTGGTCAAATGCAAGTTATTTTTTTAAAATTTTTAGTTTTTTTCTGCGGCATCATACAGTGTACTTTTCGCAAAGGTAATCTTCTACTATGTATTCAAGCTCGGACGGCATTACCGTATATAACATGATACGTTCAAATAATTCCCGTGCATATTCGGAGTTTTCGGTTATGTCGGCAATGCGCGCCTCTAGTTCGCCGCATTTTACCGATATACCGAAAGAGTACGGATATTCGCTGTTTTCCGTGCTGTCGGCAAACAGTTCATAGCGCACGTTTGCTTCCCTTAGCTCCTCGCACAAAATAAGCTGCCTTTTTTCGGTCTGCGCAGATGTTATTAACAGTTCGTTCACTTCCTTTCCTGCCGCATAGGCGGCTTTATGCATTTATTATCTCCAACATCATAATAACACAGTCTGCCGCTTTTGCGATAGATTTTTAATTCGACAACTTTCTAAAGCAGCGGCTCGGGCTCGGCTCTCCACTGCTAAAAAAACGGGGCATACCCAACGTATGCTCCGTTACAGACAGCTTTCTATATAGTCGCAGTTATCTTTAAGGTCTTGTGTGCTTTTATATCCCGATGAGTAAAGCTCCAGTATTATTGCCGCATTTACATTGCTTTTCCTCAGGCAGGAAACAAATCTTTGGCAATCGAGTTTTCCCGTGCCCACAAGCTTGCAGTCGCTTTTGTCGTCATAGTCGCTTATGTGTATGTGGCAGATGCTCTCGCCCAGCGCGTTTACAAATTCATACGGGTCATAGCCTGCCCTTACCGCCTGCTTGGTGTCCAGCACGAATTTTGCCTTATCGCCCAGCGCCGCTTTCATCTTCTTCAAAAACTCAAGGCTGCCGCTGCTGCATCTTCCCACGTTCTCCTGCGCCACGGTAACGCCGAAGGCTGAGGCTATCTCGTTAAAACGCTCAAAATGTCCGAAGTACATCTCATCCGGGCAGCGGTTGCGGCTGTTGTTGCCGTGCAGAACGAATATTTTCGAGCCTAAGTATTCCATAGCCTCAAAATATTTTTTGTAATACTCCAGACCATCATTGAGCCTGCGCGAATAGCCGGTGAAGAACATCATTGTTTCCAGTTCGCAGGTAAAAGGGTGCATAGATAGCGCGTTCACGCCGTAATGCTCCAGCATACTCTTTATCTCGCGAAGAAAACGCTTTTCAAGTTCGCTGGGGGCGTTTATGAATATCTCAACATTTTGTATGCCGCGCTTGCAAAGCTCTAAAAGAGCCTGTTCGGTAAGCATGGGGTACAGGCACGCGGTAGATACCCCAACGGGATAAATGCTGTCATTCATAAAAACACCTCCGTAAAACAGCGTATATATTGATTATACCACTTTACAGCGGCAAAGTCAAATGCCCCAAAATACAATGTATTTTGTACAGTAAAATGTTACTTTATGCGATTTAATAAAAATTACTCTTGACTTTTGGACAAATTACATCTATAATAGTAAGGTGAATGACTGTTTTATATTTTATATAGAACGAAAACTTGAACAGGAGGAATAAATTCAGTGCGACACGCAAAGAAACCAACATTTTTTATCGTCGTATTGCTTATAGCAGCCTTTTCGTACCTGACGATATTCGGCGTGCATACCACATTCGGCGATATTCCGAAAACATATATAAAGAGCGTTGACGAGATACGCTGGGGCATAGACATTCAAGGCGGTGTAAACGCCACGTTTGAGCCTGCCGACGACGTTGATGCAACTGCCGATGAGCTTGAAGCGGCAAAGACGGTAATAGAACAGAGACTTGTAAGCCTTAACATTACCGACAGCGAGGTGTATGTTGACTCGGCAAAGGACAGGATAATGGTATCTTTCCCATGGGCATCGGGCGAGACTGACTTTAACGCCGAAGAAGCCGTAAACGAGCTGGGCGACATGGCAGAGCTGAAGTTCGTAAAGGGAACGGAAATGGACGGCGAGCTTATAATGACTGGCACTGCCGTTGATAACGCAAGCGCCTACCAGAATCCCGACACCGGCAGATGGGAAGTATCTCTGACACTTAACTCGAGCGGTACTAAAGCATTTGCAGATGCAACCACCGAACTTCATGCAAACGGCGGATATATCTCAACCTGGATGGACGATGTAAACATTTCTACCGCAACGGTAAGCGCAGACATAACCGACGGCAGAGCCACAATATCGGGCAATTTTACCTATGAAGAAGCTAAATCTCTTGCCGACAAGATAAACGCGGGCGCGCTTCCTATCAAAATGGAGGCCACCAGCACAAGCACCATTTCGCCTACCCTTGGCACGGGTGCAAGAACTGCCATGGTATACGCAGGCATTATCGCAATGATAATAATCGCTATATACATGATAATCATCTACAGGCTGCCCGGCTTTGTTGCCTGCATAGCCCTGTGCGGTCAGGTAGCAGGTTCGCTTGCCGCAATATCGGGCTTTTTCGCACCGTTTGACAGCTTTACGCTCACCATACCCGGTATCGCAGGTATCATACTTTCGGTAGGTATGGGCGTTGACGCCAACATAATCACCGCGGAGAGAATAAAAGAAGAGCTTCGCAACGGCAAATCGCTCAACGGCGCAATAGAGCTCGGCTACAAGAGAGCATGGTCGGCGGTATTTGACAGTAATATTACCGTAGTATTCGTAGCAGTTATTCTCATGGGCGCGTTCGGGCCTACCGACAGCTTTATGGGCACTATAATGAAGCCGCTGTTCTTCGCGTTCGGCGCATCTGCGGCAGGCACTATATATTCGCTCGGCTACACGCTGCTTATAGGTATAATACTCAACTTTGTGTTCGGCATATTCTGTTCAAGACTTATGCTCGCATCGCTTTCAAAATTCAAGGTGTTCAGAAAGCACGCGCTGTATAACGGCGTTGCCCCCGAAAAGAAGCAGCGCACTCTGAACGTAAACAAGCACGCTGTAAAATTCTATGTGTTCTCGGGTATAATGATAGCCGCATTTATAGTTATAACTCTGGTAAGAGGCGTGAATGTTGCGGTAGAGTTCGAGGGCGGTACTATTATAGAATACAACTACAGCGGCACGATAGATACAAACGCCGTAGCGCAGGCTGTTAAAGAAGTTTCGGGCGAAGATGTTACAGTTACCACAGGCGAGAACATGGCTGACAGCTCAACTACAGTAAAGCTCACGTTCGCTTCAAGAGAGGGTATCTCGTCTGAAAAGCAGCTTGCAGTTAAAGAAAAGCTTATGGAAACATTCGCTGACAATAACTTAGAGCTTCTGAGCTCTACCGATGTTGCTGCTTCAAACGGCAAGGAATTTTTCTTCAAATGCCTTGTTGCCGTAATATTTGCCGCTATCGTCATGGTAATTTATATCGGTTTCAGATTCAAGAACATCGGCGGTCTTTCGGCAGGCTGTATGTGCGTTGCCGCGCTGGTACACGATATGATATTCGTTTACGGCGCGTTCGTGATATTCGGCTACAGCATAGATTCAAACTTTATAGCCGTTTTGCTGACTATTCTGGGTTACTCTATCAACGCAACGATAATTATCTATGACAGGATACGTGAAAACAGAAAGCTGCTCGGCGCTAAAACTGAGATAGGCTCACTGGTTGACAAGAGCATTACAGAAACTCTCGGAAGATCTATACACACCACCGTTACCACCGTTTCGGCTATGATAACAGTGTGCATAGTTTGCTACCTGTGGGGCATATCTTCAATAATGAGCTTCTCACTGCCTATAATCGTCGGCATGATATCGGGCGTATATTCTTCAAACTGCATAGCTCCTACCCTGTGGGTAAAATGGCAGCGCCACGCATTGAAGAAAAAAGACAGCCACCCTGCAAAGTCACGTAAGAAAAACGCATAAAACATAAAATATAAATATAATTATAAAAATATGAATATCCCGAATAAGCCACATTTTTGGTTTGCGCGGGATATTTTTTGCGCCCATTGCGTTAAATATTTTTACTATGCCGCCTGCGTTTTAGTTGTATGATACAAAAAATTCGCCGTTATTTGTATACGATTACAAAAATTTTCGCTTGTGATTGACTTTTCAAGCAAAATGTGTTATTCTTAATGTGAGTAAACGGCGTGTGCCGGAAAAGACAATAAATATAATAATAAAAAACTAATGAAAGGTGGTTTTACAATGCATAATGCAAAGAAAATTCTTGCCTGCGCTATGGCAGTGCTTTTGTGTGCAGGCGTTGTCGGCTGCGGAAATTCATCAAGCTCAAGCAGTTCGCACGTTGACCAGATACAGGTCACTCTTCCCGATAGTGTAGACCCTACCGACGAGAGCGCTCTTACCGTTTCTGACATACCCGAGGGCGAACCTACAGAGCTTGACTGGCTGTCTTACTGGGATATAAACCCCGAGAAGGGCAATCCCGAAAAAAGATCAGAGCTCCAGCTGTTTGAACAGAAGGGCGGTTCTATACATTATTCAAGAGTTTCATCGACTTCAAAATATGAAAAGCTCGCGAGCCGTCTTATGTCGAACGACCCCCCCGATATGTGGTGGTATGAGCAGGCTATGGACTTCCCCGCAAACTGTCTGCAAAATATGTTCCAGCCTGTTGACGATATAGTTGATTTCGATACTCCGCTGTGGAGCGATGTTAAGGACAAGGCTGAAGAATATACCATTGACGGCAACCACTTTGTTGCACCTATCAAGTTCAACTTCCAGGGCATACTTACATATGACAGAGACAGGATAGACGAGCTCGGCGTTGACGACCCGTATGAATTGTACCTCAACGATGAATGGGACTGGAACGCTCTTGAAGAGATATGCAGAGACTGGGTAGATACCTCTACCGATGATGAGCCGAGAATAGGTCTCAACGGCTGGTTCCACAACTTTATATTCGCCTCCACCGGTGAAACGGTAATCATGCGTGATGATGCAACAGGTCAGTATGTAAACAACATAGACAGCGCAAACCTTGAAAGAGCCGCCACATGGCTTTACAATATGTCCAAGGATGGTCTTATAGACAACGTATGGATAGAGGGCGCGCAGAACGCTTTCAATGAAGGCTATCTGTTCTACTCAATGGGCCCGTGGGCATCTATTGACTCTCACACACCGGGCGACGGTGCAAACTGGGCTAACGTTCCTATCCCTCGCGACCCCAACTCCGACAAGCTGTATGCTAAACTCGATACCGTTGCTTATATGTGGATAAAGGGCTCTCAGAAGTCTGCCGCTATGAAGACATGGCTGGAGTGCGCTAAGATAGTTGCCACCGACCCGGCTATAATAGAGCAGGATAAACAGAAGTTCTTTGTAAACAACCCCAACTGGACTGACGAGATGTACGAGCTTGCTTACAATCCTATGGCTAACGACAAGATAACCGTTATAACCGACCCCGGATACGGTATATCCACGCTGCTGTCCGATCAGGATTCCGCAACGAACGACTCCAAGGAAGCCGTTATACAGCTGGTATATTCTTCTGTCAGCAAGACCGACGAAGCAGGCGCTCAGCTTACATGGGCTGTTGTAAGAGATATGTACAACAACACGATAAATTCCGAGCTTGCTATATTCAACGACAAACTTGCAAACTACTCGCTCGGCGGCACTTATGCTCCCGAAGAGGGTACCTCGGCTGCCGAATAACAGCATATAAATTTTATCACCGATGTGTAAAAGCATCGGTGATTTTTTATCTGTTCGGCAAAAGGGGCATATTGCTGCGGTATATCCTGTCAACGCCGCCGCGTATCACTTCACATTCCGAGAAGAACTCGTCGTTGTCTTTTCTGTAAAGATATTCAATGCGCGCTACCGCATCACCAATGCCGCTGACCGTCTCGGCGCTTTCAAAAAATGCCGCGGTAGAAGCCATGCTCTCCCAGTATGAGCATAGTTCTTCGATAGCTTTTTCGGTATCCGGCGAGCGCGTTTCGGCAAGCGACTGCGCTTTGTCAATAAGTTCGTTCATGCGTTTGCTGCACGCGCCGAGATAGACAGACCACCCCACGCCGAATATGAATATCACCGCCAGTATGCCGCAGCACAGCCATACTCTTTTCATGTTACTACCCCTTTTCTTTTTCGATTATCTTGTAACTTCCGTCTGAACTCGCCGTCATGAGGAACACCTCGTGCGGCGATATTTTTTTATCTTTGAGAATGTTTTTCAGCCATTCTTCCGAAAGTTTAAGATATGACAGTGATCGTTTCACAACATCGCCGTCATCTATCACCACCTGCGGAGGGTCGCCCGAGGGCTGCGGTTTTTCACCGTTTACAGGCTGTTTTGCAGATTTTAAATACGCGCTTACCGCCCCGGTAGTTTCTATCACCGCATACTGTACCTCAGATATGTCAAATATCCCCTGCGAGCGCAAAGCCTCCAGCACATCGTCGGCTGTATAGCGCAGTTCACTGAGCTGTTTTTGATCAAGCACACCGTCTGATATGATTATCTTCGGGCTGCCGGATACCATTCTTCTCAGTTTGCGCGATTTAAGCGTTGCCGCCGACATCAGAACGTCAAGGCACACAAGCGTTAATATCGGCACAATGCCAAGCAGCATAGGCGTGCCGGGGTCTTCAATAGGCAAAGTTGCAATGTTTGAAATTAAAATGGTTATAACAAACTCAGAGGGCTGTAATTCTCCCAACTGCCGCTTGCCCATAAGGCGTATCGCGAACACCACAAGCACATACAAAAGCACTGCCCTTAAAAATACGATAAGCAATTAAAACGCTCCTTTCAGATCACTAGTATTTTTCCGCGAATGGTGCAAATAATACATTATATAGAAAATACGGTCAACACAAAAAAGAAAGGAAAATAATTATGCCTTGCTTTCCCGACTATTCAAATTATGAAAATATAAAAATAGCTTCTTCTCTTGAAAAAGCGCTGCTGGATCTTCGCTCTATAATGGGCGGAACTATGGATCTTAATATTATGGAGGTGCTTGTGAGCGGTCACAAGTGCGCGGTGGTGTCTATAGAGAACATGACATCTACCGACATAATGACCGAGCTTTTGTTTCAGCCGCTGACTTCTTTGCAGCTTGGCGAAAACTCAAAGCCGCAGGATATTGCCGACTGGCTTACAAAATACAGCCTGCTTTCCTCAGAGCGGCACACCTGCTATGACTACGGCGAAGCTGTAACGCAGCTGTTTTCGGGCTTTGCGCTTGTTTTGGTGAACGGTCTTGCGAGCGGCTATCTGTTCGGCATACAGGGATTTGACAAACGCTCGATAGATGAACCAACGAGCGATCTTAACGTCTTGGGCGGCAGAGACGGCTTTATAGAAGTTTTGCGTACAAATGTATCTCTTGTAAGGCGGCGGCTAAAGACCCCCTGCCTGCGCTTTGAGCTTTCAAAAATAGGTACAAAAAGCAAGACCGACATTTGCATTGTTTATATGGCTGACCGCTGCTCTTCGGAACTTGTTGACTCGGTGCGGCAGAGGATAAGCTCGATAAAGCTGGAAACGGTGCTGAGCAGCGGCTATGTAATGCCATACCTTATGAAAAGCAGCAAGAGCATTTTTACCGATGTGCAGACCACCGACAGACCCGATGCATTCGCTGCAAAACTGTGCGAGGGAAAGGTAGGCATCATTATAGACGGCACGCCTTTTACGCTGCTAGTGCCGACATTTTTTATAGAAAACTTCAACACCGTTGACGACTATGCCAACCGCCCCTACTATGCAACTTATATACGCTGCATAAAGTATATCGCTTTTATACTGGCGGTGCTGCTGCCGGGCGTTTATGTTGCGCTGGCAACTTTTCATTCGGAAACTTTTTCATACAAGCTGCTTTTAAGCCTTGTCATTTCGGAGGAATCAACGCCATATCCGCTGGTATTTGACGTTGTTATAATAACGCTTATGTATGAGATACTGCGCGAAGCAGGAATACGTTTGCCGAAAACGGTGGGCGGCGCGGTATCTATCGTGGGCGGTCTGATAATAGGCGATGCAGCCGTGAACAGCGGACTTATTTCCGCTCCTATCCTTATAATACTGGGTCTTACGGCAACTTCATCATTCGTTATACCAAACCTCAATCAGCAGACGTCTGTACTTCGCATGATAATGATAATAGCAGGCGGCGTGGCAGGTCTTTACGGAATAACGCTGGTATCTGCCGCAGTGCTTGCAAACGCCTGTGCGCTTTCTGACAACGGCATACCTTATACCGCGCCCGTAACGCCGTTTTTCAAGTCGGGCTTTAAAGATGTACTCATGAGAGCAGGTTTCAAAAGGCTTGAAAAAACGCAGACTTTGGTAAGCGATTTCAAGGCAGGCGAAAACAATACCGAGGAGGCATAAAAATGAAAAAAACGCACGCTATATCTGCATCACAGCTTATATGCCTTTTGCTTGTGGGCAGGCTGTTTATAATGATGACATACTCTCCGGCAGGCGGTGACAACACGCTCATTACCATTTTAGGTGGTCTTATAACCAACGCGGCGCTGGCTGTTGTGATGATATTCCCGCTGCTTTTGCTGAAAAAATTTCCCGATAAAAACGCCGTGCAGCTGGGATACTGCGCCGCAAAGCCGGTAGGGATAATGCTTACGGTCATATATACCGCATTTTTAGCATGGGTAGCAGTAAAGACCATGTGCGATTTTTCGCAGTTTATAACGTTCGCGTTTCCGATATTTACAGCTAAAAGAGTTATAGTAGTATTCATGGCTGCAACGGCACTTTATATCTCAACACTGGGTATAGAGCCTATTGCGCGCAGCGCCGCAGTAGTTACAGGGCTTTTTGTAGTTATGCTGATAACGGTGCTTCTCGGCACAAGCGGAGAGATAGACATTCACAACCTTAACATCTCTATAGAAGACCCTCTGGGAGGTATAATAAAAAGCTCTCTCGGCTCGTTTGCAAGAAATTCGGAGCTTATTCTAGCCTGCCTGCTTTTGCCAAAACTGCGTTCAAAGCAGCGCGGCGCGGTTTACGGCTACATTACCATTAAATATATAGTGGTGGGGTCTATAGCCTTTTTATGCTCTGCAATACTGGGCGATTTCGCATATTCCTCTCCCCTGCCGTTTTTTCATTTAAGCTCGTATTCAAACACATCTGTAATAGCGCGCTTTGATTCGCTGTTTCTGATACTGTGGACATTCTGCGCCGTTACGAAGCTTTCACTTTGTATATACCTTGCAGGCGAGTGTATAAAATGCGTATCGCCGAAGATAAAACCGTTTTATGCTACTTTGCCGGTAACTGCCGCCGCGCTGATATGCTCTGTATTTATAATAATGTATTACGATATTACAAAGGCTGAAAACGTGTATATATGGTCTGCGGTAATAATAATTCTGGCTGCCCTGATACCGGCGCTGCTGCTTATTTTGCCGAAAGAAAAGCGCAGCAGAAAGGAGAAATCAATATGAGTATGCAAATGAAACGTTTGCTTATAGTGCTTTTGGCTGCAATTGCAGCTTTTGCAATGTGTTCCTGCTCTTCGATAGTCGAGCTGGAAAAGCAGGCTATAATCTCGGCGGTAGGTATTGACAAAGGCGAGAGCAAAAAGTTCAAGGTCAGCGCGCAGGTGTTTCAGTCGATGGGTGCAGGTTCTTCAACGCCCGTTGACAGCAGCCAGACCAACACTATTATAGTTTCCGCAGAGGGCGACACGATAGCGCAGTGCATGAACGATATATCATACACTTTGGGCAGGGATATAAACATCGGGCACAGCAAGTTTATCGTAATAGGCAAAGATGCGCTCAGCATACCATTCTCTGAAAGCCTCGATTACTTTCTGCGCAGTGAGCAGACATACCTTGGTGTGCCTATTATAAGCAGCAAGACCACCGCGCGCGATATTCTTGACGTTAAGCTGAAAAACGAGGTGGAAACAGCCATTGCAGTTGAGAACATCATACGCACGGCTGTTGAAAACGGCAACGCGCTGGAAACAGACCTTTTGAGTATAGCAAATTCAGTTACCGCCGCCCTGCCGATAGTTGAAGCACAAAAGCCCCCCAAAAAAGACGACAAGGAAAAGCAGGGAAACTCCGAAGAAGAAGATACCAAGCTGGTATTCAGCGGAACACAGATAGTTCACGACGGAAAGATAGTATACACCGCTACGGCAGAAGAAACTATGGCTTTCTGCTGGCTGGAGGGAAAGCTTGACAAGGCGCAGCTATGCCTTGCGCAGGGCCCACAGCATCTCAACGTGAACGTTACGCTGATACGCCGCTCGTCTACAATTCGCAAGATAAACGGCGAGTATGTCATGATATACAAGATACGCGCTAAAGTAAAGCTTCTTGACAGCTTTAAGCCTATCTCAAACGGCTGCGAGATATGCATGGCGACAAAACAGCAGCTGGAAGAGATGTGCTCAGAAGCGTTTGCAAAGCTTACCCTATTCCCGAACGGAGACTTTATAGGCGTTGAAAAGATAGCAAAGAGCGTTTACCCCGTTGCCGCTCTGCATGATGATGATATATTTGAAAACTGCGGCATTTCTGTAGAGGTAGAATGTGCCGCCGACAAATAGTTTGTGAGCCGTTTTGGGTAATAAGACCATAAGCGTGGGCGGAATATAAGCAATAGTTACAAAAATATTGCTCGGCTATTGCAAACGCAGCCTTTGTGTGTTATAATTGTTGTATGTAACTTTGACGGAAAGAGAGCGTGGTTCTTTTATGATAAAAATCAACGATCACATAGGCTGCATAGAGCTTTCTTCAAACTATCTGAAAAAGCTCATAGCAAAGACCGCCGCAAGCTGCTTCGGCGTGGTAGGTCTGAACAGCTGTTCGGCTGTGCAAGGCATACGCTCGCTGCTGGGAAGCGAATCTGCCGACAACGGTGTGATGATCCGTCAAAACAGCAACAAGCTGACTATAGACCTGCATATAACGGTATCTTACGGGGTGAACATCGCCGCAATAGTTGACAGCATCATAAACAAGGTGCGTTTCACTGTTGAGGAGAGCGCCGGTATAGAAGTATCTAAGATAAACGTTTTTGTTGACGCTATGCAGGCGTGATTTGGGAGGATAACATCGTGATAGACGGAAAGCTTCTGCGTGACGCGATCATCAGCGGCGCACATTCTATAGCAAACAAGAAAAAATCGGTAGACGAGCTGAACGTTTTCCCCGTTCCCGACGGAGATACAGGCACTAATATGTCTATGGCTATCGGCAACACACTTTCGGAGCTGAAAATTATGCATGATGATGTTACCGTATCAGAAGTAGCATCGTCTGCCGCTTCGGCGCTGCTGAGGGGGGCAAGAGGAAACTCGGGCGTTATACTTTCGCTTATATTCCGCGGCTTTGCAAAGGGTCTTGCTGACAAGAAAGAGGCAAACTGCGACGACATAACGCTGGCTTTGGGTCTCGGCGTTGAAAATGCCTACAAAGCGGTCATGAACCCTACAGAGGGTACTATTTTAACAGTTGCAAGAATGGGCTATGAAAAGGCAAAGTCATTAAGCGGCATTGTTACAGATGAAGTGCAGCTGTGGGAAGAAATATGCAAGGAATGTAAAATAGCGCTTGACAACACGCCCAACCAGCTGGCTGCCCTTAAAAAAGCAGGGGTAGTTGATGCAGGCGGTCAGGGACTGCTGATAATATTCGAGGCTATGCTGCAAGTATTCAAGGGCGGAGAGATAGTTCAGCCGCTTTCGCAGGACAGCAAAAAAGCCGTTACCGTTGAAACTTTCGCATCTACGGTGGGCGACTTTGACGAAGTAATAAACTTCACCTACTGCACCGAAATGCTCATCACCAAAGACGAGGGCTGCGACGACACCAGCAAGCTCAGGGCGTATCTTGAAACGATAGGCGACTGCGTTGTTGTGGTAGACGACGACGAGATAATAAAAGTTCACGTTCACACCAACGACCCCGGCAAGGCTATACAAAAAGGTCTTGAATTTGGCAGCATAAACCTGCCGAAGATAGAGAACATGAAAATGCAGCACAAGCAGCGCAAGCAGGACGCCAAACAGGAGTTCGTTCCTGCAAACCCCGAGAACGACTATGGTTTTGTATCGGTGGCGGCAGGCGCGGGGATAGAGAGTATGTTCCGCGACATAGGCGTTGACTGCATTGTAAGCGGCGGACAGACCATGAACCCCTCTACCGACGATATTTACGCAGCTATATGCTCTACCCCGGCAAAGACTGTTTTCGTTATGCCGAATAACAAGAACATCATCATGGCGGCAGAGCAGGCCGCAAAGCTTGTAAGCGACAGAAAGGTGTGCGTTTTGCAGACGAGAACAATTCCGCAGGGGCTTTCGGCAATGCTGGCATTTGACCCCGGCGCAGACTTTGTTGCCAACCGCAACGCTATGACTGAGGCTCTTAACAACGTTGCAACGGGGCAGCTCACATTTGCGGCAAGGGATTCGGAATTTGAGGGGCGCGCCATAAAGAAAGGCGAGATACTCGCTATTGAAAACGGCAAGCTTGCGTTTACAGACAAAGACCTTGCAAAGGCAAGCTACAAGCTCACCAAGCGAATGGTAAAGGGCGACAGTTCGTTCATTACCGTGATCTACGGCGCGGACGTAAACGAGGATATGGCTCAGGCGCTCGCATCGCAGCTGCAAGGCAAGTACCCCGACATTGAGGTAAATGTGGTAAGCGGCGGTCAGCCTGTGTATTATTACATTATTTCGGTAGAATAGATTTTGAACATATACACCCTCGAACATAAGTTCGGGGGTTATTTTTGTATACAAATTATTTTCCTTATTTTGTGTAATTTCTACAAAAAGGGCATATGACTGCAAAATGTTAGTCTTAGATCCTTGACTTGTATGATAAAAGGTAGTATCATATATTCAGGAAAATTTTGTAGAAAGAAGGCAGTAAATATGGCAAAACTTAATAAGCGCACGCGGCGCATAATAATACTCTGTGCCGTTTTTGTAATGATCTCAGCCGTTATAACTGCGATAGTTCTTGCCGTTGCTATAAACAAAAAGAGCAAGACAGAAGAGCAAAGCAAACTTGAATACAAAACTCTTGCAGAAGTCCTGGCAGAAGCGCCGAACGCTTTGGGCAAAACCTATGATAACATGACCTTGCCTGAAAGTGTTTCACTGCCCTCGCCCGAAAAGCTGCACACTATGAGCGTTGACAATTCGGCAGAGCATATCACAGAAGAACAGCTGAAACAAAAGCTCATCGATACTGCAAAATACATGAACGGCGAGCAGCCTGATGCGAATAAGATAACTATTGAAACATACAGTGCCGGACGTTTTGACTGCCAGTATTTTCCGGAAGGATCGGACAACGAAAATTACAACTACAACATAAAGCTGGAAAGCAGCGGCGGCTGCCTTATATGGGAGCCTGATATTATAAGCGGCGAGGCAGGCGATGTAATGCTGGCAGCTGATATTGCAAAAGCTTACACCGCCGAAGACAACGGTCTTGCAAGCGTTGTGGGCGACTTGGCAGGAGAAGACTATACTGCAAAACAGGCTTTGGAATATGCGCAGAAAACTATTGACAATGTGCTGCCCCTGTGCGCCGATCAATACGACACAAAGCCTGTTATAGTGTGTATCCTGAACGACGAATATGACGAGCATCAGTCATTTTTGGTGCGGTTCGCTTTGTGCACCGACGGCGTTGAATTTGACCTGACAGATACTGCTCATGTAGGCGGTGCAAATATGACAGTAAACTATGCCGATGTGGTAATTACCCACCCCGATGTTGTTACACAAGTTTACTGCTACACATACACACGCGGCATAGAAAAAACAGAGCTTGAAGACAAATTTATAACGCTGGATTCTGCGCTGCGCCATGCAAGTGCGGAATTTGCGCCGTATTTTACAAACGCTGTTACGGATATAAATATTGTTTACGCCCTGCCAAGCTTCCCCGAAAGTTCGGAAGAAAATGAGGAAACCGAACCTTACGAATACAGACCGATGTGGCGGCTTTCGCTGGACGAACCCAATAACTTAAAGATCCGCTGCATATATATAGATATGGTGACGGGTGACCTAATTTACGACCCGTGTGACGGCACGCTTGTTTCAAACAAGTATGACAAACCGAGAGTAGAAAAGTAGCACATCGAATTAAAAACACAAAAAGGCTCATTTATGGGTCTTTTTTGTTTGCAAGAAAAAATATCAAAAAAATTTTCAAAAAAGCCTTGACAAACTCTTGTTTCTGTGTTATCATAAACTTGTAAAGAAAGTTATATAATAAACTTATCAAGTTACAAACAAAGGCGGCGATAGTTTTGAGCAAAAGTATGTACAGCCTTATCCTTACCGATGAGGTGATAGACAGGATAGACCGCATTGCAAAGCTGCAAGGCAAAAGCAGGAGCGGACTTATAGACCAGATACTGGCGCAGTACGTTTCAATGACGACACCGGAACAGCGCATAAAAAACCTGTATGAGCTTATGCTGGGGCAGATGCAGCGTTTCAGCGATGAGTTTCGGTTTCTTACCGATCAGGGCGACCTGACGGCGGTTTCTGCGCTGAAATACAAGTACAACCCTACTATAAGATACAGTGTGATACTTTACCGCGAGGTGGGACAGTATCTCGGTGAGCTGCGAGCCACGCTGAGAACGCAAAATGCCGTGCTTTTGGGCGAATACACAAGCTTTCTGCGGCTGTGGAACGAGATAGAACGCGGCGTGACGGACAGTGATGTGCAGGCGCAGCTAAAGGGCGGCACATACCGCAGGCTGCTGAAAAAACAAGGCGGCGAACCCGAAGAAATTTCAAAGGCGATTACAGACCACATAACGACATTCAACGACTGCTTCAAGCTGTACCTTTCAGACGGCGGCAGCGAAAAGGCGGTCGGCGAAATAACAAAAAAATACATTGAATATTGCGAAAGGGGCGTTTTACTATGAACATTCAACAATACACACAAAAATCGCGCGAGGCGTTGGCGGCGGCAAATTCTCTGGCAGGCGAGTATTATAACAACAGCATAGAGCCCGAACACATCGTTTACGCGCTGCTATCTCAAGATGGTGGGCTTATACCGCAGATGCTTTCGGGTATGGACATCGAGCCGCAAAGCATGGCGAAAGACGTTTTGGACGTTATAAACGCGATGCCGAAGGTAACGGGCTCAGGCAGGCAGGCTGACAGTATGTATATCTCTGCAAAGCTGAATGACATTTTTGTGCTTTCGGAAAGCATTGCAAAGCAGATGAAAGACGACTTTGTTTCGGTAGAGCACATAATGCTTGCCGCTATTGAAAAGCCTACCGACAAGCTGAAAGAGATATTTAAGCGTTACTCGCTTACGTATGACAAGTTTATTGAAAAGTTGGCGCAGGTGCGCGGCTCGGCAAGGGTTACGACCGACACGCCCGAGGATACCTATGATGTTTTGAAAAAGTACGGTCAGGAACTTGTGGAGCTTGCTAAAAACAACAAGCTTGACCCCGTTATAGGCAGAGACAGCGAGATCAGAAACGTTATCCGCATACTTTCGCGAAAGACAAAAAACAACCCTGTGCTGATAGGCGAACCGGGCGTTGGCAAAACTGCTATCGCAGAGGGCTTGGCGCAGAGGATAGTGCGCGGCGACGTACCCGATAATCTTAAAAACAGAAAGGTATTTTCGCTGGACATGGGAGCTCTTATCGCAGGCGCTAAGTATCAGGGCGAATTTGAAGAACGTCTGAAAGCGGTATTGCAGGCGATAAAGCAAAGCGACGGTCAGATAATTCTGTTCATCGATGAACTTCACACGATAGTAGGCGCAGGAAAAACAAGTGGAGCTATGGACGCAGGAAATCTTCTGAAACCCATGCTTGCGCGCGGCGAACTGCACTGCATAGGCGCAACAACTTTGAACGAATACAGGCAGTATATTGAAAAAGATGCAGCTTTAGAGCGGCGTTTTCAGCCTGTTATGGTAGACGAGCCGACGGTGGAAGATACGATCTCAATACTCAGAGGTCTTAAAGAAAGGTATGAAGTCTTCCACGGCGTAAAAATACAAGATGCGGCTATAATAGCGGCTGCAACTCTCTCTAACAGATACATCACCGACAGATTTCTGCCCGACAAGGCTATTGACCTTATAGACGAGGCGTGCGCGCTTATCAAGACGGAAATGGACTCTATGCCTTATGAGCTTGACGATATTTCAAGAAAGATAATGCAGCACGAGATAGAGGAAGCCGCTCTTAAAAAGGAAAGCGACAAACTTTCGCAGGAGCATTTGCAGGAGATACAAAAAGAGCTTGCCGATATGCGCGCGCAGTTTAGCGAGATGAAAGCCCGTTGGGAGAACGAAAAGAGCGGTATATCATCTTTGCAGAAGATACGCGAGGAGATAGAGAGCGTTAACGCGCAAATTGAGCAGGCGCAGCGCGAGTACGATCTTGAAAAGGCTGCTGAGCTGAAATACGGCAGACTGCCCACCCTAAAAAAGCAGCTGGAAGAAGCCGAGGCAAAGGCTGAAAACGACAAGGGCAAGTCCGACAGCCTGCTCCGCGACAAGGTAACAGAAGAAGAGATAGCTAAAATTATCTGCCGCTGGACTGGCATACCCGTTGCCAAACTTATGGAGGGCGAGAGAGAAAAGCTTTTGAATCTTGAAAACATTCTGCACGAGCGCGTTATAGGGCAAGATGAGGCTGTAACAAAGGTATCGCAGGCGATACTGAGGGCGCGCGCAGGCATTGCAAACCCTGATAGACCCATAGGTTCGTTTATGTTTTTAGGGCCTACCGGTGTTGGCAAGACCGAGCTTGCAAAAACTCTGGCGCAGGCGCTTTTTGACGACGAGAAAAACATTGTGCGCATTGATATGAGCGAATATATGGAGAAATTCTCGGTAAGCAGGCTTATAGGCGCGCCTCCGGGATATGTAGGCTACGAGGAGGGCGGACAGCTGACAGAGGCGGTAAGGCGCAAACCTTACAGCGTTATACTCTTTGACGAGATAGAAAAGGCGCACCCCGACGTTTTCAACGTGCTGTTGCAGGTGCTTGATGACGGCAGGATAACCGACTCTCAGGGCAGAACGGTGGACTTCAAAAATACCGTTATCATACTGACCTCAAACCTCGGCTCGGACATAATTCTTGACGGCATAACTGCTGACAACGAGATATCGCCCGAGGCAAAAGAGCAGGTAACACAGCTTCTGCGCCGCTCGTTCAGACCCGAATTTCTCAACCGCCTTGACGAGATAGTGTTCTACAAGCCGCTGGCGAAAAACGAGATAACCTCGATAATCGACCTTATCATAGCGCAGCTCGGCAAACGGCTGGAGGAGCGGCGGCTGTCGCTGAAAGTTACCGACCGCGCAAAACAGGCTATCTTAGCCGAGGGTTACGATCCTGTGTACGGCGCGCGGCCGCTGAAAAGGCTGATACAAAGCCGCGTTGAAACGCTTATAGCAAAGAGCATAATAGAAAACGACGTCGCGCCCGGAACTGTGTTCACTGTGGACTATGACGGAGAGTATAAGGTATCGTTTGAGTAAATACTATAAATAAGGTCTGCCACTGATTTGGTGACAGACCTTTTTGTTATTCTTCATCAATAGTAGATATGCAGAGGGTCATTTCTTCAAGCACATCGAGCAGTACCTTTACGGTATCGAGAGCCGTGAATATTGCAACGCCGTTTTCTACAGCGCAGCGGCGTATCTCGTAGCCGTCGGTCAGATGCCCTGCCGAGCTCATGTCACGCGTGTTGATAACGTACTTGATATATCCAGAGCGCATACCCTGTAGTATCTCATCGCTGCCCGAGCTTATCTTCTGCTTTTCACGCGTGCGTATGCCGTGTTCACGCAGGAAAACAGCCGTGCCGTGCGTTGCCTCGATATTGAAGCCGAGGTGATAAAATCTTCTCACAAGCTCCAGAGCCTCTTCCTTGTCCTTGTCGGCTATGGTAACAAACAGCGTGCCGTAGTTTGAAAGCTTCATGCCCGAGGATTTCAGAGCCTTGTAAAGCGCTCTTGTCAGCTTTTTATCGTAGCCTATCGCCTCGCCTGTTGATTTCATTTCGGGTGACAGATACGCGTCAAGACCGTTGAGCTTTGAGAACGAGAACGCAGGCGCTTTTACATACCAGCGTTTCTTTTCGGGTGGGAACAGTACGTTTATCCCCTGCTCTTTCAGCGACTTGCCCAGTATCACAAGCGTGCCTATGTCTGCAAGGCTGTAGCCCGTTGCCTTTGATAAAAACGGCACAGTTCTTGACGAGCGCGGATTTACTTCGATTATATAAACGTCCTCGTTTTTGTCAACTATGAACTGTATGTTGTAAAGACCCACAATGCCTATGCCCAGACCCAGCCGTTTGGTGTAGTCAAGAATGGTGTCTTTTACTTTTTGAGAGATAGAGAATGTCGGGTATACGCTTATCGAGTCGCCCGAGTGTATGCCCGTTCTCTCTACAAGCTCCATTATGCCCGGCACGAACACGTCTTTGCCGTCGCACACGGCATCAACCTCAACTTCTTTGCCCTCTATGTACTTGTCAACAAGCACGGGTTTGTCCTCGTCTATCTCAACGGCAGTTTTAAGGTATGTTTTCAGCATATCTTCGTTTGAAACTATCTGCATAGCCCTGCCGCCCAGAACATAGCTCGGTCTTACTAAAACGGGGTAGCCTATCCTTGCGGCGGCTGCGATTCCTGCCGGTATGTCTGTTACTGCTTCTCCCGGCGGCTGAGGGATATTAAGCTGCTCAAGCACCTTTTCAAAAGAGTTGCGGTTCTCCGCTCTCTCAATAGCCGCAAAGTCGGTGCCGATTATCTTTACGCCCCTTTTCATCAAAGGCTCTGCAAGGTTTATGGCTGTTTGTCCGCCCAAAGACGCTATTACACCGAACGGCTTTTCAAGCTCTATAACGTTCATAACGTCCTCAACGGTCAGCGGCTCAAAGTACAGCTTGTCGCTTGTGGTGTAGTCGGTAGAGACCGTTTCGGGGTTGTTGTTTATTATGATAGCTTCATAGCCGAATTTCTTTATTGTAGATACCGCGTGTACTGTAGAATAGTCAAACTCCACGCCCTGACCTATTCTTATAGGGCCTGAGCCTAAAACTATTACTTTCGGTTTGTCTGATACTATAGACTCATTCTCGTCCTCATAGGTCGAATAGAAGTATGGTATATAGCTTTCAAACTCACTCGCGCAGGTGTCTATCATCTTGTAAACGGGGAACATTTTCAGCTTTTTGCGCAGTGCATATACGTCGTCCTCGCTGCATTCCCACAGAGAGGCTATATACTTATCGGAAAAGCCCATTTTCTTAGCTTCGTAAAGCACCTTTTCATCGAACTTGTTTTCTATTATATCCCGCTCAAACAGCACGATGTTCTCTATCTTGTTGAGGAACAGCATATCTATCTGCGTTATGTCGCATATTATGCCCAGGTCAACGCCTTTCCACATAAGCTGAGATATTGCGTATATTCTGTCATCGGTGCCAAGCTTTATGTAATCAAGAAGCTCCTCTATCGTGTAGCTGTCAAACTTCTTGCTGTGCAGGTGGCAAAGACCTATTTCCAGTGAACGTATCGCTTTCAGCAGGCTTTCTTCGATAGTTCTGCCTATGCTCATTACCTCGCCCGTGGCTTTCATCTGCGTGCTTAAAGTATTTGATGCCATTGTGAACTTATCGAACGGAAAGCGCGGCATCTTTGTTACAACATAGTCAAGAGTAGGCTCAAAGCTGGCAGGGGTGTTGGCTATCTGTATCTCGTCAAGCGTAAGACCCGTTGCTATCTTAGCCGAAACTCTCGCTATCGGGTAGCCGCTGGCTTTTGATGCAAGCGCAGACGAGCGCGAAACTCTCGGGTTTACCTCTATAAGATAATAGCTGAACGAGTGCGGGTCAAGCGCGAACTGCACGTTGCAGCCGCCCTGTATTTTCAGCGCGCGAATTATCTTCAGCGCAGAATCACGCAGCATATGATATTCTTTGTTTGTAAGTGTCTGGCTGGGGCAGACAACTATCGAGTCGCCCGTGTGTATGCCGACGGGATCGACGTTTTCCATATTACAGATAGTTATCGCGGTGTCGTTCGCATCGCGCATTACCTCATACTCTATCTCTTTATAGCCTTTGATAGACTTTTCAACAAGGCACTGAGAAACAGGCGAAAGCGCAAGCGCATTTTTAAGTATCACGCGCAGCTCTTCTTCGTTGTCTGCAAAGCCGCCGCCCGTGCCGCCCAGCGTGAAAGCAGGTCTTAATACCACGGGGTAGCCTATTCTCTTTGCGGCTTCAACGCCCTGCTCTATGGTGTTTGCTATCTCTGAGGGCAAAACGGGCTCGCCTAATGATATGCAAAGCTCCTTGAAACGCTCTCTGTCCTCCGCCATATCTATACTTTCAAAGCTCGTACCCAGAAGCTCTACGCCGCATTCATCGAGAACGCCTTTTTTCGCAAGCTGCATAGCAAGGTTAAGTCCTGTTTGACCGCCTATTCCCGGCAGTATCGCATCGGGTCTTTCATATCTCAAAATCTTTGCAAGATATTCCAGTGTCAGCGGTTCCATATACACCTTATCGGCGATAGAAGTATCCGTCATTATCGTGGCAGGGTTGGAGTTTACCAGTATTACCTGATAGCCCTCCTCGCGCAGCGCAAGGCAAGCCTGCGTTCCCGAATAGTCAAACTCAGCCGCCTGACCTATAACTATAGGACCCGAGCCTATGACGAGTATTTTATTTATATCCGTGCGCTTAGGCATTGTCTTTCGCCTCCTTCATGATATCAATGAATTTCCCGAAAAGATACTTGCTGTCCTGCGGGCCGGGCGCGCTTTCGGGGTGGTACTGCACCGAGAAAACCTTGTCTTCCTTACATTCAACGCCCTCAACTGTGTTATCCAGCAGATTTATATGCGTAACTTTAAGACCCGTTCCCTCTACCGACTCGCTTGCCACCGCATAGCTGTGGTTTTGAGATGTTATCTCCAGCTTGCCCGTTTCAAGGTTCTTTACGGGGTGGTTGCCGCCGCGGTGACCGAATTTCAGCTTGTAAGTTTTAGCACCGTATGCAAGCGAGATCATCTGATGCCCGAGGCATATGCCGAATATAGGCAGCTTGCCTTTCAGTTCTTTTACCGTTTCAATAACAGGCTGAACGTCTTCGGGGTCGCCGGGGCCGTTTGAGATAAACAGACCGTCGGGCTTCATCATGCGTATATCCTCCGCAGATGTGTTCCACGGCACTATGGTAACGTTGCAGCCTATCTGATTGAGGCTTCGTATAATATTCAGCTTTATGCCGCAGTCTATCGCAACAACGTTAAATCTGGGGTTTGAAGTTCTTGAATACCACTTTTTGCGGCAGCTTACCCTGCTTACTGCATCTTTCGGCACGGGGGTATTTTTTATTATCTCCAAAGCCTTTTCGTTGGGGGTATCTATGCTTGTAATGCACACCCGTCTGCTGCCAAGGTCGCGTATGCTTCTTGTAAGTTTTCTGGTATCAATGCCGCTTATGCCGGGAATGTGGTTTTCCTCCATAGTCTCCGAAAGCGTTTTAGTATACCTGAAATTGCTGGGAAAATCGTTGTATTCTCTTACTATAAGACCGCCTATTGTAGGGCTCTTTGTTTCAAAGTCTTCATCGGTAATGCCGTAATTTCCTATCAGCGGATATGTCATTACCACCGCCTGATATGTATACGACGGATCTGAAATTATCTCCTGATAACCGACCATAGATGTATTGAAAACTATCTCGCACACCGCATCGCAATTGTCGCCGAAGCCGTAGCCCTCATAGAAAGAGCCGTCCTCGAGGACTATTTTTCTGTCCTTTTGTCTAAGCATTATTCAAACCTCCCGATACAATAAAAAAGCCTGCCGCTTAATTTCAAGGAATAGAAATAACTATCCTTACAAAAGCGTCAAGCGCAGATAACATATCATGTAAAACAGAAGAAACGGCAAAAATAAAGCACGGTGTTTTTCCCGATGCGCTGTATATGCCGCCTGTCTTTGGCGAGAAAAGCTGCCGTGTCATAAATTGCCACCCCGTTTTAACATAATCTAAGCGTCCACAAGCCGCGCTGTCGCAGCCTGATGAACGCCTTTGTTCAAATAGATATTATACAACATTTAAAGCCGCTTGTCAATAGCACAGAGAAATTTTTTACAAATAATAATCTTCAATATTCAAAATGTACCAGTGCCAGCCGACTCTTGCCACATAAACGTCGTAATTATACACCTGCGAAGACTTCTCGCCGCTGAACGATACCTCTGCCGATACCCTATAAGCCTCTTTTATGCTTATATCGTCACCGAAGTTGCGCATATATTCATCTTCGGAACGGATAATTTCTTCTGTGGTAAGCTTTTCCTCTCTGCCGCAGGTTATCTCAGCAGTGAAGTTCTCGCCCAGTATTTCATGATAATCGCTGTAGCTTTCTTTTATAAAGGTATCTTTTGAAAGAGAGTTTGCAGAAATGTAGTCGTCATAAGTCTCTGCCAGCCCTTTCGGGAACGCTGAAACATACTTGTCATAGTCGTTTTCGGCAATGGCGGTAAAGTAGTTTACTATAGGCTCTGTTTTATCGCCTGCGCCCAGAACGCCTGCTCTGAAAAGCGACCACACCACCAGCGCTATTATCCCTGCCAGCAGAACTATCACTATAACTATCTGCGGCGTTGTCATTTTTTTCTTTTCGCGCTTTGGCGCGGCTGCACGCTCTTTTTCGCGCTTGGCGGCGTTTTGCTGCCGCTCCTCTTTTCTCTGTCTGTTAGATTTGTATTTATCAAACGTTTTAGAACGCTCTACAGGCTTGCCGTAGCCGCATTTGTCGCAGTAGTCGCCTTTATACTCCGCGCCGCAGCTCTTGCAGTATTTTGCCAACAGTGTTTCCCCCTTTTTAAGATTTTCTTAAGTTATTGATATATTGAAAGTTAAGAAATTATATGTTATAATAATACCGTTGCAAAAAGAACCGATATATTTAGTTTAACTCATTTCTATCGGTTTGTCAATAAATTTTGAAAGGAAGATGACAATGAAGCAAAGGCTCAAAAGGCTCAACCGCGGTATTGTGCTTGGTGTACTGGTCATGTTGGCGTTCGCAATATACATAACAGTTGACAATGCCATGTTCAAGTCTAAAGAAAAAGACGAGATAGAAAAGGTCATCAGCGGCTTTGTGAATGATGCGGCTCAGGCGTGCGTTTACACCGGCAGCGCTACCGACAAAGATTCTATTCTCAATTTTTACGACAAGCAGGCAGACCCCGGCTGCAAAGATGCGCTGAACAAATACTGGGATCATTCGGAGGCTTTGGAAAAGTACAACGAAGCCAGCTTATTCGGTGAATACTATACCACAAAGGACGATATAGTGCAGGAGATGACCCCTCTGAGGGACTACATGGACAACGGCTATGCCACGCCCTCGGTAATGTCGTATTTTTCAAAAATAGACTGCACTACGACCATTGAAAGCCTTAAACGCAACGGCGCGGGCGCTACCGCAATAATAACCGTCAGGTATGATGCAACGGGAAGCGGCGTTCCGATACTGGTATGCCCTGTAGGCGTTGACTACATAGAGGCAGGAAGCGGCTCGCAGGTAAGCACTTCGGAAAGTTATCGGATAGAACTATACAAGCAGGACGGCGAATGGAAGATCGTCGGTTCTACATGGAATTAAGGAGGCGGCAATATGGAAAACATAAAAAATGAAGTTGCCGTTTCTATAAAGGGTCTTAACAAGACGATAGGCAAACGGCATATACTGCACGATATTTCTTTTGACGCATACAGCGGTGAGGTGTTCGGCTTTTTAGGCCCCAACGGCGCAGGCAAGACGACCACCATAAAAATGATAGTTGGTCTGCTCTCGATAGACAGCGGCGAGATATCGGTGTGCGGTGCGGAGATAAAGAAAGACTTTGAGGGCGCGCTTAAAAACATAGGCGGCATAGTTGAAAACCCCGAAATGTACAAGCACCTTACGGGATATCAGAATTTAGAGCATTACGCACGAATGAGAGAGGGCATTACCAAAGAGCGCATTGACGAGGTTGTTGCTCTGGTAGGTCTTTCAAACAGGATAAATGAAAAGATATCGAAGTATTCTTTGGGTATGCGCCAGAGGCTGGGTGTTGCGCAGTCAATACTGCATAGACCGAAAACTCTGATACTTGATGAGCCCACAAACGGCTTAGACCCTGCGGGAATAAAGGAACTTCGCGACATACTGAAAAAACTTGCCCATGAGGAGGGCGTGTGCGTTATAGTTTCCAGCCACCTGATGAGCGAAATGGAACTTATGTGCGACAGGGTGGGAGTTATAGCAAACGGCAGTATGCTGGGCGTATACTCTATAGACGAACTTCTGGCGGCTTCGGCAGGCGCGACGAGCGACTATATAATTGACACCGACGGCGGCGAAAAGGCTGTTGAGATAATAAAGGGCGTTACCGAAAAGGTAAGCCTTACAGAGGACGGACTTGTAGAAGTAATTCTTGATAATAATACTCACCGCGAGGATATAGCGAAGATAAACAAACTGCTTATAGAGGGCGGCGCAGCGGTATACACGGTATCGCTCAAACCCAAGAAAAAGCTGGAAGATGTATTTATAGAGATGACAAGCGACACAAAGGAGGGCGGACAAATTGCGTAGATTTTTCAGACTTGTGAAAAACGAGTACATAAAGAACTTAAAGCTCGTTTCAACGTGGGTAATGCTTATACTTACTGCGGTGGCTGCGATAGGTCTGCCTGCACTTGCAAGGTTGTCTTACTATATAGATGTTGAAATGTCTCAGGGCGACATGAGCGACTACGACTGGACGATAGCTGACTATCTGGATTCTATGATGTATTCCGCCGAGGGCACATCGGATAAATACTACATAGATATAATGAACGACCTGATAAATTCGGGCGCGGAAAGCACATACGACTGGCGGTTTTCTGTTACCGAAGATCTGTTCTACTCGGCATGGGACAAAGCGGACGAGCAGGTGTATGAAGAATACACCGAATATATGACTACTCTGCCCAGCTGGGACGAAGAAAACTACACGCTGACAGACCCCGAAGACGCGCAAAAAGCAAGTGAGTTTTTAAACGGCAAAATGGACGAAGCCTTTAAAGCCGTATGGAAAACAGATGAGTATGCTAAACCCATGGCTGCGGTATTGTCAAACGATATGAAAGCGTATTATCAGTTTAATATCGATGAAGCAAACAGCCGATTGTCGGCAGCTGTTACAGAGTATGACAAGCAGATAGCAGAGCTTGATATATGGTACTACACCTATCTTCGCGACAATGATGTATACAAATGCACTGCCGAAGATTATGAGTATGAATTTCTGAAAGATTATCTTCCGCAGTATTACGATGCAGACTATCAGAACGCGACAGAGCTTTACTATGTAAAGAAAAACATAATAACTTATGAAAACGCCGACAAAGACTCACCGGATCAGATATCTGTAGGCGAATACAAAACCGCTGTAAACAAATATGCCGTATACAACTACATGACAGAAAACCACATTGAGACAAACGTTGCAGATGAAGAAAGAGATACTCTGTGGATGCCGTTCAAGGCATCTGTAGCACTGGTTACATTCATAGGTATTCTGGTGGTAGTTATAGCGGCGCACTCGGTGGCTTCGGAATTTTCAAACGGCACTATTAAATTCTTGCTGATAAACCCCGTAAAGCGCTGGAAGATACTTGTATCAAAATACTTCACTGTGCTTTCTATGGGCTACATAATGATAGCCATAACGTTCGTTATCTCGCTACTTACATCGATGATACTGTTCGGCGCAGACGACATAGGCGCGATGTACATAACTGCAAGCGGCGGAGAAGTCAGCGCTGTAAACGGCATTTTGTACATGGCTAAGAGCTATCTGCTGGCAAGCACTTCGGTAGTGGTAATGGCAACAATGGCGTTTGCTATATCGGTGCTGATGAAAAGCTCTGCGTTCGCTATCGGTATCAGTATGTTCTGCCTGCTCTCGGGCAGCGGCATAGTGCTTATGCTTCAGAGCATGGGCATGAACTGGGCAAGATACCTGATATTTGCAAACCTTGATCTTGCTTCGATAGCTAACGGTACTTCTTCTTTCATGTATCAGACGGTAGGCACTGCGCTGGCTGTTATAGCGGTTCACATGGTAGTCTTCTGGCTGATAGCATGGGACGGATTTACACGCCGAGAGATATAGCACATAAATAAATTATACCCGTCAGATTTGCCGTCTGACGGGTATTTTTTATGATGCATCGAGAGTTTGTTTTTTGCGCTTGTCTTCAACGGTGAAGCCGTTTTCACTGACCGAGAGCAGCAGCGTTTTTTCTTCCGCGCTCTCTGCCGCGCCGTTTACTAAAATATAGTCTGAAAGCATATTTTCAAGCTGCGCTGAGATAGTGTGCCGTATCTCTCTTGCGCCGAAAGTGCCGCTGCCGCTCTGGGCAAGTTTTTCAACTATATCTTCGCCGTATTCCAGCCTGATGTTCATCTCCGCCGCCCGAGCGCACAGCTGCATAAGCATTTCGTTTGCTATATTTCGCAGGCTCTCGTGCGACAGCGGCTGAAAGATTATCTTTTCGTCAATGCGGCTGAGAAGTTCGGGTGAGAAAAACTTTTTCATCTCCTCCGTATAGGTCTGCGACTGCTTTTCGTAGGAGTTTTCAAACCCCACACGGCTCTTTGTTTCCCTCGCGCCGATGTTTGAAGTCATTATTATAACGGTGTTTGCAAACGATACCTTTCTGCCGCTCGTATCGGTAACGAAGCCCTCCTCCAGTATCTGCAAAAGAATATTGAAAACATCGGGGTGAGCCTTTTCTATCTCGTCAAAAAGCACTATTGAATATGGCTTGCGCCTTACCCTCTCGGTAAGCTGACCGCCCTCCTCATAGCCGACATAGCCGGGCGGCGAACCTATCAGCCGCGAAATATTGTGCCGCTCCATATACTCTGACATATCAAAGCGTATAAGGCTATCGCAGCTTGAAAACATAGCCTTTGCAAGCGCTTTTGCCAGACTTGTCTTGCCCACTCCGCTTGGCCCTAAAAATACGAACGAGCCTATAGGCCGCTGCTCATTTCTCAGCCCAGAGCGAGACCGCCTTATAGCAGAGGCAAGCAGTGATACCGCCTTATCCTGCCCTATTACCTCGCGTTTCAGCTCATCTTCCAGCCGCAGCAGCCTGTGCCCCTCGTTCTCGGTCATGCTGTCGGCAGGTATGCCCGTTTGCGATGAAACCACCTGCGCTATATCTTTCGCTGTTATAAGCGGCTTCATTTTGCTGCCTGCCACCTGCAAAGTAAGCGCCTCAAGGTAGTCCTGCTTTGTTATCCTGCCGACTATATAATCTGAAAACGCCTTTGAAACTGCCTTTTCCTCGCTGCGTTCCTGCTCACGAATACGCACTCTCGCGCACGCCTGATCTATAAGGTCTATAGCCTTGTCGGGAAAATATCTGTCAAAAACATATCTGCCCGAAAGTTTTACAGCGCTTTTTACCGCCTCGTGGGTTATCTCAACGCCGTGAAAATTTTCATACCTCGGCACAAGCCCCTCTATTATCTCCTCGGTCGCCTGCTCGGAAGGTTCTTCCACTTTCACAGGCTGAAAACGCCGCTCCAGCGCCGCATCTTTTTCTATATATTTTCGGTATTCATCAAAGGTCGTCGCACCTATTATCTGAAGTTCCCCTCTTGCCAGCTGAGGTTTCATTATACCTGCCGCATCGATAGCACCCTCTGCCGCTCCCGCGCCCATTATAGTATGCAGTTCATCTATAAAAAGAATAATGTTGCCGTCGGCTATAGCTTCTTCAACGCACTGTTTGAGACGTTCTTCAAAGTCGCCGCGGTATTTCGCGCCTGCAAGCAGCTGAGTCATATCAAGTGAAAAAATGCGCTTGTCTGAAAGACCTTTCGGCACTCTGCCCTCGCATATCCTCTGCGCTAACCCCTCAACTATAGCGGTCTTGCCTACCCCTGCTTCGCCCACAAGGCAAGGGTTGTTCTTGTTGCGGCGGCAAAGAATTTCAGTAACTCTTTCAAGCTCTTTTTCTCTGCCTATAACGGGGTCGAATGCGCCGCAAACGTCCTGCCGCGTAAGCTCTCTGGCATAGCGCAAAAGCTTCTGCGTGCCGCCGCCCTTTGCCGATGAATACTCATCTTCGCGCGCGCCCACGGCACATTCAGACATCAGCCGCGGCATATTTACGCCTACATCACGCATTATGCTTACGGCGCAGCAGCCGCTTTGTTTCAGTATTGCGGCAAGGATATGCTCGCTGCCTGCCAGCCTGTTTTTTGCCTGAGCGGTCATCGCCTTTGCGTTTTCAAGAATTTTTTCTGCGGTAGGCGTTATATCATCACAAGTCAGTTTGCATGGCGTTCCTGTGCCTATTGCAGCGGTTATTTTGTCTTTTACCCTTTGCGCCGTAAGACCGCACCTTATTAAAATAAGGCACGCAGTGCTGGAGCCCTCGTCCAGTATCGCCCACAGAATATGCTCGCTGCCCACATAGGTGTGCCCTATGCTGCCTGCAAGCGTGAGCGAGCGCTTTAATATCTCCTTTGCCTTTTTTGTAAAGCCGTCAGTATTGAATTCATTGAACATACTTGCTTTGCCGCCGAAAATGCCATAAGGCGGCGTTCTCCTTTCTTGGTTGGATAAGTCACAAAAGCAGTTTTGGCAAAATTTTATAAAGTATTCCGCCCACGCGCTTTGCCGTCTGAAATATTATATTCGCAGGACAAATTTTCCTTTCCTTATTTTTTGAGATGTATGCAAAAACGCCTGTACTTTCGGCAAAATTGCACCGCGCTGTAACACATTTTCTCAAGCGGCATAAATTATACTATAAGCCTCGCTTAACGGCCGGCTTAAATCATTACAAAGGAGAACTTCTTTATGAACTGCAACGGCTTCAACGGTTACTGGTGGATAATAATCCTCATAATCATCATCGCATTTGGCGGATTCAGCAACGGCTACAACCTCAACGGCTGCGGCTGTGGCTGCGACAATGGCTGCGGCTGCAACAACAACGGCTGCGGCTGCTGACAGCATATGCCTAAAAGACACGGCGTTTTATGCGCCGTGCCTTTGCTTTGTCTACAAAAAAGAGCATTGCTCCCCAAATGGAAACAATGCTCATTTTTTTATTTAAGGCGGAAGTTTCACCCTATAGTTTAGTAACAAAGCCGCCCTTGTCGTAAAACAGCTCTCTTATCGCAAGCGCGCAGCCCGACAAAAATCTCTGCTTTTCATCTATAATACTAAGTGTGATCTTGCTTGCCACAACGCTGCCGCCTATACGCTCTACCGCAGGTATAAGATACGCGTTCATCTTTTCTTCATCAGCGAAAATATTGTGCAGCACCAGCTTTTGCGGGTTTGTGGTAAAGTACAGATTATTCAGCAGCACCGCCATCATGTCAAGCGA
>CANPZC010000024.1 GCA_947589355.1 uncultured Clostridia bacterium
CCGATTTCAGAATATGCTCGATGGCTCGCATATTCTGAAACCATAATTCTTTTGCATAGTCCGTTTAATTTCAATAGCGTGGATTTTTATGCCATTTCTACAAAAGCTGTAAATCAACTGTCATGAAATTCATATGCAGTACGTTGCAAATCAATTTCCCGCACTACTGACCTCTTTTGCCTTACAAACGAAACTGATGCGTATTTCTCTCTTTAGCCTCCTCCACAAAACAACGAAGTTCCGAGTGAAGAGGTCGCGAAATACCACCAAGGCTCAGCGCGTGGTCGTAGGTGTCGGGTACAGCGGTCGCAAGCGACCGCCCAAAGAGAGCTCGAGGGGAATTTTTAGATAAGAAGGGAGCAAGTTTCGCAAGAAACTTGTGGCGGCTGCTTGCAGACGCTGTGGAGCCTTGCGCGCCCTGCCTTGCTTATACACTCCCTATACCCCTATGGTTTTCCCCTCGCATAGAGTTGCGCAAACGTATTGACACACTCAAAATGAGAAGATTACCAAAATAAAGTGGGGCGTTGCACAGCTCCGCAGGTGCTGCGTAAGCAGCAAAAACTTTTAATTTCTTGACATGATAAACTATGTGTGATAAAATAATTTTACACATAGTTTTCTTCTTTTTATCACATGATTTTCATAAATGAGAGTTAAAATATTTACAGTGAGTTTTCGGGAGATGATAAAATGGCTGCGACTAGAATTCTTATTGCCGATGATGAGGAAAAAATTCGCGAGGTGGTGCGCGAATACGCTGAGTTTGAGGGTATGCTGGTAACTGAGGCGTGCGACGGCATGGAAGCTGTTGAAAAGGTCAAAAACGGTCGATTCGATGTGATAATTCTTGACATCATGATGCCACGCTTAGACGGCTACTCGGCGTGCAAAGAGATAAAAAAATACTCCGCTGCGCCCGTTATAATGCTTTCGGCACGGGGCGAGGAGTATGACAAACTATTTGGTTTTGAGCTGGGCATCGACGACTACGTTACAAAGCCGTTTTCACCAAAAGAGCTTATGGCGAGGATAAAAGTCGCTGTGAAGCGGCACGCCGAAAACGCCTTAGAAAAAGATGTTTTCATGTACGACGGGCTGGAGATAAACTTTACCGCGCGAGAAGTCAAGGTGAACGGCAAGAAAGTTTCTATGACGCCGAAAGAATACGACCTGCTTTTCTATCTGGTGCGCAACGCCAACATTGCTCTTACAAGAGAAAAGCTGCTTGAAGAAGTGTGGGGCTACGACTTTTACGGCGATGACAGGACAGTCGACACGCACATAAAAATGCTTCGCAACAGCCTTGGTGAGTTTCGCAGCCACATAATCACGCTGAGGGGAATGGGATACAAATTTGAAAAATAATGGAGAGCAAAAACGCAGAAAGCTGCCTGCCTTTGGCATTAAAACGCACATATGGCTGAGCTTTATGTTCTTCACGCTGCTGGTTATTGCTCTTATATGGCTGTTTCAGTACGTACTTTTGAAAAGCCACTATCAGGGCATGAAGATGAACGATCTTTCAAAGGCGGCAAGTGAGATATCTCAAAGCGTTGAGCGCGGCGACATACAGTTTCGCATACGTGAGACTGCTTTTCAGAATTCGTTCTGCATAATAATTACCAACTCGCAGTGCGGCTACGAGATAGGCGAAAATGCAATGGGCAGTTATTCGGTACTTGACAGCGACCGCAGAAATAACTACAGCCGCTATCTTTACGACCTTAAAAACAGGCTGGCGGATTCGGGCAAAAAAGCTATTGCAGTGCAGGCTGCCAGCGGCGACGATTCTATAAAAAGGATGATATACGTAACGACGATAAAGGGGCTTTCGGGCGCGGAGCATTACCTATTTATAGAGAGCTCTTTAGAGCCTATTGACTCTACCGTAAACATAATAATGCAGCAGCTGTGGATAATAACGGTGATACTTATCATTGCGGCGTTTATTATAACTATGATAGTATCGCGCAGGCTTTCAAAGCCGCTGGTATCGCTGACTAATACGGCGGAGGTATTCGCAAAGGGAAACTACAAGGTAAATTTCGATCAGTCGCAGTACAAAGAGATAGAGCAGCTTTCGCAGGTGCTGAATTACGCAGGCTCTGAGGTTTCTAAAGTAAACGAGCTGCGGCGCGACCTTATTGCGAACGTATCGCACGACCTGCGCACGCCGCTTACGATAATCAAATCATACGCCGAGATGATACGCGATCTGTCGGGCGACGTACCCGAAAAGCGTGAGCAGCATCTGGCGGTGATAATAGATGAGTCTGACAGGCTGAGCAATCTTGTCAACAGCATACTGGAGCTTTCAAAGCTTGAAAGCGCGGCGAGGGAGCTGCACATTCAGCCGTTTGAAATAAGCGGAAAGCTTCGCGAGGTAATGCAGCGTTACCGTGTACTTAACGAACGCGACGGTTACAACATAACCTTGCAGACCGACGGCGAGGCGATGTGCGCGGCTGATGCAGCGCTTATTGAGCAGGTATTTTATAATCTTATAAACAACGCTGTAAACTACTGCGGCGAGGACAAGGCGGTTTTAGTTAGGCAGATAAACAAGCCCGACTGCGTGCGTGTGGAAGTTACCGACCACGGCAAGGGCATACCGAAAGAGCAGCTGCCGCAGATATTTGACCGCTACTACCGCGCGCCCAAAGCAACGCGAGATGTTATCGGCACGGGGCTGGGGCTTTCGATAGTGAAAGAGATACTGAAGCAGCACCGTTTCCTGTTCGGCGTGATGAGCGAGGAAAATGTGGGGTCAACTTTCTGGGTGGAGATAGCGAGGGCGCAAGAGGGAGAGTAACCTGAGAAACAGAATTAGTGAAGAGTGAAGATCGAAGAGTGAAGAGTTTAGAGTTAAGGTGCGGCTTCGCCGCGTATTTTAAATTTGTGTAAGAAAGATATTATTATTTGCGCTTACGCGCAGCCTGCGGAGCGGTATTAGTGAATAGTGAATATTGAATAACGAATAGTTAATAGATAAGGTGCGGCTTACGCCGCGTATTTTAAATTCATGTCAAGAAAGGAAAAGTTTTCGATTGACCCTTTTTCAAAAGGGTCACGGGGTGTGGGGCAGAGCCCCACAAAAGAACACGATAAGCGCTCTGAGAGGGGTGAATTCAGAAACAGTCCTGTGGACTGTTTCTGGAGAGGGGAGGCTCTGCAAGAGAGAGCCTCCCCTTGTTGTAGCGCATAGCTCTCTTTCTGCGTTCCATTATGGAACGCCGTACAAAGCGAGAAATTCATAACAATTAAAGCGCGCAAACATATTAGCACACTCAAAATGAAAAGAAAACCAAAATAAAGTTGGAGCGTTGAGCGCGCTCCTGCGCCGCGCGTAAGCGCAAATAATAAGCAAGACCAAAACAACGCGCAAAGTTTGAAGTCACAGCTTCTTGCCTCTGAATATCTTGCCTCTAACAGAACAAAAGCGGCGGAAGATAACTTCCGCCGTTGTTTTCAGCCGCTGATATTGAAAAATAGGTACAACTTTATCCGAATGCTTATCTTGCGTCTTCGGAAAATCCGCTGTCAACAAGATCAACCAGTTCTTCTACAGCTTCCTGCTCGTCTGCTCCGTCTGCGATAATTCTGATAGAAGTGCCGCCAACTATGCCGAGCGAAAGGATTCCCAACAGGCTCTTAGCGTTTACTCTTCTCTCCTCTTTCTCTATCCATATGGACGACTTGAACTCGTTCGCTTTCTGAATAAAGAAAGTCGCCGGACGCGCGTGAAGTCCTACCTGATTCTGAACTGTTACATCTTTTACGAACATATCGATCTCTCCATTCTTATCATTTCGATTTAAGCGATCACTCGCCGTGCGATTACAATGTATAAGTGTAAATCAATTCACTATCAATATTATACTTGTTTTATTGTCCTTAGTCAACGATAAATTATGTACAAAGGGGCATTTCCTTAAAATTTTCTGCTTTTTGATTACACCGCCCCAAATCTGAGCCCCGAACTTTGTGCAACTTAACCATAGTTTTTGAACACTTTGTAACATATTAAACAATTGATATGTCATTTTTTGTAAATTCTCGTCTCATAAACGGCTATTCCTCATTTTTCGATTTATTAAAATTGTCTATAACAGCCATATCTTCTTCGCCGAGATCTGCGCTTTCAAGCATATCGGGGCGCTTTTTATACGTGGTAAGTATTCGCTGCTCTCTGCGCCACTTGGCAATATTTGCATGATGCCCCGAAAGCAGCACCTCGGGTACTTTTCTGCCGTGCCACACCTCGGGTCTTGTGTACTGGGGGTACTCTAAAAGACCGCTGTAATGGCTCTCGTCCTCGTAGCAATCGGCGTATGAAAGCGTGCCGTCAAGCATACGCACAATGCCGTCTACCAGCACAAGCGCAGGCAGCTCGCCGCCGGTGAGAACATAGTCGCCTATAGAAATTTCTTCGTCAACAATTTCTTCAATAACGCGCTCGTCAACGCCCTCATAGTGACCGCACAAAATAAAAATATCCGACATCTGCGACAGCTCTCTGCACCTGTTTTGCGTAAGCACTTTCCCCTGCGGCGACATATATATAACATGGGGCTTTCTGCCCTGCGCTACTGCCTCATAGCAGCGAAAAATGGGCTCGCACTGCATAAGCATACCTTTCTGCTCGCTGTAGGGGGTGTCGTCAACGCGGCGGTGTTTATCTAAGGTGTAGTCGCGAATGTTGTGGCATTTCACCTCAAAAACACCCTTTTCTTTCGCCCTGCCTACTATACTCTCATTTAGATAATACTCGCACATCTCGGGAAAAAGCGTGGCAATATCTATTCTCAATCCTGCTTCCCCCCGTCGTCGAAAAGACCGTCAAGCGGTTTTATATACATTATATTATTATCAAGATCGTTTTTCATTATAACATCTGGTATCGCAGGTATCAGGTATTCTTTGCCGCTTTGCGATCTTATTTCATACACATCGTTTGCCCCCGTGGCATAAACCTGCGTAAGCACGCCGTATTCTTCGCCGCTGTCGGCATCTTTGACCGTCATGCCCAGCAGGTCTTGTATAAAATAGCACCCCTGCGGCAGCTCTACGTCGTCGCGGTCAAGGTAAAGCACCCTGCCGCGAAGTTTCTGGGCTTCATCGGCGGTGGTTATACCCTCTATCTTCATAATTACCATATTTTTGCTTACGCGCGCATATTCTATCTTTACAGGCGTGCCGCTTTTGTAGTAAAGCAGGTCAAATTCCGCCAAAAACTCGGGGCTGTCGCACATCGGCTGAACTTTTACCTCGCCTTTTATGCCGTGAACAGATGTTATTTTGCCTGCTTCAAGATATTTTTGCTTTGCCATTATTTATGCCTCTTTTCCCGTAAAATGCCCTTTTGAATAGTATAATACATATTCAGATACTTGTCAATCCCGAAATATTTTCAGCAAAATTAACAAAAACGGCGTAATGTTCACAGAAATTTAACAAAATTCGTTCAAATTCGTGTTATAATTTTTTATATATAGTTGTATTTTTGTTTATTTGGCTGATAAGTCTGTGCAAATGCAAGATAATAACATCATACACTTAACATCAGACAAAAATAAATACAGAAAGGTGAAAAAAATATGTCAAACAGATTGTTCCAGGGCGTGATACATCAGATGCGTGAGGCAATAGATGCCGAGATAGGCGTTATTGACGAAAATGCCTCTATAATAGCCTGCTCAGATCTTTCCAAAAACGGTTCTACCAACGAATATGTTTCTCTGGATCTGAACGATACGCACGATATTTTCGTTCGTGACGGCTACACATACAAGCCGTTCGGCACGCACTTAAAGCCCGACTACGCCGTTTTTGTTGAGGGTACCGACGAAGTGGCTGCAAAATACGCAAGCATACTTGCCATAACCCTTTCCAGCATAAAGCAGTATTACGACGAAAAGTACGACAGAAACAACTTCATTAAAAATGTCGTGCTCGACAACGTTCTGCCGGGCGATATACACATAAAGGCAAGGGAGCTGCACTTCGGCACGGATACATCACGTGTTGTGCTGCTGATAAGAATACTCTCTTCCAACGATGTTTCCGCTTACGATGTTATACAGAACCTGTTCCCCGACAAGAACAAGGACTTTGTGTTCACTATTGCGGAGTCTGACATTGTGCTTGTCAAGGAAGTAAAAAGCGGCATTGAATCGAAAGATCTTGAAAAGCTGGCGAGGTCTATCTCGGATACGCTCAGCGGCGAGTTCTACACGAGGGTGAATGTCGGCATAGGCACAGTTGTTGAGGGCGTGAAAGATCTGGCGCGCTCGTTCAAAGAAGCGCAGATGGCTCTGGAAGTCGGCAAGGTATTCGATACTGACAGGGTGATAGTTTCGTATGATAATCTGGGCATTGCAAGGCTTATATATCACCTGCCGACGACCCTGTGCGAGACGTTTTTGAAGGAAGTTTTCAAGAAAGGTTCGATAGAATCGCTCGACCACGAAACGCTGTTCACTATTCAGAGGTTTTTCGAGAACAACCTCAACGTTTCGGAGACTTCGAGGAAGCTGTTCGTACACAGAAACACGCTTGTTTACAGGCTTGAAAAGATAAAGAAGCTGACAGGTCTTGACCTGAGGGAATTTGACCACGCTATTATTTTCAAGATAGCGCTCATGGTAAAGGAATACCTTTCATCGAACCCGGTCAAGTTCTGATAAATAAAAATACAGAGATAGAAAACAAAACAGCGATAGTTTAAGTTTCCTTTTTACTTTTAAGTTAATTGCGCTTACGCGCAGCCTGCGGAGCGGTTCAACGCCCCTATGTAATTTGGTTATCTTCTCATTTTGAGCGTGCTAATGTTTTTGTGCGCTCCTTATCGAGGGGGAAACCACAGGGATTATAGGGGGTAAATAAGACCGGCAGGGCGCGCGTTTTACCCCCTACCCTAAGGTTTCCCCCTCGAGCTTCCTCTTCCTTACCCACACCCTCAAACACGCGCTGAGCCTTGGTGGTATTTCGCGACCTCTTCGCACGGAACTTCGTTGCTTTGTGGAGGAGGCTAAAGAGATAAATACGCATCAGTTTCGTTTGTAAGGCAAAAGAGGTCAGTAGTGCGGGAAATTGATTTATAACGTACTACGGTAATTTTTTCAAATTTTACCCCACTACTCACCACACATTCACACCCCAAAAACAAAGTCCACCCCACACGCTGCTGGAAGAATATTCTGACAGATGCATCTCTGCTGGGCGGTTTGTGGGTCGGGATATACTATATTCTTAGAAAAATTCTATAATTCGCAGTACAGACAAATCCAGATTTCTTGCTTCTTTCATCTAGCGAAAATCACAGAAATGAGAACTCCACATAAATGTCAGAAAAGCACTTCTAACCTCTAACTTCTCACTTCTAGCCTCTAATAAAGGGAAACTTAAAAAACAAAAATAAAGAACAAAAAAGGAATAACAAAGGCGGTGCAACACTTGGTAGAATTTAAAGATGTTTCGGTCACTTACTCAAGCGGCGTAGATGCTCTTGACGGTATAGATCTGCGCATAAACGACGGTGACTTCGCATTTATAGTGGGCTCTAACGGCGCAGGCAAATCTACGCTGATAAAGCTGCTTCTTAAAGAAATAGACGCAACAAGCGGCACGGTGCTGGTAAACGGCTACAACCTGCGCAAGATAAGGCGCAGAAAGGTATCTATGCTGAGAAGGACTATTGGCGTGGTCTTTCAGGATTTCAGGCTGATACCGACTATGACGGTTTATGAAAACATAGCGTTCGTGCTGCGCGTTATTGATGCCCCGAAAAAGTACATTAAAACGCGCGTTCCGTATGTGCTGGAGCTTGTAGGGCTTTCGGACAAGATGAAAACATACCCCGAGCAGCTTTCGGGCGGCGAACAGCAGAGGGTGGCGCTTGCAAGGGCGCTGGTCAACGACCCGAAGCTTATCATCGCCGACGAGCCGACGGGAAACATTGACCCCGAGCTTTCGTATGACATAGTTGAGCTTCTGAAAGGCATAAACGAATGCGGCACAACGGTGCTTATGGTAACGCATGAACACAACCTTGTGCGATACTTCGGCGGCAGGGTAATAAGCCTTGAAAACGGCCGCATCACTTTTGACGAAACGGTAGGTGGAAGCGATGCGGGTAAGTAGTGCAGGTTATCTGGTAAAACAGGGCGTTACGGGCGTATGGAAAAACAGAATGATGTCGTTCGCATCGTTTTGCATAATGCTTGTTTCGCTTATGCTGGTAGGTATTTCGGTACTGGCAGGCATAAACATTTCAAGAATAATCTCGGGCATTGAGGCGCAAAACGAGATATTTGTGGTGCTGAAGCCCGAGGTAACGCAGTCTGACATTGACAAGCTTTACGTTGAATTTAAGAACATCTCAAACGTTACCGATGTTACGTTCTACTCAAAAGATCAGGCTTGGGCTGACATGATAGCCGACATGACGCCGCAGGAGCGCGAGGCTATGCAGTACGGCAACGGCGACAACCCCCTGCCCGACACTTTCAGGGTAAAAATTGCTGACCTTGAGATAATGGATATAACCTCGAGCCAGCTGACGACGTTTGACATGGTGGAGAGCATACAGTCGCCCGAATCGTTTGCTACAGCGCTTATAAGCCTTAGAAACGTGGCGGCGCTGATAACATCGGCGGTTGTAATTGCGCTGATGATAATATGCCTTGTGATAATCTCGAACACGACGAGGACAAGCGTACACGCGCGGCGCAAAGAGATAAACATAATGAAGTACGTTGGCGCGACCAACTCATTTATACGTATACCTTTCTTTATAGAGGGTATGCTGATAGGGATACTGGCGGCGATAGGAGCTTTGATACTGACGAGGTTTGCATACATTGAGCTTTACAACGTTATAACCGAGCAGCTTCAGGGCTTGCAGATGATGGGTTCAAAGCCGCTGTACTCGTTTGGCAGCATATCGACATATGTGACGATAGCATACCTAGCGGCAGGCACTGTGATAGGCGCGCTGGGCACAACGATAAGTGCAGGTAAGTATCTTAAAGTGTAAGTTGCTGCTTTCGCAGCAGCCTGCGGAGCAGAATTAGTGAATAGTGAATATTGAATAATGAATAGTGAATAGTTAAGGTGCGGCTTGCGCCGCGTATTTTAAAATCTTGTCAAGAAACTAAAAGTTTTCGGTCAATCCTTTTTCAAAAGGATTGTCATGGGTCGTAGCGTATGCGAGCATACGCCGGGTGAAACCCTCGTCGCCTGCGGTCGCTTGCGTGCGCAATATGTTTGTTAAAGTTCGCGCTTACGCGCACCGCAGGAGCGGTTTAACGCTTGTATTTACATATGCCAACAATTATAAATCCTTAAAATCCACCCTCCCACTAGCCACCCCAAAGACAGTTGGCAGAATATTCTTCCAGCGACGTAGATTTTTGGGGAAAGCGGGGAATGTGGAATGATGAGCAAAGGTTGTGGGGCGAAGTCTTGCCTCTTGCTTCTTGTAAAACGCAGGTATGAAAAACCGCCGCAAGAGTTGTAATAAGCATTTCTAACTTCTAACATCTAACTTCTTACCTCTGATAGCGTAAGCGCAATTATGACTTATCTTAAAAACACTTTTACTTAAATATAAAAATAATTTTTGCGGCGGTCAATGCCTTGGCTGCCGTATTTTTGCGTTTTCTGTTTAATATATTTATACTATATTATGAAAATTACTATTGAAAAAGCACATGAAATAGGTTACTATAATATCAGGGGGAATTTTATTATTCTTCCGGTATTAAAATATTATTTCAGACTTTTGAAACTTTATCATTATTTTAAGGGAGGACGCTTTTATGAAGTATTCCGACGGCTTCTGGCTCAATCAGCCGGGCTACAGTGTAAACTACGCAACGCAGATGTATGAGGTGACGGCAGACGATAAGTCTGTAAGCGTGTACGCCACCACGCAGTGGATAGGCAACAGAGGTATGACTCTTGGCGGCCCTGTGCTGGAGATCTCGTTCACATCTACCATGAAAGACTCTATCAAGGTGAATATCGTTCACCACAAGGGTACGGTGAAAAAAGGTCCATACTTTGACCTCAACGAGGACTTTGGTTTCAAGCCTGTTATCAACAAGCTGGAAAACGGCGGCTATGAGCTTATCTCAGGCGATACGAAAGTTGTTGTGGCTTCACCCGGTCAGGGCTGGGATATAAAATACTACTACAAAGACAAGCTGCTTACCAAAAGCGGCTGGAGAACTACCTCGCTTATCGAGGAGGACAGGTGGGTTACGGAAAACAGAATGAACGCCCACGCCTCCGACAGGTTTTACGCAGTTTCAGACAGCGGCGACAACTCTGTTATACGCGAGATGCTGGGTCTTGGCATCGGCGAGAGGATATACGGCTTCGGCGAGAAGTTCACGAGCTTTGTAAAGAACGGTCAGACCGTTGAAGTATGGAACAACGACGGCGGCACCTGCTCGGAGCAGACATACAAATCGATACCATTTTATGTATCTTCAAACAACTACGGCGTGCTGGTAAACCACCCCGAAAAGGTAACGTTTGAAGTCGGCAGCGAGACGGTTTCTAAAGTTTCGTTCGCGGTACAGGGTCAAAGCATGGAGTATTTTCTGTTCGGCGGCGAGAGCGTTGCAGACGTACTGATGAGGTACACAGACCTTACCGGCAAGCCTGCCCTGCCCCCTGCATACAGCTTCGGTCTGTGGCTGACGACATCGTTCACTACAAATTACGACGAAGAAACGGTTACATCGTTCATAGACAAAATGGAGCAGTATGAGATACCTTTGCAGGTGTTCCACTTTGACTGCTTCTGGATGAAAGAGTTCCGCTGGTGCAACTTCAAGTGGGACGGAGAGATGTTCCCCGACCCGAAAGCGATGCTCACGCGCCTGAAAGAGAGAGGTTTGCAGATATGCGCGTGGATAAACCCCTACATAAGCCAGCATTCGGAGCTTTTTGACGAGGCGGCGCAAAACGGCTATCTTATAAAGAACAAAGACGGCAGTGTGTTCCAGTGCGACCTGTGGCAGCCCAGCCTTGCTGTTGTTGACTTCACCAACCCTGCGGCTTCAAAGTGGTATGCAGGCAAGCTGAAAGAGCTTTGCGAAATGGGCGTTGACTGCTTCAAGACCGACTTTGGCGAGAGAATACCCACCGATGTGTGCTACTTTGACGGCTCAGACCCTTTGAAGATGCACAACTACTACACATATCTTTACAACAAATGCGTGTTTGACGTGCTGAAAGACTACTACGGCGAGAACAAGGCGTGCCTGTTTGCGCGCTCTGCTACCGTCGGCGGTCAGAAATTCCCCGTACACTGGGGCGGCGACTGCTTCTCGAACTACGACAGTATGTGGGAGACGCTTCGCGGCGGACTTTCGCTGTGTATGTCGGGATTCGGCTTCTTTTCGCACGATATTTCGGGCTTCGAGGCGACCGCAACACCCGACCTTTACAAGAGGTGGACAGCGTTTGGTCTGCTTTCGACCCACTCGAGATACCACGGAAATTCTTCCTACCGCGTGCCGTGGAACTTTGACGAGGAGGCGTGCCGCGTTTCAAAGCACTTTACAGACCTCAAGGGCAAGCTGATGCCTTACCTGTTCTCAAACGCTGTATTTACGCATGAAACGGGCGTGCCGATGATGCGTTCTATGGTGATAGATTTCGGCTACGACAAGACCACCCACACGCTCGATACGCAGTATATGCTGGGCGATTCGCTGCTGGTAGCGCCTGTGTTCAACGAGGATGGCACTGCCGACTTCTATCTGCCCACCGGAGGCAAGTGGACTGACATTCAGACGGGCGAGAAACTTGACGGCGGCTCGTGGTATACAAAAAAGTACGATTATTTCGGGCTTCCGCTGTATGCTAAACCCGGCAGCATAATACCGTTTGGCAAGTTTGAGCGCAATGTTGAGTATGATTATCTTGACGGCACGGTGTTCAAAATTTACGGCTTGCAGGAGGGCAAAACTGCACAGCGCAAGATATACGACAAAGATGCGAATCTCATCTTTGAGATAACTGCGCAGCGCACCAAAGAGGGCATAAAGCTTTCGTACACGAAGACCAACAAGGCGTTCACGGTAGAGTGCGCCTGCTGCGGCAAGAGCGTTGAATGCGCTCCCGGCAGTGACAGCGCTGTGATAGAGCTGTAAGGAAAAGCAAATAGCAAAGCTCCCGAGGGTAAAACTTCGGGAGTTTGATTTTTAGCAAAAAACTTCTTGACAAAACATTTCACATCTTGTATACTATATACATAAATCGACCGGCGGTTTTCGGAATGAAAAACTTAAACCGCTAAATATTGAAACAGGAGGAAAATGTATGAAGAAAGCGTTACTGGCATTGATAGTGGCTTCTATGTGTCTTTTCAGTGCGTGCGGCGCAGTTGCAGACGACGGCGGTTCGCTGCCCGACAGCTCTGCCATTGAAGAAAAAGTTACCGTTGCGGTTCAGGATACCGAAGACAACGATGACGAAAGCACGGCTGATACCGAAAAAACCACAGAAGCTGCGGAAGAAACCACGGCAGATGAGACGCAAACTCCTGACGAGGACGGCGATACTTCTCAGGAAGTGACCACCGAGCAGGAGCCCGTTACCCCCCCCGAGCGGTGAAACAAGCAATACCGTAAAAGAGCCTGATTCATCTAAGGGCAGCACGACCACAAAAGCCGCGGCAGAAAAACCGTCGGCAGGAACTACTCAAAAGGCGACCACGACTACAAAAGCGGCAGCTCAGCAGCCGAGCGGCGGAGCTAAAACTGTTACAACCACCAAGGCAGCAGATAAGCCTGCCACAACGACTAAATCTGTACAGGCAACCGCCACAACTACTAAGCCTGCGGTAACTACAAAGCCGACTGAAACTACCAAGATAACGCCGCCAACTAAAAAAGTAACATATATGTCTTGCAACCTGTGCAAAGGTTCGGGTAAGATATGCGCAGAATGCAACTATGAAAAAGCTGATTTTACCAAAACTTGCTCTGTATGCGGCGGAACGGGAAACTCGGGTGCGACTTGCCCTGACTGCGGCGGAAAAGGAAGTTTAGATTGTACATATTGCGGCGGTGACGGCAAAATACCGTGTACCGGTTACAATTGCGCATCACGCGGCAGAAATTGCCCCACTTGCCACGGTTCAAGAACTGAGCCCTGTCCGAAATGTTCTTTCGGCATTCTTCCATGCCCGAACGATAATTGCATTTACGGTAAACTGGATTGCACAAACCCCGATTGCGTGGGCGGCAAGGTAAAATGCAGCCACAATGGTGCAAAAATGACCTGCACAAGATGCAACGGCAGCGGTCAGCTTGAAGACACTGTTTACAACAGAGCTATAAACAAATCACCCACTGCGCAAAAATGCACACAGTGCAAAGGCAGCGGAAAATACTGCCCCGACTGCGACGGCAGCGGAAAATGCGATCTGTGCGGCGGAACAGGTACATTCAAAAACAGCACTACCATAGGCGGTCGGTACGGAACCTGCACAAAATGCTACGGTTACTGCTACTGCTTCGTTTGCAAAGGTAAGCCGCCTGAATGCAGACTATGCAACGGCACAGGCTATATAGACCCGGAAGACAACTATAATTTTGATTACAACTTTTCTTATTGATACATATAAAAAACGTCCTCTTTATGAGGGCGTTTGCTTTTAGAGGCAAGAAGTGAGAGGTCAGAGGTCAGAGGTCAGAAATATTATTCTCGACATAACATTAAATCGCCATGCCTGCGGTCTATCAAGAAGCAAGAGGCAAGAAGATTTGAATTTTCACTTTGTGTGGCGTTCTCTGAGAGAACGCGGAAAGATAGCTATGCACCACAACAAGGGGAGGCTCTCTCTTGCAGAGCCTCCCCTCTTAAAAAACAGTCCACAGGACTGTTTTTTAATTCACCTCTTTGCAGAGCGCACGTTGTGTTTGTGGGGCTCTGCCCCACGCCCTGCAAGCCTTTTGAAAAAGGCTTGATCGAAAACTTTTCCGTTCTTGACAAGATTTTAAAATTCGCGGCGTAAGCCGCACCTTAACTATTAACTATTCAATATTCACTCTTTCACTATTCACTAATTCTGCTCCGCAGGCTTGCGCGTAAGCGCAAAAATTTACATAAGATTCCTTGTTCCGAACCGCCGGGTGTGCTGTGACACCTTTTCGCGCAGGTCGCTGAGCTCCTCCTCGCACCGCTCAAACACCACTGCCGACAGCGGCGGTATTGACACGTGGCTGCTCATCATTGGGAACTCGTGCGACTTGCCGCTCTCCGACAGCCTTACAAAATACATTCCCTCCGGCAGATCTACCCACTTTGCCTCGCGGTAGGGGTTGAACGCAACGGCGAAACAGTCGCTCTCGTTCTCAAGTTTCATAAGTATCACGCCGATGTCCTCGGTATCGAGAAAATGCAGTTTTTCGCGTATTTCATCGGCGGTGCGCAGCCTGAACAGCGGCGATGTTCTGCGCAGGCGCACAAGCTCTCTATAATACCTGAAAATTTCAGTATTTTCGATCTTTCTATGCCATTTTATGCTGTTTGTGAAGTCGGGCGAATTATAGCTGTTATCCTCAAAAAATTCATGCGTTTCAAGGTCGCTGCCATGCACCTTTTTAGGCTTGCTGCGCAGAAAATCCTCGCCGAGGTGCAAAAACGGCACGCCCTGCGCTAGTATCACCAAAGCGGCTGACAGCCTGTCGGCGGAGACTTTTTCCTCGTCTGTAAAATCGCCGCATGAGATGATTATTTTATCCCACATCGTCCAGTTGTCGTGCGCCTCGCAATAGTTTATGCTCTGATACGGCTGCTGCGCCCATGCCGCTTCATCGTTGCCCGAAATATCGGGGTGCGCCACCGAACCTGCTAAGCCGCGCTTAACAATATTCGTAAAATCAATATTTCCGCCGACATACCCTCTGCGGTATACATCAAAAGTCGCGCCTTTTATGGCATCTCTGTAGTCGTCGTTGAAAAGCCCCACCTGCGGAAAAGCGGCGTTGTTCCACTTATAGCAAAGCCTGCTGCTCTCCAGCGCGCACTCGCCGCCCGACCAGCCCTCGCCGTACATCATGACATAGGGCGACAGCTTGTCCAGCTCGGAGCGTATCTCGTTTATAGTATCGCAGTCCAGCACCGCCATAAGGTCAAAGCGAAAGCCGTCTATCTTATACTCGTTAGCCCAGAATTTTACCGAATCTACTATATATCTGCGAACCATTGCCCTCTCTGAGGCTATCTCGCTGCCTACCCCCGAGCCGTTTGAATAGCCGTCTTCTCTCATACGGTAAAAGTAGCCGGGGAAAGTCAGATCGAACCAAGAATTTTCGGCAAGGTAGGTATGGTTATACACCACGTCCATAATAACGCCTATACCGTTTTTATGAAGCTCCATGATAAGCGTTTTAAGCTCGAATATTCGCGCTGACGGCGATTCGGCATCGGTAGAATACGAACCCTCGGGGCAGTTATAGTTTTTGGGGTCATACCCCCAGTTGAACTGCTGCTCCCACGGTTTTGACTCGTCTACCGTGGCATAGTCGTATATCGGCAAAAGCTGAACGTGCGTTACGCCAAGCTCTTTCAAATGCGCCAGACCTACCGTTGTGCCTTTGCCTATATACAGCCCGTCCTCTGCCATTCCCAGAAACTTGCCGCGGTAACGAACCTTTACGCCGCTGCTCTCATCTATAGAAAAATCGCGTATATGGCACTCGTAAATGACAGCATCGCAGGGGTTTTCAATAACGGGTCTGGGTACTGTATCCCAGCCGAAAGGGTCGGTCTTTTTAAGGTCTACCACCGCGCTTCTGTCGCCGTTCACGCCGCAGGCTACAGCATAGATATCAGCGGTACTTTTTAAGTATCTGTACTCAAATTCAAACACATACACATAGAAAAAGCCCTCAAGGTTTCTCAGTATCTCAACCTGCCAACAGCCTGTCCAGTGGCGTTCCATAGGCAGAGTTTCAATGGTATTGCTGCCCGTGCCGTCGGCGTAGATACGTATATACGCGCCCGTTGCAAGCGGCGACCACGCGCGGAAGATAGTTTTATTGCCGTCTATCTCAACGCCGAGAGGCCCTCCGTAATAATTTTCTCTGTCAACTCTTTCAAAGTCCGTTTCAGAAAACATAGGTAAAAATTTTCCTTTCAAATTCAAATCAGAATATCAGCACCGCCAAAAGCGCTAAATTTATGATGATCTGCAAAATTGCAAGCCTGAACACCACCTGCGGCGCAGACCATTTTTTGTTCTTTTTGAGGTGGTCGTGTATCGGCGTGGTGATGTTTTTCATAAAGCCTTTCATGTGCAGAAATTTTATGCATGATATCTTCAGAAGCGGCGCGCCGCCGTCTATCACCAGCATCGCGCAGACGGGTATAAAGAGAATCGGCGAGCCCGTTTTCATCATCGCTATCGCCAGCAGAACGCCCAGCGCGCGTGAGCCTGCATCGCCCATGAGCAGCCTGCTCGGGTTGGCGTTATACCACAGATACGCCAGCAGGCAAAGTATCATAACGGCGAGCATCATCGTGAAATCGCGGTCGGGCGAGAAAGTGTGCACAAGCACCGCCGCCGTGCCTATTGAAATTATGCTAAGGCTGCCGCACAGACCGTCCACGCCGTCTGAGCAGTTGGTGACGTTTATGCTGCCCCACACAAGCGCCGCGCCGAGAATGACATACAGCCACTGTGGGAGCGTTATGGTGGTACTGAGCAGAGCAATGCGCAGGTCGCTGCCGTTGAAGTAGCAATAGGTGAACGCCGCACCGACTGCTATTACAAGGTCGAGAAGCCCTTTTTTCACCCTGCCCCACGGCACTTTTGCGCCGTCGTCAAAAAAGCCGGAGAGCATGGAAACGTAAATTGCGCACAGGTAAATTATGCGCTCGATGTTCATCGGCACAAACAGCGCACAAATGAGCGTGAACACGCTGATGAAGATGATGCCGCCGCCGGTGGGTTTGCCAGCCGACTGCATACCGTCCGCGACGTCGGCTTTGCCGTGGTCTTTTGGCAGTATCACCCTGCCGAGTTTCAGCGCGCAAAACGCCGCAGCAAAGGGCAGCACCGCAAACAGCAGCAGAAATATTTTTTGGTTTACGTCGTTGTTGTTTAGTAGCTCAAAGAGCATAATTATCCTCCTAGATGTTGTTTGTAATTGCGCAGGAGCGCGTTCACCGCTCCACTTTTCTTTGGCTTTCTTCTCATTTTGAGTGGGCTAACAATTTCGCGCATTTCTTATCGAGGGGCAGCGGTCGCAAGCGACCGCGTGAAGAATTGGGCAACAATATATAAAAGCCCAATTCTTCTGCACTTCGCTTCGCGAAGTGTGCCATAGGGATATAGGGAGTGTATAAGCAAGGCAGGGCGCACAAGGCTCCACAGCGTCTGCAAGCAGCCGCCACAAGTTTCTTGCGAAACTTGCTCCCTTCTTATCTAAAATTTCCCCTCGAGCTCTCTTTAGGCGGTCGCTTGCGACCGCTGTACCCGACACCTACGACCACGCGCTGAGCCTTGGTGGAAATTCGTGATCTCTTCACTCGGAACTTCGTTGCTTTGTGGAGGAGGCTAAAGAGATAAATACGCATCAGTTTTGTTTGTCAGGAAAAAGAGGTCAGTAGTGCGGGAAATTGATTTACAACGTACTGCGGTAATTTTTTCAAAATGCACCCTCTACGCTACTACCCGTCACGAACTCACACCCCAAAATCAACGCTCCACCCTCACGCGGCTGGAAGAATATTCCGCTATTCATCTCTCTGTCGGGGAGGTTTGTGGGTGGGTGAAAAAATATCTAATACACGCACTATCTGTGTTGGTACATAAAACTTTTAAAATACGCGGCGTAAGCCGCACCTTAACTCTTCTCTCTTCACTATTCATTATTCACTATTCACTACACGTTGACCGCAACAAGTGTCAGTCAAGTGCAGAAGAACCCTCTGTGAAGCTTCTTCCCATTCACCATTTCAGCTTCTTGCCTCTAGTTGAATTCTCCTCCGCCCACAAACTCTCTCAAAAGCGAGGATACGGGTATCATATCATCTTGCACCTCGGCGCACTCTGTCAGCAGCCGCGCGACATCTGCAAACTCCTCATAGCGCGGATACACCTTGTCAAGCGCGCAAAAGTCGCGAAGAATGTGCTTTTTATACACCGCAGGTTCATAGCCGATGAACGAATCCACGCTGAAACGCGCGTTGTTCTTGTGCGGCATTATATATAGATTTTCGCCGCGCTCAACGCTGTTATACATTTCTAAACTTGATACAAAATCTCTGCCGCGGTATAATTTGTCGCGTATCAGCCGCCGCATCAACCGTATGCGAGAGGGGTGTATGACCTCGCCCTTTTCGGTCTCTATCCTCGTGCGCACGCTGACGTAAATGCCGTTTGAATACTCCAGCGCCCTGCCCGTAACGAGCGGATTCAAGGCGTGTATGCCCTCTAAAATGACCAGTTCGCCCTTTTTGCGGCGCAGCACCCTCTCGCTTGCAACGCGCTGCTGGGTGATGAAATCAAACTTCGGAATGTTCACCGGCTCGCAGTTGGCTATCTTTTCAAGGTGCTCGCCCAGCAGTTTTATATCCACTCTGTAGGGCGACTCATAGTCAACATTGCCGTTCTCGTCAAGTATCTGATTTTCCTCACAGTGGTAGAAATACTCGTCCATCGCAATGGTGTGCGTTTCATAGCCCCAGCCGTCCAGAAGCTGTTCTAAACGCAGCGCGGAGGTAGTTTTTCCGCTGCCCGATGGCCCTGAAAGCAATATTATCGGTCTTTCTGTAGATGTATCGCGCAGCCCCTCTGCCACACGCTTTATGCGCTCGGAATACTTCTTTTCACACTCGGCTATGTAACCCTTGGCGTCGCTTGCAATGCGCTCGTTTATCTCTCTTATGCAGACTTTCTTCATTTGCTTCTCCTTTATTCAAACTTATTGCACATATCGTTTATGTTGTCGGCAAGTTTGGCAAGTTCTTTGTTGGGGCGACCCTCGCCGCCTTTGATAAGCTTAGTAAGCCTTTCAAGAGCCGCAAGCAGCCTTTGATACACAGTATTTGCCTTGCCCTCGGCGCTCCTGCGCTTTTCTATAACAACAGGCGATGCTTTTTCTATAAATTCACCTGCCGCAATATCAAAACTCGTGCCGCTGAACGGCGCATAGGTATTTACGTTTAGCCGCTCTTTCAGCGTGTTTGCAAAGCTTTCTGCGCAATCGCTCTCGCCGTGGTTTATAAAATACATCGCAGGCTTTTTCTCAAAAGCTCCAGCCCACTTTATAAGCCCCTCCATATCCGCGTGACCGCTTACGCCCTCAAGGCGCTCTATCTTGGCTTTTACCTGAATTTCCTCACCGAATATCTTTACCTTTTTCGCGCCCTCTAAAAGGCTTCGTCCTAAAGTATTGTATGACTGATAACCTGCGAACATTACAGTACATTCGCTCCTCCACAGGTTGTGTTTGAGGTGGTGCTTTATTCTGCCTGCCTCGCACATACCGCTAGCTGAGATTATTATTTTCGGCTCGTTATCGAAGTTGATCGCTTTTGATTCGTCGGAGGTCACCGCTACCGAAAGCCCGTCAAACGTCATGGGGTCTATGCCGCTTTTTACATACTGCAAAGCCTCTTGGTCAAAGCAGTTTTCCTTGTTCATCTGAAAGACTTTTGTAGCCTCAATGGCAAGGGGGCTGTCTATCCAAACTTTGAAATTCTTCTTCTCAACAAGTCCCTCGTCTTTGATTTTCTTTATAAAGTACAGAAGCTCCTGCGTTCTGCCCACCGCAAACGACGGCACTACAAGGTTTCCGCCGCGTGCGAACGTATCGTTGATTATATCTGCCAGCCGCTGCTCGTAATCTTTTGGAGGATTATGCAGCCTGTCGCCGTATGTGGATTCCATTATGACGTAATCTGCCCCTTTAAGATACTGCGGATCGCGTATGAGCGGCTGATTTACGTTGCCTATATCGCCCGAAAATACGAGCTTTTTAGTAACGCCGCTCTCCGTCAGCCATACTTCTATAGAAGCAGAACCGAGCAAATGCCCTGCATCTGTAAAGCGTATCTGAACGCCGTCGCAGATGTTTATTTTTTCATCGTAGCCAAAGGGTCTGAACAGCTTTATTGTTGCTTCCGCATCGTTTATCGTGTAGAGGGGCGGTTCTTCCTCTTTGCCGCTGCGCCTGTTCTTGCGGTTTTTCCACTGCGCTTCAAACTCCTGTATATGGGCGCTGTCACGCAGCATTATAGAACACAGGTTGGCAGTCGCTTTGGTGGAATATATCGCGCCCGAAAAGCCTCCTGCCACCAAAAGAGGCAAAAGACCCGAGTGGTCGATGTGCGCGTGGGTGAGCAGCACAAAATCTATCTGCGATGGCGCGCATGGCACTTTGGCGTTTTCGTAGACATCTATCCCCTGCTCCATGCCGAAGTCCACCACGAACCGCTTGCCGCAGGCCTCGATATACGTGCAGCTGCCTGTTACCTCTCTGCAAGCGCCAATAAACATCATTTTCATAAGTTTGCACCTCTTTGTATGTACGTTATTTATAATAAAGTTTTCGCTGCTTTCGCAGCACCTGCTGGAGCTGTTCAAAGCTCCAATGTATTTTGATTTTCTTCTCATTTTGTATGTGCTAACAATTTCGCGCATTTCTTATCGAGGGGGAAACCACAGGGATTATAGGGGGTAAATAAGACCGGCAGGGCGCGCTGTTTTATAGCGTCTGCAAGCAGCCGCCACAAGTTTCTTGCGAAACTTGCCCCCTCCTATCTAAAATTCCCCCTCGTGCTTCCTCAGGCGGTCGCTTGCGACCGCTGTATCCGACACCCTCAAACACGCGCTGAGCCTTGGTGGAAATTCGCGACCTCTTCACTCGGAACTTCGTTGCTTTGTGAAAGAGGCTAAAGAGATAAATACGCATCAGTTTTGTTTGTAAGGCAAAAGAGGTCAGTAGTGCGGGAAATTTGACTTGAAACGTACTGCATATAATTTTTACGATGTTTGACTTGCCGCCTTTGTGTTTTTGGCGTTGAAGTCAACACTATTGAAATTAAACGCACTATGCAAAAGAATTACGGTTTCAGAATATGCGAGCCATCGAGCATATTCTGAAATAGCCGCCACGCTTTCGGCGGCTAAGTAATTCTTTCATGGTGGCTTGGAGGCTAAAGCCGACAAGACACTGCGTAAGCGCAAACTACCCAACATACTGCCTCATTATATATTGTACTTCATTTTGCCGCAGATGTCAAGGTATTGTGCATAACGCACACAAAAAACCGCCCTCCCCCACGGTGGGAAAGGACGGCCGTTTGTAAAAATAAGTATGCAATTACTCAGCCTTGGGTGCATCAACAGGGCAGGCAGCTGCGCAAGCGCCGCAATCGAGGCAAGCGTCTGCGTTTATCTCATACTTTCCGTCGCCCTCTGCGATAGCGCCGACAGGGCACTCAGCAGCACAAGCGCCGCAGGAAATGCAATCATCAGAAATTTTGTAAGCCATTGTAAGTTCCTCCTTTAATGTTGTATGTGAAAACCTCACACTTATATAATAACATATTTTCAGAAAATTTCAAGACCTTTTTTAAAATTATTTATTGCCAAAAAGGTCGCCTGAATTAAGCAGCGTAAATCCCTTTTCTTCCAAAGCAGCCGCTGCGGCGTCGTTGTCGTCAACTCTCAGCATTATATATGCCTTGCCTGCTTCTTTCGAGATGAACGAATACATATACTCAACGCTGATGTTGTTTTCATAAAGCACCTGCATTACCGCTGCCAGCGCGCCCGGCTTGTCGTCAAAACCTACTGCCACAACTGCTGTAGCCCTCGCCGAATAGCCTGCTTCAGAGAGCAGTTTTACACACTTTTCCTCGTCATCAACTATTATGCGCAGTATGCCAAAGTCGGTGGTATCCGCCAAAGCCATTGCGCGAATGTCTATTCCGCCCTCGCCCAGCAGCTTTGTAACTGCCGATATTCTTCCGGGGCGGTTCTCCATAAATATAGAGATCTGTTTTACTGACATAATTACTCTCCTTTCGCTATTTAACTAAACCAGCTTGCGCTTGTCTATAACTCTTACAGCCTTGCCCTCGCTGCGCGGTATCGAGTTTGGCTCAACAAGCCTTATCTTCGCTTTTATACCCAGCATCGAAAGCATATCTGCGCTTATCTTGTCTTCTACCGCTTCAACGCTCTTTATCGTGTCGGAGAACATCTCGTCGGTCATTTCAACTCTTATCTCAAACGTATCGGTATTGTTCACTCTGTCAACAACTATCTGATAGTTGGGTGAAGCGTTGCTCATCTTAAGCAGCACGCTCTCTATCTGCGATGGGAACACATTTACGCCCCTGATTATAAGCATATCGTCTGTTCTTCCCATAGGCTTTGACATCTTTACGAGCGTTCTGCCGCAGGAGCATTTTTCTCTCGTAAGCACGCATATGTCCCTTGTTCTGTATCTGAGCAGAGGGAAAGCTTCTTTTGTAATGCTGGTGAACACAAGCTCGCCCTTTGAACCCTCGGGAAGCACTTCGCCTGTGTCGGGGTCTATTATCTCGGCGATGAAGTGGTCTTCGTTTATATGCATACCCGTCTGCTCCTCGCATTCAAACGAAACGCCCGGGCCGCTTGTTTCGGTAAGTCCGTAAATGTCATAAGCCTTTATGCCGAGAAGCCTTTCTATCTCGCGGCGCATTTCTTCCGTCCACGGCTCTGCGCCGAATATTCCTGCTTTGAGCTTTATGTCGTCGGGGCCGTAACCCATTTTGTGAAGCGTTTCACCTATGTATGCGGCATATGACGGCGTACAGCAAAGTATGGTAGAACCTAAGTCTCTCATAAACTGTATCTGCCTTTCGGTATTGCCCGAAGACATAGGCAGGGTAAGGCAGCCTACCTTATGCGAGCCGCCGTTAAGTCCCGGGCCTCCGGTAAACAGTCCGTAGCCATAGCACACCTGACAAACGTCTTCATTAGTTCCTCCTGCGGCAACTATCGCTCTTGCGCAGCAGTCCTCCCAAAGGTCGATATCGTGCTGTGTGTAAAAAGCCACAACTCTCTTGCCCGTTGTTCCGCTGGTAGACTGTATCCTCACGCAGTCGGCAAGGGGCTTGGCAAGCAGCCCATAGGGGTATGCATCACGCAAATCTGCTTTTGAAAGAAAAGGAAGCTTGTGCAGGTCGTCAATGCTCTTGATGTCGTCGGGCGTTACGCCTTTCTCCTCCATTTTCTTTCTGTAGTACGGCACGTTATCCCACACGTGCTTTACCTGGGCGACAAGTCTTTCATTTTGCAGACTTATCATTTCCTGCCGTGACATACATTCGATCTTTTCGTTCCAGTACTTAGGCATTTTTATCTCCTCCTATATTATTATCGCTTTTCCTGCGATTACCTACCGAGAAAATGTTGCACAGATATTCCTGACCGCACTTTGTTTTGAAGTTCTTCATCAGGTTCTCAACAATGGTTTCTTTATCGAGCCTGTTTTCAAAAGCGTTTACCAGAAATCTCGCTTCATAAAGTATCTGCTGCTCTATGGTATCTATATTTTCTGTATCGTCAAGCTTTACTATAAGGTTATGCACCTTTTGTATAACGCTTCGCTCGCACCCGAGGTTCAAAAGCAGCATATCGGCAAAAGATGCGCTTTCCGCGCTGCTGTCGCCCATTTCGCAAAGTATGGCGGCTTTTTCTGCTGCACTTCTCGCTTCATCGCTGATGTCTTCTTCTGCCGCTATGGCATGAACAAAAGAATATATCTTCATTGTGCGGTATACCTTTTCGGGCTGACCGCCGTGGTGCTGCACCATAAGTGATATTATAGCCGACTGCTCTGACATTTTCATCGCTCCTTACATTTATGCCTGCTGCAAAACGCACTCTCTGCCCATTTCAAAGGCTTTTTTGTTAAGCTCTAAAAATTTGGGCGGCACGCACTGCTCAATTGCCTGCTGCCAGTATTTTTCCTCAAAGTCCATTTTGGCAGATACAAGCCCCATAAGCACAACGTTTGAGGCCTTTGCGCTGCCTGCTTTTACAGCTAAACCAAGCGCGTTTGCGGATATAACGCTAATGCCCTGCGCTTTCAGCTTGCCTATCACGTCTTCGGGGTACTGCGCCGCGCCCTGTATAACGGGCATCGGGTCTATCTGCTGAGTAGAAGTAACTATATGACCGCCTTTTTTCAGATATTCCACCCACCTTGCGGCTTCAAGTGCCTCAAAGCTTATGATAATATCAGCCTCGCCCTTTTCAACAACGGGCGAATACACCTTGTCGCCGTATTTTACATACGTTACCACCGAACCGCCGCGCTGGCTCATGCCGTGCACCTCGCTGACCTTTACGTCAAACCCCTGCGAGAGCAGAACGTTTCCTATCAGTCTTGATGCCAGCAGACTTCCCTGTCCGCCGACCCCGACTATCATTATAGACTTAGTTTTCATAATATTTCTCCTAAATTAAAGTATTCACAAGCGTGATCATTTTTTCTTTACAAAAGATGCTATTATAGCAGCAGACGCTATTATAGTTACAACATATCCGAATGCCAGATCCTGTTTGAAGTCATCGCTGTATCTTACGTCAGTTCCCACCTTCGCGAGCAAGTCATCATATGTATCAACATATTCGCCAAAATCTAAAAATATCTCAAAAGTAGAAACACCGGTATCAAGCCCTAAAACCTCAAACGCCGCAGCAACATCTCTGTCGTCCTCAAAATCTTTATGCAGCTGTATAGCATAATTCATTCTTGTTCCCACAAAAACGGCTATAAGCACAAATACCGCGCATATTACTATTCCTATCTTGTCCATGCTTTTGCCGAGCAGCTTATATCCGAAAAAAGCTCCTGCGGCAAGCGCAAGTCCGCCTATCCACGATATATAGCCTGCCATTCCTATCAGGCACCATACTATCAATCCCAAGACAGTGCCGACTATTCCGCCTACTATTCCCATTATTTTATTGCTTTGCTCCATAATATAACTCTCCTTAAATATTTTTGATAAGCTAAACGCTATTTTTCTATCGCTGTCAGTCTGCACATATCGGTGCATATGCCGCAGCCAACGCACTGTGTTTCATCTATAACAGCCTTGCCGCTGTGTACCGATATTGCAGGGCAGCCTATTTTCAGGCAGGATTTACAGCCCACGCACTTGTCGGTATTTACTTTAAGCGGCGCTTCGTGCTTTACGTATTTCAAGAGTGCGCACGGTCTGCGAGAGATTATAACGCTTGCTTCATCGGCGGCAAGTTCTTCTTTTATAACTTCCTCGCACTGTTTCATGTTGTATGGGTCAACAACTCTCACCCTGTTTATGCCTACCGCGCGGCAGAGGGCTTCGAGGTCTACCGCATATGCAGGCTCGCCTTTAAGATTTTTGCCCGTAGTCGGGTTCTGCTGATGACCCGTCATGCCCGTGATAGAGTTATCGAGTATTATAACGGTAGAATTTGAAGCATTGTAAGCGATATTCACAAGCCCCGTAATACCGCTGTGCATGAATGTTGAATCGCCTATAACAGCGACTGTGTGCCTTTCGGCTTCTTCGCCTCTTGCCTTGTTAAAACCATGCAGAGCCGACACCGATGCGCCCATGCAAATGGTGGTATCCATAGCCGAGAGGGGTGCGGTCGCGCCAAGGGTATAGCAGCCTATATCGCCGGTTACATTGAGTTTAAGTTTATTGAGGCAGTAGAAAAGTCCTCTGTGGGGGCAGCCTGCGCACATTACAGGCGGTCTTACGGGAACAGGCTCTGTAAAGCTGTCAAACTCTTTCTTCTCGCCGAGTATCTTTTCCGCCACTATCGCCTGCGAAAGCTCACCTATGCGGCTGAATATTTCTTTGCCGATAACGTTTACGCCTATCTTCTTGCAGTGGGATTCTATAAAATCATCGAGTTCTTCTATAACATAAACTTTGTCAAACTTTGCCGCGAAATCCTTTATAATATCGGTAGGCAGAGGGTTTACAAGTCCGAGTTTTAAGTACGATGCCTTATCCCCAAGCGCTTCTCTGGCATACTGATATGAAATGCCGCTTGTTATAACGCCAAACTGCGCGCCGTCATTCATCTCAACTTTGTTAAACTCACAGTCGCTGCCGTACCTTTCAGCCGCTTTAAGCCGCTCCTCTACGGTAACGTGCAGTTTTCTGGCGTTGGCAGGCAGAGTAACAAATTTTGCGGCATTCTTTACATACGGCTTGAGCTGATAATCTACCCTGTCGCAAAGCTCAACTGCCGACTGCGAATGCGCCACCCTTGTTGACATTCTTACAATAACAGGGGTATCGAATTTTTCCGAAAGTTCAAAGCCTTTCTTTACAAAGTCTTTAACTTCCTGAGAGTCTGACGGCTCGAGCATGAGCACTTTTGAAGCCTTTGCATGGTGGCGTGAATCCTGCTCGTTCTGCGAAGAATGCATACCGGGGTCGTCAGCCACGCACACTACCATACCGCCTGTAACGCCGGTGTAACCTGCTGTATACAAAGGGTCGGCGGCAACGTTGAGACCAACGTGTTTCATACCGCAAAAACTTCTTGCGCCGCCTATAGATGCGCCCAGAGCCACTTCAAAAGCGACCTTCTCGTTGGGCGCCCATTCGGCATATATATCGTCATATTTCGCTGCTGCCTCGGTAACTTCGGTAGACGGCGTGCCGGGGTATGATGAGACCACGGTGCAGCCGCCCTCATAAAGTCCTCTGGCAAAAGCTTCGTTGCCAAGCATGAGTTTTTTCATATAATCTTTCCTTTCATATCTTCTAAGACCACATACATTCAGTATAACATAATAAGCAGTGAAAATCAATCTGACAAAGTTCACATGATTTCACTGCATATTCTGTAAATATTAACTACAATTCTGCGCCTTTCGCGAACAGATCTTCAACGGCGGCTTTCAGCATTTTATGCTCGGGAAGTGAAAGGTCGCTGTCCTGCGCTATAGTTTCTTCCGCGGCACGCTGAGCACGGCGCATAACGTCTATATCATTAGTCATATCAGCAATTTTAAGCTTTGGCAGACCGTGCTGGCGCGAGCCGAAAAACTCGCCGGGCCCGCGCATTTTAAGGTCTTCTTCAGATATTTTGAAGCCGTCCGAAGTGTGAGCCAGAGTTTCAAGGCGCTTTCGGCAGTCGGGCGTCATGTTGTCGGTTATAAGTATGCAGTAAGACTGCTCGCTGCCTCTGCCTACCCTGCCCCTGAGCTGGTGCAGCTGCGAAAGCCCGAATCTGTCCGAGTTTTCGACCACCATAACGGTGGCGTTCGGCACGTCAACACCGACTTCTATTACCGTGGTTGATACCAGTATATCCAGCCTGTGCTGTATAAAAGCCTGCATTACTTCGTCTTTTTCCGCGCTCGGCATTTTGCCGTGCAATAGCCCTATACGGCAGCCTTTGAAGCTGCTCTTAGCTATATCGTCGGCGTATTTTTTTACGGATTTCAGCTGCATTTCGCTTTCGTCTATCATCGGGCAGACTATATAGCACTGCCTGCCGCTGTCGATCTCTTTCCTTACAAAGCCGAACGCGCGCTGCCGCACCTTGCCCGACATGGCGTATGTCTTTATAGGCAGCCTGCCTTTTGGCATTTCGTCTAGCACGGATATATCCATATCGCCGAATATCATAAGCGCGAGGGTGCGCGGTATCGGCGTTGCAGACATAACGAGCCTGTGTGGGTCAGAGCCTTTTTTGGCTAGGTCTGCACGCTGCTGCACGCCGAAACGGTGCTGCTCATCTGTAATAACAAGACCGAGAGAGTGAAACTCCACGCTCTTTTGAAACAACGCGTGAGTACCCACCGCCACGGCACATTCTCCGCTTTGTATCTGCTGACGTATCGCATTTTTCTGCTTTTCGCTCATAGAGCCTGTAAGCAATAAAACGCTAACCCCTAGGGGCTGCAAAAGCTCGGTAAGTGTTTTATAGTGCTGCGCCGCTAATATCTCTGTAGGCGCCATAAGGGCTGTCTGGTAGCCGTTTTTCGCTGTGATATACGCGCAGGCAGCCGCAACGGCAGTTTTGCCCGAGCCCACATCTCCCTGCAAGAGCCTGTTCATAGGCGCGCCGCTTTGCATATCTTTCGCACATTCTGTAATACTGCGCTTCTGGGCATTTGTCATCTCAAAGGGCAGCATTTTTTCAAATTCTGTGAAGCTTATATCTTGGAGCTGACAGGCGGTATTTTCGCGTATGCGTGAGCGCAGGCACCTCATGCCGAGCGCGAGTACATAAAGCTCTTCAAAAATGAGCCTTTCACGCGCTATTTCAGCCGACTGCGTTTCTTTCGGAAAGTGTATATTTTCAAGCGCGAAACGGCTTGCGCACACCTTGTTTTCCTGCCGCACCTGCTGCGGTATTATCTCGGTAAGGTCGTTTACGCGAGAGAGAGCCTCTTTCACCGCGCCGCGCAGTATGTTCTGGCTAAGCCCCTCTGTCAAGGGGTATACGGGCAGTATCATATCTTTTGAGAGAGCGTTTATTATCATCGGCGAAGACATTTCTTTCCGCCTGCCGCCGCCCGATATTTTGCCGTAAAAAAGATAGCTCTCGCCGACATATATGCTTTCAAACTGGTATTTGGAATTATAAATAGTAACTAACATTTCGCCGCTTTCGTCAGCCGCTATGAATTTGAAGATAGTCATACCGCTGCGTATGCGTGCAGGGGCAAGCTTTCTTATCACCTCGCATTTTACAACGCACTGGGTATCATCGACCGCATCGGCTATCTCAACGGGGGAAGTGTAATCAATATAGGCGCGCGGATAATGCGTGAGCAGATCACCTATGGTATGTATGCCCAGTTTGCCAAACTGCTCTGCCCTGCGTGAACCTATCCTGCCCAGCTTTGTAATGCTGTCTTTGAATGACAGAACGTTTTGCATATCCTCGCCCCCTTTTCTACATTATATTATATATGATTTTTTCGCGGTTTGCAATAGGTGAATTTTTATGATATAATTTTTTTGTATATTTTTGAGACCAAACGGCTTATTCAAACGTATTATTTATGAAAGGTCTTTCAAAGGAACGGTGACGGCATGAAACTAAGCTGTGAACAGATAGAACAGTTAGTACAAAAATACAGCGATATGATATACAGAGTGGCATATTCTCAGCTTGGCAGTGATGCAGCCGCTGCGGACGTTGTGAGCGATGTGTTTCTTAAAGTTCTCACGCTGGAAAAGGGATTCAAAAGCGAGCAGCACACAAAGGCATGGCTTATCCGCGTGACTGTAAACAGGTGCAGAGATATTTTCCGCAGTCAGAAAAACATAGCCGCGGACGAGATACCCGAGCAGACGGCAGACTTTGCGCCTATTGAAGAAAGGCTTGATATCGCGGCGGCTTTAGAGCAGATGCCCCCTAAGCTGCGCACCGTTTTGTATCTGTATTATTATGAAGAATACGGCACGCGCGAGATAGCAAAAATGCTGGGCATACCCAAAAGCACGGTGACTACATCGCTTTCACGGGCGAGAAAGATGCTGAAAAACAAACTTGACGGCTGATACAGTCAGGAGCTGAAATTATATGTTAAAAAACAAACTTCAAAAATATTATGATGATCAAAAGCTGGGCGACGAGCGCAAAAGGCTCTTAGCGCAAAGGCTGAAACAGCAAACAGGCGCGCCGCTTATTGAGAAAACGGCGAAGACCGAGCCCCAAAACGAGGCATGGGTAAGGCGCGGCGGCGTATTCATGCTGGGCAGCATTGCGGCGGCTTTAGCGCTTGTTATAGGCATAGGCTTCCTCCTTAAAAACGCGCGCGGCGGCAGTGACAGTGATGGGCTAAAAGTCACTCCGCCCGCCGACAGCGTGCCGCAAATTTCGCAGCCTTTGTCACAGACTGACAGCACATCTTCGGAAGACCCCTTTGCATCAACAGAAAAGCAGCACAAAAACGGGCAGCTGAATCTCTTGCTGGAGGGTTATGTGGTAGATCAGTACGACCCGACATATGGAAACGGCAACACGTTTTTTGTAGACGGAGCGGAAGACATGACCGTTACGGCTGAGTTTGACGCGCAGGGTGAAGATGTAAAGCAAGTGCAGTATATGCTTTTTGCGAACTCTCTGGGCAGACAGATATTTATTGACAGCCGAGAGATGACTGAGGCAGATAACAGCGGTATTTACCCGGTTTACACATCTACTTCAAAGCTTTCGCCCGATATGTATCAGATAAGCCCCGACTTTGCCTGCCCGCCGATGGGCGTTACAGCCTTTGCGCTGGTAAAATACGCTGACGGCGAGACAATGCTTTACTGCGATACGCTTTACAACACCGCTTTCAAGGAAGGCTTGTTTGAAGACTATTACAAATATGTTGAGGAATATATAGACAACTGCACCACTGATATGGCAAACGCAAAAAGCTATATTCCTGC
>CANPZC010000025.1 GCA_947589355.1 uncultured Clostridia bacterium
GAAATTTAGCAGCACAAATGCTCCTTTTATCTTTGTTCTTCGCTATGTTGCCAAACAGTTTAAAATACGCGGCTTTAGCCGCACCTTAACTATTCACTATTCATTATTCACTATTCACTATTTCCGCTCCGCAGGTGCTGCGAAAGCAGCGAAAATACAAATAGCTATTGCGCACTTTATCTATTCCCCATGAAAGTCAAATCATAGTCCCCCGAAATAAATCGGTCGTCGTCTATTATGCGCAGCTGCTCCTCAATGTTCGTAGCTATGCCCTCTATCACAAGCTCGCACAGCGCCGCGCGCATTTTTCTCAGCGCTTCTTCTCTCGTGCCTGCGTGAACTATCAGCTTGCCTATCAGTGAGTCATAATAAGGCGATACCGAAACGCCCTCAACAAGGCTGGTATCAAACCTCACGAACGGGCCGCCCGGTATGTGCAGCATAGAAAGCGTGCCGCAGCTTTGCGCGTTTATTCTGCATTCTATCGCACTTCCGCGCATACGGATATTTTTCTGCTCAAAGTTTATGCCTATGCCTGCCGCTATGCGTATCTGCCACTTTACAAGGTCAATGCCGGTAAGCATTTCTGTAACGCAATGCTCCACCTGCAAGCGCACATTCATCTCCATAAACCAGAAATTCCCCTCTTTATCAAGCAGAAATTCCATAGTTCCAAGACCCACATAGCCTATCTTCTTTACGGCGTCTATAGCAAGCTCTATTATCTTATCTCTCTGCGCCTTATCAACCGCAGGAGACGGCGTTTCTTCAATAAGCTTCTGGTTTCGCCTCTGCATAGAGCAGTCGCGCTCGCCAAGGCACACAACGTTGCCGTCCTCGTCAGCCATTATCTGCAATTCAACGTGTCTGGCAGGGAAAACATATTTTTCAAGATACACAGAACCGTCGCCGAAAGCCGAAGCAGCTTCCGCGGTCGCCTGCATATAGTTATCTTCTATTTCGTCCTCGCTGCGTATAAGCCTTATGCCCCTGCCGCCGCCGCCCGCGCACGCTTTGAGCATAACGGGGTAGCCCAGCTTTTCAGCGGCTTTCTTAGCTTCATCAGCCGAAGACAGCGCCTTTGTACCGGGTATTACCGAAAGACCCGTATCCGATATAAGCTCTTTGAGTACCGCCTTGTCGCTGAGCCTTTCCATTCCCTCGGGGTCGGGGCCTATGAACACAATGCCGTTCTTTCGGCAAAGACGTGCAAAATGCGCGTTCTCAGACAAAAAGCCGTAGCCGGGGTGTATTGCCTGCGCGCCCGAAAGTATAGCAGTGCTGACTATCTGATTTTCGTTAAGATAGCTCTCGCTCGCCTCGGGTGCGCCAATGCAGTAGCTTTCATCAGCAAGGGCAACGTGCAGGGCGTTTTTATCAGCCTGCGAGTACACCGCCACGGTGGCAATGCCCATTTCCTTGCAGGCTCTTATTATCCTTACCGCTATCTCGCCGCGGTTGGCGATAAGTATTTTAGAAAACATTTCTCAATCTCCGCTTCGCAGATCATTTTTTGTCGGTAACGGCAAACGAAAATTCCGCTGCCACCGCCACTTTGCCGTCAACGCAAGCCGTGCCCTTTGCAAAATAGAAAGGTGGTTTCGCTCTCGTTATCGTGCAGCGCGTTTCAATGGTATCGCCGGGGCGCACCGATGAGCGGAACTTCACATTATTCAGCCCCGTATACACAGGCAGCTTGCCCTCGCTTATAGCGTCCTGCAAAAGCACGCACGCCGACTGCGCCAGTATCTCGCAAAGAATTACGCCCGGAACTATCGGATTGCCCGGAAAGTGACCTTTCAGAAAGAACTCATCGCCGCGTACCTTGTAATGCGCAACAGCCTCGCCGTCAACGTTCTCGGCATCGTCAAGCAGCAGCATATTATCCCTGTGAGGGAGTATCTTCATAATGTCCTCGCGCTGCATCTCAAGCCCTCCTTATTTTGAAAAGCTCCGTGCCGAACTCAACTACCTGACCGTTGGTAACGCATATCTCGGCTATCTCGCCGCCAACCTCAGCGGTTATCTCGTTCATCATCTTCATAGCTTCGATTATGCAAAGAGTCTTGCCCTGCTGAATCTTGTCGCCCGGCGAAACAAACGGCTCAGCGTTCTCGGCAGGCGCAGCGTAAAATACCCCCACTATCGGAGATCTTACAACAAAGCAGCCGTCATCAGCCGCAGGTTTTGCAGCCGCGGCAGGCGCGCTCTGAACGGGCGCTGAAACAGGGGCAGCCGCCACCGCAATAGGTGTGCGCTCCAGTCTTACGCCGTTTTCGTTTATCTCCAGCGCGGTAAGGTCAAGCTCTTTCATAAGCTCTGCGTATCTTCTTATATCGGAATCTTTCATATCTGAAATATCCTCCTTTAGAATTTTATTTTCTTCGTTTATAAAGTATATAAGATAAATCAAAATTTGTCCGCTATACCTACCTTGCTATTGGGGGAGACTTCTTTTGCACAGTTGCTTCGCAACTGCAAAGGGTCTTCCCCTCCTCTGCCGCAGGCAGAGTGGCACCCATCACTAAAACTTCCATATTTTTTGCGAGGGGTAATTGTGCTGTTTAATACACATGAAGTTTAAAATTTTTCGTTGCTTTATAAAAAGGAATTACCCCTCGCAAAAAACAATATAAAAGTCTTTGGAAAGGGGTATGGGGAACAACCTTTCTTCAGAAAGGTTTTCCCCAAAAGAAAAACAGGCACAGCGGGCAAAATTCCGATTTATCTTCATATCTTCCTGAACGCAAGGCAGGCGTTGTGGCCGCCGAAGCCGAGTGAATTTGAAAGCGCAAGCGTTATATCGGCCTTTACTGCCGTGTGCGGCACATAGTTAAGATCACACTCGGGGTCAGGCTCGTTGAGGTTTATTGTCGGCGGAATTATGCCGTCGCGCAGCGCAAGTATGCAGGCCATAGCCTCTATAGCTCCTGCCGCGCCCAGCATATGTCCCGTCATAGACTTAGTAGAGCTGATGTACGCTCTCCTCGCGGCATCTTCGCCCATCGACTTCTTAACAGCCATGGTCTCTATCTTGTCGTTCATCGGCGTGCCCGTGCCGTGCGCGTTTACATATACAACATCGCTGTCGGTGTAGCCTGCCTCTGCCATAGCCTGCTCCATAGCCTTAGCTCCGCCCCTTGCTTCGGGGTGCGGCGCGGTTATGTGGTGCGCATCGCAGGTAGAGCCGTAACCTACAACCTCGCCGAAAATTTTCGCGCCCCTCGCCTTTGCGTGTTCGTATTCTTCAAGAATAAGCGCCACCGAGCCCTCGCCGATAACAAATCCTGCTCTCCTCTTATCAAACGGCAGAGAAGCCGCATCGGGATCTGTAGCGGTCGAAAGCGCCTGCATATTTGAAAATCCTGCAACGGCGCATTTTGTTATGGTTGACTCAACGCCGCCCGAGATAACCGCATCTGCGTAACCGTGGCGAATGAGCCTTACAGCCTCGCCTATAGCGTTTGAGCCCGAAGCGCACGCAGTAACTGCCGGCAGTGCAGGACCCTGACAGTTGTGCTTTATTGCGATAGTGCCGGGCGCCATGTTGGGTATCATCATAGGTACGAACAGCGGCGAAACTCTTTTCGGGCCGCGTTCCATAAGCTTTGTATGCTCCGTTTCAAAAGTAGCCATACCGCCTATGCCAACACCGTAGTATACCGAAAATCTTTCGGGATCTACATTGCCCTCAATGCCGCTGTCAGCGCAAGCCTGTGCGGCAGCAGCAACGGCAAGGTGTGTGAACCTGTCGCTTCTCAGCGATTCCGATTTCTCCATATAATCCAGAACGTTGAAGTCCTTGACCTCCGCGCCCAATTTTGCTTTAAAATCCGTAGTATCAAAAAGCGTTATCGGCGCAATGCCGTTTTTGCCGTTTTTAAGGCTCTCCCATGTGTCAGCAACGTTATTGCCCACGGGCGTTACCGCGCCGAGACCCGTAACTACAACTCTTCTCCAAGCGTTATCCATTTTCATCTACTCTCCTATATAAATTACATAGCAATGCCGCCGTCTACCTTTATAACTTCGCCGGTAACGTAGCTTGCCTTTACCAAAAATTCAGCCGCATCTGCAATATCTTCGGGGCTGCCCATTCTTGCAAGGGGTATCATCTTCAAAAGCGGGTTTTCCGTCTGCGACTGTGTCATGCTGGTCTGTATGAAGCCCGGGGCAATAGCGTTGCAGCGTATGCCGCGCGGCGCAAGCTCTTTTGCGACCGACTTTGTAAGACCCACAAGACCTGCCTTTGAAGCGGCATAGTTGCTCTGACCTGCATTTCCCATAAGACCCGAAACCGAGCTTATGTTGATAATGCAGCCCTCTTTCGCGCGCAGGAAAAGTCCCGTGCAGTGGCGAATCATGTTGTATGCGCCCTTGAGGTTCACGCTTATTACCGCGTCAAAGTCTTCCTCTTTCATAGTCGCGATAAGTCCGTCACGCGTAATGCCTGCATTGTTTACAAGTATCGCAGCGCCGCCGAAGTCGGTCTTTATCTGCGCGACTGTTTTCTTGGCATCTTCAAAGCTTGAAACATCGCAGTAATAGCTTTTTATTTTAACGCCGTATTCCTTTGTTATGTCCTCGCATACTTTTTTAGCAGGCTCATCGCTGCCCACATAAAGAACGGCTATGTCGGCTCCCATAGAAGCGAGTCTTTTAGAGATAGCCTCGCCTATTCCCTGCGAGCCGCCCGTAACAATAGCGGTCTTGCCGCTTAGTATCTTGTCCATATCAAGCACCACCTTTTAAATATTTATTTATACAAGTGTTCATAAATCTTATTTCTTTCGCTATCACACAGCGCTGTATCAGAAGTAGTGAAGAGTGAAAGAGTGAATAATGAATAGTGAATAGTTAAGGTGCGGCTCACGCCGCGTATCTTAAAATCCTGTCAAGACAATAAAAGTTTTCGGTCAAGCTCTTTTTTACAGTTGCTTCGCAACTGCCAAGGCTTGCGAGGTGTGGGGCAGAACCCCACAAAGACACAGCGTGCGCTCTGCAAGAGGTGAATTTCTAAACAGTCCAGTGGACTATTTAGAAAGAGGAGAGGCTCTGCAAGAGAGAGCCTCTCCTTTGAGAAAACTTTATCTCTCTTTCCGCGTTCCATTATGGAACGCCGTACAATATAAAAATTCACAACAAATAAAATGCGCAAAAGTGTGCGCCTATTTCACCTCATCAAGAAGCGTTTCCATTTCCGCCGTGCAGTATGTCTTCACATCTGCGCTGATCTTCTTTATCATGTTGATAAGCGTTTTGCCGGGGCCTATCTCTACAAACGTGTCCGCGCCCTGAGCTATCATGTTCCTTACTATCTTTTCAAACTTTACGGGGCTGCATATCTGCTTTGACAAAAGCTCCCTTTCATCGCCCTCGTAAGGCTGCGCGGTAACGTCTGAATAAACCTGCGTTTCACCCTTAGCAAACGCAGCGTTTTCAAGCTCCTTTGCAAAGCTTTCAGCCGCGCCGTTCATAAAAGGCGAATGGAACGCGCCCTTTACTTTCAGCGGTATAGCCCTGCCGCCTGCCGCCTTAACATCAGCTGAAAACTGAGGCATCTGCTCCGTAAGCCCTGCAACGCTCACCTGACCGGGGCAGTTATAGTTCACGGGGTACACCTGCGAATAAGCGGCACAAAGCTCCTCTACCTTTTCATTAGGCAGCTTTACCACCGCCGCCATAGAGGTGTCAAACTTCTCCGCCGCGCTCTGCATAAGCTCTCCGCGCTTGCACACCAGCTTAAAGCCGTCTTCCAAAGAAAGCTTTTCCGCCGCCGTAAGAGCCACTACCTCGCCCAGCGAAAAACCTGCCACCATATCGGGCTTTATACCCTTTTCCTGCAAAACCTTAAAAGCAGCCATTTCAACAGCGAAAAGGCAAGGCTGCGTGTTTTTCGTCTCTTTAAGCTCGTCCTCGCTGCCCTCAAAGCACTGCCTTGAAGTACCCTCGCGCAGGCTGTCGCACAAAGAAAAAACCTCTGCCGCCGTGCCGTATTGCTCGCAAAGCTGCTTGCCCATTCCGGGGAACTGATCTCCCTGACCGGAAAATACAAATGCTATTTTACCCATTTTTCTGCCCCCGAAAGAACGACTTCCGTCTGTTCCATAACTTCTTTGATTATCTCCGCGGCAGGCTGTTCTTTGTTTACAACAGCCGCTATCTGTCCCGCAAGGAAGCAGCCCTTTTCAAGGTCGCCCTCCTGCACCGCAAGACGAAGCGCGCCGCCGCCCATTTTTTCAAGCTCATCGTCGGGCATTCCGCCGTATTCAGCCTTTGAGTAATCTCTCGCAAAACGCGTTCTCAGGCTGCGCACGGGGTGACCGAGCCTTTTGCCCGTAACCATGGTGCAAAGGTCGTTTGCTTTAAGTATCTTTTCCTTATATGTCGGGTGTATGCTGCACTCGTAAGCCGAAAGAAAACGTGTACCCATCTGTATGCCGCACGCGCCCAGCATGAACGCCGCAGCCGCACCTCTGCCGTCAGCAATGCCGCCTGCCGCAATTACCGGCAAGTCTGTGGCATCGCATATCTGCGGAACAAGCACAATGGTAGTAAGCTCGCCAACGTGACCGCCGCTCTCGCCGCCCTCGGCAATAAGAGCAGTTGCTCCAACTCTCGTCATAAGCTTTGCCATAGCGACAGACGCCACCACGGGGATCACCTTTATGCCTGCTTCTTTCCAGCTTTCCATATATTTCGAGGGGTTTCCTGCGCCTGTCGTAACAACGGGTACTTTCTCCTCGACTACCACCTTTGCGACCTCATCGCAGAAAGGGCTCATAAGCATAATATTCACGCCTATCGGTTTGTCGGTAAGCGTTCTTGCAATTTTTACCTGTTCTCTTACGTACTCGCCGGGCGCGTTTCCAGCCGCAATAATACCAAGACCGCCGCCCTCAGATACGGCAGCGGCCAGTTTTCCGTCAGCTATCCACGCCATTCCGCCCTGGAATACGGGGTATTTTATACCCAGCAACTCGCAAATACTTGACTTTATCATTAAGATTACTCCTGCTTGCTCTCGATGAACTTTACAAGGTCGTTTATAGTCTCAACTTTCTGGTCAAGCTCTATCTCGATGCCTATCTCGTCTTCAAGGTTCATCAGCAGCTCAACGGTATCGAGAGAATCAATGCCCAGTTCTTCAAAAGTGCTCTCCGGCTTGATCTCCGCGATGTCGCGGTCCGTGCGGTCTGCGATTATCTTTGCAATAGTTTCAAAAAGGTCGTTCATAATAGTATCCTCCAAATATAATTTTTTGATGTCGGTACTCCCGACTGCGTGTACTATTATACTATAATACTGTTCCTCGACTGTTCCACGGCTGTTCCTGCATAGTTCCTTTGTGCAGGTCTATATATGAATGTCAGGAAAATTTTTTGTAACTTTTTTGTTAATATTCCCCCGAAATAATTTCATGGCGGCGTTTTTATTTGACAAATTGTACGTTTTATGTTATGTTAGAATAAAAGCATATACAGATAATAAATAGGAGCTTTTTATGAAAAACAGCTTGGACAGATTATTTATACATAATATAAACGGCGCGCACAAGCTATCATCGCCAACGCAGCCGCAGATAATGCTTGCCAGCGAGAGTTTCTGCGAGATACTGGGCTACAGCGAGGGCGAACTTGACGGCGCAGACTTTACTTCGCTCATACACCCCGACGACAGGGAGATATTCTTCGCTCTTTTGCGCTCCCTTACCCCGAACGGCAAGCAGTCGCCGCGCACCGCACGCATGAAGATGCTTCGCAAGAACGGCTCGGTGTGCCACGTGAGCGAGTCGGTATCGCTGTATATCTCAAAAAACGGCGATATAGCGGTCTACGGCACACTTACCGATATGACGCCCACCGTTGAGGAAAACGAGGAACTTGACTACCTGCGCACGGGCGTTCCCTGCGGCTTTTTAACGCTGACCTGTGAGGAGCACCCGAAGATAATCTACATGAACGAGAGAATGTCACACATTCTGCGCGTGCCCGAAAATGCCGACGGCGTGCCATACCCACTGCGGCTGCTGGGCAACGATGTTTACCTGATGATACCCGTTGAGGAACGTTTGCACTTTGCCGAAATTCTTACCCAAGCACAAAACGCAGGCGGCAAGGCAATTTACAGCGAACTTTCAGCGCTTAGGTTCGACGGCGTGAGAATACGCCTCTCGGGCTGGATATCTCGCTTTGCGGACGACAGCGGCAGGCAGCTTCTGAAAGCCGTATGCACCGACATTACAGAAAGATATGATTTTCAGAAAGGGAAAGAGCGGCAGCAGCTGCTTGGCGTGCTGAGAGATGTCTACAATAAAATTTTTCTGTGCGACCTAAAAAGCAAGACTATAACCTGCCTTGAGGGCGAGAGCAGCGCGCTTTTCAACAACATACAAAACATACCCATGCACCTTGCCGAAGCCGCCGCCCACTGGATAGATACAGCCGTTTCGGAAGAAAGCAGGCAGGTGGTGCGCGACTTTGCAGCCGATATTTTCAACCACAGGGCAAAGGGCGAAAACGGTATGCCGCCGAAGATAGAATTTTATGCACTTTCTTCAAGCGGCGAAGAAAAAAGCTATACCGCAACATATGTAGAAATAGACGAAACTTCGGGGCTTTTCTGCTGCCGAAGAAACGGTGGTGCGCACCGCAGCAGCGAGTTGACCGCAAACGTAAAAGAACTTGTTATGCAAATGACCGACGGAATTGTTGCGTTCGAGATAGAAGATGCACGCATAAGACCTTTGTATGCAAGCGAGAACGTGCGCACGTTTTTCGGCTATACAAAAGAAGAATGGGCTTACCTTGCGCGAAAGAGCCGCAGTTTGAAAGACTTTGTATCACGCAGCGGCATTGCCTACAGCGAGTTTGTGAAGATCTTCGACAGCGGCGAGGCTGAGTTTGACTATACAGACCTGTCTACCGGCACGCGCCGCAGAATTAGGGCGGTAAGCTCTCACGCCGCAGATGACGGCACGCCGCGCTATGTAATGCTGTATAATGCCGATGACAGCGCAATAAGCGCATCTAACGGCACGCTTACCGTAAAGCCGCGCGTTTTTATACGAACATTCGGATATTTTGACGTTTTCATAGGCGATAAACCGATAGCTTTCCGCAACGAAAAATCAAAGGAACTTTTCGCTCTGCTGGTCGACCGCAAAGGCGGCTACATCTCCTCAGAGGAGGCTATAAGCTTTCTGTGGGAAAACGAGCCTGTGAACTCGGTAACGCTGGCAAGATACCGCAAAGTTGCGCTGCGGCTTAAAAATATTTTAGAAGAATACGGCATTTCGGACATTGTGGAATCCGTAAACGGCAAGCGCAGACTGGTTACAGACAAAGTGCGCTGCGACCTCTACGACTACCTCTCCCACCGCGAAAAATATTCGCACCTTTTCAAGGGCAGCTATCTTACCAACTACAGCTGGGGCGAAAACACCCTCGCAGAGCTGGTAAACTGAATAATAAAACGGCTTTACTCATTTTGAGCAGAGCCGTTATTTATGCGATATCAGAGGCAAGAGGCAAGAATTATTTTTGCTGCTGTCGCAGCTAACCTGCGGAGCCGTTAAACGCCCCAATTTGCACAAAAGTTTTAGTTCTTGTCAAGAAATTAAAAGTTTTCGGTCAAGCCTTTTTCAAAAGGCTTGTCAGGTCGAGGGTGAAACCCTCGTCGCCGTCCGCAGACGGCGAAATTCCCTTACGGTAGGCGCTCTGCAAGAGGTGAATACTAAAACAGTCCGGTGGACTGTTTTAGTAGAGGGGAGGCTCTGCAAGAGAGAGCCTCCCCTTGTTGTAGCGCATTGCTCTCTTTCCGCGTTCCATCATGGAACGCCGTACAATGTGAAAAATTCATGATATATAAAGCGCACAAAAACATTAGCACACTCAAAATGAGAAGATAACCAAAATAAAGTTGGAGTGGTGAACGCGCTCCTGCGCCGCGCGTAAGCGCAAATATTTCAATATATCTCATTATCAACAAAAAGTAAAAAGAGCCTATTTTTCATCTTCTTTTTCTTTCTCTGCCGAGCATACCAGAAGATCGCCGTTGGTATCGATTATCTTAACGCGTGTGCCTATCGGTATTTCTTCATCGGTCGCAGAGATAGCAAAGCTGTCAAACGTGCTTCCGAAAACGTCAACGCTCACGCAGCCTCGGCTGTCGTTGGGGTATACTGTTTTGTATACCAGCCCTATGTGACCTATAGTCACCCTGTTGTCACGCTGAGGAAACTTAGGCTTTTTTGGCGTACCGAAAAACACCACCGCCAACAGCGCGTATAACAGCGTGACCAGAACAGATGCAGGGTACGCCATATACCACGCCACACCCTTTGCAATAAGAAAAAGCGTCAGCAGCGAAAACAAACTTATGCCGCTCATAAAGATGATATTTTTCATTGAAGAACTGCTGCGCCGCCTTACGCCCCTGTCGGTGCGGTCAAGCTTTTCTATCAAAATGTTCATAAGCGCCGCGGCGAGCGACAAAAGCCCCACCGTCAGAAGTACACGCTCAAAATGGCTCAGCGAAAGATAATTTTCGAGCATTTGCCGCCCTCCTCTCTGTTATTCTTCGGCAGCGAACTGGCTGTTGTAAAGCTGCGCGTAAAAGCCGTTTTTGCAAAGCAGCTCCCCGTGCGTTCCCTGCTCTATAATGTTTCCGTCGCGCATTACTAAAATAACGTCAGCCTCTCTTATAGTCGAGAGCCTGTGCGCCACTATGAAAGATGTTCTGCCTTTCATCATCTTTTCAAAATTGCGCTGTATGCGTATCTCGGTGCGCGTGTCTATCGAAGAAGTCGCTTCGTCAAGTATCAGCATAGGCGGCAGGCGAAGCATCACCCTTGCAATGCACAAAAGCTGTTTCTCCCCCTGCGAGAGCGCGCCGTCGTCGCTGAGTACTGTGTCATACCCCATAGGCAAACGCTTTATTATGCTGTGGCAGTGCGCGGCCTTTGCAGCAGCGACTATTTCTTCATCTGTCGCATCGGGGCAGCCGTAGGCAATGTTTTCTTTTACAGTCGCGGTCTTCAGCCAAGTTTCCTGCAGCACCATGCCGTAATTTGCGCGCAGGCTGTCAAGTTTTATATCCTTTACGGGTATGCCGCAAACGCGTATCTCGCCGCTGTCGCAGTCGTAAAACCTCATCAGCAGATTTATAAGCGTGGTCTTTCCGCAGCCTGTAGGGCCAACGATAGCTACCCTCTGACCGCTCTTTACCGACAAATTGAAGTTCTCTATAAGCCTTTGCTCTTTGGTATAAGAAAAACTTACATTGTCAATTTCAACCCTTCCGTCAGCGTTTTGAAGTTCTACAGCGTTTTCACTATCCGGCGGCTGCTGCGGAAGATCTATCATTTCAAAAAGCCTCTGCGCGCCTGCAACTGCGCTTTGCAGCTCTGTAATAACACCCGAAATTTCGTTGAACGGCTTTGTGTACTGGTTAGCATAGCTTAAAAAGCATGAAAGCTGACCTATAGTTATGCCGCCTGCAATAGCCGAAAACGCCCCGAAAATTCCTACCCCTGCATACACAAGACCGTTTATAAAGCGCGTTGTGGGGTTGACGAGCGACGAGTAAAACAGCGCCTTTACGCCAACTTTTCTGTAACGCCTGTTTATGTCGTCAAAGCCCTCCAGCGTTTTTTCTTCGCGAGAGAATGCCTTTATCACCTTTATGCCGCTCAGTTCTTCGTTTACATACCCCGTCATCTCGCCGCGCACCACGGTCTGATCTTTGAAAAGCCTGAAAGTTCTGCCTGCAATAAACCTTGCCACAAACAGCGAAAGCGGCGTAAGCAGCACTACCACCACGGTGATTTTAAGGTCGATAGAAAGCATGAAACCTATGGTAGCAAAAATAGTAACAATGCCCGTAAAAAGCTGCGAAAATCCCAGCAAAAGTCCGTCGCACACCGTTTCAGCATCTGCAATTATCCTGCTTACTATGTCACCGTGCGATGTGCCGTCTATGGTTTTCAGCGGAAGTTTTTCTATCTTTGCAAAACATTCGTCACGTATTGTGCGTATTACAGAATATGCCGCCCTGTTTGAGCAGTATGATGCCACCCATTGAAGCACAGCTCCCACCGCTACAACTATAGCAAGAACGAGCACTATTTCTTTTATCCTGCCAAAATCAACGCTGCCTTTGTCAACAACGCAGTCTACCGCATCGCCTATAAGCAGCGGCGCGTACAGGGTGCATATCACCGTTGCCGCCGCACACACTACTGAGAGTGCCAGCAAACCTATGTGCGGTTTCACATATTTTAACAGCCGTTTCAGAGTACCCGAACGCTGATTTACAGGTATCTTTTCGTTTTCACTGCTCATGCGCTCTCACCTCCCCTTTTTTCGGAGGAAAGCTGCGACAGGCATATCTCCTCGTATACCTCGCAGGTGCGCATAAGCTCATCATGCGTGCCAAGACCCACACACTCGCCGTCATCAAGCACCATTATAATATCACAGTTTTTTACCGCGCTCGCCCTCTGCGATACTATCACAGTCGCCCTATTCTTGCCAGTCTGTGCTATAGCGCGGCGAAGGAGCGCGTCCGTTGCCATATCCAAAGCCGAGGCAGAGTCGTCCAGTATCAGTATTTTAGGAGAACCGACAAGAGCCCTTGCTATGGTAAGCCGCTGTTTTTGTCCGCCCGAAAAATTCTTGCCGCCCTGCAACACCTGCTCGTCAAGTTTGCCGCTTTTTTGCTCAATAAAATCTTTAGCCTGCGCCGTTTCAAGTGCCTGCCAAATTTCTTCATCGGTGGCGTTTTCATTTCCCCACCGCATATTGCTTCTCACGCTGCCGCTGAAAAGCACAGCCTTTTGCGGCACAATGCCTATCTTGCCTCGCAGCTGCCTGAACGGGTATTCTTTAACGTCAACGCCGTCGATCTTAACACTGCCCTCCACCGCATCATAAAAACGAGGGATAAGATTTACAAGCGTTGATTTTCCCGAGCCCGTGCCGCCTATAATACCCATGGTCTGCCCGTAATTGAGCGTAAAACTTATGCCGCTGAGTGAGCGTTCTTCCGTCTGCGAATATGCAAAACTTACATTTTCAAAGCATACCGCAGGGGCGTTTTCTATAGGCGTAACGTCTGCCGCGGCAGTTTCTTCTACAGAAGCTTTAACACTTAAAAGATCCGATATCCTCGCCGCCGATGCGTTGCCCTTTGTGACAAAAATTATCAGGTCTGCAAACGCTATCAAAGCGAACAGTATCTGCGTCATGTAGCTTATAAGCGCGATAAGCTGCCCCTGCTTTATGCCGCCGATGTTCACGCTAATGCCGCCCTGCCATATTATCGCAATTATCGCGATGTATACTATAATATACGTAAGCGGATTTAAAAGCGCGGCTATCTTGCCAACTTCTATCTGCGATCTTTTAAGCGACTGCGTTTTGCTGTAAAACTGCTCTTTCTCCCGCTCCTGCGCCGAAAACGCCCTTATGACCCTCGCGCCCGAAAGGTTTTCGCGCACCGAGAGCATAACGCCGTCTAGCTTTTGCTGTATGAGCTTGTATCTGGGCAGGTCTGCGCGCATTATAATGTATATAACAAGCGAGAGAGCAGGCACTGCCGCCACAAATATCAGCGTGAGTTTAACGCTAATCGTCAGCGACATTATCAGCGCACCCACCACTATAAACGGCGAGCGCATGAACAGCCGCAAAAAGCGGTTCACACCGTCCTGCGCCAGCGCCGTGTCGCTTATCATGCGGTTTATAAGCGTGCTGGTGCCGCTTTTGTCTATCTCGCTGAAAGAAAGCGAGCATATGTGCCGATATAAGTCTTTTCTCAGCTCAGTTCCAAAGCCGAAAGCCGCCACCGCCGCAAAATACTGCGCAGTCAAAGAGCAGGCAAGCCCCAGCACACCCAGCGCCACAAGCACCACCGCGCGCTTTAAAATGTAGCCGCTGTCGGCATTTGCAACGCCTATGTCTATTATGTCCGCCATTATAAGCGGCACTAAAAGCTCAAAAATAGCTTCCGTCAGCTTGAAAAGCGGCGCTATGACGGACTGCGCCTTGTTGTTTTTAAGATATCTAATCAGGCTAAGCAAAAGTTTCACCCTTTACAAAAAATTCTGTTGAAATTAAAATGTGTATGTGTTAAAATATATATACTACAAATTCACGAAAGGCAAAGTTTTATGTACGACTTGATATTGAAAGCAGACAATGCCGCCGCCGACTTTATGCTGAGCATACAAAACGGCATCTTAACACCGCTTCTTAAAATAGTCACCTACGCTACCGAAAAGGGCATTTTGTGGATAGCCATAGGGCTTTTTCTGCTTATATACAAGCCCACACGCCGCTTCGGTGTTGTGTATGCGGTGTCGCTTTTCTTCGCGTTCATGCTCTCAGAGTACGCCCTTAAATTTATAGTGTGCCGCGATCGCCCCTTTATCATGCGCGATGATATAAAACTGCTCATCTCCGCCCCATCGGGGTACTCGTTCCCCTCCAGCCATACCTGTTCATCGTTCGCCTGCGCGGTGTCAATATTCTTAAAGAAGAAAAACATAGGCATCGCAGCTTTAATATTCGCTTTTATTGTAGGCTTTTCGCGCGTCTATTTTACAGTACACTGGCTGTCTGACGTCATAGTCGGCGCTGTTATAGGCACGCTCTGCGCGATACTGGTGTACGCGATCTTTGAGTATGCAAGAAAACGCAAAAGCTCTTAGATATACTGCCCGAACCTCTCGCATATCTTTTTCATAATGTCGTAAGATATTTCTCGGTATACGGTAGAGTGCCGCGGCTGGTCTGCAACATAATAAGTTATGTTTATCATTATCTTAGAATAATCCGGCAGATAGTACACCCTCGCAAGCAGGTAGCTCGCCTTTGAAGCATAGTAATTTGACGGCGTAAGAGTAGGTATAAGCTCGGGTCTGCCCTCTACCATAGCATCTAAAACTTCTGTTTTAACAGCCTCAAAGCTGAACTCTTTGCACTTAACGCCGCTTTGCTTTACAAAGGCAGGTGCTTTTACCTTGTTGCACTTGCCGCCGCTTTGTTTGTTTTTATTAAATAAGCCGAATAAGCCCATGCATACACCCCGTTTACATTCGTTTATAATAGTATAATACTTTTTTGCGAAAACGTCAACTGTGTTTGCAGCTTGTCAAAAAAGCGGTGCAAATTTTATGACTATTGCATATTGAACAAACGGCGAAAAAGTGGTATACTATTACTAATAATTATGTTTCGCACAGGAGGATAAACCATATGGAAAACAGGCTTCAGGAAATAACATCACGCAAAAACAGGAACATTAAAATAGGCGTAATACCGGGTCACTTCGCCACAAACCACTCGCATGTAAACTATTATGTCGATATGACCTCGATAAAGACAAGCTCGCAGATGGCAAAAGCAGCCGCCGAGGAGCTTGCATCGGGCTACAGCTCAACGCATATCGAAACGATAATATGCCTTGAGGGTACGGAGGTCATCGGCGCATTTTTGGCGCGCGAGCTTTCAAACGCGGGCATAAACAGCGGCTCTGACATCAAGGTCGTTACCCCCGAGCTCAACGCGAACAACCAGCTTATTTTCCGCGATAATACGCAGAAACTCATATGGGGCAAGCAGGTGGTAGTGCTTATTTCGTCAGCCTCCACCGGCAAGACCATTTCGAGAACGGTCGACTGCCTGAAATATTACAACGGTCAGCTGGCAGGAATAGCGGCGATCTTCTCGGCTATCGATCAGTCACACAACGTTGAGGTGCATTCTATCTTCACGCCCGGCGACCTGCCAAAGTATGAAAACTACTCGGCAGACAGCTGCCCTATGTGCAAAAACGGCGTAAAGGTCGATGCGCTTATCAACAGCTACGGTTACTCAAAGCTCTGATATTGTGCATTTTGTGCAAATTACGCAAGGTCAGATACAATATATTGTGCTTATCACGTCTTGACATCTATGCCGAGACGTGGTATTATTTTTATAGAAGCAGAATTAGTGAATAGTGAATATTGAATAACGAATAGTTAATAGTTAAGGAGCGGCTAAAGCCGCGTATTTTAAAAGTTTTATGTACCAACATAGATAGTATGTGTGTTAGATTTTTTATATCCCCAACCCACAAACCGCCCCAAAAGAAAAATTGCTGGCAGAATATTCTTCCAGTGATGTGGGGTGGACGGCGGATTTTTGGGGCGGTGGTAAGTAGGTGTGGTTGGTATGAAAATTATGTTTTTTCCGCAGTACGTTATAAATCAATTTCCCGCACTACTGACCTCTTTTGCCTTACAAACGAAACCGATGCGTATTTATCTCTTTAGCCTCCTCCACAAAGCAACGAAGTTCCGAGTGAAGAGGTCGCGAATTTCCACCAAGGCTCAGCGCGTGGTTGAGGGTGTGGATAAGGAAGAGGGAGCGCGAGGGGGAAACCTTAGGGTAGGGGGTAAAGCGCGCGCCCTTCCTGACATATTTACCCCCTATATCCCTATGGTTTTCCCCTCGCAGAGAGTGCGCGAAAGCGCAAATTATAACAACATTTATAACCCTTTATTCTTATAGGAGGTATTCTATGAAATTTGATCAATGGCAAGGCTTTACGCAGGGCGACTGGTGCACCGGCATTAACGTGCGTAACTTCATTCAGACAAACTACACCCCCTACACCGGCGATGACAGCTTCCTCGAATCGGCTACCGAGCGCACTAACGCCCTTATGGACAAGCTGCGCGGCTTGCAAAAACAGGAGCGCGAAAAAGGCGGCGTGCTGGATATTGACACCACGACCGTTTCTTCGCTGTGCAATTACAAGGCAGGCTACCTTGACAAGGAAAACGAGCTTATTGTCGGCTTGCAGACCGATGCGCCCCTCAAGCGAGGCGTGAACCCGTTCGGCGGCATAAGAATGGCGCGCGAGGCTTGTGAGGCTTACGGCTACAAGCTCTCCGACAAGATAGAGGAATACTTCACCTACCGCACCACCCACAACGACGGCGTTTTCCGCTGCTACACCCCCGAGATGAAAGCCGCTCGTCACTGCGCGCTGCTCACGGGTCTGCCCGACGCATACGGCAGAGGCAGGATAATAGGCGACTACCGCAGAGTGGCTCTTTACGGCGTTGATGCGCTTATAGAGCAAAAGCGGCAGGACAAGCTGAAAATAGGCGAGGGCGTAATGAACGCCGACACTATAAAGCTCACCGAAGAACTTTTCCAGCAGATAAACTTCCTCGGCAAGCTGAAAGAAATGGCTGCCATCTACGGCTTTGATATAAGCCAGCCTGCTACAAATGCGCGCGAGGCCATACAGTGGACGTACTTCGGCTACCTTGCCGCGAACAAGGAGCAGAACGGCGCGGCTATGTCGCTTGGCAGAGTTAGCACATTTTTCGACATATACATAGAGCGCGACATTAAAAACGGCATACTCGATGAAAAAGGCGCGCAGGAGCTTTTCGACCAGTTTGTAATGAAGCTGAGAATGGCTCGCCACCTGCGCACGCCAGACTACAACGAACTTTTCGGCGGCGACCCGATGTGGATAACCGAAAGCGTTGGCGGCATGGGCGAGAACAACACAACGCTGGTAACAAAGTCAAGCTTCCGCATACTAAACACGCTGTATACTCTAGGCAGCGCGCCCGAACCTAACCTTACGGTGCTGTGGAGCGCACGCCTGCCCGAGGGCTTCAAACGCTTCTGCGCAAAAGTATCGCAGGATACCGATTCCATACAGTACGAAAACGACGACCTTATGCGCCCTCACTTCGGCGATGATTACGCGATAGCCTGCTGTGTATCGGCTATGAAGGTAGGCAAGCAGATGCAGTTTTTCGGCGCGAGGGCAAACTTAGCAAAGCTTCTGCTGCTTGCAATAAACGGCGGTATAGATAACGTGTTCGGCACGCGTGTTGGGCCGCAGATGCAGCCTATGCAGGACGAATACCTCGACTATGACAAGGTAATGGAACGTTTCCGCCTTTACCGCGAATGGCTGTGCAGGCTGTATGTAAACACTATGAATGTGATACACTATATGCACGACAAGTACGCGTATGAAAAGATACAAATGGCTCTTCACGACACCGATGTTGAGCGGCTTATGGCGTTTGGCGTGGCAGGGCTTTCGGTGCTTACCGATTCGCTGTCGGCGATAAAGTATGCAAAGGTAAAGCCTATTCGCGATGAAAACGGCATTATAGTTGATTTTGAAACTACGGGCGATTTCCCCAAATACGGCAACGATGACGACCGCTGCGATACCATAGCGCAGGATATGCTGCACGAATTTATAGATGAGCTGAAGAAAACTCCCACCTACAGAAACGCTAAGCACACACTTTCGGTGCTGACTATTACTTCAAACGTTATGTATGGCAAGAAAACAGGCTCAACACCCGACGGCAGAAAGAAAGGCGAACCTTTCGCGCCCGGCGCTAACCCGATGCACGGCAGAGAAGAAAACGGCGCGCTGGCTTCTCTTAACTCTGTATCTAAGCTTTCGTATTCGGCTTGTATGGACGGCATTTCAAATACGTTTTCGATAATCCCCGAGGCTCTGGGCAAGAGCGAAACAGAGCGCACCGACAATCTTGTCGCAATTCTGACGGGATATTTTCTCAACGCCGCGCACCATATAAATGTGAACGTCATGAACCGTGAAACGCTTCTCAAAGCGTATGAATGCCCCGAAGATTATCCCAATCTTACTATACGCGTTTCGGGCTATGCTGTAAACTTCTGCAAGCTCTCGCGCGAGCAGCAAAGAGAAGTGATAATGCGCACGTTCCACGAGGCGATGTAATGCATATCGGCAGAATAAGCAGTTTTCAGTCGCTGGGTACTGTTGACGGCCCGGGCGTGCGGTATGTGGTGTTCATGCAGGGGTGCAGTTTGCGCTGCAAGTGCTGCCACAACCCCGAAACCTGGGATATGCACGGCGGCAGAGAGTACACCGTGCAGGAAATTATGAAACGCATAGAGCGGTGCAAAAGCTATTTTGGAAGTGACGGCGGCGTTACCGTTTCGGGCGGCGAACCGCTGTTGCAGGCAAAGTTTGTAGCGCAGCTTTTTCAGCTTTGCAAACAAAGCGGCATTTCCACCTGCCTCGATACCAGCGGCTGTATTATAAATGATGATGTGAAAGAGCTTTTGCGCTTTACAGATACCGTGCTTTTAGATTACAAATCTACAGATCCAAAAGCTTACAAAAATTTTTGCGGTATGGATATGCAGACAGCCGATGATTTTCTTTTACTGCTTGATAAAATGCATATAAATACGTATCTGCGGCAGGTTATAATAAAGGGCTTTACAGACAGCGATGAAAATGCGCGGCGTTTGTTTGAAATTGCCTCGGCGCATGAGTGCGTTAAGAAAACAGAGCTTTTGCCGTTCAGAAAAATGTGCGCCGCAAAATATGAAAAGCTGGGTATCCCATTCCCTTTGAAAGATACCGAAGAAACGCCCACAAGCGTAATTGAGCGGCTGTATGCTCTTATTTATACAGCCTGATAAATTTCATTCATTTTACATATTTAAGCGATTGACAAACACCCCTTTTGTGTGGTATACTTTAATTGTGGCTTAAACTGCCGCAGAATTTTGTATGACGGAGGTAATTTATATGTCAAAATTTGTGTGTACTGTTTGCGGATACATATATGAGGGCGATGCCGCTCCGGCTGAATGCCCCGTATGCCATGCCGCTTCATCAATGTTTAAGAAGGTAGAGGGCGAGATCACTCTTGCGGCAGAGCATGAGTACGGCATCTACGCCAAGACTGTCAAGAACAACCCCGACGTAAGCGACGAAGACAAGGCTTACATACTCGAGCAGCTCAAAGCCAACTTCAACGGCGAATGCAGCGAGGTAGGTATGTATCTTTGCATGGCAAGAATAGCTCACCGCGAGGGCTACCCCGAAGTGGGTCTTTACTGGGAAAAAGCCGCTTATGAAGAAGCGGAGCACGCAGCCAAGTTTGCCGAGATGCTCGGCGAAGAGCTTGAACCGAATATGAAAGCTTCCACCAAGGACAACCTTGCATGGAGAGTTGACTGCGAGTTCGGCGCAACACAGGGCAAGACAGACCTTGCAAAGTGCGCTAAGAAGAACAACCTCGATGCTATACATGATACAGTTCACGAAATGGCAAGAGACGAGGCGCGCCACGGCAAGGCTCTTAAAGGACTTCTGGAGAGATACTTCAAGTAATACATACACAATGAAAGGAGTATGAATATGAAGAAATATGTATGCCCCTGCGGCTATGTTTATGACGAGGCGCTGGGCGATCCCGACAACGGCGTAGCCCCCGGCACCAAGTGGGAGGACGTACCCGACGACTGGACATGCCCCACCTGCGGACTGGGCAAAGATGCTTTTGAAGAAGCGTAAAACAGAAAATCAGCATAATAAAAAGGCTTTCTTGTAATAAGAAAGCTTTTTTCTATTAGAGGCAAGAGATCAAGAAGCAAGAGGCAAGATTTATTTTTGCTGCTGTCGCAGCACGCCTGCGGAGCAGTGGCTTGCTGTCTGCTTAAGCAGACGCAAGCCACCATGAAAGAATTACTTCGGCGACTTAATTGGGTCGCCGATTTTGCTTTCTGAAAGTCTAATGCCTTTCAGAAAACAAAACCGTAATTCTTTTGCACAGTGCGTTTAGTATCAAAAGCTTTAATCCCTGTCAAGAAACTAAAAGTTTTCGATTGACCCTTTTTCAAAAGGGTCATCAGGGTCGAGGGGTGAAACCCTCGTCGCCGTCCGCAGACGGCGAAAGCCCCATACGGCAGGCGCTCTGCAAGAGATGAATTAAAAAACAGTCCTGTGGACTGTTTTTTAAGAGGGGAGGCTCTGCAAGAGAGAGCCTCCCCTAGTTGTAGCGCAATGCTAATTTTCCGCGTTCCATTATGGAACGCCGTACAAAGCGAAAAAATCATATCAAGTAAAATACGCGGCGTAAGCCGCACCTTAACTATTCACTATTCATTATTCACTATTCACTAATTTATACGTTATATTTCTTCCCCTGAAAGCTTCCGCGCCGCGCCATTTCCTTGTCAATAGCATTCATCACCGCAAATTTGTTTGTACTCCACATCGGGGCAAGCAGCTCGCTTTTCGCGCCGTCGCCCGTTATTCGCTCTATCACAGTTTCGGGCGGCAGTACCTCCAGCTGGTCGCACACAATGCTTACATATTCTTCCATGCTGAGCGGTTCATATCCGCCGCTTTGATACATCTGCGCAAGCTTCGTTCCTTTAAGCACGTGCAAAAGATGCAGTTTTACAGCGTGCGGAGAAAGAGAAGCCACTACCCTTGCGCTCTCTTTCATCTTCTCCCTGTCCTCCCCGGGCAGACCGTCAATAAGGTGTACACAAGCGTTTATGCCGCGGCTGGCAAGCAGTTCATACCCTTTCATAAAATCAGCAAAAGTATGGCAGCGGTTTATCGCTAAGGCAGTACCGTCATGCACCGTTTGAAGACCCAACTCCACTACAAGATACGTCTTTTCCGAGAGATAGGCAAGCATATCCGCCTTTTGCTCGTCAAGGCAGTCACAGCGCGTGGCAACGCTTACCCCTACAACACCGGGCAGCTTCAGTGCCCTTTCAAAATTCTCTTTCAGAAAACCGCAGTCGGCGTAAGTGTTCGTTCCTGCCTGAAAATACGCAATGTATAGGCAGCCGCTCCACTTGCCTTGGAGCACATTTTTAACGCTTTCAAACTGCCTTTCAATGCTTTCGCACGGGTCGCCGCCAAATTCGCCGCTGCGCGCAGCCGAACAGAATATGCAGCCGCCTACGCCTTTAGTGCCGTCGCGGTTAGGGCATGAAAGCCCTAGATTCAGCGATACTTTCGACACCTTTTTCCCAAACCGTCCGCGCAGATAGTAGTTATACGTGTGGTATCTCTTGTTGTCATCAGAGTATGCGAACGGGTTTGCCGCTTTGCTCACGGCGCAGGTGTTTCGGGCGGCGTGGTAGTTACAGACGGCGTTTCGGTAACTTCGGGCGTCTGCGGCGTGGTCTCGCTGCCGCTATCCGACTGCGTATCGGGCGTTGTTTCGCTGCCGTCGGGCGTGGTCTCGCTCGGGCTTACTTCACTGTCAGAAACGCTCTGCGGCGGCTCTGTCACAGGCTCGGTGGTCTTCGGCTTGGTGGCGGTCGGTTTGTATGCGCCCGTCGTCGTGTAGCTCGATGTCAGCGTTGTGTATATAGATACCTTGCCCGTAAAGCTTGTTTCTACCGTTATTGAAGACGGCTTCATAGTAACCGCCGTGCCGGTAAGCGCAGGGTCAACTGCCGATGAAACTTCCTCTTCGGTAACCTGCGATGCGGTCGCGGCGCTCGTAGTTGTCGTCGTTGTATACTGCGGAAAATTAGTTACATACCCTGCATTCGGCTGATCGTCGGGCGAAATTTCATCGCTCGGCAGCGCCTGCACCATGCCGCCAAAGCCGTACAGATGCCCCGAAATATTTTCTATCTTCTTTGCCAGCGTATCAATATTCAGCCTGCTCAAATAGCGGTTGCTCATAGCCTGCGTGTACGAACCGTCTAAAAAAGTCTCAAACGAAAGCTTAACGTTGTCCTCTCCGTACCTGTCGGTCTCGCGCATAAGCAGCAGTGTCAGAGCTATAGCAAAAACGGTCGTTATCAGCACCGCAAGGTCAAAAAACACATAATGCCCCCTCACAGTATCGCGCGCCATGCCTTTCAGCACTTCGTCAGCCCTGTCGTCCTCCTCGGGAATAGGCACACCGCGCACTTCTTCGCCCTCCACAGGTTCTTGCGTGTATTCTTCTTGTTCTTCGTAAACTTCTTGGGTTTCGGTGTCTTCAATATTTTCGGTACTTTCTGTATTTTCTGTACTGCCCGTACCGCCGAACGTATTTATACCGCCCAGCGTTATGTCAAGATCCTTGTCAAAGTTATCCATGCCGCTCCCCTCCTTATACAGACCACGGCGCCGCGCCTGCCAGCGATGCCGCACTAAGCAGCAGCAATACGCACAGCGCAAGCGTTTTCAGTATCATAAACGCGCCGTACCAACGCACAGACCTTTGCGAAAACTGCTGTATAACGCGTTTGCAAAGGTATCTCACAGGCGGAAAATACACCAGCGCCAGCGTAAGCAGCACAAAGAAATACTTATTTATAACTTCTTTCAGCGCAACGCTTAAAATATACGGCTCGCCCATGCCGACAAGACCTTTTCCCCAGTCTGCAAGGGCTGAAACGCTGTCAAACCGCGTTATACCAACTATTATTATAAGCACTATCGCGGTGTAGCACCATGTAAGCGGCTTGCTGCCTTTCACTTTTTTAGAAAGCAGCCTCTCGGCAGCGAATATAAGCCCTGCCGCCGCGCCTGCCGCCAAAAAGAAAATGCTCTGCCCCAGCCACGCCGCTGAAAGCGCACCGCACAATATGCAGGCAAAACCTGCCGCAATACGGCTCTTTTTCAGTATCGGGCGAACGGTAACATCATATACAAAGCCGTTCAGAGTGCCGTTCAGGCTTTTAGCAAGCCCCGTTACTCCCCTGTTCATCTCAACAAACGAATAGCCTTTCGGGTATACAAAGCCGAACAGTCTGCCGCAGCCTACGGATATGTCAGCCAGCGCAGACCAGTATATGCAAAACCGCAGAATATAAGCCGCCATGCCTATAACACTGCCCGAAAGCGTTATCTCGCTCCTGTCAAACCCTGCCGCCGAAACAGCCAGCAATACGGGCGAAGCTATCGCAAACTTTGCAATACCGACTACCATGCTGTCAAGTCCTCGGGATATGTCTTCTCCGCCGGCATTTCGCTCACGCAGCTGCTTGCAAATATCCGAGTACCTCACAAGCGGCGCGGCTGTCATCATCGGGAAAGATATAAGATATGTCATAACGTTCAGCAGATTTTTATCGGCAGCCGTCTTTTTGGTGAAGCAGTCAAACGCGTATGAAACAGCCCTCAGCCCGTATAAAACAAGCGCAAGCCTGCGCACACCTATAAGCTCCATATCATGCGCCGCCCATAAAACGAGCGCCGCGTTGCCTAAGATCGCCGCCGCAAGACCCAAAGCGCGCAGTGCGGTGTCTTTTTTGCTGCCGCATAAAAGCCCCAGCAGCCAGTCAAGAACGGAAGATAAAAGCACAGCGCACACAGCAATGCCTATGCCCTTTCCCCATACAAAGAAAAGCGCGGAAAAAACTACAAGAATAAAATTTTTATATTCTACACTGCGGTCAAAATATGAGAACAGTATAGCAAGCGGCAGAAACATGAACAAAAAGAACAGACCTGTCAGTTGCAATTTTATCTCTCCCCACGGTATCATACCCTTGAAAATATTGATAAACGGCTTGTCTTTTGTCAATATTTGTCAGGCATTTATTTACAATTATTAAAAAATAAGCTTTGAAGCGTTAAACCCTCTTATGCAATTTTATCACATTTCACAAAAACTTGCAAGCAAAATTATAAAATAAATCAAAATAAACGAAAAATGCAAAAAAAGATTTGCATTTTCAAGATATTGTGTTATAATATAAAGTAGGCGGATAATGTTTTTGCCTTTTACATAAATTTTAATGTAATTGACTACCGAAATTTGAGGTGAATAAAATGGCATCAGTTTTTATAACGGGCGCGAGCGGAATGGTAGGAATGTACCTTACGTCATCGCTATTGCAGAAAAAGCATAAAGTATTTGCCGTTGACAGCAAGCCCAACGAGTTCATCGGCACTAACCCCGACTATTCGTTCACACAGTGCGACATTACCGACAAGGGAACGATAGAGGGCATTATAAAGGGCAACAGGATAGACACCTTGGTGCATCTTGCCTGCTCTGTAGACAACGACATAGACTCTCTTATAACCGATGACGTTATCAAGTCAAGCAAGGCGTGTGATAAATTTATTTATGATGCGGCTGTAGATGCGAACGTTACCAACATAGTGCTGCTCAGTACTACAGACGTTTACGGTATGCAGAAAGGCAGAGAGCCTATCAGAGAGGATACACCCGAAAAGGGCAGCAGTTATTATGCGGACATGAAGCTTACAAGCGAGAAGTTTCTGAACAAGGCTGTAAAGAAGACCAACGTTGTGCCGGTAATAGCAAGGGTAGCGCCGCTTTATACCGCGGAATATACCCAGAACCTGCGCGACAGAGTGTACGACCCGAAAGAGGACGTGGCGTACATAATCAGAGAGGGTGAGAACAGCTTTTCATTCTGCTGCGTTTTCAATCTTGTAGATTTTATAAACGCGATAGTCAGCGTGCCTACCGTAAGATATGAGGGCGTATTCAACGTTGCTGATTCAAGAATGATAAACGCGAAAGAGATCCTCGATTATGAAAGAGAGCACCACAGAATAGGCGCTGTAATACAAAAGCAGCCGTCAATGAACCTTGTGCCTATAAGCAAGCAGAGAGCCAAGACAGACTATAGATATTTTGATATATCAATGGCTTTGGCAAACTGGCATATAGACAACACCAAGGCGCAAAGGCTTGCCACGTTCCGCTGGAATCTGAAAAATACAAAGTAAAACACGATACTCCTTGTGCGTAGTGCATGAGGAGTATTATTTTTATATATATTTTTAAAAAACAATAAGAAATTCACCGAATAGACTATTTACAAACGCTTAAAAATGTGATACAATATATAGTTAGGAGGATAACGCCCGATGAAAAGCTGTTTTGTTCGGGCGATAAACGGCAAAGCTTTTCGCAATGCCTATATCTGACTTCAAAAAACTTGAGGAGGTTTTTTACCAATGGCAAGAAAAATGAAAACCATGGATGGTAACAACGCTGCTGCATGGGCATCATACCCGTTTACAGAAGTCGCTGCTATCTATCCGATCACACCGTCTTCAGTTATGGCTGAAGTAACAGACCAGTGGTCTGCCAAGGGTCAGACAAATATTTTCGGTACGCCCGTAAAGGTAGCCGAAATGCAGTCTGAAGCAGGCGCTTCCGGTACTGTTCACGGTTCACTCGCAGCAGGCGCGCTGACTACGACCTACACCGCATCTCAGGGTCTTCTTCTTATGATCCCGAATATGTATAAGATCGCCGGTGAGCTGCTCCCCTGTGTTATCCACGTTTCGGCAAGATGCGTTGCATCACACGCTCTTAACATCTTCGGAGATCACTCTGATATCTATGCGTGCCGTCAGACAGGTTTCGCTATGCTCTGCTCCACCGACCCCCAGGAAGTAATGGATCTGGGTACTATAGCGCACCTTTCAGCTATCAAGGGCAGAGTTCCTTTCCTGCACTTCTTTGACGGTTTCAGAACATCTCACGAAATACAGAAGATAGAAGTATGGGATAAGGCTGACGTTGCCGATATGGTAGACATGAAAGCTATCGATGAGTTCAGAGCAAGAGCGCTCAACCCCGAGCACCCCGTTCTTCGCGGTACTGCACAGAACCCCGATATCTTCTTCCAGGCTCGTGAAGCTTGCAATAAGTATTATAACGAGATACCCGGCATCGTTGAGGAGTATATGAACAAGGTCAACGAAAAGGTCGGCACAAATTATAAGCTGTTCAACTACTACGGCGCACCCGATGCTACGCACGTTATCGTTGCTATGGGCTCGGTATGCGATACTATTGAAGAAACTATCGACTACCTCAACGCTACAGAGGGCACTAAGCTCGGTCTTGTAAAGGTAAGACTGTACAGACCTTTCTGCGCAGACAAGCTCGTTGAAGCTCTGCCCGACACCGTTGAGCAGGTATCTGTTCTTGACAGAACAAAAGAACCCGGCTCTCTCGGCGAACCTCTGTACCTTGATGTTGTTGCAGCTCTCAAGGGCACAAAGTTCAACAACATCACCATAGCTTCCGGCAGATACGGTCTCGGCTCCAAGGATACCACTCCCGACCAGATCAAGGCAGTATTCTGGAACGCTTCATGGAAAGAGACCTATAAGCCCAGATTCACTATCGGCATCGAAGACGACGTTACCAACCTCTCTCTGCCGACCGAGGGCAAGCTGGACAGCGCACCTAAGGGTACTACAGCCTGCAAATTCTGGGGTCTCGGCGCGGACGGCACCGTTGGCGCAAACAAGAACTCTATAAAGATAATAGGCGACCACACCGACCTGTATGCTCAGGCTTACTTTGCATACGACTCCAAGAAGTCGGGCGGCGTTACCATTTCTCACCTGAGATTCGGTAAAACACCTATCAAGTCAACATACCTTATAAATATGGCTGACTTCGTAGCTTGCCACAATGAAAGCTACATCACCAAGTATAATATGGTAAACGATGTTAAGCCGGGCGGTACGTTCCTCCTTAACTGCCAGTGGGACGACAAGGAGCTGGATAAGCACCTGCCGGGTCAGGTAAAGAGATACATCGCGCAGAACAACATCAAGTTCTATACCATAAACGGCGTTAAGATAGGCAAGGAGATAGGTCTGGGCAACAGGATAAACACCGTGTTGCAGTCAGCATTCTTCAAGCTTGCAAACATCATTCCTATAGATGAAGCCGTTAAGTATATGAAAGATGCCGCGACCGCTTCTTATTCAAAGAAGGGCGAAGCGATAGTTAAGATGAACCACGATGCTATCGATGCCGGCTATCAGCAGATACACGAAGTTAAAGTTCCTGCTGCATGGAAGAAAGCTAAGGATACCGAAATGGGTATGCCTGCCGTTAAGAACAGCAACAAGACTCTTGAGAGCTTCGTAAACAACATTCTCATTCCCTGCAACGCTCAGGAGGGCGACAAGCTGCCTGTATCTACTTTTGCAGATATGGCAGACGGCACGTTCCCGCAGGGCTCTGCCGCATTTGAAAAGAGAGGCATAGCTGTAGACGTTCCCGCTTGGAACAGCGAAAACTGCATACAGTGTAACTTCTGCTCTTATGTATGTCCTCACGCGGTTATCAGACCCGTGGTTATGACAGATGCAGAGCTTAAGAAAGCTCCCGAGCTTGCAAAGAAAAAGGCAGTTCCTATGACAGGTATGCCGGGATATAACTTCATGGTAACTATGTCGGCTCTCGACTGCACAGGCTGCGGTTCTTGTGTAAACGTATGCCCCGGCAAGAAAGGCAACAAGGCTTTGAATATGATGCCGCTTGAAACTCAGCTTGCCGAGCAGGAAGTATTCAACTACGGTCTTACTCTCCCCGAGAAGCCGGAAGTATTCGAGAAATTCAAGGCTACCACAGTCAAGGGCTCGCAGTTCAAGCAGCCGCTGCTCGAATTCTCGGGCGCTTGCGCAGGCTGCGGCGAAACTCCGTATGCTAAGCTTGTAACTCAGCTGTTCGGCGACAGAATGTATATCGCCAACGCAACAGGCTGCTCGTCCATCTGGGGCGGTTCTGCACCGTCAACTCCTTACACCACCAACAAGGCAGGCAAGGGCCCTGCATGGGCAAACTCGCTGTTTGAAGATAACGCTGAGTACGGCTATGGTATGTTCCTCGCTCAGAATACTATCAGACAGAGAGCTATAGCTAAGATACTCGAGCTGGAGAAGACCACCAAGAAAGCCGACCTTAAAGAAGCTATCGAGGGCTACCTCTCCACAGTAAACGACGGCAAGGCTAACTCGCCTGCTACCGATAAACTCATCGCTGCTTTGAAGAAGAACAAGACCAAGGCAAGCGAGGAGATACTCAAAGATGCAGACTTCCTCAGAAAGAAGTCAATGTGGATCTTCGGCGGCGACGGCTGGGCATACGATATAGGCTATTCGGGTCTTGACCACGTGCTGGCTCAGAACGAGGACGTAAACATCTTCGTATTCGATACCGAAGTTTACTCCAACACAGGCGGACAGTCCTCCAAGTCTACTCCTACAGGCGCTATAGCACAGTTTGCTGCCGCAGGTAAGGAAGTTAAGAAGAAAGACCTCGCAGGTATGGCTATGAGCTATGGTTATGTGTATGTTGCACACATCGCTATGGGCGCAGACTACAACCAGTGTATCAAGGCTATTGAAGAGGCTGAAAGCTACAACGGCCCGTCGCTCATCATTGCTTACGCTCCTTGTATCAACCACGGTATCAAGGGCGGCATGAGCATCGCTCAGACCGAGGAGAAGAAAGCTGTTCAGGCAGGTTACTGGCATCTGTACAGATTCGATCCGCGCCTGAAAGCTGAGGGCAAGAATCCGTTCACGCTCGATTCCAAGGCTCCTACTGCCGACTATAAGGACTTCATCATGGGCGAAGTTCGTTACAACGCTCTCGCTCGTCAGAATCCCGAAAGAGCAGAGAAGCTGTTTGGCGCTGCCATTAAGAACGCTGCCGACAGATATGATTATCTCGTTCGTTACAGCAAGCTCTACGGCGACGACAACAAGTAAGCGTAATACGTTTATATTTTCAATACCGTCGATGTTCATTCATCGGCGGTATATTTTTTATTTTTTATACTTGAAAACATTGCCGTGTATATGTTATAATAATGGTAAGGTCATAAAGACCGTATTTAATAAATGAAAGGATATGATACTATGGGAAAATACGCAGGAACACAAACCGAAAAGAACCTCGAGGCAGCCTTTGCAGGAGAATCTCAGGCAAGAAACAAGTATACATATTTTGCCTCAAAAGCAAAGAAAGACGGCTTTGAGCAGATAGCCGCACTGTTTCTTAAAACGGCAGACAACGAAAAAGAACACGCCAAAATGTGGTTCAAAGAGCTTGAGGGCATAGGCAGCACCGCCGAGAATCTGGCAGCAGCAGCCGACGGCGAAAACTATGAGTGGACTGATATGTACGAGGGCTTTGCCAAAACCGCCGATGAGGAGGGCTTCCCCGAGCTTGCAAAGAAGTTCAGAATGGTGGCGGCTATTGAGAAAGCCCACGAGGAAAGATACCGCGCACTTTTGAAAAATGTTGAAACGGCAGCAGTTTTTGAAAAGAGCGAAGTCAAGGTGTGGGAGTGCCGCAACTGCGGTCACATCATCGTAGGCACAAAAGCGCCCGAGGTATGCCCCGTCTGCGCGCATCCGCAGAGCTATTTTGAAATTCACGCGGAGAATTATTAAGGTATTTTTCGCGCTTACGCGCAAGCCTGCGGAGCCGTTCAAAGCTCCACTGAATTTTGTTATCTTTTCATTTTGAGTGGGCTAATACGTTTGCGCAACTCTATGCGAGGGGAAAACCATAGGGATATAGGGAGTGTATATGCAAGGCAGGGCGCGCGCTACACT
>CANPZC010000026.1 GCA_947589355.1 uncultured Clostridia bacterium
CCGCCGAAGATATACCTGACAGAGCTTTTCAGCGGTATGCCGAGTTCTTTGATAGCTTTAACGGCATACAGAGAAGCCACAGCAGGGCCTTTGTCGTCTATCGCTCCCCTGCCGTAGACCCTGCCGTTTTCTACAGTAAGGTCAAAACACGGCTTAGTCCAGCCCTCGCCCTGCGGAACAACGTCAACGTGCGCGAGTATGCCAAGCGTGGGCGCACCGCTGCCAAAATCCGCGGTAACGACATAGTTTTCAAAATTTTCGGTGGTCATGCCGATACTTTCGGCAAGCTTACGTATATATTCAAGCGCCTGAGCAGAGCCTTTGCCAAACGGCAGACCGTCGGCGTTTATCTGCGCCGCGCTGTTTATCTGCATAAGACCCTTAAGATCGCGCAGCAAATCATCTGTATGCTCATCTATATAGTTGTTTATCTTTTCGGAATAATTCAAATTGATCCCTCCAAAAAATATAAATCAAAGGGGAGCGCCAACACTCCCCGTTATTTTCGCTGTGACCAGACCGATAAGCCGGGTTCTGTCGTGTGCGATAATCTATCTGCGCCATGCGTCGCCGCAAGGCTCCAGCCCCCTATAGGCATCAGCCTGCCGAGCAGACATTGGCTTTCTGCCTACCATTGGAGTTGCATCGGGTAAGGTTTACATGGCACGGCACTCTCATGCCGTCCGGTGCGCTCTTACCGCACCTTTCCACCCTTACCGCATAAAGCGGCGGTATATCTCTGTTGCACTTGCTCTGAGGTCACCCTCGGCTGACGTTATCAGCTACCCTGCTCTGTGATGCCCGGACTTTCCTCATAAACTAAACGTTTACGCTATCGCATAGTCTGCTCACATACTCACAATGGTAATTATAACACATCATACAGTAAAAATCAAGGGCAGTAATTTTTCTTTATACTATATTTTTTGCAGGAAATCATTATATATTAAAATTTCTTGAAAAAAGTTGTTCAAAAGCTCTTTCTTTTTTATAAAATATATGTTATAATTATTCTATGTGACGATATATACTCAAGAGCGGAGGTATTATTGAATGAAAAAAATTTATGACTTGGGTATAGACGTAGGCTCTACTACGGTAAAGACCGTTATTTTAGACGGCGATGACATTATATACACAAAATATGAACGGCATTTTTCTAAAGTGCGCGAAACTGTTATAGATCAGCTTGAAGTTATAAAGCAGTCTTACGGCGAGAACGATTTTCGCATAGCTATTACGGGCTCGGCAGGGCTGGGGCTTGCTGATGCTTCGGGCATTTCGTTCGTGCAGGAAGTTTATTCTGCGTTCGTGGCTGTTGAAAAGACATACCCCGATGCTGACGTTGTTGTTGAGCTTGGCGGCGAAGATGCGAAGATAATCTTCCTGACGGGCGGTGTTGAGCAGCGCATGAACGGCTCATGCGCAGGCGGCACCGGCGCGTTTATAGACCAGATGGCAACGCTTCTGGGCGTTACACCCGATATGCTCAATGACATGGCGCTTCGTCACGAGAAGATATACCCCATTGCCTCACGCTGCGGCGTTTTTGCAAAGTCTGACATTCAGCCGCTGCTCAATCAGGGCGCGAAAAAAGAAGACATTGCGGCTTCTATTTTTCAGGCGGTGGTAGACCAGACTGTTTCGGGCTTGGCACAGGGAAGAAAAATTGCAGGCAAGGTGCTTTTCCTTGGCGGCCCGCTGTCGTTTCTGCCGGCGCTGAGAAACGCTTTCAAAGAAACGCTGAAACTTGATGACGAGCACGCTGTTCTGCCCGAACTTGCGCCTGTTTTTATGGCATACGGCTGCGCTTTGCAGGCTAAAGAAATATCGCAGGTAACAAGCATTGACGAGGCTATTGAAAAGCTGAAAAACGCGAAAACTAATGATAATATTGTGATAGGCAAGCCGCTTTTCCAAAATCAAGATGAATACCACGAATTTGTTGAAAGGCACAAGCAGAGCGATCTGAAATATGAGGACATACATACCTATGAGGGCGACGCGTACCTTGGCATTGATGCAGGCTCTACGACGACGAAACTTGTGCTTATCACGCCTGACGGAAAACTTTTGTACCGTCACTACTGCTCAAATATGGGTCAGCCGCTTGACATTATTGCCGACAAGATAAAAGAGATATACAGAATAGCAACGCCGAAGCTGAATATTGTTTCATCGGCTGTAACCGGCTACGGCGAAGACCTGATACGCACGGGTCTTGGCGTGGACTTCGGCATTGTTGAGACGGTGGCGCATTTTAAGGCGGCGGCGTACTTCTGCCCCGATGTTGACTTCATTATAGACATAGGCGGACAGGACATAAAGTGCTTCAAGATAAAAAACAACGCCATTGACAGCATAATGCTCAACGAGGCGTGTTCATCGGGCTGCGGCTCTTTCATACAGACATTTGCGCAGGCGCTTGGCTACGACATAGCCGACTTTGCGCGGCTTGGACTGTTTGCCAAAAAGCCCGTGGAACTTGGCTCGCGCTGCACGGTGTTTATGAACAGTTCTGTAAAGCAGGCACAGAAAGACGGCGCGGAGGTCGCCGACATATCGGCAGGGCTTTCGTCGTCTATCATAAAAAATGCTGTATACAAGGTAATAAGGGCGAAGAGCATTGACGAGCTGGGGCAGAACATTGTTGTTCAGGGCGGTACTTTTCTAAATGATGCTGTACTGCGCTCGTTTGAAACGGAGCTTGGCAGAAACGTTATAAGACCTGCTATTGCGGGACTTATGGGTGCATTCGGCTGCGCTTTATACGCCAAAGAAAACGCGAAAGGCGATAAAAGCTCTCTGCTTACGGCCCAGCAGCTGGAGCAGTTCAGTTACCGCTCTACCGCGGCACAATGCGGTGGCTGCGGCGCACACTGCAATCTTACTATAATAAGGTTCAATGACGGTCACAAGTTTATTTCGGGCAATCGCTGCGAAAAAGGTGCAGGCATAAAAATAGATACCGAAAATGAAAATCTTTACGAATACAAGTACAAAAAGCTGCTTAGTTTCGCAGAGCAAAAGCCGCAGGGCACGTCGATAGCTAAAGTAGGTCTGCCGCTGGCGCTGAGTTTTTACGATCTGCTGCCATACTTCTCTACGATGCTTACAAAGCTCGGTTTTGAAGTGGTGATATCGGAAGAATCTACTCGCGACACATACTACAAAGGTCAGCAGACTATTCCCTCCGACACTGTATGCTACCCTGCAAAGCTTTGCCACGGACACATTGAGAGCCTGTTTGAAAAGGGCGTGGACTTTATATTCTACCCCTGCATGAGCTACAACATTGACGAGGGCGGCAGCGATAACCACTACAACTGCCCTGTTGTTGCTTACTACCCAGAGCTTCTGAAAGCCAACAACGAAAGGCTGAGTGACGAAAACTTCATTGCGCCTTACATTGATATAAACAGGAAAAATCACACCGCTAAGGCTCTTGCAAGGGCGTTTGAACGATATGGCATAACGCACAAACAGATCTATTCGGTGCTTGATGAGGCGTTCGCGGCGGAGAGGACATACAGAAAAGACATAAAGAACAAGGCTCTTGAAATAATTGCAAACGCGCGCGAAAACGGCAAAAAGATAATCGTTCTGGCAGGCAGACCTTACCACATAGACCCGGAGATAAACCACGGCATACACAAGCTTATTGCCTCGCTGGGGCTGGCTGTTATAACCGAGGACAGCGTTTCGGAACTAGTGGGCGTGCCGCCGCTTGACGTGCTCAACCAGTGGACGTACCACTCGCGGCTTTACAGGGCGGCTGAATATGTATGCACTCAGCCCGATATGCAGCTGGTGCAGCTGGTGTCGTTCGGCTGCGGCATTGATGCTATAACTACCGACGAGGTAAGGGCTATCTTAGAAGAAAAAGGCAAGCTGTACACGCAGCTGAAGATAGACGAGATAAACAATCTTGGTGCGGCAAGGATAAGGCTGCGCAGTTTGGTGGCGGCTTTGGAAGAAAAAGAGCGTCAGACCGCGGCAGTATGATCTGTATAACATATTAAAGTTAAGGAACTGAGGAATATGGCTTCTGAAAGAGTTGAACAAACTGTATTTACCGAGGAAATGAAAAAGGACTACACGATACTTGTGCCCGATATGCTGCCTATTCATTTTCGGCTGATAATGCAGATATTTGAAAATTACGGCTACCACATGGAACTGCTGACGAACACTTCGCGAAACGTTGTTGACGAGGGTCTGAAAAACACCCACAACGACACCTGCTACCCTGCTTTGCTGGTTATCGGGCAGTTTATGGACGCGCTGAAAAGCGGCAAATACGATGTGAACAAGACGGCTCTGCTTATGTCGCAGACTGGCGGCGGCTGCCGTGCTTCAAACTACATTCATCTGATAAGAAAGGCTATTTCGGCTGAGTTTCCGCAAGTGCCTGTTATATCGCTCAATTTCAGCGGACTGGAGAAAAACCCTGCGTTCAAAATAACCGTGCCTATCACTGTAAAGCTGATATACGGCGTTCTTTACGGCGACCTGCTCATGCTGCTTTACAATCAGTGCGTGCCATATGAGGTGAATAAGGGCGACACCGACAAGATGCTTGAAAAGTGGGAGAAGCGTTTGGGAAAGATGTTCGCTGAGAACAAGTTTTTCGATACCAAGCGGCACTACAGAGCTATACTAAACGACTTTGCCTCGATAGAGCGCAGCAAAGAAAAGAAGCCGCGCGTGGGCATTGTGGGCGAGATATATGTAAAATACTCGCCGCTGGCTAACAATCATCTGAATGAGTTTCTCATCTCAGAGGGCTGCGAGCCGAATGTGCCGGGGCTTTTGGACTTTGTAATGTACTGTGCGACCGACAGGATAAACGACGGCAAGCTTTACGACCGCAAAGGCAGCGGATATTACGGTTACGCTGTGGGTTACAAGGCTTTGTACACATATCAGAAGCAGCAGATAAAGGCAGTTAAAGAGCACGGGGTATTCTTCCCTCCGCACGATTTTGAAGAGCTTCGCAGATATGCTGACAAGTATATAAACCAAGGCGTAAAAATGGGCGAGGGCTGGCTCATAACTGCTGAAATGGCTGCTCTTGCCGAGAGCGGCACGGAAAACATAATCTGCACGCAGCCGTTTGGGTGTCTGCCCAACCACATTGTTGCAAAGGGCATGATGCGCGTTATAAAAGAGGCGTACCCCGAGGCAAACATAGTTGCCATTGATTACGACCCGGGTGCTACCAAGGTAAACCAAGAAAACCGCATAAAGCTTATGCTTGCAAACGCAAAACGAGCAAAATAGCATAACAAAAGACCGCCTTGATGGTGGTCTTTTTTAATGAAAATTTATTCTTCAAGCATTGAGATCAGCCTGTTTGCGCAGTCATCGAGCCAGTCTCCCTCGAAAAGCTCTATAAGCCCTGCATCTACCTGCTTTGCAAGCTCGGGCACTACGGGCAGCTTTGCAAGCACGGGCATACCGTACTGCTGCGCTATTTTGTCAATATTGCTCTCGCCGTAAAGCTTTATTTGTTTGCCGCAGTCGGGGCACTGGACATAACTCATGTTCTCGATAACACCGAGAATGGGTATATTCATCATATTAGCCATTTTTACGGCTTTTTCAACTATCAGCGAAACAAGCTCCTGCGGAGAAGCAACTATTATTATGCCGTCAAGCTTTATCGTCTGAAATACTGTCAGCGGCACATCGCCCGTTCCGGGGGGCATATCTACAAACATAAAGTCAACGTCGTTCCATATAACGTCCTGCCAGAACTGCTTTACCACGCCTGCTATAACGGGGCCGCGCCAGACAACGGGGTCGTTTTCGTTTTCAAGCAAGAGATTAACCGACATTATCTCAATGCCCTTTGTAGTTTTTACGGGAAAAATGCTGTTTTCGTTGCCCTGCGCTCTTTCATGCACGCCGAACGCTTTGGGTATTGAAGGACCTGTTACATCGGCATCAAGAATAGCTGTTGCAAAGCCGTTTCTGTTTACCAGCGTTGCAAGCATAGAGGTAACTATCGACTTGCCTACACCGCCCTTACCGCTTACCACGCCTATTACTTTCTTTATCTTTGAAAGCTCATGGGGCGGCTCGTGAAAGTCAGTTCTTTCGCTGCAATTGCTCGAACAGGTGGAGCAATCATGTGTACATTCGCTCATTTTATTCACCATACCTTAAAAATTTTATCTGTCGGGAAGTTTAGCCGTGACTATAAATCCATCGGTATTATTTCCCGAAATTTCGTAATTATATTTTGTACCGTCGCTGGAAGTCGGCACTTTTATGTTGGTGCTCTCCCCCTCGGACGGGCAGTAATACACCGCATAGTCGCTGCCGCTTTCGGTAGTGTAGCCGACCGCGTTTTCATACGAGTGGTTTTTCAGCATTTCAACGTATTCTTCAAGGCACATATCGTTGTTTTTCATTATCTGCGCGTGCGGCTGACCAACGTACCTAAGATACCCCGTTTTATCGGAAACGCCCGTAACGCCTGCTTTTTCCTGAGGATACCTGAAAATAAGCCCGTATTTATAGGCGTTTTCTGCCAGCCACTGATAGCTGCCCATAGGCGAAAAATCGGTATATGTGCCGTCGGCTGCAAGCATACGGAAATTAACCGTATAACCCGTGCAAAGGTCGCTGCTGCTGTCGCCCGTTTCATAGCCGTTCATGAGCACCAAGCCTGCCTCGCCGAACTGCTTGCAAAAATCGGTCATCATGCTTCTTACGGCATTAAGGGTAACAGAGCGCGCTGTAACGCTGTTGTCGCGAATTGAAAAAAGCTTATTGCCCTCGCTGTCGAACATAAAATCATAGCATGAAACGCAGTCGCTTACCGAAGTACCCGAAAACTGTGCCTGCGCGCCTACAACGGTAAGCACGCCGTCATACATGGAAGCTTTTGTGTATTTATCGTAAGTATAGTTTATTTTGCCCAAGACTGTGTCTGTATTCTGCCCCTCGAGCGTGCTGCCGTCAGCGCCTGATACATCGCCGCTCTGAGAGCTTTCCGCAGGCGCTGACACCTGAGAAGAATTATCGTCATTTTTTGAGCTCTTTATGACCGATACCATTACTATCACGAACACCACGATGACCAGCACGGCAAGGATATTGCCGTATTTCAGTCTTTTATAAAGCGGCTTTTTCGCCATGATGTGTCACCTCACAATTTATACTTATACATATTATAACATACTTATCGTGCAAATATATGAACATTTTATTAACATACAAAAAACCGCACGGCTTTTGACCGCGCGGCGCACTTTTGCAAAATTATTTCATCAGATCTTTGCCTGCATTCCAAGCCTGTCCGACCTTTTCGCCGACTGCATAGTAACCCGAGCGGAACTGATCGAAGATGAGAGCGTTTATCTTTTCGGGGCAGACCTTGCCGTCCTCGCCGACTACCTTTTCATCTGCCAAAACATTAACTATCTTGCCTACAACTGCGTGCAGGTTTTCGGTATCAACTATCTCGGCAAGTTCGCATTCCATAGTAACGGGGAACTCGGTGATAACGGGCGCATTCACAAACTCGCTTTTAACGGCGTGGCAGCCGCTCTTTTCAAACTTATCGGGCATTTTGTTGCCTGTTGCAATACCGAAGAAATCGGCAGCCGCCATGTTTTCAACGTCTGCTATGCTTACGGTAAAAGCCTTGCTGTGCCTGATATTTTTTGTGGTCTTGTGATCCTCGTCGATGCACAGCATTATTTTGTCCATGTCGCATATCTGCGCCCACGCGGCGTTCATGGCGCACACCTTGCCGTCCTCACCGTAAGCTGCGACTATCGCGACGGGCATAGGCATAAGCGCAGGCAAAACTCCCAGATCCTTTTTCATAAAGCATACCTCCATAAATTGTGTTGTATATATTATACCACGTTCACGGCTGATTTTCAATATATTTTATTATCTCATCGGGTGTGCAGTCAAGAACATAACAAATTCTTGCCAAAATGTCAAGATCCATTTTCTCTACATTATCATTATACCACTTATTTATGACCTCGAACCGCGTGTTTGTTGCGTGGGCGAGGCTGTTTCTTGTAAAGCCCTTTTGCTCCATGATCCCTTTCAGGCATACCGATATTCTTCCGTAATCATTTATCGTAACGACTGTTCTGCTGTTTTTCATATCTATTCCCTCCTAATAATTATTCTATTATGAAAGTTACCACTTGAAAATATACACGTTTAGTGGTACTATTTATATAGTAACTATTATTAAGAGGACGTGAGTATATGGAAATTATAACAGTAAGTTTCTTTGGGCACAGATATCTCAACAATACCTGCCATATAGAAAATGTACTTAAAGAGCATATTTATTTGCTATTGCGCTCTGGAAAATATATAGAATTTTTAATCGGCAGGAACGGAGAGTTTGACATTTTCACCGCTTCTGTTATACGCCAGATGCAAAGAAAACTTGATTACGGAAACAGCAGTTTAACGTTGGTGTTGCCGTATATGACAGCTGAATACAAACAAAATGAACAGTCATTTTTAAGTTATTATGATGATGTAGAAATATGTCAACAGTCAAGTGCTGCGCATTTTAAATCTGCTATTTACATAAGAAATAAATATATTATAGACCGCTCAGACGTTGTATATTTTTGGTTGGAACATTACAGCGGCGGGGCTTTTGAGGCGTTTAAGTATGCAGAAAAAACGGGCAAAAAAATAATCGACCTTGCAAATGATCGATTATTGAATAATTGAATTTTTTGTCAGCGCGGAAAATACATATTGCCATTTGGTGCGGTTAAAATATTTTCAGCGGCTATTACCGCGGATAAGAGGTAAATTATGAACTGCATTTACTTTTTTGACGACAGCGGCTGTTTTACTTATCTTCAAAAATACATCAAAAACCTGCGCGGCTGCAACGCTGTTATACTCACTTCCCTGCCACGGCGGCTACCTTGCGAAGGTGCGGCTATGATAGCTCCCCACCACGCGCTTTGCGAAAAAATGCGGCATCTGGGCAATATGCCGCTCGTGACCCTAGGCACGACCGACAAGGCGACTTTCAGCCTTTCAAGCAGCCAAAAAGAGCGTTTAATGGTATCTTTACAAAGAAACATAAAAAGCTTTGGCGGCAAAGTTTACGAGCCCTGCGAATTTATGCTGTACACGAAAACTTCGCAGCCGCTTGCAGCCATGGCAGGGCTTGCAGCCGCTCTGCTGACGGACAGCATAGATGATTGCACTAAACCTATCTTTCTGCCTTGAAAGCCTGATTGTACGCGGCCATTTCTTCAAAAGTCACCGGCATATAACAGTTTACATCGGCGCCGGCGTTGAGCATATACGGGTTTTCCTTTATCAGCTGCCAGAAAGGCTGCCCCGTGCTGTTGTGTATATGCCCGTAGACCATATAGCTGCCCCTCTCCATATGCGGCCATGACATCATAGGATAATGGCACATAACTATCTGCCTGCCGCAGTCTGAGATATATAGCAGATTATCAACACTTTCAAAATACTTATCCATAGCGCATTGGGGCATCCATGTGTGGTCGTGGTTGCCGACTATCAAATGCTTTTTGCCGTTTAGCTTTTCAAGATAGCTGCTCGCACTTGCCTTATTGCGAAACATCATATCGCCTAAGATGTAGACCGAATCTTCGCTGCCAACGCGCGAGTTCCAGTTTTCTATCATCTGTCTGTCCATTTCTTCAACGCTCGAAAACGGTCGCTGACAATGCCTTATAATATTTTCATGCCCGAAGTGGGTATCGCTTATATAAAAGTTCATATTTTCATCTCCTTTGAAGATATTATACACCATAATTAAAATATTGTCAATAGCTTTCAGATACAAACAGCCGCAGTTGTTCAGCGGCTGAGTTTTTTTCAAAGCATTTTTTCAACTTCTTCTTTCTTCTGAAAAAGCACGCAGCCGCCATTTTCGTCTTCAAGAATACCGCTTTCACGAAGCTTTGTAAACAGCGGTGATTTCAGCGCGCCCAGCAATGATGTTTCTTTTACGTTCGTATCAGAATACGGAGAGAACGGGCATGGCTGTGCGTTGCCGCTTGCATCTATATGGAAAAAGCCTTTGCCTGCCGCGAGACAGCCGCCTGTTTTATCCTCATCGCCGGGGAAAGACAAAAATAACATCTTATTGGTGTTTTTCTGCAAATTTACAGCACGCTGTTTCAAATATTCGCGGTCGCTGTCAGTCAGCGCCAGAGTGCGCATATCTTCCGTTACGGGCACAACTTCAACATACGCCACAAGTTTGCAGCCGTCATCTTGCAAAGAACGCACAAACTCATCGCTGCTGACCTCTTGCAGATTTTCATGCGTAACGGTGATAGACACGCCGAACGGCACACCAGCTTCGCACAGCATTTGCATTTTTTCTTTAACGTTTTCAAAAACGCCCTCGCCGCGGCGGCTGTCAGTCTTTACACTGTCTCCCTCTATACTGAAAACAGGCAAAAGATTGCGGTATTTTATAAACATTTCCAGATACTCATCATCTATCAGCGTGCCGTTTGTGAATATCGGGAAAAGTATTCTTCTGAACTGCGATGCAACTTTGAGAACATCTCTGCGCATAAGCGGTTCGCCGCCCGATAAAAGTATGAAATTTATGCCTATATCCTCGGCCTGCACAAATATATTCTTCCAGTCGTCAGCCGAAAGTTCTTCCGGCTTGTCGCAGTCGGAGCAATAACCGTTGCTGCGCGAATAGCAGCCCTCGCAGTGAAGATTGCAGCTGCCCGATATTGATGCTATAAGAAACGGCGGTATATTTTCTCCGCCTGTGGCGTGAACGTTACGGTTGAAAGCAGCCTCTAACGAAGATATCATAAAATCGGCGAAAAAGCGGCTTTCTCTGCGGTCGCCGTTTGCAACGACCATTGCCCTTGCAACTATCTTCTGCACGCCTCCTGAAAGAAACTCACTGAACTCAAGCCCATTTATGTCCATAAATAACACCTCGTTGCTTTGAATATTTGTTACAATTATTATATCACCTGATCAATTTAATGTCAAGAGGAACAAATTTATGTTGCATTTTGCGCGGCGCGGTGTTATAATTGTATAAGAAATAAATTTACAGAGGTAATACATATGAACGAGGAAGTCAAAACGAAACACCCACTGAAAGACTATTTCCACAGCCTTTTGGATATGCGCAGCAATATGCTTGATTACGACGAGCTTCACGACATGATGGAAGAAAACACGGTTATCCACGGGGCGAATATGTGGATACTGATGATGGCGATACTTATTGCATCTATAGGCTTAAATGTCAACTCCACGGCGGTAATAATCGGCGCGATGCTGATCTCACCGCTGATGAGCGGCATACTTACTATGGGTTATTCGCTTGCTATACGCGATCTGCCGATGCTCAGGCACGCTGCATCACGCTTTGCAACGCAGGTGGTAATAAGCCTTATAACTTCCGTGATATACTTCAAGCTGTCGCCGCTTACCGTTGCGACAAGCGAGATGATAGCGCGCACAAGCCCCACCCTTTGGGACGTTATGATAGCGCTGTTCGGCGGTATTGCAGGCAGCATAGGCAACACGCGCAAAAAGGCAAGCAATGTTATCCCGGGCGTGGCTATTGCAACGGCTCTTATGCCGCCGCTTTGCACAGCAGGCTACGGCATTGCCACAATGCAGCTCAATTTCATTTTGGGCGCAGGGTATCTGTTCATTATAAACACGCTGTTTATTGCGCTTTCGGCGCTCATTGTTACAAAGCTTTTGGGCGTGCCCGTTCGCGAAGAACTTGATGCTAAAAAGCACAAACGCATAAGCCGCATAATCACGGTGCTTATAATCGTGACCGTAATACCGAGCATGCTTGTTGGCGCTTACACGGTGTATTCTTCGGTACTTGAAAGAAATATTGAAGACTATCTTGCAAACGAATTTGTGTTCTCTGACACGCAGCTGGTGCAGAGCAGTATTGACAAGATAGACAAGAAAATTTCGGTCTCGCTTGTGGGTATGCAGATATCTGATGAGAAGATCGCCGAGCTGGAGAGCCGCCTTGACGATTACGACCTTGACGGATTTACGATACACGTAACGCAGAACAAGAGCATTGAGGGCGAGGACAGCGACAAGGTAACTATTGCGGTTCAGGAAAACACTATACACGGTCTTGAAGATCTTTTAGAGCAGCAGCAACAGACTATTGACAAGCTGGAAAACGATCTGAAAGACCACATAGACTGTGCGGAGATCTCTAAGAAAGCAGGCAGCATATTTACAAAACTCAGCGGCTGCCGGTGCGGTGTCATGACTGACGGAAGCGCGCAATATCTGCTGTTTTCGTGTACCGCAGACGGAGAGTTTACGGAAGACGAAAGGCAGACTTTGAAAAACTGGCTGACATCTGAAAGCGGCATGGCTGATGTTGTTTTAGATATACAGCAGGAAGAAGAAAACGAGCCTGAGGAAAGCACATCTGATGATACAGCAGTAGAATAAAGCTGTACATAAAAAGGGACTGCAAAACGCAGTCCTTTTTGTTATCTTATAAAGTGTGTGGGTGTCCACTCCTCTTTTTCGGGCAAGCCGTATTTTTCTTTGCCGAGGGCTATGCTCTTTATCAGAAACGCCATATTCCTTGCAAGGGCGCGCATTGTCTGTTTGCCCTCGTCGTCTTTTTCGGCATCGCCTTTTTCACGCCCGTGAATATCGTTCCAGTACTGGCTTGAAGCCACAGGCATACCCGTTATAGTGAAGTATTTGTTCAGCTCGTCAAACGTTGCCGTACAGCCGCCGCGCCGCGCACAAACAACGCTTGCGCCGACTTTCATAGTTTTGTCAAAACCGCTGCTGTAAAACAGTCTGTCAAGGAAAGAAATAAGCGTGCCGTTTGCAGATGCATAGTAAACAGGGCTTGCAATTACAAGGCCGTCAGCCTGCTCGAACTTCTGCGCCGCCTCGTTGACTATATCGTCAAAAACGCATCTGCCGAGAGTGGCGCAACTGCCGCACGCCATACAGCCGCGAATATCTTTGCCGCCTATCTGCAAAATTTCGCACTCTATGCCTTCCTGTACAAATATTTTCTCCATTTCGCCAAGAGCTATACTAGTGTTGCCGCCATTGCGAGGGCTGCCGTTGATCATAAGTACCTTCATAAAAAATGCCCCTTTCTTAAAAACTAATACAATTTTATCACACCAAAGGCTGCTTGTCAACATGGGGGTACAAATAATGCCCCGACGATTTATCGGGGCTTAAAGGTTCATTCAACTGCTACCGTAAAGGTAAGCGTATCGGAATATATTCCTGCATACGCCTGATGCTCGTCTGACAGCGCCGTACCAAATTCCAGCAGCGCCCAGCCGGAGTTATCTCCTGCGGTGACGGTCATTACTTTTACGTTGTCGCCGCTTATGGGCTCGCCGGCATTGACTTTCATATAATAGTCGATATATCCGCTGTTGTTTACCATTCTGAAACCGTTTTGGCTGCTGACATATACACTTAGCTTTTCGCCCTCATTCAGAAATACGCCGCTTGCCTGAAGCGGTCTTTCAACTACCTTTTCGCTGTCTGTAAAAGTAACACCGGCAGGGATAGTGACCGTATATGAAACATCGACATAGTGGTCTACGCTTATTGTACCGGTTTTATCCGCCGCCGACTGATCTATCGTTTCTGCCGATGCGGTGAACGGCAAAATAGCCAGCACCGCGGCAGCCGTCAGAAGTTTTTTCATCATATTGATCACTCCAAATCTATGAAACTATTAGTGTTATGGGGATATCCGCGTTGTTTGTGGGGGCAAGCGAGATACTGTAGGGCTGTATATGCAGCACAGCGCTGTACTCGCCTTTTTCAAGCGGCTGCGAAAGGGTAATGCAGCTGACCTGCTCGCCTGCTTTTACTAGACCCGAGGTGTAGAGGGTCTCGCTTTTGCCGTCAATATCGGCTATAAGCTCAAAGGTGAGGTAGTAAAGCCCCGAGTTCTCCTCGGGGTTTTCAAAGCTTGCTGAGACAGTTTTCTCACCTGAGGGAATGAACATCTGCGTCATGCCCTTGACGGCAATACCCTGCTGCTGAGCAGGTGTTTCGGTGTTTGGGGAAATTCCCACGCCTGCCTCAAAGCGCATACCGCCGCCGCGAGGCTTTTTCAGCGACTGCGTAAACATACCCAGCAGAAAGCATATCAGCATGAGCACCAGCAGGATAATAACGATAACGATCTTTTTCCTGACGGACATCTTGCCAGAAGTTTTTCCGTTCATTATGCCGCTGCCTTTCTGTATCGGAATAAGTGGGAAATTTATTTCCCGATACATAATATGTCACAATGCGACAAGGTGATACAAAAAATGATATTATCAAACGTCTCCCGATTTTTTAAGATTGCAGTCTCTGCAAAGCATTTGCAGATTTTCAAAAACTGTCTTGCCGCCTGCGTGCCACGGCTTTATGTGGTCGGCGTGCATTTTTTCATAGTCAAAGCGCTTTTTGCATATAGGACAAATACCCTGCTGCTGTTCATAAGCGGCTCGGCGGTCTTCTTCTTCAAACTGCCGCAGACTTAAAAACTTTTCTTTGCCGCTGAGGAGATATTCATAAACGCCGCTCTTTCTGGTGACTTCTCTGTCTGCCATAAGGGCGGAAATTTTTGTTTCCAGAGCATCTGGGTCAAGTTTATCTTTGCCGTATTCGTTGAACAGCGAGCCCCATTCCAGACCTTTCATTTCCTTGCGATATTTGGGGAAGATAGTCTGCACCCAGGTGATAACGCCGTTAAAATACAGCCAGAGGGGCGCAGCGTTGCTGTCGTGCTGGTGTGCCGACATATAGTCTTCAATGCCCTTTCCCTCGCTTTCGGCTAACCATTTTATCGCCTTTTCAAGGTATGCCTGACGGTTCATTTCGCCCGTCATATACTTGTTTGCAATTTTATAGGCAGCGCAGCCGTTTTTGCTGAAATACCGCTTGGCATCTGTAAGCCACGGGCCTGTATATATCGCGTTTCGCAGCTCCTGCGATGTAAGCACCACACCTGCTATATTTATCGTTTTGAACCAGTCAAGCTTTTCTTTATCGCTGCCCTTGCAGACATATATCATCAGCTTGTAATCAAGAAACTGCTGCTGCTCGGCTGCTGTAAGGTTAGCAAAAGTGCGCGGCTTGCCGTCAAACGGCATAGAAAAATCACCGCTGCAATATTGGCAAATGCTTATGGTTCTCTGCTGCCCGTCAAGCAGCTCGAAACTTTGGTTTTCGTCCTCTACCCAGTACATCACGTTCAGCGGAAAGCCTTTGAACACCGTATCTATTACAGCGTTGCGCTCTTTTTCTTTGTAGACGAACTCTCGCTGAAAAGCAGGACGTATATTTAGCCTGCCGCCATAGCCTTTAACGCCGCTTTCTTCATTATCTTCATAGCCTTCAAATACTTCTCTTATCGTATGTTCTTCAAGTCTGATGTTCATTTTTAGCCCCTCTTTCTGCGAATCAATATTCGTTTATAAAGACCTTTTCCATTCACAACAGGTGCATCATAACGTGTATGTGGCTTTTTAATATGTTCCAAATACCCATCTCCGCCCCTATCTGTTGTCCATATTATCTCAAACTGTTCGGGATTATATTTATCCATAAAAGTTATCGGCACGCCCATAACGCCGTCATAGTCGCAGGGGATATCAGATGTTTTACTTACTTCAATAGCATCATAATTATCATATTTGGGGTATTCTTCGGGGGTATAGTGTTTATATAAAATTAAATTTTCATGTCTTTTTTCTATATCAATATTTGTATACCATTTTAAATTTCTGAATTTAACAAGTCCTGTTATTTCATCATATACACCATCTGCCCAATCTTTTCTGTAATTTGTAGGAATAGAAAAATACGCATTTCCTGCTTCAAATCCATATCCTAGCCACATTTTATTATCTTTTATCAGCGGAAAAATTTCTTTATATGTAATGGCATTCTGGTTGCCAATGATGATAAATTTCTTGTCATATTCAATAAGCTGCGCGACATATTCACGAAACAGCGAAAACGGAGGATTTGTGACTACTACGTCTGCCTGCTTCAGCAGTTCTATACACTCCTCTGAGCGAAAATCGCCGTCGCCCTGCAACAGCTTCGGCGGATTCTCTTTCAGCATCTTTTCAAAATCGTCAAGGTCGATAGCGCCGTCGCCGTTTTCGTCACGCACCTCGGTTATCTCTATTTTGTAAGGCTTTTTGCCTTCAGCGGCGACTGCTACAGGCTCTGGCTCTGTAAAAAAGCTCAGCTGCGTATACAGCACAGGAGAAGTAGCGTAGCAGGTAGCTATCAGCTTTTTCAGTCCCAGCGCGTTGAAATTCATCGCAAAATATTTTACAAAATTGCTCTCATAGGGGTCGTCGCAGTTGCAAAAGACCGTCTTGCCCTTGAAAAATGCCTTATAATGCCGCAGCTCTTTTTCTATATCCACAAGCTGCGTATAAAACTCGTCCTTTTTGGCTTTATTAGCCTTGCTCAGGTTTTTATTGTTTGCCATAATACCGTATACCTCCACCATAACTTGCATAAACTGAAATTATTCATTAAATAACTTTCGTATATAGAATATATTATATCACAAACTTTCTAATTTAGCAAGTGCAATCAGATATAATATTCTAAAATAGAAATGTTGAGGTGAGGATACATGCACGATCTCGGCGCTTTAATAAAGTCATTACGCAAAGAACGGAATATAACACAAAAAAAGCTCGGAGAATTACTTGATGTTACCGAGGGAACAGTCAGCAAATACGAATCTAATTTAATGACGCCCCCATTTGAAACGCTGCGCTCTATAGCGAGCATCTTCAACATATCTATGGACACACTTTGCGGAATGGAACACAAAGGCACGATGTCGCTGCACGGGCTGAGCGAATCGCAGACTGAAACGGTCAGGCAGCTGGCTGAATCGTATCGCGCAAAAAACGGTTGGGCAAGCCGACAACTTACACAGGAGCAGCTGGCTCTGATAGGCAAAATTGTTGTTGAACTGACAAAATAAAACCGAAGGAACGTTAAATTCCTTCGGTTTGTTTTTTATGCTTGTTGCTTACAAAAAATCTTCAATTATTTGTCAACACGAAAATTACATATTAGCGAAAGCTTCGGTTAAAATACTTTCAGCGGCAAAAACCGCAAATATATCAGGGGTAAATATGAACTGTATCGCTGTGCGAAATATCGCGCGGCAAAAAATATCTGCAATATTATCCAGCCCGGAAACGGAAGACATTTCCTCTGATAAAATCGCGGATATTTTACAAAATAACAGTATGTTCCCTAACGAACAGATTCTATTTAAGGAGTGTAAGTAATGAAAGGTATTACTACAGATCAGGGCAGACAGACCCTCGAAAGATTTAAGATGGAGGCTGCCAACGAAGTCGGCGTAAACCTCAAGCAGGGCTACAACGGCGACCTGACTTCTCGCGAGGCAGGTTCCGTAGGCGGTCAGATGGTTAAGAAAATGATCGACGCTTACAAGAGCGGAAACAAGCAGTAATTATACTGCAAGCAAAAGCCGTACATCGCTTTGATGCACGGCTTTTTTCGTACTTATTCTTTTATTGCGCTTATTACTTTTCGCACACGCTTTTTATCCAGCCTGTTACGCCGTTTGGCAGCCGCTCGTCGGCAGGTGTGCCGTTATCGAACATCAAATTCGACTGCACCCAGTTTATCATACAGTGCTGACCCATTTCTATACCGAAATGCACCGATGATATGCCGCCGTCGCCGTTATACACCCACTCGGGGAAGAAGCAAATGCAGTTTTTCATGCCCATAAGTTTATCTATACGCGGCACGATACATTCGTCAAAATCAGCCATTTCGTCATGTCTGCCGTGGGCGATAAGCAAGTTTACGCCGCTGTCGGAAATTCTGTCAAGCGCGTTGTCATCGGGAACATACCCCGACGAGATAGGTATAGCGCCGTCAAAATATCCGCCAAAGTCCTCCAGCAGCTGCCATGTAAAATAGCCGCCCGAAGATGCGCCCATGACAAACTTTTTGCCTATATTTCTCTCATGCTCTTTGCAGACTTTATCGTATATGCCCTTTACGGGGGCGGAATAGACTTCCGACCAAGTGCCGTCGATATTGCCGTTTTCAAGGCGTTTTTCGTTGGCAAGGGGAACGATGATGTACGCGCCGCCCATAGCATCTTGATATTTGGGCGAGGCATACTGCTCCGCGCCGCAGCACATGATGCATTTCACGCCGTCAAGGGCGTTGCTTGCGCCGTGCAGCCACATGAGCACGGGGTATTTTTTATCGGCAGGCGCGCCGTGCTTTACGGGGTCGTAGATGTAATATGTAATATCTCCCGACTTTTCGCAGGGGTAGGTATACTTATCAAACAAATCGAAATATATCTTGCTATGGTATGTGGTGTAGTAGCTTATGAACTCGCCGTTTTTCATATACTTTGCCCACTGCGGAACGGCTGTTGTGTTTTGCGTGAGCTTGCTAAACTCCGGCAGCGCCATGTTCGATCAATTCCTTTCATGTAATATGTACGCTTCACTATTGACCCGATAAATCGGAAATAACACAACCATTATTCACTTATCACAAGATCGGCATTATTCTGAGGGCAGAATTGCTCCATATACCTATGCTCGGCAGGGAAATATCTGCTTTTATATTTATCAATGATCTGCCGCTCATCACCGATATAGGTATCTCTTTTCAGCACCCTATCAAGCCTTATCTGCTCGGGAATATCAATATATATCATATAGTCGAATATATTACAATATTCTTCCCTTTGGAGGAATATGCCCTCCACGATAACGATAGTTTTATCAAGGACAGAAAAACGCTGCTGATAATATGTATCGTTCTCTTTATCGTATAACTCAATATCAACATGATCATCGTGTCTGCTCTTGATCTCGTTTATTATATTTGAAAAATAATCAAATCTCCACTGCAGATCATAGTAACACTGCCAATCAGGATATGCCGAATTATATCTTAATTTTCGCATATGTATAAAATCGTCTATATGAAGCAAAACAGTATGAAAACCATGCTCTGAGAAATTTTGGCACAGCTTTTCGGATATAGTACTCTTTCCTGCGCCTCCTAGTCCGTCGATACCTATCACGCTGACACCGTCGGTATGCACCGCATTTATTATACGATCAAATAAAACATTAGTATCCATCTTTATTTTACTTTCCCATATCGTATATCGCGCAGATGATATCGGCGCAGCGCTCTGTGCCGAGCTTGCCGCTGTTGAGGCACAGATGATAACATTCCTTGTCACTCCATTTGAGCTTGGTGTTGGCGTTATAGAAATCTCCGCGCTTTTTGTCGTACTTTTTTATAACTTCCTTTGCCTCGTCGGGCGAGATGCCATACTTATTTATAGCTCTGTCAAAGCGCGTTTCATACTCTGCATAGATATACACATTAAGCGTTTTTACGCGGTTTTTAAGTATATACCCTGCGCATCTGCCAACTATAACGCACGGGCCGTTCTTAACAAGACCGCTGATTATAGCCGCTTCCTCGTTGAAAACACGCTCTGAAATAGGCAGCTCGCCGCTTTTATTTCTCAGCAGCGACAGATTAAACAGCAGAGAATTTGTGGTAGTCTCCTCTGCAAAGCCTGCCATTTCCTTTTCTATGCCTATGTTTTTAGCCGCCGTTTCAAGTATTTCGTGGTCGTGGTACGGTATGCCCAGCTTTTCGCCGATAAGCTTTCCTATCTCGCTGCCTCCGCTGGCATACTGCCTTTCAATAGTTATCGCTCCGTAGCCTGCCATAATGCAGCCTCCCTTTCATATATTACTTTTCGATCTGCCCCAAAGAAAGCGCTTTGAGATACGCGTTTATAAAGCCGTCAAGGTCGCCGTCCATAACGCCGTTTACGTTGCCCTGCTCATAGCCTGTTCTGTGGTCTTTAACAAGCGTATACGGCATGAACACATACGAACGTATCTGCGAGCCCCACGCAATTTCTTTCTGAACGCCCTTTATATCTGCAATAGTTGCAAGATGCTCGGCTTCTTTTATAGCCATGAGCTTTGATTTTAACATCTTCATCGCAAAATCTCTATTCTGCACCTGCGAACGCTGTGTCTGGCAGGAAGTTACTATACCCGTGGGTATATGCGTAAGCCTTACCGCTGACGACGTTTTGTTTATATGCTGACCGCCTGCGCCGCTTGAACGGAAAACGTCCATTTTAATGTCCTCGGGGCGTATCTCGACTTCTATATCGTCGTCTATCTCGGGCATAACGTCTACCGCCGCGAACGAGGTATGCCTTGAACCCGAGGCATCGAACGGCGAAATTCTTACAAGCCTGTGAATACCTGCCTCGCTTTTAAGATAGCCGTAAGCGTTCTCGCCCTCTATCATCATAGACGCCATTTTAATGCCTGCATCGTTGCCGTCAAGGGTATCAAGAACGGTAGTTTTATAGCCGTGAGCATCTGCCCAGTGCTGATACATACGCATAAGCATTTCCGTCCAGTCCTGCGCCTCGGTTCCGCCTGCGCCTGCGTGCAAAGTGAGTATAACGCTGTTTGCATCATACTGACCGGTAAGCAAAGTTGCTAAGGTAAGCTCATCTACATTTTTGGTAAACTCGTCAAGGTCGGTCTTTATCTCGGTCAGAATACTCTCATCGTCTTCCTCGGCGGCAAGCTCTATCATAACGCCTATGTCGTCAAACTTTTCTTGAAGTTTATCATACTTGGTTATGATGCTTTTCAGAGAGCTTATCTTTTTCAGCACCTTGTGAGAATTTTCTGCATCGTTCCAGAAGTCCGCCCCTGCCGACTGGTCTTCAAGCTCTTTCAGCTGCTGCTTTTTATCTTCGATAGCAAGAACGGTATACAGCTCTTTCAGCTTTGGCTCGAACGACACGAGCGTTTGTTTAAGGTCATCTAATATCAGCATAAATATTTCCTTTCGCGCTTTTAATGTACATATATTTATATTATATAGTATTTCCATAAAAATGTAAAGAGCCTTGGGGAATTTTTTAATAATTTTCAAAGGCTTTTGTACAAATTAGTATCCTGCCAAAGTGATAATACGTTTAGGTTATTGATAATATAGCGATAATTGTCAATACAAAGCAATAAGAAATACCGCCCTGCCCGAAAGGTATCGGACAAGGCGGCAGTAAAGAAAGGGAAAAGAAAAATGGTGTAAAGCGTTGTTATTCGCTGTGTTTGCTCGTGAGAGAAACCAGCTGGGTGAGTATATCGCCGCTGCCGTTTAAGGTTATGTTGCCGACATTCTCGCAGATGCGCTCTATGAACTCCAGCTCTTTGAGCTTATAAAGAGTTTTGTTTTCCTCCATAAGCTTGGCTGTGTTCAGAAGCGATCTGGTAGAAGCGACTTCCTCGCGGCGGGTTATAACGTTTGCCTGCGCGCGCTTTTCGGCAACTAGCACGGTATTCATTATGTCGCGTATCTCGCCGGGCAGTATGATATCCCTGACAGCCGCCTCGGAAAACTCAACGTACATATCCTTTTCGCGCTCTTTCAGGCGGTCGAACACATACTTTGAAAGGTCGTCCTTATTCGCAAGGATATCATCGAGCCTGTTTCTGCCGATGTACTCGCGCATGGCAAGCTGGGCGGCGGTATGTATCTGATCTACATAGTCGTCCAACTCGGTGCGTATTTTTACATAGTCTGTAATTTTGAAGGTGCAGACCATAGTAAGGCGCACCGAAACTTTATCCTGCGTCAGCACTTCCTGACCTGTTATGGACATCTGTATGGCACGGGTATCAACAAGCTCGGCTTCTACGTTTGTGTTGCTCAGCCAGAAGTAGTATGTGCCGGGCTCTAGCAGCCGCACGAACTTTTTGTTAAAGTACAGCCTTGCTTTGTTGTATTGCGCGACTTCTACTTTGGTGAAAAGCTGCGAAGAGAGCCTGCCGAGGTGGAATATGTATTCGGGAACTGTATCCGATACTTCGGGCTGCGACATATCTTCTAAAAGAAATTCGCGCTTTCTGCCGTTTTCCCAAAATGCATATTTGCCGCTAAGCAGCGCGCCTGCGAAATTGCCGTCTGCAAAGTGAAGCAGGATATGCTCCGCAGGTACTTCAACGACTTTCACCATTTGGGCAAGCTTTTGATTTTTGAGCAGGTCGTTCAGCGTGCAGTGTGCCGAAGAAACCAGCTTGTCAGCTGAGACTACCTCTATAGTTCTGCCGCCGTATGTACGGTATTTGCCTGCGGTGAGAACGTCAACAAATTTGCCGTTTTTAAAGAGCAGACCTCTTTCGTTTTCGTTGATCATAACTTTTTTCATAATGCTTCCTCCTTGAAGTATTGCAGTTATCATGCACGGCAAGCGGACATAGGTTTCAGCAAGAGGCATATAAAAGCGGAAGGCATTGCTCTGGCTTTTATCGCCGCTTACGGTATCCGCCCGTGTACAGGGCTTACCGCACATTGTCTTTGGCGTACCGCCTTGGCGGTTTTGCACCTTTGACCGATAATTCTGCGTTTTCAATACCATATCTTTTACAATAGTTCCGAGCCACCGGCTGTATCGTAATTTCATTTGCAATACAGGTGAGATTCGAACTCACGAAAAATGGATTCCTGATCCATAGCCCTCAGGTCAGAAAGCCGGCATACGCTAAGGCACTGCCACGCGCACCGCGGCGAATACAAATCGCCTGCTTACAGCTTAACGCCCTTTAGCAATTATAAGTATAGCACTACTCAAAATGATTTTCACGGAAAAAAAGCTGCGAACTATTTACAGTTCACAGCTTAATATAAATATGCGCTCACAGTCCGCAGTCAAGTTGTCTGTATAGTCTGTCTTTTATAAGCTCTGCAAAGCGCTGAGGCTGCACTACCTTTACAAACGGGCCGAACGATAAAAATCTTATTATCATTTCGTTCTCGTCGTCGCTGTCATAAGTAATGGTAAGGCGGTAATGGGTGTCGTCAATGCGCTCGGCTTGCTTTTCAAAATGCGCAAAATGCAGCATTACCCTCTCCAGAGCATTGCGCTCGTTTACAAGCTCTATAGTGACAGTTTTTGAAACGGGTGCGGTCTTCTTTTCAGTAAAGCTTACGTTTTCCGCGAGCCGCTCGCACGACTGCGCTCTGCCAAGATTTATCGTACTCATTCCCCTGCTGCCCGATATATACAGCCTGAATTTATCGTCCTTTTCCGAATACTCCAGCCGCAGTGGGCGTGCAGCAATAAAGCTTGCAAAGCCGCGGCGATCGGTATACTTTATTTTAATAGGGTAGTTATTTTTAACGGCATCGAGCGCCACGCGGAAGTTTTTTACATACTGCTCGTTTTCATAGTCGTCGCCGTCCGAAAAGCTGTCAAAAACGTAAATATCTTCGGGTCTGAAAAGCGGCTGAACGTCTTCAAGCCCATCGAATTTCACGTCAAAAAGCTTTATACGCTTATCAAGAGATATAGCTTTCAGCCAGCGTTTTTGCAAATTAGTCAGCGGCATGGTTGGTTTGCGCTCAATGTCGGTCTTACCGTCTTTAGAGATCAAATTCCACCGCTGCGATGTTATTGCAGGCTCAATTTCAAAAACGCTTTCTTCAAACGCCGCAGAGCGTATTATTTCACGCATTTGTGCAAGCGGCACATCTCTTTCAACGGCTGCTGTGAGTATTTTGGCAACTGCGTTATAATATGTACCATACAGTTCGCTGAATATCATACCAGCGCCTCCTCTTTTATGCCGTAAAGGCGGTACATCTGCTCTAAGTCATCTTTGAACTTCTGCACTATATCGTCGTTCGTGCATTTAAGCTTCACGATGCGGCAGATAAATGTACGTATCCAAGGCACAAGCTCGCCTGCATCGTAAACTTCTGCTGAAAAGCGGCAGGTATTTTCATCGAGCCGCACAACAATGCCGCAGCGTTTTTCGCGCATCATTCTGTCAAATATGTATTCCTCGCCCTTTACGCAGCGCACGGTAAATTCGATATGCTCTTTAGCTCCTCTGCCAATGCTTACACCCCACAGGTTTTTCTGCATATCTTCAAGCTTTTGCCTATAGCTTTCAAAATTTTCGCACACATCGCCTATCTTTACGGAAATAATATTGTCAAGCCTTGTGGAAAATATTCTGTCATTATACTCGCTGTACGACATAAGGTACTGCCTGCCGTTTTGAACGCTTATAAATATTTTCAGCGGCAGAGTGGTAATGGTGAACGGCGTTTTTCTTCTGTTAAGCACTTCAAGGGTAACTTCGCAGCGGCGGTCAATGGCGTCAAAAAGGCTGCAAAGAATATCGCTGTCAAGGGTATGGGTAATATAATGGTGCTTGAACGCAAATGGCGTTTTCTGCGGCGGCAGTTTATCCAGCAAAAAAGAGCCTATAACGCCGCAGGGGGCGATCTCGGAGAAAAACATAAGGGCGTCTGCGCCGTCAAATGCAGGGCTCTCACAGCGGCTGTAAAGCACCGTATGACCGACTTTTTCTTTTTTTACAATGCCTTGTTCTTCATACTCTTTCAGCTTTTTGCGTATGGTAGATTCATCGAACACCCTTGCCTGCAAAAACAGCTGCTGCCGCTTTTCTATGCCCTCGTGGATCTCAGCCATAGAACACTTAACTTCGGGAGAATAGAGAATATCAAAAATAAAAAAGTGCAGCGTTATATCGCCGTCTGTAAAGCTGCACGATTTCCACGCTCTGAACAGCGGATTGCCCCTTTGCAGGCGGCTGTCTATAGATATAAAAACGCTTTTGCCGCCGCTGGTTTGCCGAAAACCCATGCAGTCGCCCAGCCAGCTTTCAATTCTGCGGCGCTCGTCGTCATATGAACGCGCGCTTTTCTGGGTATAGTCGTCGCGGCTCTTAAAGCCGTAGACATAAAAATCCCTCATGTAGCTGCGTATTTTTTCAAAATTCTTTATAAGCTCGCTGTAAGCCACGCCGCTTTCCTCCCTTAAAATAAATACAAGCCCTCTGCTTAGGCGCATGGGCTTGTCTGACATTTTAGCTTGTTACTTATGCAAAAACGGTATTATTATATTTACCGCAAGTGTTACTGCAAAAAACAGAAATGCCGCAAATTTTGTCCATCTGTTGAGCCTTGCCTCTTTTGTGCGCGACTCGTTCTTGTTAAAGAACGTATCGGAAGAGCCGCCGCCTATTGCAGATGTCAGCCCCTGGTCTTTGCTGTCCTGCATGAGGACTACAACAACTATTATAAGGCATGATATCAAAAGAAGCACGCCCATTATAACCTCAACTGTACCCATTTACTTACCCTCCGGTTTCTTTAAAACATTCACATACGTTTGTATTATAACATACCCAGTCGCAAAAATCAAGGGCTTTTTAAAATATTTTTATCAATGTCAATTTATCTGCATTAGCACGTTTCGCCCGTTTATGACATATTATACTTTAGCCTTATTTTAGGGCGAACATTTTACAAGGAGGAAACACAATGGACATAAACGCTGCTGAAATAACCAAAAAGCTATTCGGCAGGCAGGACACCGAAGATGCTGCCGCTCCCTGCCCGGAGCCTGTATCAAAGTTTCCTGCAAGCACACCTATAGGCATGATGTATGTGCCATATCAGAAATGGGAAACACCGTATGATGACGATCTTGCGCTGACGAGGGGCACTATATTCCCCTGCCTTGATCTGCCGTTCATAGGAAAGGAGGCCGCAAAGCATGGCGCTCTCTGACAAACAGCTTATGCAGAAGAAAATTCAGGCTTGCGAGTTTACTCTGACCGATGTTATTCTGTATCTTGACAGCCACCCCAACTGCCCCGACGGTCTTGAATACTACCGCAAGCACAAGGCTATGCTTGAAAAGGCTGTGGCAGACTATGAAAAAACTTACGGACCGCTCACCGCTATGGGCGTTTGCGACGACGAGAAAAAGTGGACGTGGGCTACCACCGCGTTCCCTTGGGAAAGGAGCGAAAACTAATGTGGAAATATCAGAAGCTGCTTGAACACCCTGTAAACATCAAGAACCCCGACCCTGCGCTTGCAAAGCTTATTATAACGCAGCTGGGCGGCCCTGACGGAGAGCTTGGCGCATCACTGCGGTATCTCAGCCAGCGCTACTCTGCCCCCTGCCGCGAGGTGCAAGGCATACTTACCGACATAGGTACAGAAGAACTGGGTCACATGGAGATGATAAGCGCGATAGTTTTCCAGCTGACGAGAGATCTTTCTGAAAAGGAGATTCGCGAGGGCGGTTTTGACGCTTACTTTGTAGACCACACGACCGGTATTTACCCTGTTGCTGCCACGGGCGTTCCTTTCTCGGCAAGCATATTCCAGTCTACGGGTGATGCTATCGCAGACCTTTCGGAAGACCTTGCCGCAGAGCAGAAAGCGCGCCTCACCTATGACAATCTGCTTCGCCTTATTGACGACCCCGACGTAAGAGAGCCGATAAAGTTCCTGCGTGAGCGCGAAGTAGTACACTTCCAGCGGTTCGGCGAGGGCTTGCGCATGGTGCAGGATATGCTGGACTCCAAAAACTTCTACGCATTCAACCCGAGCTTTGACAAGTAAACAACACAAGCGGCGGAGAATATCTGCCGCTTATTTTTTGCACTTGATTTTTCTGCGTATATATGTTAACATCTAATTAGATAAAATTTACCTGTCAGGGCTAAAAATTCACCTGTCAGTTAAAAGCTATTTACTTTTTTGAGGGCTTGGTGTATATTATTATCAGAGCGAGGGAGTGGGCGCCGTGAAAGTTACGATACAGCTTGATGACAGCTTAGAAGAAAACGAAGTCATAATACGCTGCCGCGAGCTTGACGAGAGCGTTACGGCTCTGCAAAAGAAAATATCGGAGCATGACGGCAAACTGCGGCTGTCATTTTTCAAAGACAACACGGAGTTTTTCATAAGTTTAGAAAATGTGCTTTTCTTTGAAACGAGCGGTTCGGTAATTGACGCGCACACGGCTGACGATATTTTTCAGATAAAGCTGCGGCTGTATGAGCTGGAAGACGTTTTACCGCACAACTTTATAAGGGTATCGAAGTCCACGATAATAAACACCTCGAAGATATACTCGATAGAGAAAAACATAACCTCATCGAGCTTGGTAATGTTTGAGGGCTCGCACAAGCAGGTATACGTTTCTCGCAGCTACTACAAGGCGTTCAAGCAGCGGCTGGACGAGATTTTTCAGAAAGGCAGGTAAATTTTTATGAAAGCAAAAAAATACTACTGGGGCTCAATGTTCATTGCCGCAGGTCTTCTGCTGATACTCTACTACACGGGCGTGATAGAGGGCATAAGCATATTCAGCGCGGTGTTCTCGGTACTGCTTATACCTATTATAATAAGCAGCGCGATAAAGCGCAACTTTGCAGGCATTATGTTCCCGCTGGCGATAATCGTGATACTGTTTGACGATGTGCTGGGTCTTGAAAAATTCACGCCGTGGCCTGCGCTTTTCACCGCACTGTTTTTGTCGATAGGCTTTACGATACTGTTCCCGAAGAAAGGTTCATGGTACAATAGCAGAACGAAAAACAGCGCGCATTTCGGCGGCGTTGGCAGCTTTGACAGCACCAGCGAGGACGAATCTGTAATAAACATAAACACTCGCTGCAACGGCGTTACGCGGTACATTCGTTCAAAAAATTTGAAAGAGGTAAACATAAACGTTTCATGCGCTGGCGCTAAGATATACTTTGACAACGCCGACATGGCAGGCAACGAGGCGGTAGTGAACATAAACAGCACAGCGGCAGGCATAACGCTGTACATTCCCTGCCACTGGCATATCAAAAACGATCTGCACACGGGTCTTGGCGGCTATACCGAGAGCGGCAAGCCCGAAAGCGATGTTACCACAAAAACGTTGGTGCTTGCAGGAAGCTGCGGCGCATCAGGCATACATGTTGTTCGCATTTAAGGCACTTGACATAGATGCACTAACACACTCCACCGAAAACACACTTCACTATTTTTGTGAAGTGTGCTTTATTTTACTGCAATTTGTTGTATGAGAAAGTGCCGAAACAACGATTTTTCGTGATTTTCAAGATATTTTGTCGAATTTTGTTATATTTTAAGTACTTGAATATTTTTTCGGCGTATTA
>CANPZC010000027.1 GCA_947589355.1 uncultured Clostridia bacterium
TGTCGAATTTTGTTATATTTTAAGTACTTGAATATTTTTTCGGCGTATTATAAAATAATTACAGGAACTAAAGTCTTGTTAAAGGCTGAATAATCGAAAGGGGCAGTAATGCGTCGAAAAGTTTTTCGGAGGCGACAACTATGAGCAGTAAGATCAAAATTTTGATCGGGGAAGAAAACAGTGAGAGCGGCGTATGCGCAAATATGCTGAGAAGTCAGGGCTTCTATGTTATCACAAGGGCAAGCGACGGCAACGTGATATACGAGGCGATAAAGGACGAAGCGCCCGATGTTGCGATAATAGAAGCCACTATGCCCGGCATTGATGCGATTGAGCTTTTGAAAAAGATAAACCGCTCGAACTACAAAAAGCCGCTTTTCATCGTGACGAGCACTTACACAAACCCGTTTGTTGAAAAGTCGGTATTGCAATCCGGCGCGGCGCTTTATATGCTGAAACCGTTTGACTATGCTATTCTGGGTGACAGGATACACAGTTTGCTTGGTACTACCGCAGGCGGTGACATTTCAGACCAAACATCGGCAGGAAAGGTGTACAGCCTTGAAATTATAGTTACGGACATAATACACAAGATAGGCGTTCCTGCGCACATCAAGGGGTATCACTATCTGAGAGAGGCTATAATGCTCAGCGTTCACGATGTTGATATGCTTGACAGCATTACGAAAGTATTGTACCCGACGGTGGCGAAGAAATTCAACACGACGTCATCGCGAGTGGAGAGGGCAATTCGTCACGCGATAGAGATAGCTTGGGACAGGGGCGACCTTGACACGCTGAACACGTACTTTGGGTACACGATAAACGCGAACAAGGGCAAGCCGACAAACAGCGAGTTCATCGCGCTGATAACGGATAAAATAAGGCTGAATTATAAGGAAGATCAATTGGCGTAAAAGGCTGCTGCGAAAGCAACTAAAAAACATCTGCTTGACAAATGGGGCGATATGTGTTATAATACCTTTTATAGAGGAAATATATTACATAAGATGTGCAAAGAGGCTCACCGTAACAAGGTCAGTCTCTTTTTTGCAGATGGCATGAGGCAACAAAAATGTATACAAAGGTGGTATATTTATGTGTGGTATAACAGGTTTTACGAACAGCATACAGTCGCCCGAGAGGGTGCTTGGAGAGATGATGGACAGGATAAAACACCGCGGGCCCGATGCGCAGGGCAAGTACATCGATGACGGCATTGCGCTTGGGCATCGCAGACTGAGCATTATTGACGTGGGCAATTCGGGCGATCAGCCTATATTTAATGAAGACAAGTCGCTGGTTATAGTGTTCAACGGCGAGATATACAATTACAAAGATATACGCGAAAAGCTGTTGGCGGCAGGGCATATTTTTTCTACAAACACCGACACGGAAGTGCTTATTCACGGCTATGAGGAGTACGGCGAAAAGCTGCTTGACATGGTGCGCGGAATGTTCGCTTTTGTGATATGGGATAAAAACAAGCAGGAGCTTTTCGGCGCGCGCGATTTCTTCGGCATAAAGCCGCTTTACTATGCGCAGATGAACGGCTGTTTTATGTTCGGCTCGGAGATAAAGTGTTTTCTGCCGCACCCGTGCTTCAAAAAAGAGCTGAACACCGCAGCGCTGGAAAACTATCTCACGTTTCAGTATTCGGCGGCGGACGAGACGTTTTTCAAGGGTGTATTCAAGCTGCCGCCTGCACACTGGTTTAAGTACAGCAGCGGTAAGCTTACTATAAAAAAATACTGGGACGTACACTTTGAGGCTGATACGGAGCCTACGCTCAAAGACTGGGTGTACAGCATTTCAGACACGTTTCATGATTCTGTTGAGGCGCACAAGATAGCTGATGTTGAGGTAGGCTCGTTTTTATCGAGCGGTGTGGATTCCAGCTATGTTGCAGCGATAGCGAACGTTGACAAGACGTTTACCGTGGGCTTTGGCAGCGATGAAAAATACAACGAGATAGGCTGGGCGAAGAATTTCTCAAAAGCTATAGGAAAAGAGAACACAAGCAAGGTCATAACCCCCGAAGAATACTGGGGAAGCCTTTCTATGATACAGTACCACATGGACGAACCGCTTGCAGACCCCTCGGCGGTGGCGCTTTACTTTGTGTGCAATATTGCATCGCAAAGGCTGAAAGTTGTGCTTTCGGGCGAGGGCGCTGACGAGATATTCGGCGGTTACAACGTATACAGCGACCCGAACGGCACGGTTTACGACAGGCTGCCGCGCTTTGTAAAGAGGGGTATAGGCAAGGTGGCAGAGAAGCTCCCTGCTAAAAGAGGTGTGAACTTTTTTGTGCGCAAGGGCAAGGACGTTGAGGAGCGATTTATAGGCAATGCGTATATGTTCACGCCGCAGCAGAGAAAGCAGATACTGAAAATAAGCACAAACGCGCCCGACCCAACCGTGCTGACAAAGCCGTTTTACGATAACGTTAAGGGCAAGGACGATGTTACTAAAATGCAGTACCTCGATCTGCATATGTGGATGGCAGGGGATATACTTCTGAAAGCCGACAAAATGAGCATGGCAAACTCTTTAGAGCTGCGCGTGCCGTTTCTTGATAAAGAGGTAATGGCTCTTGCGGAGAAGATACCGACAAAATTCAGGGTGACACGGCGCAAAAAGACCGATGATGCGAAGTATATCACAAAGTACGCGATGCGCCTTGCGGCAAAGAAAGACACCCCAAAGCAGAGCGCGAAAACCGCGGAAAAGAAAAAGCTGGGCTTTCCCGTGCCTATAAGGGTGTGGCTGAAAGAAGACAAGTATTACGATATAGTGAAAAAAGAGTTTGAAAGCGACACAGCAAAGCAGTTTTTCAACACGCAGCCGCTTGTGCAGCTTCTGGACGACCACCGCAGCGGCAAGGCTGACAACAGCCGCAAGATATGGACGGTGTTTACGTTTCTTGTGTGGTACAAGGTGTATTTTGTGAATGACGGCAGATATTAAGGAGCGAATATGGGCATACAAAAGATAGACAGTTTCAGAGATGAGTATTTCTTTTTAAGCAATTTTTATGAGGCAGACTTGGAGTATGACGGCATTGTGTATCACAGCAGCGAGGCGGCTTTTCAGGCGCAGAAGTGTGCTGACAGGGCGCGCAGGGAGCAGTTTGCCGACCTTTCGCCGTCGCAGTCAAAGCACAAGGGCAGGGAAGTCTCTTTGCGCCCTGACTGGGAGCAGATAAAAGTGCGCGTGATGAAAGAGATAGTTTTTGCGAAGTTTTCCCAGAATGAGGAGCTTAAAGAAAAGCTGCTGGCAACAGGCGATGCGTATCTTGAAGAGGGCAACGACTGGGGCGACAGGATATGGGGCACTGTAGACGGCAAAGGGCAGAACCTTTTGGGCGGAATACTTATGCAGGTGCGCGAAGAGTTAAAGAAATAAAGCCAGCCTCTCCGAAATTTTCGGGGAGGCTTTTAACGCAGATTTAACATAAGCGTGTCTGTAGATTTAACATAATTGTGATACAATAGATCCATACGGAAATGAAAGACAGAGAATTTTCCCGTTTTAAAACGGAGAGGAAAATATAAATGGATTACATCTTCAATATCGTTACGCTGTTGGGCGGTCTGGCGTTCTTTCTCTACGGCATGGACAGAATGTCAAACTCACTGGAGAAAATGGCAGGCGGAAAACTGGAGGAAATGCTCAAAAAGATGACTTCTAATCCGCTGAAAAGCATTGTGCTGGGCATGGGCATAACCGTTGCCATACAGTCGTCGTCGGCGCTGACGGTAATGCTTGTGGGTCTGGTAAACTCGGGCATAATGCAGGTATCACAGACGATATTTGTAATATTCGGCTCGAACATCGGCACTACCCTGACGGCGTGGATACTCTCGCTTACGGGGCTTGAAAGCGACGTTTTTTGGCTGAAAATGCTAAAGCCCGAAAATTTTGCGCCTGCGTTTGCGTTTGTGGGAATAATACTTTTCATGCTTTCAAAGAGCAGCAAAAAGCGCAGTATAGGCTCTATACTTGTAGGCTTTGCAATACTGATGTTCGGCATGACGCTTATGGCTGATTCGGTCTCGCCGCTGGTTGAAACGCCTGCTTTCAGAGAGCTTTTGCTGATGTTTGACAACCCTATAGTTGCTGTCATAATTTCTACAGCGTTTACGGGAATAATACAAAGCTCTGCGGCGGCGATAGGCATTGTGCAGGCGCTGGCGGTCACGGGCAACATTACGGTGGGTATGTCGATACCGCTGGTTCTGGGTCTTAATATCGGTACTTGCGCGACGGCTCTTATCTCAAGTATAGGCGTAAGCAGAAAGGCACGAAAAGTCGCCATTATTCACACGCTTATAAAAATAATAGGTATGCTGGTCTTCATGATACCTATATACACCGCTAACGCTATAGTGCATTTTTCGTTCTTTTCAAAGCCGATAGATGCGGTGGGAATAGCTGCTATGCACACGGCTTTCAACATTATAAATACTATAATACTTTTCCCGTTCCCGAAAGCACTGGAAAAGCTGGCGGACAAGATAATCAACGAAAACAAGGGTCACGACAAGCAGAGTTTTATAGACGAGCGACTTCTCAACACGCCGTCGGTAGCTATAAACGAATGCTTTGTAAAGACCGTTGAAATGGCTAAAATAGCGCGTTCTTCGCTGCTTACAGCGATAAAACTTACGCAGAATTACGATACAAAGCTGCGCGAACAGATACAGGCTAATGAAGAACAGCTTGACAAATACGAGGACAAGCTGGGGACGTATCTTGTAAAGGTATCGAGCAAATCGCTTTCCGACCATGACTCTCATCAGGTAACAATGCAGCTGCACTCGATAAACGATTTTGAGAGGATAGGCGACCATGCTGTAAATCTTCTGAAATCCGCCGACGAGATGCACGAAAAGAAAATAAGCTTTTCAAGTGTCGCGAGGAAAGAGCTTGCAATGTTGACCGATGCTATAGAAGAGATACTTGACATAACGACCGATGCTTTTGATAATGAGGATATAGCGGCAGCAAAAAGAGTAGAGCCGCTGGAGCAGGTAATAGACAGGCTTATAATGGATATAAAGGCAAAGCATATAGCGCGCCTTCAAAAGGGCGATTGTACTATAGAAATGGGCTTTGTGCTGAACGATATGCTCAACGATTTTGAGAGGGTGTCGGATCACTGCTCCAACGTTGCGGTGGCGATAATAGAGGTTCAGAGAAACAGCTTTGCCACGCACAAATATCTTGGCGGAATAAAGGTATCCAACGAAGATTTTATCGCGCAGTATGATGCGTTCATGAGCAAGTATGCGAGCCATATTGAGGAATGATAAATCGGAATTTTGTCCGCTATACCTACCTTGCTATTGGGGGAGACCCTTTTGGAAAAGGGTCTTCCCCCAAACCCCCTCACTAAAACTTCTGTATTTTTTGGCGAGGGGTAATTGTTCTCTTTAAAAAACAGATAACTTGCAATTTATCGCTGATTTATCAAAGACATTACCCCTCGCCAAAAAACAATATAAAAGTCTTTGGAAAGGGGTATGGGGAATAACCTTTCTTCAGAAAGGTTTTCCCCAAAAGAAAAATAGGTAGGGCAGATAAATTCTGATTTATCTTAGCAATTGAGCAAAAAACAAGCAGTCGGGAGAAAGCTCTCGGCTGCTTTTGTTATTACAATTATCAAGAGAACAGCGGCAGGAAAGTTGCCATTTGCCACAAAACGCCCAGCACAAGCGCAATTATCGCCAGCCTCAAAGATATTTTCGCAGAGCGGATCTGCGCGTCTGATGCCTCGAGACTTTTTGTATACGGCGCTGTCATTACTATGGTGATTATCGCGACAATGAACGAGGTAAACATGACCAGCGAGACAATGGCAAGTATGCGGCACACTTTAAGTTTGGCATCTATCTCGTTTGACTTGTTCTGCGGCGCTATGCCGCGCCATTGACGGTTGAGTTCATCGAACGTCGGCTGATGCTGCTGCTGTGGGTAGCTGTTGTAAGGCTGCTGAGGCTGCTGATAAGTTACCTGCTGCTGGGGCGGTGTGTCGTCCTGCAATGGCGAGCCGCAGTAAGCACAGATGGTGTCGCCGGGGTGTTCTATCGGTGCGCCGCAGTTGGGGCATTTTTTCATAAGTATCTCTCCTTTGAATTATATCTGACCTAGTATTGCACTGTAAAATATGTGAAATATCGTGCCGGTGGCTATTAAACCTAGTACTATTATTATAGATGCCGCCGCTATTTTGAATGATGTTTTCGCGGAGCGTTTCTGCTCATCGCTTGCAGATGGGTCGTTTATTATCGAACCCGCCGTTACCATGGCAATTGCGGCAACTATGAAGAATGCGAAGAATACCAGCGAGGCTATTGAAAGCGCCCTGCAAAAGCGTACTTTTTCATCAAGCTCTTCGGCTTTGCTGCGGCGTTGCGGCTGCGGCTGAAATGTGACCTGCTGTGTGTCGTCTTGCAGGGGTGAGCCGCAGTAGGCGCAGTGTGTGTCGCCTTGGCGTTCTATGGGCGCGCCGCAGTTGGGGCATCTTTTCATAAAATTCTCCTTGCAGTCATTTCATAAACGCTATAAGAACACTTGCAAAAACGTAAAACACTATGCCTATGGCAATTGAAACAGAAGCAATAATTACAGAGCTTTTCGCAGAGCGTTTCTGCTCATCTGCTGCGGCAGGGTCTTTGATGACCGATGATGCCATTATTATAGCTATTACTGCCAGCACGAAAAAACTGCTGAATACGAGCGAAACTATGGAAAGAATTTTGCTGAGGTACACTTTGTTTGCTATCTCGGCGCTTTTGTTGACCTTTTGCATAAGCGGCGTTTGCTGAGGCGCAGCCTGCCGCGGCTGATATGTAACTTTCTGCCGAGGGGGAGCGTTTTCTTGAAGCTGTGCGCCGCAGTAGGCACACATCGCATCGCCTTGGTATTCTATTTTAGCGCCGCAGTTGGGGCATCTTTTCATAGGGTTTCTCCTTTATCATTTTTGCATACTTCGTTATTACGATATGACCAAAATTACAAAAACTATCGAAACTATTATTGTAGAAGTCGCTACCGCCAGACCTGCGACTGTCGAAGCCGCCGAGGCAAGAGCGTTAGCCTTTGAGTTGTCAGCGGAGCACCCACTTTTTATTTTGTTTGCGGCGTTTATTATTATGAAAGACGGTATGTAAAGTGGGTCAAACACCATAGCTATAAATGCCGCGACAAGCAGGCGTGCTGCCCGACGAGTAGCGGTTTTGTCATCTATAGAGTATATCTGAGAGCGGCTTACCAGCGCAGGCACATCACTGCCGCAGTAGGGGCAGGAACGTGCATCATTTTCAAGTACCGCGCGGCAGTCGGGGCATTTTTTCATCAGTAAACTCCTTTTACACTTTTATATATTTTTATTGTATCATATTTACTGCCGTTTGTCAAGAAAATCGCCTCTTGACACAGCAAAAGGCGAGATTTTTTATTTAATGCTTGACAAATTGGTGTGAGTGGTGTATAATATAAATAGAAAGAGGAGCGCCGGCTTTGACTAAGCGGTTGTCTTCCCTAATAAACGTAAAAATAACCGTTTAGTTTTGGTAGGACTGCGGTTATTTTTTGTGTATATTCTTTATTATCTCGCTTATGATCGCGAAGATCACAGCAAAGACTAATGAAAGAATGATAGCAAGAACTACATAAAGTATTTCCATGTCTATCGCCCTCCCTTCCTATGTAGTCGGTCTGCAAAAAGCAAACCGCACGCCAAAGGTCTAAGAGGAAAACAACCGCCCGAATAGTCTTGTCCGACGCTCCACTTATAATTATATCACATTTTATTAAAATGTCAATGTATTTGGCGGCGCAGGGGCGTTTTATTGCGGTATTTCAACAAAACACAGGCGCGGCAGGGTGCCGCTATGAAGTAAATTGACCAAATTTGCAAAAAACACTTGACAACAGGAAAATAATGATGTATAATAATTTTACCTCTTTGTGAGGCATTATTTTTTGCGCCGTTTTTTAGAGCGCTGAAAATATTGCCGCACTACTCGATATACCGTCGGGGCGCAGCAGGGCGCTGTGTGAGGGAGGCAAGGGATTAGACAATGTCCCAAGCTAACATGGGGCATAATTTTCGTCAGGAGGTGCCGAATATGAGAGTGAAGATAACTTTGGCTTGTACCGAGTGCAAACAAAGGAATTACAACACTAAGAAAAACAAGAAGAATGATCCCGACAGGCTTGAAATGAACAAGTATTGCAAGTTCTGTAAGAAGCATACTCTTCATAAGGAGACCAAGTAGGTCTTTGGCAGGAGGTAAGCGTTATGGGAAAAGCAGAAAACGAAAAGGCTAAAAAGCCTGTGACTAAGGTCAAAAAGAAAAAGCAGGGCGGTATACGCAAGTATTTCAGAGATCTCAAGAGCGAGATGAAGAAAGTAACGTGGCCGAGCAGAAAGCAGGTAGCGAACAACACTGCTGTTGTTATGGTGACCATGTGCATAACCGGACTTTTACTTGCAGGTATCGACATAGGACTCGGCTGGCTGGTAACACTGCTGGCAGGTCTGGGCGCGTAAGAGCGCGCTGACGGTTTTAAGACAAGCACTTTTTGAGAGGGGGAAGTTTGCCGCATTAAGTGTGCGGCAGTCGTAAATGGCAGAACAGGCAAAATGGTATGTTGTCCACACCTATTCGGGATACGAAATGATAGTTACCGAGAATATCAAAAAGGTAGTCGAAAACCGCAAGCTTCAGGATCTTATTCCCGAAGTTATGATGCCGACGGAACATTCAGCGCCTGAGGACGGTGAAAACGGCGGCAAGAAAAAGGCAAAAGATAAGAATCTTTTTCCGAGCTATGTGTTTGTAAAAATGGTAATGACGGACGAAACGTGGTACATTGTGCGCAACACGAGGGGCGTTACGGGATTTGTAGGGCCGGGATCGAAACCGATACCGCTGACAGACAAGGAAGTAGAGGCTCTCGGCGTTTCAATGACAAAGACGTTCGATGATGCGAAGATACAGCTTGTAAAGGGCGATCAGGTCGTTGTTACCGAAGGAAAGCTGAAAGGTATGCACGGAGTTGTTCAGAGCGTTGACGACGAAAGCAAGACGGTCAACATAACCATATTTACTATGGGTAGAGAAACACCTGCGCAGCTGCCTGCCTACATGGTAGAAAAGGCTTAACGCGGCAAAAAAGGTTCATTGGCAGAAAGTGGGAGAGCATATAGACGGCTCGCCTTACCACAAATTATGGAGGTGTGCATTATGGCACAAAAAGTAGTAGGCTTGATCAAGCTTCAGATCCCCGCAGGAAAAGCGACTCCTGCACCGCCTGTAGGACCGGCTCTCGGTCAGCACGGCGTAAACATTATGGCATTTACAAAGGATTTCAACGAGAGAACTAAGAACGACATGGGTCTTATAATCCCTGTTGTAATTACCGTTTATGCGGATCGTTCTTTCACATTCATCACTAAGACTCCGCCGGCGGCAGTTCTTATAAAGAAAGCTTGCGGCATTGAGTCTGCTTCGGGTACGCCGAACAAGACAAAGGTAGCCAAGATAACAAAAGAGCAGGTAAAGAAGATAGCCGAGCAGAAAATGCCCGACCTTAACGCAGGCTCTGTTGAGGCTGCTATGAGCATGATAGCAGGTACTGCGCGCTCTATGGGCGTAGAAGTCGTTGACTGACATATTTAGTGTGAATGGCTTGACAGGTGGGAGGAAGATTTTCCGCTAACCGTTTTGCGCAGAGCATTTCGGTATCACCACCAATAAGGAGGATAATATAATGAAACATGGTAAGAATTATGTCAATTCCGCAAAGGAAATAGACAGAACAAAGCTTTATGATTCGGCTGAGGCGCTTGAGCTTGCCTGCAAGTGCGCAAAGGCTAAGTTTGATGAGACCGTTGAGGCGCATATACGCCTCGGCGTTGACTCGCGTCACGCAGACCAGCAGATAAGAGGCGCAGTTGTACTTCCCAACGGCACGGGCAAGACCGTAAGGGTCTGCGTATTCTGCAAGGAAGACAAGTATGATGCCGCTAAAGAGGCAGGCGCTGACTATGTTGGCGGACAGGATCTCGTTGACAGGATAATGAAAGAAAACTGGATGGATTTTGACGTTGTAGTTGCATCTCCCGACATGATGGGACTTGTAGGACGTCTTGGTAAGATACTCGGCCCGAGGGGACTTATGCCTAACCCTAAGGCAGGTACCGTTACGCCCGATGTTGCAAAGGCAGTTACCGATGCTAAGGCAGGTAAGATAGAGTATCGTCTTGACAAGACAAACATAATCCACTGCCCGATAGGAAAGGCTTCTTTCGGCAAGGATAAGCTGGAGGAGAACTTCAACACCCTTATGGACGCTATAGTTAAGGCTAAGCCTGCCGCTGCAAAAGGTCAGTACCTCAAGAGCGTGGTAGTTGCTTCGACTATGGGTGTCGGCATAAAGGTAAGCACCGCAAAATATGGTGTATAATAAAACGGACAATTAAAGAGCAAATTAAAATATCTCATGGTGTAAGCCGTGAGATATTTTTTGTTATGTAAAAGTGTTCTAAGATATAATAGGTAATTGCGTTTAAGCGCCGCGCAGGAGCGCAAAATTTCAACAATGCTATTGCGCACGCAAGCGCGCGCAGGGAAGATAGCTAGGTCTTCTCAAAGGAGAGGCTCTCTCTTGCAGAGCCTCTCCTCTTAGAAAACAGTTCACCGAACTGTTTTCTAATTCACCTCTTGCAGAGCGCACGTTGTGTTTGTGGGACTCTGCCCCACGCCCCGCAAGCCTTTTGAAAAAGGCTTGACCGAAAACTTTTCCTTTCTTGACAGGGTTTAAAACTTTTGTGTGCTGTGGGGCGTTTAACAGCTCCGCAGGTTAGCTGCGACAGCAGCAAAAAAATCTACATCTGCGCCGCGAACAGAAAATAATATGTCAGCCAAGAAGATATGCAGAAAACTGCGGCTGAAATATAGCCGAAGCTTCGGCAGTAACGGACAAGAAAACCTTGCTTTGATATGCTCTTCAGTTGCTGCAACGCCAGCCCCAGTGATACCGCGCCTATAACCATGGTGGGCAGAATGTAGCGGAAATTCATCGTGCAGGTGTAGGGGTAGCTGAAACAAAATCTGTAGTAGCTTATCATGTATGTTGCGTGGGCTATCAGCAGCGCGAGGCTAGGCAGCCTGTTCTTGCCCTTTATAAATTGCACGGCGATAAGCGATACAAATGATATCACCGCAAGAAACAGCGCCGCATAGAAAAGCACTTGCGGTGCGGTGTACTTTATGCCGCCGAAAGGCTTGTCGCTCATATGCTCGCCGAAAAGGGAGTTTTTCAAAAATGCAATAGTGGGGTTGTATTCGTAATAACTGCCGCTTGCCGAGCCGCCCCACTGCTCAAACACGCTGTCAAACTGAAACAGGCTGAAATCGAAAAGCCGCTTTGCGGTGGGTATATTTCCGACATACTGAAAACTGCTGCCGCCGAGATCCGGTACATAGCCGAAAGGCATTCTGTACTGCACAAAACATTTTACGCTCCACCACAGACCCAGCGGAAAGCACGCCAAAGCGAAAACCACCAGCCTGCCGAGAATGTTTATAATGTCGCTGCGGTACTTATACATTCCACATAAGAAAATGACCGCGACCGCAGGAGCGACAAGCGCCGCCGACAGCTTTGTTGACATACCTAAGCCTATCATCAGGGCTGTTTCTAAGGTGTTATTCATATCAGGCTTGCGGTACCACAAAAGGGCTTTGTACAGCGCGGCAATTGCAAATGTTATCGAAAGTATGTCGTTGTTTATACTGCCCGACATTATCACCATTGACGGGTGGAACGCGGCTATTGACAGCGCGCAGACTATGGGTTTGCCTTTAAGACCGAAATATCGCAGTATTTTATAGGTAAGTATAAGGCAGCAGCAGGAGTAGAAAAGCGTAAGAGCCTGTATGCTCTCGCACGCGCTTTCATACGGCATACCCAAAAATGTGAGCAGTCTCATCCACGCGGCGGAGATGATATGATGTACGGGCGGGTGGTAAAACTGCCATGTCGCGGTGGGGTCGCCTTTGGGCAGCGAGAAGTTTTTGTATATATACTCGATATATGCCGCGTGACCGTTATTACCGCCAAAATTGTGAACGTCATTTTGCCGCAGGGTAACAGGCGTTTCAAGAACATACACAAAGCGGAAAATAAAGCCCTCGGCAAAAACCAAAAGCAGCGCCGCCTTTTCACGCAGGGCAGGTATGTTTTTGTTTTTCAGCAAAAAATATATCAGTATGGCGGCTGCCGCGGCAAGTAACGTCAGTATCAAAAACAGCCATTCAATGTGCGAAATAAAGCTGTACCCCGTGAAAGACAGCGCGGCGCAAAGCAGAAATGAGGCGATATACGGGTGATCTTTTACCGCCTGCCATACCGCTTTTGCATAGTTACTTTTCTTCATGGTACTCCTTTTCGGCGTTTACGTTCCATATATCTTTGCGGCTCTTTTTGTTTTCTGTAATAGCCTTTACCGTTTCAAACGCGGTGAGCATAGAGTGATCCATATTGTTGTAGCGGTGCTGACCGTTTCTGCCCATGCAGTAAAGGTCATCAAAAGTATCTAAAAACTTAATTACTGTGCCTAAGTGTTTATAGGTATCAAAATAGGCAGGGTAGGCTTTCTTGACCCTTTCAACGTGCGCGTCTATAACGTCGTCGGCGCTGTGTATAACGCCTATTTTTTCAAGCTCTTTGGCGGCAAACTCTATAAAATCGCGGTCGGGCGTATCCCACATATCGTCGCCCTCGGCGCAGAAGTATTCAAGACCCAGCCACACGGTGTTTTCGGGGTCTTTCACCATATACGGCGACCAGTTGTTGAATATCTGTATCCTGCCCATTTTAACGCTCTTATCCTGAACGTATATCCAGCAGTCGGGCACTATATCGCCCAGCGTGGGGATATTTGTATTGTTTTTAAGCGCAAGTTTGTTTACTAGCAAACCTACGGTCATAAAGTCGCGGTAGGGAAGTCTTCTTGCAATTCTCTGCACCACGCCGCATGGTCTGTCGCCGTCCATAGCGGCTATCAGATCTTTTATAGGCATGGTGGAGAGGAAGACATCGCCCTCAATAGTTTTCATGCCGTCGGGGGTATCGCACACCACCGCGGTAACGTGCCTTGAGCTGCACATTACTTTTTTGACTTCATGCTGCATCAGTATTTCGCCGCCCATATCTTTGACCTTTTCGGCGGCTGTTTCCCACAGCTGACCGGGGCCGTATTTAGGGTAGACGAATCTTTCTATAAGCGAAGTTTCAACGTTTCGGCTTTTTATATGAAACGCCTTGCCTGCCATATCTTTCAAAAGCGCGGTGATAGAGAGTCCTTTTACCCTCTGCGCGCCCCAGTCGGCTGAAATTTCGCTCGGGTGTCTGCCCCAGAGTTTTTCGGTGTAGCCCTCAAAAAACATAGAGTAAAGCACCTTGCCGAAGCGGTTTATATAGAAGTTTTCAAGGCTTGTTTCGGGCAGTTTGAACATACACGCTTTAAGGTAGCTCAGCCCCGCTTTGAATGTCGTCAGCAGACCCATGTTCTTTATAGTCTGCGGCTTCATAGAGATAGGGTAGTCGAAAAAATGGTTATTGTAGTATATGCGCGAGACCCTCTCCCTCACCAGCATTACGCGGTCTTCCTTTTCGGGGTCGGGACCTCCCTCGGCAAGCGGCTTTTCGCGGTCAAGCAGTTTATCATCGTAAGAGGGCGCGCCCTGCATGGGCATAAGCTCTTGCCACCAGTTTGTAACTTTATCGTTTTTAGAGAAAAAGCGGTGACCGCCTATATCCATTCTGTTGCCGCTGTATGAAACGGTCTGCGATATGCCGCCTATGCTGCTCGTTGCCTCCACCACGGTGACGGAGTATTCGCCCGTTTTCAAAAGCTCCACCGCCGCGGTTATGCCGGCAGGGCCAGCGCCTATTATGACAGCTTTTTTCATAAAATTCATCTCCATAAAATTAACAACAAATAAGTTTGTTTTGCATATAATGTATCAGACGTTTGCGTGGGTACAGAATATACCTCCGCCGTCGGTTATATCTATGTATGCATACGAGGGCGGCAGAAAATCGCGCGGCTCGGCTGCACTGCCGGGATTGAGAAGATACACGCCGTCAACATATTCAAGCCGTCTGCAATGGGTATGACCGAAAAGCATTACCTGAATGTCGTTATCTTTCGCGAGCTTCAGCAGATAGTCAAGCGTATATTTTACTTTATGCTCGTGCCCGTGTGTGAACATTATGCGAACGCCCTCGGCACAGTATATGCCTATTTTCGGCTGCTGAGAGAACATATCGCAGTTGCCGCACACGCTTAGTATCTGCTTTTGCGGAAAAAGTTCTTTCATGGCGTCAAGCTCTCTTTCGCCGTCGCCGAGGAAGATATACACATCGGCTTTTTTCTGCAAGATATCATACATCACGTTTCGTTTGCCGTGAGTGTCAGAAAATACGATCAATCGTTTGAGAGTTTTTGTACCCATACAGACATTCCTTTATAAAAAGATAATACTATTGTAGCATATCCCATAGGTTTTTTCAAGAGTACAAACCATAAAATGCACGAAATTTATGAAAGGCAGTGGCATATATATGAATAATATGGATCAGAAAGCAAAGCAGAGAATGCTGGGCGTTGTGAGCGCAAAGCTGGGTATGTCTCCGCAGGAGCTGCAAAAACAGCTGGAGAGCGGCAAACTCGACGCGGCTATGAAAGGGCTTTCGGCTCAGGACAGCGCAAAACTTATGAATGCGCTTTCAAACCCCGCAATGGCGCAGAGGATACTTGCAACGCCTCAGGCGCAGGAGATAATAAAAAAGCTGAAAAGCTGAAGGAGGGCAGACTATGGACGACCTGATGGGCAAGATACAGGGCATACTGGGCGACAAGGAGAGCATGGAGCAGCTTAGTCAGCTGGCGCAGATGTTCTCTCAGCCGCAAGGTGATGCAGTGCAGGGCGGTGCGCCGGCGCAAAACATTCAAAACACAGGTCTGCCACTAGGTGCGCAGCAGCAGGGAATTGACATGAACAAGCTGCTGGCGCTGCAAAGCGTTATGGCAAGGGCTTCGCAGCCTGACAAGAACAGAGATTTTCTGATAGCCCTAAAGCCGCTTTTGAAAGAAGAATCGCAGCGCAAGGTAGACAGGCTCATATCTCTGTTCAGGATAATGGCGCTTCTTCCTGCGCTGAAAGAGAGCGGCATACTCGGAGGTGACCTGCTTGGCATCTTATGACGAAGCGCAGTTTGACAGAATGAGGCAGGAGGCTATTGCACGGGCGAGAGAAATGCAGCGCCGCGCGCAGATACCCATAAATTTCGGTGGTGAACACCGCACGGAAAACACGCAAACTGCTCCGCCCCCACCGCCCCCTGCTGCCCCTGCTCCGCCTGCGCATACCGAGCAGAAACAGGGCGGCATAGGCGGCATACTAAGCTCAATTCTTGGGCACGATACGAAGATAGACGAGGAAAAAGCTTTGATAGGTATGCTGATATACATACTTTACAAAAACGGCGCAGATGTAAAGCTTATGCTGGCGCTGGGGTATCTGCTTTTATAAAATTTTTTCTTTATACCGCTTGACAAGCAGGCGAAATGGTGTTATAATAACTGTTGCAAGATATGATACTATATAGGGGAAACGGCTATGTATATTATGAACGCTCGATTTTTTAACGGCTTTTTTGACTTTTCGTTTTTTGGAAAGTCTGATTTGTGTTGCCGTGAAAAATGAGCTTTTGTACTTAGCGTGATATTGTAAGCTCTCCGCGGTGACAAAACGTTGCCGCGGTTTTTATTTTGCAAATCTTTGTATTTTGAAAGGAAGAAAAAACAATGATCATCGTATTGAGAAAGAATGCCGACCGTGGACAGGTAGAGCATCTGAAAGACTGGCTTAAACAGCAGAGCGTAGAAATTGAAGCTATAAAGGGCTCGCACTCTACGGTACTGGGTCTTGTGGGCGACACGAGCCATGTGGACATTGAAATGCTGGAGGCTCTGGACATAGTTGAGTCTGTAAAGCGCATACAAGAGCCTTACAAAAAGGCAAACCGCAAGTTCCACCCGAACGACACGATAGTAGACGTCAGCGGCGTAAAGGTGGGCAAGGGCTCGTTCACGCTTATTGCCGGCCCATGCTCGGTAGAGAGCGAAGAACAGATATGCTCTATTGCACAGTCTGTAAAGGCATCGGGCGCGAAGATACTAAGGGGCGGCGCTTTCAAGCCGAGAACTTCGCCGTATGCGTTTCAGGGTCTGAGGGCAAACGGTCTGGAACTTTTATCAAAGGCAAAGGCAAAGACGGGTATACCGATAGTTACCGAGATAATGGATCTTTCGCAGCTGCCGCTTTTTGAAAACGTTGACCTTATCCAGGTGGGCGCGAGAAATATGCAGAACTTTGAGCTTTTGAAAGCTCTTGGCAAGATAAACAAGCCGATACTTTTAAAGCGCGGTCTTTCGGCTACTATACAGGAACTTCTGATGAGCGCGGAGTACATTATGGCAGGCGGCAACGAAAATGTAATACTCTGCGAGAGGGGCATAAGAACTTTTGAAACGGCAACGAGAAACACTCTTGACCTGTCGGCTATCCCTGTTCTTAAAGAGAAAACACATCTTCCCGTTATTATAGACCCCAGCCACGCGACGGGCATTGCGGCTATGGTAAAGCCGATGAGCCTTGCGGCTGTTGCTGCCGGCGCAGACGGACTTATCATAGAAGTACACAACGATCCCCCTCACGCGCTGTGTGACGGTCAGCAGTCTATCACTCCGCAGATGTTTGACGAGCTTTCAAAGCAGGTAGGCACGCTGTATGATACCGTTAAGGAGATGTACTGATGAGCGGCATGACGGTAGCTTGTCAGGGCACATACGGGGCAAACTCGCAGACGGCTTGCAAAGCGGCTTTCGGCGAGGGCGCGGACATAATGTTCATGCGCAGTTTTGACGCGGTGTTTACCTCGGTAGAAAACGGGCTGTGCGACTATGGCGTTCTGCCGATAGAAAATTCTACAAACGGCTCGGTTTCTGTGGTATACGACCTGCTGCGGCGGCATGAAGTGAGCATAATAAAAGCTGTGAGAATACCCATTCGCCACTGCCTTGCAGGTATTGAGGGCGCGGCGGCGGCAGACGTTAAAAAGGTGCTTTCTCACGAGCAGGCGCTGGGGCAGTGCAGGGCGTTTTTGAAGAAAAACAAGCTGGAGCAGGAGGGCTACCCCAACACTGCAACGGCAGCGAGATATGTTTCACAGCAGGGCGACAAAGAGATAGCTGCGATATGCAGCGAGGACTGCGCGAAGGAATACGGTCTGAAAATATTCAAGAGAGATATTCAGGACAGCGACCGCAATTTCACGAGATTCATATGCATAAAAAACACCGCCAAGGACGACGTTTTGTCGGGCGGCAAGATAAGCATAATTTGCAGTCTTGAAAACAAATGCGGCTCGCTTTACTCTCTGCTGGGGCTGCTTGCTGAAAACGGCGCGGATCTTACAAAAATAGAAAGCCGGCCCATACCGGACACCGACTTTGAATTTATGTTCTATATAGATTTTGTGGGCGACTTTGAAACGATGCGTAAAAACGGTCTTTTTGAAAAGCTGAATAGTCAGCTTGCATACTACAGGCTGCTTGGCTGCTATGATGAATACGCCGTTTAATGAGGATAATATGGATATTGAAAACATGAATATTTTTCAGCTGGAAGAATATCTGAAAGAGCTGAAAGAAGAACTTGCTAAGCTCGATAAGCGCAGACCGAAAGATGAAATGTCAGAAAAATTTGAAGACTGGGCTGACGAGCACGAGGAGCTGGAAGACGTTATTGACGACGTGTGCGACCGTATTGATGAGATCACACAAAAAACGCCGTGATGATTTGTTTGCAAAAGGCGTGGAAATACCTATGCTTTTTTGCAAAGCGCGTGGGTTGACATAAAGCGGCAAGATATGTTATAATAAACTTGTACCGGTGAAGTACGAAAACGGAAAGCGGCTATTCTCCCTTATGACCTTATCCGGACTTATGTCTGAATACATAGGGAATGGGGGTGATGTTATGGATATTGCTACGGCGGTATTGCTTATAATAATCCTCGTTTTGATAAACGAAATTATTAAGAACATCAAGAAGAAATAACCGCCCACCTCTCAAGTAAACGGTTATTCTGAATAACAGTATTGGGAGATAGCCGCTATCGTACTAGCCGGTATCTCTTTTCTATTTATATTATACACCGGTAAAATTTATTTGTCAAGACTTTTTTGTTAAGCGCGTGGGTTGACATAAAGCGGCAAGATGTGGTATAATAATATTACAGCAATATGAGCTGAACTTTGCAGGAGGTGTTTGATATGAAAAACGTTATTACAATAAGCCGTGAATTTGGCAGCGGCGGACACGAGATAGGAAAGATGATCGCAGAAAAACTGGGCATACCTTTTTACGACAAGGAGCTTTTGAGCGAGGCTGCAAAACGCAGCGGTCTGTGCGAAGACCTTTTTGTGCGGCATGACGAAACGTATTCAAACAGCCTTTTGTATTCGCTGGTCATGGGCAGCTACACGCCGACTTCGGACGGCAGGATAATTTCTGACAATATGCCGATAAACCACAAAATTTTTCTGGCGCAGTTCGATACTATAAAAGAGCTTGCGAAAGAGCCGTGTGTTATTGTCGGCAGGTGCGCTGACTATGTATTGAAAGAGCACACCAACGTGCTGAACTTCTTTATCGTAGGCAACATTGTTGAAAAGAAAAGGCGCATACTTCAGAGATACGATATTGAAAAAGACAAGGTTGAGGATTTTATTCGCAAGACGGACAAGCGCAGGGCGAGTTACTATAATTACTACACCGATATGCGCTGGGGCGAGGCGAAGAATTACGACCTTTGCATAAACTCCTCAAAGACGGGGCTGCAAGGCGCGGTGGATATAATCCTCGGCTACATCGAGCAGAAAAACAATAAAGACTGAACGCACTAGCATCGCTGACATACTAAAAATTCAGACCGGAAAGTTTAAACTCTCCGGTCTTGTTTTTTAAAAGCCCACGGTGCGGCGTTTGAAGCCCTCACTGAGGTCAAATTCTTTTTCTCTGCACGCCTGCAAAAAGTCTTCGGCGGCAACGCATATTTCGGAAGAATTTTCAAATCGGCAGCGCATGGCGGCTTTGCCCCACGTTCGCTCAAACAGGTTGCGCACAAAGCGCGCGTTTGAAAATTCTTTTGAAGAAAGCACGCTTTCGGGTATCGAGCAAAAATAATCTTTTGCAGCCGAAAGAATGTTCTCATCATAGCTGAAAGACTTTTGCAGCATATTCCTGAATATCTCAAAAAGCTGCTCGCCCGTGTAGTTTGGAAATTCTATAACATACGGCATACGGCTTTTAAGACCTTGGTTGCCCTGCATGAGCGTTTTCATCTCGTCTGCATAACCTGCCATTATGACCACCATATCGCTGCGGTGGTTTTCCATTTCGGCTATCAGCGTTTCAAGAGCCTCGCGCCCGAAATCTCTGCTGTCGTCGCTGCCGCGGTAGAGAGAATAAGCTTCATCTATAAACAGCACCGAGCCGTATGCATCGCGGCATATGCCTGCGGTTTTGGGGGCGGTCTCGCCTATGAATTTGCCGCAAAGATCTCTGCCGGTGTATTCAAAAAAGCTGCCGTTTCGCAAAACACCGCTTTCTTTGAGCATTTTGCCTATGATACGCGCAACGGTGGTCTTGCCTGTGCCGGGGCTGCCGATAAACTGCATATGCAGGCAGGGGCGTTCAATGCCGCTGTTTGATATGGCTGTATTTATCTGCGCAACTATCTCTTTCACGCGCTTTGCGACGTTTTCCATACCGACGAGCGAGGACAGCATTTCTTCGCTGGTCTGCTCTTTTATCATGCTGCTTTCGGAGAGTGAGAGAATGTCACTTTGGCGTATCACGTTGTCAACACCCGAAGTCAGGCTGCTGACCTGCTTTTGGTACACCATTTCGCACACAACTTTTTTAACCGTGTTTATGCCGTAGAACCTGCCGTCGCGCTTTTCTTCCGCAATGCGAGCGCCAAATACCTGCCACGCGCTTTCTTCGGTGGTGTAGCCTATCTCGGCAAGGGCAATTTCGGCGCACTGCCGCAGCTGCTGCGTACTGAACGGCAGGAATGTTACCTCGCGGATAAAAAGGTAGTCAGAGAGGGCATCTTTTATATCTTTAAGAATGTTCGCCTCAACAAACGGCACGCGGAAAATGAAGATGTTGTCGGCGGTGTGGCGGTCTATCAGCGCAAGCATATCGCGGAAAGGCTTTTCACTAGTCATGCTCAGCCACTCGCTTATGTCAACGCAGTACATAATGCCACGGCGTTTCAGACCAAGTTTTTTAAGGTCTGCCAGCGCGCCCATGAAAGTGTCGGGGGAATCGGTCAGCTGCTTTTGTGTAAGTTTGAGCTCTATAATTCTCCGCTCGGAGCAGAATTCAAAAATGCCCAGTTCCTCCAAAAGGTCGGCGAAAAGCTCTGCATAGGTGGAAAAGCCGCAGCCGTCGTTTATAGAGAAAAGATACGACTGCGATGCGAACACCCTCTGCGTGTTAAACTGCTTTATCTGCGGTGTTATGGCGGCTATCTCGCTTGCCAGCGCTTTAAATTCCTCTGCGCCGACAAGTTTTTCTATCCGCTCACGCGCGCCGTGGACGGCGTTTGCTTTACCTAAAAAGACGGGTGTCACCACGAGCGCATCAGCAACGCTTTCAAGGCTGAAAGACTGTTTGGCTATGCCCTGTATCACGCGCACTACCTGATCGCCGTTGTCCTCGGTACATAGCGTTAGGCGGCATTTTAGCGTACCGGTGCGTTTCATCTGCGCTCCCTCGGGGAAAACGCCCTTGCAGGCTGTGAATATATCTTCCAGCGGGTCGGGAAAGTAGGTCTTGTTGGCTTCATACCAGTCTTTAAGAATTTTTACATCTACGGTTTTTGTAAACAAAGTGTCACCTCCGCATAGTTTCCTATTATACATTATAACATCGGTAAAGAAGTTTTTCAAGTATTGCAATTATAAAAAGAATATGTTATAATGATTACAGCATCGGCTTATATGACTACGGTAGCGGTTGTTTCCCTTATTCTGTAGGGCGAAAGCTAATAACACAGGAGAAAGGGGTGGTGTAAATGCAAGTTGCTTTATTAGCTCTTACATTGTTGATATTAGTCGTTATTGACGAGATCATCAAACACATAAAAAAATAACCGCGTGTCTGCTAAAACTAACGGTTATTTTTATAAAATAACTATCTAGGGAAGCAACCGCTTAGTCAAAGCCGATGCTCCTTTTTCTATTTATATTATACACTATGGGAAGTGTGTTGTCAATACTTTTTTGCAAACAGTCAAACTTTTTATTCTAAAAAAATGATGCAAAATAGCTTGGCAAAGTGGTTGAAATGTTCGCGCGAATATGTTATAATACATTTATATGACAGGATACATATTATACGAGGTGGTATTATGAAAAATCGTGAGAAGAAAAAGCGCATAGTTGCGTGGATACTGGTAATAGCAATGGGGCTTAGCATTGTTGGCGGAATACTGCTTACCGCTATTGCAGGCGTGGCGTAATTATGATACATACAGGCAACGACTGGGAAGAAGTGCTGAAAGGCGAGGACGAAAAGCCGTATTTTAAAAGCCTTTGCGAAAAGCTGCGGCAGGAGTACGCGCAGTACACCGTATATCCCGAAAAGAGCGATGTTTTTAACGCTTTGAAAACTACCGCATACAGCGATGTTAAAGCCGTTTTGTTAGGGCAAGACCCCTACCACGGCAGGGGGCAGGCGCACGGGCTGTGCTTTTCGGTGCGAAAAGGGTGCGAGATACCGCCCTCGCTGAAAAATATGTACAAAGAGCTGCAAAGCGATCTGGACATACCGCCTGCAAAACACGGCGAGCTTACCGCGTGGGCAAGGCAAGGCGTGCTTATGCTCAACACCGTGCTGACGGTGCGCGAGGGGCAGGCAAACAGTCACAAAGGCCTTGGCTGGGAGCTTTTTACCGACGAGATAATACGCAAGCTCAACGAGCGCGAAAAGCCGATAGCTTTCATACTGTGGGGAGCAAACGCACGCTCAAAAACCGCGCTTATAACAAACAGCCGCCACGGCGTGTTCACAGCGGCGCACCCCAGCCCTCTTTCGGCTTACAACGGATTTTTCGGGTGCAGGCATTTTTCGCTGGTGAACAGATTTTTGTCTGCAAACGATATTGTGCCGATAGACTGGAGAATACCCGACTAAATTATATAAAGGAGTTTTTGAAATGAAATTTACAAACATACCAAAGGAAAAAATTGCGCTGGTGGCTGTCAGCCGCGACTGCTTCCCGATGACGCTTTCAGTCAGCAGGCGCGACAGGCTTGCTAAAGCTTATGAAGAAAAATACGGCGCGCAGGGCAACCTTTATGTCTGCCCCGTGTGCATTGAAAACGAGAAAGATATGCTGAAAGCCCTCGATGACATTAAGGCAAACGGCTGCAACGCTCTGGCGGTGTATCTTGGCAACTTCGGCCCCGAGACCCCCGAAACGCTGCTTGCAAAATATTTTGACGGCCCTGCTATGTACTTTGCGGCGGCAGAGGAAAGCTCGGGCGATATGTGCGACGGCAGGGGCGATGCTTACTGCGGTATGCTAAACGCAAGCTATAATTTGTATCTTCGCGGCATAAGCGCTTACATACCCGAATACCCCGTTGGCACGGCTGAAGAATGCGCCGACATGATAGCAGGTTTTGCGCCTATAGCAAGGGCTGTTATAGCAGTCAAGAACCTGAAAATTATATCGTTCGGCCCTCGTCCGCAGGATTTTCTTGCCTGTAACGCGCCTATAAAACGTCTGTACGATCTGGGCGTTGAGATAGAGGAAAACAGCGAACTTGACCTGTTTGAGAGCTTTAATAACCACGCAGGCGACGAGAGAATACCCTCTGTTATAGCGGACATGGAAAAGGAACTTGGAAAGGGCAACAAAAAGCCCGAAGTGCTGCAAAAACTTGCGCAGTATGAGCTTACTCTGCTTGACTGGTGCGAAAACCACCGCGGCGGCAGAAAGTATGTTGCCATTGCAGGCAAGTGCTGGCCTGCATTCCAGACGCAGTTTGGGTTTGTGCCGTGCTATGTGAACAGCAGACTTACCTCTCGCGGAATACCCGTTTCGTGCGAGGTGGATATTTACGGCGCTCTGAGCGAATATATAGGCGCTGCCATAAGCCGCGATGCTGTAACGCTTCTTGATATAAACAACACCGTTCCTGCGGATATGTATGAAAACAACATAAAGGGAAAATTCGATTACACCCACCGCGACACGTTCATGGGCTTCCACTGCGGAAACACGCCTATCTGCAAGCTGTCATCTGCGGAGATGAAGTACCAGAAGATAATGGCGCGCACCTTGCCGCAGGAATGCACAAACGGCACGCTGGAGGGCGATATAGCGGCAGGAGAGATAACGTTCTTCCGCCTGCAAAGCACCAGCGACTGCAAACTTCGCGCATATGTGGCGCAGGGCGAGATACTGCCCGTGCAGACCTGCTCTTTCGGCGGCATAGGCGTATTCGCGATACACGATATGGGCAGATTCTACCGCTATGTGCTTATAAACAAAAACTACCCTCACCACGGGGCTGTGGCGTTCGGTCACTTTGGCAGAGAGCTGTTTGAAACGTTTAAGCTTCTCGGCGTTACGGAGATAGACTACAACCACCCCGAAAGTGAAAAATACCCCGATGAGAACCCATTCAAATAAGGAGCGACAGCATGACAAAGATAAAGGTCAGCACAAGCGCGGCTAAAGAATTTGACTGTGACAAGATGACTGTCACTTTTACCGTTGCAGTACATTATAACGACAGCACAACAGCTGCGGAAGTTGGCAAAGAGCAGACCGAGAAACTGCTTGCCGCGCTGGAAGAAAAGGTATCTATAAAGCCCGAAGATATAGTTTTTGAAAGAGAGAATGTCGGCAGTTCTTATTATCGTGAGAACAATGGCTGTTCCTATACAAAGAAGCTTGAATTTTCGGCAAAGGCTGATATGGCGCTTGTAAGTAATTTGGCAGATCTAGCGAAAGAGCTGAAATATGTAGGTTATAATGTTGATTTTTCACTCTCGGACAGGAAAGCAAAAGAAGATGAAGTACTTGCGGCTGCAACGGAAAATTCGCGCAAAAAAGCTGAAATTATTGCAAAGGGTCTTGGACTGAAAATTATCGGCATTGGCAAGGTAAGTTTCGGCGGCGAAATGATTTGTTTGTGCGAGCAGGCAAGACCCATGGCTTTGAGCGCCCAGCCTCAGGGCAGGTCGGCTTTAGTTTCACTGCCGAAAGAAAAGGTAGAAAGCAGCGTTGACATAACGTGGCTGGCGGAATAAGTGAATAGTGAATATTGAATGGGAAGAAGCCTCGAAGAGGGTTCTTATGCACTTGGATGACTGCAAAGCAGGCGGTCAAGTGTGGTGAATAATGAATAGTTAAGGTGCGGCTTACGCCGCGGATCTTAAAATTCTGTCAAGAAATTAAGAGGCAAGAAGCAAGAAAATACTTTTTATAGCTTTGCGCAAACTTTTCAAAATGCACATCTTGCCTCTTGCTTCTTGGCAGACCGCAGAAATGATGGTTTCGCGCAAACGTCAGAAAATCATTTCTAACCTCTAACATCTCACTTCTAGTCTCTAAAAAAGAGCGATTTTTGTCGCTCTTTTTGTTATTTGAAAATAAGCATATACAGCCCGAGAAGCAGCAGAAAACCGCCCTGTATGCAGCTGAGGTCAAACCTGCCGCCCAGCCGCCTGTTTATCTGCGTGCCCAAATTTCTGCCGATAAGTACGAGTATAAGGCATACCACAAAGGTGGCGGAAGAAGTAAATATCTTGCCGCCCGTGCTGAGTGATGGCCCTGTGCATATACCCACCGCCATGGCATCAGATGCGACCGCGAGAGAAAGCGGTATACATTCTTTTACAGAAAGAGATCTTGAATTATCGGTATCCGCTGTAGTTTCGTCAATGAGCAGCGCAATAGCACGGCTGCTTTTACTCAGCCTGCCGCCCTGTTTGCGGTCGATGAGCGAGAGCATTGGCTTTAAAATTCCTGTTATGCCGAACATAAGTATAAGTATCGCGCCCAGCTTTATGCAGGTCTGCGGCGAGAAAGGCAGAACGGCATCTGCAAGGAAAAGAGCGAACGCCATGCCGAGCCCGTGTATAAAGGTCATAGTCATTACGCACCGCAGCGGAAAGCCTATGCCCGAAATGCGGTAGCTTACCGACACCGACATGGCGTCAAAACAGCTTGCAAGCGCCATCAGCATTATTTCTATTATAGACATATCACACCTCCGTTTGAGAATATCTTTTTTATTCTATGCCGAAGATGTGTTTTTTGTCAGCGTATGTATAAAAGCGGCGAGGCAGCGGCAGTATACATATTGAAAGGGTGATATGTATGACTATGATAAGCTGCCTTGAAGAATGTATGTATCAGAAAGAGGGCGTGTGTATGCTGGAAGATGTAAGGGCTGCAAATATAAGCGGCGATGAGCGGTGCGTGTTTTTTGCGAAGAAGTAAAAGTGGCAGTCGGCGATATTTTTTCATAAAATAGACTGAGCAAATCAAAAAGGGGGATATTTATGGAAAAATATTTTTTAGGCTCAATGGCTGAGGAGGGCTTCCGCAGCGATTTTTACAAACTTATTTCTTCTGACGGTGTGTACACCTACATACTGAAAGGCGGCGCAGGAACGGGAAAATCCTCGCTGATGAAGAAGATAGCGGCAGAGTTTGAGGGCGTGAGCGACATAGTAACATACTGCTGCTC
>CANPZC010000028.1 GCA_947589355.1 uncultured Clostridia bacterium
CTTGCAGGCGGCGCGCTTTTAGACCTCGGCGTATATGCGATAAACTTTGCGCTTATGGCGTTTGGCAGCGATATAAAAGAAACTATTTCTTGCTGCACCAAAAACGAGTACGGCGTTGACCGCGACAACTGCATTATTTTCAGGTATACAGACGGCAAAACGGCAATTCTCCACAGCAATATGGCTGCAAACCTTGACCGCCGCGGTATCATTTACGGCAGCAAGGGCAGAATAGAATTTGAAAACATAAACAACTGCGAGGGCATTACAGTAATTTTAAACGACGGCAGCACAAAGCGCTATGATACCCCCAAGCAGATAACAGGATATGAGTACGAAGTGCTATCCTGCATGAAAGCTATTGAGCAGGGGGCAGGGGAGTGCGATGAAATGCCTCACGCGGAAAGCATAAAAGTTATGAAGATAATGGACAGCCTGAGAGAGCAGTGGGGCATAAAATACCCGTTTGAGTGATGATTTTGTCGGTAGATGTGTGTAAATCGCACGGCAATTTGGCTATGTTACCGATTGACTTTGCGGTGAGTTTAAAGTATAATAATTCTATAGACTGAAAGCGTGTTTTAAAACGCGCCAAAATATACGGGGAGGATCTAGTATGGAAACTCAGAAGTACACGCTTGTTGACAACGTTGACGCGCTTATGGACAAAATAAGAGAAGTGCGCCGCGCTCAGGCTAAGTTTGCACAGTTTACGCAAGAGCAGGTCGACAAGATATTCAAAGCAGCCGCGGTGGCTGCAAACCAGGCAAGAATACCGCTTGCAAAAATGGCGGTAGAGGAAACGGGCATGGGCGTTGTTGAAGATAAGGTCATCAAAAACAACTACGCCGCCGAGCACATCTATAATGCCTACAAAAACACCAAGACCTGCGGCGTTATAGAGGAAGACAAGGAGTTCGGCACGATGAAGATAGCCGAGCCTATAGGCGTTATAGCGGCTGTTATACCCACCACCAACCCCACCTCTACGGCGATATTCAAAACGCTTATTTCTCTCAAAACGCGCAACGGCATTATCATCAGCCCCCACCCGAGAGCTAAAAAGTGTACCATTGAGGCTGCTAAAATAGTTCTCGAGGCCGCCGTGAAAGCAGGCGCGCCCGAGGGCATTATAGGCTGGATAGACGTTCCGAGCCTTGACATGACCAACACCGTTATGCGCGAGGCCGATATAATCCTCGCTACCGGCGGTCCCGGTATGGTAAAGGCTGCGTATTCAAGCGGAAAACCTGCTCTCGGCGTTGGCGCGGGCAATACCCCTGCCGTTATAGATAAGAGCGCAGACATTCTGCTTGCCGTAAACTCTATAATCCATTCAAAAACGTTTGACAACGGCATGATATGCGCTTCCGAGCAGTCGGTCATAGTTGATAAAGACATCTACGACGACGTGAAAGCCGAATTTACAAAGCGCGGCTGTTATTTCCTCACCCCCGAGGAGACCGACAAGGTGCGCAAGACCATTATCATAAACGGCGCGGTAAACGCAAAGATAGTAGGTCAGCCTGCCGCAAAGATAGCGCAGCTCTCGGGCGTTGAGGTCGACCCTGCCACAAAGATACTCATTGGTGAGGTAACTAACGATACTATCGAAGAAGAATTCGCGCACGAAAAGCTTTCTCCCGTGCTTGCTATGTATAAGTCGGAAAGTTTTGAAGATGCAATGAACAAGGCTGACAGGCTTATTCAGGACGGCGGATTCGGTCATACTTCTTCTTTGTATGTAGATACGGTAAAATGCAGAGATAAGATCAACGCCTTTGCAGAGAAAATGAAGACCTGCCGCGTTGTTATAAATACACCGTCATCGCACGGCGGCATAGGTGACCTGTATAATTTCAACCTTACACCGTCGCTCACGCTGGGCTGCGGAACATGGGGCGGCAACTCAGTTTCCGAAAACGTCGGCGTAAAGCACCTTATGAATATAAAGACAGTTGCCGAGAGGAGAGAGAATATGCTTTGGTTCAGAACACCGCAGAAAGTTTACTTCAAAAAAGGCTGCCTGCCAGTTGCGCTCGCAGAGCTTAAAAACGTTATGGATAAAAAGAGGGTGTTCCTCGTAACCGACAGCTTCCTCTATAAAAACGGCTATACCAAGTGCATAACCGACAGGCTTGACGAAATGGATATAACCTATACTGTGTTCTCGGACGTTGAACCCGACCCGACTTTGCTTTCCGCACAGAAGGGCGCAGAGGCTATGAGAAAATTTGAGCCCGACTGCATTATCGCGCTTGGCGGCGGCTCGGCTATGGACGCAGGCAAGATAATGTGGGTGCTTTATGAACACCCCGATGCAGACTTCATGAGCATGGCTATGAGGTTCATAGATATAAGAAAGAGAGTTTATACTTTCCCGAAAATGGGCGAAAAAGCGTTCTTTATCGCAGTGCCTACTTCTTCGGGTACAGGCTCCGAGGTAACGCCGTTCGCAGTCATTACAGACCAAGAGTCGGGCATTAAATATCCTCTGGCAGATTATGAACTGCTGCCGAATATGGCTATTATAGATACCGACCTTATGATGAGCGCGCCAAAGGGTCTTACAAGCGCTTCCGGTATAGATGCCCTTACCCACGCCCTTGAAGCGTATGCATCTGTTATGGCTACCGACTATACAGACGGTTTGGCGCTGAAAGCTATGAAGATAATTTTTGAGTATCTGCCCAGAGCATATAACGACGGAAACGACGTTGAGGCAAGAGAGAAAATGGCAAATGCCTCTACAATGGCAGGTATGGCGTTTGCAAATGCGTTCTTAGGCGTGTGCCACTCTATGGCGCATAAGCTGGGCGCTTACCACCATATAGCGCACGGCATAGCAAACGCGCTTCTGATAACCGATGTAATGAGATACAACATAAGCGATAAGCCGCCTAAAATGGGTACTTTCTCGCAGTATCAGTATCCTCACGCCCTTGAAAGATATGCAGAGTGCGCAAGATTCTGCGGCGTTCAGGGCAAAGACGATATGGAAGTATTCGAGAACTTTATACAGAAGATCGAGGAGCTCAAAGAGGCTATCGGCATAAAGAAAACTATCAAAGATTACGGCGTTGATGAACAGGTGTTCCTCGATAGACTGGACGATATGACAGAGCAGGCGTTTGACGACCAATGTACGGGCGCAAATCCGCGCTATCCGCTGATGAGCGAGATAAAGCAGATGTATCTGAATGCCTACTATGGAAAACAGTAACAAGGTACAGAAAGGAGTATTGCAATGCAACTGGATAATGTTATCGCTGTAAGAAAGGCAAAGACCATATATAGAAGCGAAGATAAGTGCGTAAAGGTCTTCGATGCAGACTATTCAAAAGCCGACGTGCTCAACGAAGCGCTCAATCAGGCAAGAATAGAGGAAACAGGGCTGAATATACCCAAGGTGCTCGCCGTTACTATGATTGACGGCAAGTGGGCGATAGTTTCGGAGTATATCGAGGGCAAAACGCTCTCGCAGCTGATGAAAGAGAACCCCGACAAGCTGGACGAATATATGGAACTGTTCGTTGATTTGCAGCTTCAGGTGCAGTCAAAGACCTGCCCGCTGCTCAACAAGCTGAAAGATAAGATGAACCGCAAGATCAGCCAGACGCAGCTCAGCGCCACAACAAGGTATGACCTGCACACGCGCCTTGAGGGTATGCCGAAGCATAATAAGGTCTGCCACGGTGATTTTAACCCCTCAAACGTGATAATCAGAGAAGACGGCACACCGTTCGTTATCGACTGGTCGCACGCAACACAGGGCAACGCCTCGGCAGACGCGGCAAGAACTTACCTGCTGTTTTCGCTGCACGGCGAGGACGACAAGGCGAAGAAGTATCTCGATTTGTTCTGCGCAAAGAGCGATACAGCCAAGCAGTATGTCCAGAAGTGGATGCCGATAGTAGCCGCATCGCAGTCGGTGAAAGGCAACGAGCAGGAGAGGGAATTTTTGCTCAAATGGGCAGACGTTGTGGATTACGAATAAGGGAATAAAACTAAATGCTCGGTACGAAAAAGTATCGGGCATTTTTTATGCTGATTTCGCAGCAAGCCTGCGGAGCAGAATTAGTGAATAGTGAATATTGAATAACGAATAGTTAATAGTTAAGGTGCGGCTTACGCCGCGTATCTTAAAATTCTGTCAAGAAACCAAAAGTTTTCGATTGACCCTTTTTCAAAAGGGTCGCGGGGCGTGGGGCAGAGCCCCACAAAGACACATCGTGCGCTCTGCAAGAGGTGAATTTATAAACAGTCCGGTGGACTGTTTATAAAGAGGGGAGGCTCTGCAAGAGAGAGCCTCCCCTAGTTGTAGCGCAACACTATTATTCCGCGTTCTCTTAGAGAACGCCACTCAATGTGAAAAGTCATTTGCATTTGAGCAGCATAGATTTTGAACATTCTCACCTGCGATAGTTATTGTCCGTTTCTTTTTCAATGACCGCGCCGCTCACAGCATCTATCTTGTAGTCATACTCGGTGCTGCCTGCGTAAAATTCAACTTCGTACTGCGCCCTGCCGTCATCAATGTCCAGTTCGGTGCGCTTTGCAAATTTAACGTCAGCCGCCGCAAGAGAAGCATCAGCAAGCGCAATTTCCTCAGCCCTGTCCGAGCCGATGTAATCGCCCTTGTTCGGCGAGCTGCCTGCCACGGTCTCATGGCTCTTTTTCACTATCGCGCCGTCAGCGACCGCAATTTCATAGTCGTACTCGGTATTGGCAGTGTAAAAATCGACCTCGTAAACTTTAATGCCGTCCTCGTAGTCCACCTTAACTTTCGTGAACATCACCGCCGCCATGTCAACGCCTGCATCTTTCACAGCTATGTCTTTCGCGTCGTCCTCGGTAATGCCCGTGGTCGCGGCAGTTGTGGTAGTTTCAGCAGTAGTTTCCGTGCCTGTCGGCACAGCCTGCGGAGCCGTTGTGACTTGCGGCGTTGTTGCCTCTGCCGAAGTTTCTGCTGTAGTCTCAGCAGGTGCAGCAGCCTGTTCGGGAGCGGTAGTAGTGACATTCGGGGCAGCGCTCTGGCGTTTGCCGTCAATATCGCGCTTGATTATGCCGCCGTCCTCACCGTCAATAACGTATTCGTATTCAACGCCGTCAACGTAAAACTCAACATCGTATTCAAAATAGCCGTCGTCGTATTCAAGACCGGTGCGCAGGCGCGAGGTATCAGAGCGTGAAAAACCTGCATCTTCAAGCGCAATATCGCGAGCCTCATCTTTGCCTATAAGAGTGTTTTTCAGTACGAAAAATGCAATTATTGCCGCGATAATGCAAAGTATCAGCAATATGCATATCGTCGAAATGACAGCCCTTAACGGCGTGGAAAACAATTTCTTCATAAAAAACAACTCCTTTTTAGATTTTACACAATGATTATAGCACTGTTTTGTATAAAATTCAATAGCATAGAATAAATTTTTTTATTAAACAATATTAACACTATTATAGACAAGAAACACGACCGACAAACACCGTTCGCCACCGCCATTTTCATGCCTGCTCACCCACATAATAGAACGTTTTCTACGCACGCTTCTGGAAGAATATTCTGCCAGTGGATTTTCTTTTGGGCGGTATGTGGGTGGGTATGAGAAGCAAAAAGTGTGGGCTTTTCACATTGAGCGGCGTTCTCTGAGAGAACGCGGAATAATAGCGTTGCGCTACAACTAGGGGAGGCTCTCTCTTGCAGAGCCTCCCCTCTCCAGAAACAGTCCACCGGACTGTTTCTGAATTCACCCCTCTCAGAGCGCACGTCGTAGGGGATTTCGCCGTCTGCGGACGGCGACGAGGGTTTCACCCTCGACCTGACAAGCCTTTTGAAAAAGGCTTGACCGAAAACTTTTGGTTTTTGGGGCTACAACTTTTGCGCGAACTTCCTACCCCGTAATAACGTTTATTTTCATCTCACTGTGCTTCTCGTCAGCCTCAAACCTGTCCGCGATGCCCTCCGTCACATATGCCTGACCGTCTTTGCACAGCATTATCATCTCAAAATCTTTGTGCGTGCGCCAGTGTGTGATAGCTCCGTCCTTTCCCATTACAAACAGCGCCGTCGAAAGCGCATCGCACAGCCTGCCCTCGCTTGCTATCACAGTCACAGACAAAATATCGTTGTCCACAGGCGCGCCGCTTTTCGGGTCGATAATATGCCCGTACACAACGCCGTCAACGGTAAAATTGCGCTCATATGCTCCCGATGTCACTATAGCGCAGTCGCTTGCGCTTATTACCCCCACAACGCCGTCGCCCTCGGGGTCGCGCACGCCTATCTTCCAGTCTTTTCCGTCGGGCTTGCTGCCTATCAGTACAATGTTTCCGCCAAGGTCAATAAGCGCCGAATCTACGCCATTTTCTTTAAGCACCTCAGCCGCCTTGTCGCTGGCATACCCCTTGCCGACCGCCCCCGTATCGAGCATAACTCCGCTAGGTATTGTCACGGTATTTCCGCTGACCGACACTTTTTCATACCCGACATTTTTCAAAAGCTCTTGTATCTCATCGCCGCTCGGTACTCGGTTTTCGCCGCCTGTAAAGCCCCAAGCCTTAACAACGGGGTAGAGCGTGGGTTCAAGCGTGCCGCCCGTGCGTTTTGCCATTTCCAGCATGAATGAAATAAGCTGCGCAGTTTCGCCGCTGACTGATACTTCGCCGCCGCTGTTCACAGCAAAAATTTCGCTGTTTTCGTCCGTCACCGACCACAGCTTGTCAAGCCGCTGAACTTCGTCTTTTGCAAGCTCTATAGCCTTTTGCGCACTTTCGCCGTATGCCGTTACAGACATATACGTATCCATAGCGAAAAATTCCGTCTTTTGGGCGGTTTCTTCATTCGTACCCACAAAAGCGCATGAACAAAAAGCCGCCATGCATACAGCGGCAAGAATGATCGAAATTCTCCTGCGCATCAGCATAGCGGCAGCCCCCTTATCTTCTAATTTTGCGAAAATCAATTTTCATCATATGGCGTGGTTTCAACTGTTTCAGATGTTTCAAAAATTTCCTGCGTAGTCTCCGGCGGCGTTGTCGTTGGCTCGGTCGTTTCGGGTGTGGTCGTCTCGGGCGTAGTCTCCGTCGTGGTCTCTTCCGTCGGTGAGGTCTGCGACATTGTAGCAGTTGTAGTTGTGGTGGTAGTTGTAGTTTTTGCGGCTTCCTTTTGCGCGGTATATTTGTTTACCTCAGCTCTCGCGGCAGATGCAACACTTGCCAGATAACTGCCGCACTGCTCTATGCCGTTTATCTCACTCATCACGACAAGAATATACGGCTCTTTTCCGCCAAAATAGCACGCTTCGTGGTATACGCCCGATTTGTAGCCGTATTTTCCTGCCACGGCTTCATTAGCAAAACGTTGTTTTATGTACAGCCCATCCGATCCCAGCAGTGCTTTCCATGCCGCCTGCCATATGCGGCTGCTGTTTGCTGACTTAGCCTGCATTTTCTTCATAGAGGTAAGTATAAAGTTCGGGGTAACATCTGCAAAATAGCTGTAAGAATAAAGCTGTATATTGCCATAGCCCCATTCTTTCGTCATTTTGTTGAATCCGTCAATTCCGAACAGATGTATAAGCATAATATATGCAACGTTATCGGAGTATCTCAAAGTATAATCAATAAGCTGCTCAACGGTGTACTTTTTGCCCGAGCCTCTGTTGATTATAACGCCCGAGCCGGGGAAATAATTCGCATCGGTGTATGTAACCGTTTCGTCAAGGCTGTGAATGCCCTTTTCAAGCTGCGTGCAGCAGTAGTATACATACGGCAGTTTTATCATGCTCGCGCCGTAATAAACGCGGTTCGGGGCGTTTGAATATAGCGTTTTTCCGTCCATGCAGTAAAGAATAACGCTGGTGTTTCTCGGATAGCTTTTCACAATGCTGTCAAGGCTGCCGCTTACCGTTTTCTGCGGCGTTTTTGCAGCCGTCTGAACTACCGGCGCGGCTGTTGCCTGCGGTGGGGCGGTCACGGCCTGCTTTGCGGTAGTAGTTGTGGCTGTTGTGGTCGTCACAGAAGTTGTAGTCTGCGGCGTGGTGGTTTCAGTCGTTGTTTCAGCTGTAGTGGTGGTCGTTTCGGTCTTTGTTGCAGTTGTCGTTACAGCCGTTGTAACTTCGGCGGTCGTTTCTGTCTGCGAAGCCGTGGGCTGTGAACTTTCATCGGTCTTTCCGCAGCTTATGCACGCAAGGCCCATCAAAGCCGCCAGCGCAAAAGCAGCTATTCTTTTTCTGTATGTCTTCATCGTTTCACCTCTTATATAATGATATACTATTCGGGCAAATTTGTCAAGAAAAATCAAAAAATAAAGGCACCACCCATTGATGATGCCTTGACGTTTCTTTCCTTTAATATTAAAGGTCGATCTTCTTGCCGTCAGCTTTGCCGTTTACAACATAGTAAGCAGCATTCTCTTCGGGCTTAACATAGATCTCGATAGACTTGATAGCGCCTCTCTTGTTCTCGGCTCTGTAAGCTTCGCGAACCTTGTCGGCTATCTCGGTCGTAGAGAGCTGTCTGCCGCCGAACTCAACGTAAGCTGTAACCTTTTCGGTAGCTTTTTTAGCGGTGGAAGCAGCTTTCTTAGCAGTTGTAGCAGCTTTCTTAGCGGTGGTGCTTGCAGCCTTGGCAGCTTTCTTTACAGCAGGGGCTTCCTTAGCCTTGGCAACAGCCTTTTCAGCTTTCTTTACTACCTTTTCGGCAGTATCTTCGATCTTCTTCTTAGCATTTGCAGCCATTTTTGAATTACTCCTTTTCTGATCTTAAGATCTTTTGATTTACTTGTTCTTGTTGCCCTCTGATACCAGCTCTTTCATACCCTTTGCAGGCTTGAAAGCAGGAACTTTCTTAGCCGCAACGGTTATCTTCAGCTTGGTAACGGGGTTGTAAGCTTCCTTTTGTGCTCTCGCTCTTGTTTCAAATGTACCGAAGCCTGAAATTGAAACTTTGCCGCCGCCGATAAGAGTTTCGGTTATCATATCGGTGAAGGTGCGAACGAATTTTTCGGTGTCTTTCTTTGTAAAGCCGGTTTCTTTAGCAATTTTGCTTATAAGCTCTACTCTGTTCATACTTATCCCTCCAAATATTTTTTATTACTTGTGATTATAGACCAAAAATCGCCGTTTGTCAAATGTTTTTTATAAAAAAATCGAATTTAGTGAAAATTTTGTATATTTATATAAACTTAGTGTATTCAAAGCCGCACCGACTTGTTGATAAACACAATAAAACCTACATTATTCTAAGTAAATAACGCCGCCCCCAAAAAGGGCAGGTATACAGATATACAAAAAATCACGGCGCAGCAAAAAGTACCGCGCCGTATTTTGCAGAATTATTACTTGTCGGTATCCTCAACAGCGTCAGCAATGCTGTCAAGACCCTCTTCAACGCTCTCCGCGCCGTCTTCAACAGCTTCGGCAGCCTTTTCGGAAGCTTCTTCTATAGCTTCTTCGGCAGTCTCAGCGGCATCTTGGGCAGCTTCAGCGGCATCGTCGCACTCGGTGCAGCAATCGCAGTCGCACTCGTCGTCGAATTCCTCGTAATCATATTCTTCCATTTCTTTGCGCTTTTTCAGAGTGAAAAACGCAGCGGCAGCTCCTGCCAGAGCGGCAAGACCTACAAATACCTTAAAACCCTTGGCCATTGGTGAACAACTCCTTTTAAAAATTTGTCTAAAACGATTATAACATATACCAAAACAAAATTCAAGCATTTTATACAAAAAATTTGTTTTGGGCGTATAATTTTTTTCATTACATATTTTCGGTGAGGTGCATTATAATACTTACGGCGGCTATCGGAGCGGTCTCGCAGCGCAAAATTCGCTCACCCAGCCATATCGGCAGCGCGCCGCAGTCTTTACAAAGCTCTACTTCTTTTTCGCTGAAACCGCCCTCGCTGCCTATCATAAGCGCGACCTTGCTTTTATCCGAAAACATACCGCCGTCAAGCCGCCTGCCGCCTTTTTCATAGCATATCAGCGAAATATCGTACTCTTTCATTTGTTTTGCTGCCATGTCTATGCTTATTATGTCCGTCACCGACGGTATGATACCACGCCCCGACTGCTTTGCCGCGCCCTCGGATATCTTTTGCAGCCTTGCGCGCTTTTTCTCAAAGCTTTTGCCGTCAGGGCGTGACACACATCTCTCGGTCAGCACTGGCACAACTTTGCAAACGCCCAGCTCGGTGGCTTTCTGCACGATAAATTCCAGCTTGTCAAGTTTTGGCATCGCCTGAAAAAGCGTAAGCTCAATACTCGGCTCTGCCTTTGTTTTTTGTGATGAAAGCACATCGCACAGCACTTCTTTGTCTGAAATGCTGCGTATTTTGCATATGTATTCCATACCGCCGCTGCACAAAGTTATCTCATCGCCCAGCCTCATTCTCAGCGAGCGCCCTATGTGCATAGCATCATCGCCGGTGATGCGCGCGGTGTTTTCGTTTATATCATCGGTAAAAAATCTAGGCATATCAATTCACCCCATACTATTATATATTAAAGCTGCCCGATTTTCAATACGTTGGGGCAAAATATACAAATAATTTGTTTCAAGGGGCGTTAACTTCGTGCAAAAAAATATTTCGATACTATTGACAACGGGTCAAAATGGTGGTATCATATACTTAGCACTCAAAGAGTAAGAGTGCTAACACTTCATAAAAATAAGTGCTAACAAGGCGGTGAGAATGTGGACGACAGAAAGCTGCGTATACTTACAGCGGTGGTAGACGAATATATTATGACGGGCGAACCCGTTGGCTCAAAAGCGATAATGGGCGTTGTGAAAGCCTCATCGGCTACAATACGCAACGAAATGGCGGAGCTTGAAAAGCAAGGGTATTTAGAGCAGCCGCACACTTCGGCAGGCAGAGTACCCACATATCTCGGCTACAGGCTTTATGTAGATCAGCTGCTGAAGACCGATCCGCTTTCAGACGACGAAAAAGAAATGCTCAACTCTATGATACCGCAGACGGGCGCGACGGACGATGAGATAATCAAAGATGCATCTCTTGCCTTGGCGCAGCTTACGCAGTGTGCAACGGTGGTAGCCAACGCAACGCCGAAGTTCTCGGTAATATCGCGAGTTGAGGTAGTGCCGACCGGCAAGAGAATGTACGTCATACTGATGATAACATCTTCGGGAGCTATTAAGAATAAGGTGTGCAGGCTGGAGTTTGACCTCACGCACGAGCAGCTTGACTTTTTCTCGCAGTTTATAAGAGAGAATTTAGAGGGCGTTGAAGTTGAAGCGCTTTCTGACGAGCTTTTGCAGCGGCTTGAAACGGCTTTAGGTACTTACATGACGGTGCTTTCTCCGCTGGTGAGTGAGATAATGAAGATGTCACGCGAGATAGGGCATGAGGAATATTCTGTAAGCGGTGAAATGAACCTGCTGGCGCGCCCCGATGTTGACCGCAGCGAGATAATGACGTTTTTAGATAACAAAAAGGAGTTTGCAGATTTTTTGGGTACGAGCTTCGGCGGTCTGCACGTTATGTTTTCTCACGAAAAAGACAGCTTTGTAATAAGCAACTCGAGCTTGATAACATCGTCTTTCTCAAAGGACGGCAGGCAGGCGGGAACGCTGGGGCTTATAGGTCCGATGAGGATAGACTATGCAAAATATATACCGTATCTTGAATATTTCACCAACAAGATAACGCAGCTTCTCTCGGAAGATACGGACGATACTGAAGATAGTGACGACAGTGACAAGGAGCAGTGAAAATGAACGAGAATATTGAAAATACCGAAAACACCGAAAAGGTAGAAAGTACGGAAAGTACAGAGAGTACAGAAAGTACGGAAAATACTGAAAACACGCAAGATACGGAAAACACGGCGGAAGAAGCTTCACAGGAGCAGACCGAGGAAGAAAAACTTACCGCCGAGCTTGCGGAGACTAAAGATAAGTATCTTAGGCTGATGGCTGAATATGATAACTACAGAAAGCGCACCGCAAAGCAGATGATAGAGATGTCGGCGACGGTGAAAGGCGATACGATAGCGCAGCTTTTGCCGATTTACGATAACTTTGAAAGGGCTGCGAACGCCGAAAGCAGTGATGAAAAATACAAGTCGGGCGTTGAGATGATATTTAATCAGCTTACCGAGGCTATCAAGAAACTCGGCGTTGAGATAATCGACCCGACGGGGCAGCCGTTCGACCCGAATATCGCAAACGCGGTATCGCAGATAGAAGACCCCGAGCTTGGCGAAAACACCGTTGCGCAGACTTTCCAGAAAGGCTACAAGATAGGCGACAGGGTGATACGCTACGCTATGGTGGTAGTGGCAAATGCTTAAGCTTGTGACGGAGGCTTACAGCTTCCATAACATAGATCACAAAATATAATTGAAAGGATGAATGACTTATGGGAAAGATAATAGGTATCGACTTGGGTACAACTAACTCGTGCGTTGCGGTTATGGAGGGCGGCGAAGCTGTCGTTATCCCTAACAGCGAGGGCGCAAGAACAACTCCGTCAGTCGTAGGAGTTTCAAAGACAGGCGACAGACTTGTAGGACAGGTAGCAAAACGCCAGGCGGTAACGAATTTTGACAACACCGTTATCTCTATCAAGAGACACATGGGCAGCGACTACAAGGCAACTATGGGAGGAAAGAGCTACACTCCGCAGGAAATTTCGGCTATGATACTGCAAAAGCTGAAAGCCGATGCGGAAAGTTACCTTGGCGAAAAGGTAACGGAGGCTGTTATTACAGTTCCTGCGTACTTTACCGACTCTCAGAGACAGGCTACCAAAGATGCAGGACAGATAGCAGGTCTTACCGTAAAGAGAATTATAAATGAGCCTACCGCGGCTGCGTTCTCTTACGGCATTGACAAGGAAGAGGATCAGAAGATAATGGTATATGACCTCGGCGGCGGCACGTTCGATGTTTCTATCATAGAAATGGGCGACGGCGTTACGCAGGTGCTTGCTACAGCAGGTAATAACCACCTTGGCGGCGATGACTTCGACCAGAGAATTATTGACTGGATGATCAAGGAATTCAAGGCTTCCGACGGAATAGACCTTACAAATGACAAAATGGCTATGCAGAGACTTAAAGAAGCTGCCGAAAAAGCTAAGATAGAGCTTTCGTCAACGCCGTCTTCTACCATTTCTCTGCCGTTTATCTCTGCCGATGCATCGGGCGCTAAACACTTGGAGCTCACGCTCACTCAGGCAAAATTTAATGAGATGACCGCTGACCTTGTAGAGTCTACTATGGGCCCTGTTCGTCAGGCACTGTCAGACTCGGGTCTGAGCGCTTCCGACCTTAACAAGGTGCTTATGGTGGGCGGTTCTTCAAGAATACCTGCCGTTCAGGAAGCAGTTAAGAAGTTCCTTGGCAAAGAGCCTTTCAAGGGCATAAACCCCGATGAATGCGTTGCCCTCGGCGCGGCTATACAGGGCGGTATCCTCGGCGGCGATGTTCACAGCGATCTGCTGCTGCTCGATGTTACTCCGCTTTCTCTCGGTATTGAGACCGCGGGCGGCATATGCACAAGAATGATCGAAAGAAATACTACCATTCCTGCAAACAAGAAAGAAATTTTCTCTACCTATGCAGATAATCAGGACGCGGTTGATATAAGAGTTCTGCAAGGTGAAAGAGAGTTTGCAAGAGATAACAAAGAGCTCGGCGTGTTCAGGCTTGACGGCATTGCGCCTGCTCCGAGAGGAGTGCCTCGTATCGAAGTTACTTTCGATATAGATGCAAACGGCATAGTTCACGTTTCTGCTAAAGACCTCGGCACAGGCAAGGAGCAGAACATCACGATAACTTCTTCAACGAATATGTCTAAAGAGGATATAGACAAGGCTGTTAAAGAGGCTGAAGCTTTCGCGGCTGAAGACAAGAAGAAACGCGAAGATGTTGATGCAAGAAACAACGCTGACAGTCTGGTATTCCAGTGTGAAAAGGCTCTTGGCGAGATAGGCGACAAGATAGACCCTGCCGACAAGTCTTCGATACAGAGCAAGATAGACTCACTTAAAGAGGCTCTCAAGGGCAGCGATATCGAGGCTGTCAAGAGCAAAAAAGCCGAGCTGGAGCAGGAGTTCCAGAAAGTTTCTACAAAGCTTTATGAACAGGCGGCTGCGGCTCAGGGCGCGGCCGGCGGCATGGGCGATATGGGCGGCAATATGGGCGGCTCTGACAACGGCGGCGCGAAAAAGGACGATGGCGTTATAGATGCAGAGTTCACCGATGCTGAATAATTACCAAAAGACAAAATAAAAATGGGTGTCTGCCTCCGTAACTTCTGCGGAGGCATAGCCCGTTAAGGGGTTGCTACTTATGGCAGATAAAAGAGATTATTATGAAGTGCTCGGCGTGCCCAAAACGGCGACGGCTGACGAGCTTAAAAAGGCATACAGAAAGCTTGCAAAGCAGTATCACCCTGACTTGCACCCCGACGACAAGGAGTGCGAGGCTAAGTTCAAGGAAGTAAACGAAGCGTATGAGGTGCTTTCAAACGAAGAAAAGCGCGCCAAGTACGACCAGTTCGGTCATGCGGCGTTTGACCCGTCAATGGGCGGCGGCGCAGGCGGCTTTAGCGGCGGCTTCGGCGGATTTTCGGACGTCGGCGATATATTTGAAAGCTTTTTCGGCGGCGGCTTTGGCTCAGGCTCTCGGCGCAGCGCAAACCCTAACGCACCTCGCCGCGGCAACGACATAGAAAGCAACATAAACCTTGATTTTATGGAGGCTTGCAAGGGCAAGCAGGCAGAAATAAAGGTAAGACATATGGAAAACTGCCCCGAATGCGGCGGCACGGGCGCGGCGGCAGGCACATCGCCGACCACTTGCTCACAGTGCGGCGGCAGAGGAACGGTTACAGTGCAGCAGCGGTCTTTCCTCGGTCAGATGACCGTTCAGAAGCCCTGCCCAAAGTGCGGCGGCAAAGGCAAGGTTGTTGAAACGCCCTGCAAAAAGTGCTCGGGCTCGGGCAGAGTGAGAAATACCGTTGACAAAAAGGTGAATATCCCGGCAGGCGTTGATGACGGCAGTGTTATACGCGTTCCCGGCGGCGGCGATCAGGGTATAAACGGCGGCCCGAGCGGCGACCTTATGCTGAATGTTTCGGTGCGCCCTGACCCCATTTTTGAGCGTGACGGCTACGACATATGGACTGAGATACCTATCACATTTGCGCAGGCTGTTCTGGGTGACGAGATAGTTGTTCCTACTATAGACGGCAAGGTGAAGTATAACGTTCCCAAGGGTACGCAGAGCGGCACGGTGTTCAGGCTGCGCGACAGGGGCGTTCAGAGATGTCAGCAAAGCGGCAGAGGCGACCACTATGTGAAAGTTTCGGTGGAGATACCACGCGATCTGACGAAAGAGCAGGAGCAGGAGCTGAGAGAGTTCGATGCGGCAATGAGCGGCAAGAACTATCAGAAGCGGCAAAGCTTCTTTGACAAGCTGAAAGAGAAATTTAAGTAACAATAAACGGACTGTCTTTTGGCAGTTCGTTTTGTTTTATGCAGTACGGCTTGACAGATGCTATATAACGTGGTAAAATAAATGTAGAACAAGTTGGAAGCGACGTGAAAATTAGTGCATAAAGTCGGAAAAATAGATATTGAAATATACAAATGTGTTGCAGAAGATATTGTGACTAATGAAGTAATTATTACAGATGAGCAAATAAGACATATTAAAGAACGACACCCAAATGACTATGAAAAGTTCTTTACATACTTTAAAGAAATAGTTGAAGAACCTGATTATATCGTAGAAACAGCAAGACCAAACACCGCATTGATCTTGAAAGAGGTCACAATAGGCAATGAAAAGACGAAAACCATCTTGCGCCTGATAACCTCAACAGATGATCCGAAATATAAAAATTCTATAATAACATTTATGCGAATAAACGACAAAGAATGGAAAAGACTGCTCAGCAATAAAAAAATACTTTACAAATCAGAATAAATGTGATATAATATAAGTAAGATAAGAATGGTTATCTAAGGTGGAGGAATTCGTACGATCCACACGCCGATGGTACTGACAAGGGGAGACCCTGAGAGACGCAGGAGAAGTGTACGCCTGCTAGATAACCTGACTTATATAACAAGCACAACAGGATCTAAAAAAGAGGGCTTCGGCTTATGCCAAAGTCCTCTTGCTTTTTATATAGTTTACAGCATAGCTTTCAGCCGTGCGTTTATCTCGTTAAGGAACGTTTCCGTATCCACCGCGCGCTTGTTTTCAAGCTTTGAAATAAGCGACAGATTCTTGTCCATTATGCCGTCTTCCATCGTCTGAATAGATGCCTTTTCAAGCTTTTGCGCAAACTCGGAAAGCTGCGGTATGCCGTCAAGCTCGCCCCTCTTTTTGAGTGCGCCCGTCCATGCAAAAATCGTAGCTATCGGGTTGGTAGAAGTCTTTTCGCCTTTGAGATAGTTGTAATAGTGGCGTGTAACAGTGCCGTGTGCCGCCTCAAATTCGTATACACCGGCAGGCGATACCAGCACCGAGGTCATAAGCCCGAGGCTGCCAAACGCGGTCGCCAGCATATCAGACATAACATCGCCGTCATAGTTCTTGCAAGCCCAGATATAGCCGCCCTCAGAGCGTATAACCCTCGCGACCGCATCGTCTATCAGCGTGTAGAAGTAGGAAATGCCAAGCAGTTCAAACTTCGCTTTGTACTCGCGATCAAAAATCTCCTGGAAAATATCTTTGAACGTGTGGTCGTACTTTTTCGAGATAGTGTCTTTCGATGCGAACCAGATGTCCTGCTTCATATCAAGCGCGTAGTTAAAGCACGCACGGGCGAAAGACTCAATAGAATCGCGCCTGTTGTGCACGCCTTGAATTATGCCGTCGCTGCCCTTGAATTCGTGAATTATCTCGCGTGTTTCGTTGCCGTCTTTGTCGGTCAGAACAAGCTCGGCTTTCGAGCCCTCGGGGCATTTCATCTCAACGTTTTTGTATATGTCGCCGTATGCGTGACGTGCAATAGTAATAGGCTTTGTCCATGTGGGTATGTAAGGCGTTATGCCCTTTACAAGTATCGGCGTTCTGAAAACTGTGCCGTCAAGTATAGCTCTTATTGTGCCGTTTGGCGATTTCCACATCTGCGACAGTTTGTATTCCGTCATACGCGCGGCGTTGGGGGTAATGGTAGCGCATTTTACAGCAACACCGTGCTTTTTCGTCGCGTTTGAAGCATCGATAGTTACCTGGTCTTCCGTTTCGTTGCGGTGAACCAGCCCGAGGTCGTAATACTCTGTTTTCAGTTCAACATAGGGCTCTATGAGTATCTCCTTTATCCACTTCCAGATAACTCTCGTCATCTCGTCGCCGTCCATTTCAACAATGGGGGTCGTCATACGAATTTTTTCCATAATATTTCCTCCTGTAATTTATAGTATCGAAAAGCACATAAGTACAAAGCCTGTTATAAGCAAAATGCCCGTCGCGGCGGTCAGAGAAGACCTCAAACACTGCCACCCTTTGCCCTCTTTTTTTCTGAACATCAGATATATCACAGCGGTGACTATTGCAAGCGAAAGTGCAAACACAGGCATTGCCCTGCGCAGACCGCTGTCTGTCTTCATCTGCTCTATGAGGTTTACAAGCCGTATCGTAAAGATGTCTGCAAGCCGTATTACACTGTACAAAGCTATCATGGCAAGCGCGATAAGCAACAGTATAAACACCAAAATATCGCCGAAATTTCGTTTCTTTTTCATATTCATATTACGGTATGGCGAAAACAACTTCCATGTCGCCTGCGTATTCGTTTATGGCGTTTTCAAACATAGGCAGCACTACTTCCCTGTTGTTGCCGAAAACACCGCAGCCGTATGCGCCTAATATAAGCAACTGAGGCTGTTTTTCTGCCGCAAAGCTGACTATCTTTTCTATCCTGCGTTTCATTACCGCGTTTATTTTCTCGTCGCTCATTATCTCTTTCGCCCTTGTTCTGTTCACGGCAGGCGAGGTTATAAACGCGCATTTTATCGGCACTTCAAGCTTTTCGCCGCTGTCATAGCGTATAACGGGAACATCTTCCGAATAGATCATGCCGTCGGTGTAGTCGGGCGTGCGGTGCTTATAGTTCGCATCATAAAATTCGTGAACGTCTTTCAGCGTGTAATACAGCCCCGATGCACGGCAGATAGACTCTTCCTGAGCGCTTGCGCCTTTTATGTAGCCGCCGCCGGGGTGCTTGGCGCTTGCAAAGTTCAGAGCTATCATGCTTTTGCCTGCGTTTTCAATAATGCACTGAACGGTGGTCATCTTTACAAGATTTTCGGAAAGCACAAATTTTTTGCTTCTCTCGCGCTTTATACATTTGACATCTGCGACATACTGCGAGCGCATACCGTCAAACGCGCCCTGCTCAAAAAGTCTGTTGTTGTCTGCAATTATTTCAGCATATCTCATGTTTTTACCTCTTTACATATGGTGGTTTCTCTAAGCCAGCGCAAACAGAACATACGGCGATACTAAGGCAAGCCCTGCAATTACCCACAGGCAAATGACTGTTACAGCCCTTGCTTTGTAAGAAATTTTATCATACCGCCTGCACAGCGCAAAGTACCACACAAACCCGAGTACGCATATAAACACCGGCAAAAATATTATGCCCAGATAAATCACACAGGGAACAAACGATATTATTACCGTCGGTATCAGCGTAAGCACAAAGTATGCGGCTTTTTTAAGCTTTCGCAGCGTTTCGGGGCTCATTATTTCAATGCCTCTCTGGTGTAGTCGAGAAGTCCTCCTGCAAGCATTATATCCCTCGTTCTGCCCGTAAGCGCGCACAGAAGAGGTATCTCAACATTCTTTGTCTTATCTTTAAGAGTGAGCTGCACAGTGCCACTTGATACAGCCTTGCGCACGCCGAGTATCTCTATCTCATCGCCCTGACCTATCTTGTCGTAGTCGTCCTCGTTTACGAACGTCAGCGGAAGTATGCCTGCGTTTATAAGGTTAGCGCGGTGTATTCTTGCAAAGCTCTTTACCACTACCGCCTTTACGCCGAGATACAACGGAGCTAAAGCAGCGTGCTCTCTCGAAGAACCCTGACCGTAGTTCGCGCCGCCGACTATTATGCTCTTGCCGAGCGTTTTTGCCCTTTCGGGGAAGTCCTCATCGCACACGGTAAAGCAATGCTTTGAAATGGCAGGAATGTTGGAACGCAGCGGCAGGATCTTCGCGCCTGCGGGCATAATGTGGTCGGTGGTAATGTTGTCGCCCACTTTGAGCGATACCTTGCATACTATATCTTCCGCAAGGGGCGCAGTTTCGGGGTAAGGCTTTATGTTAGGGCCGCGCAGTATCTCAACGCTGTCCATTTCTTCCTCTGTCGCAGGCGGTGTTACCATATTGTCGTTTATAGTAAACTGCTTTGGCATATCTATCTTAGGCATATCACCGAGCGTTCTCGGGTCGGTAAGGTAGCCTGTCAGAGCCGAGGCAGCCGCTGTTTCGGGCGATACTAAGTATATCTGACCGTCCTTTGTGCCGGAACGTCCCTCAAAGTTGCGGTTGAAAGTTCTCAGCGAAACGCCCTTAGAGTTAGGCGACTGACCCATGCCTATGCAAGGACCGCAGGCGGATTCCAGTATTCTCGCGCCTGCATCTATCATAGCCGAGAGCGCGCCGTTGCTTGCAAGCATATTCAGCACCTGCTTTGAGCCCGGCGCGATAGCAAGCGAAACATCGGGGTGAACGGTCTTGCCTTTGAGAATGTGCGCAACTTTCATCATATCCATATAAGATGAGTTCGTGCATGAGCCTATGCAGACCTGGTCGATCTTCAGTTTGCCTATCTCATCAAAATTCTTTACATTGTCGGGCGAATGTGGGCAGGCAGCCTGCGGAACGAGCTTTGAAAGGTCAATATCCAGCTGCTCGTCATATACCGCATCATCGTCGGCTTTAAGTTCCTGCCAAACGTCCGCTCTGTCCTGCGCTTTAAGAAATTCAAGCGTTACCTCATCAGACGGGAATATAGAAGTAGTCGCGCCCAGCTCAGCGCCCATGTTGGTAATGGTTGCCCTTTCGGGTACGGACAGCGTTTTAACGCCCTCGCCGCAGTATTCAATAACCTTGCCAACGCCGCCTTTTACAGACATTCTTCTCAGAACTTCAAGAATAACGTCCTTTGCCGATACCCACGGCGACAGCTTGCCCGTAAGGTTTATTTTCACGATTTTCGGGTATGTTATGTAGTATGCGCCGCCGCCCATTGCTACCGCAACGTCAAGTCCGCCTGCGCCTATGGCTATCATGCCTATGCCGCCGCCTGTGGGGGTGTGGCTGTCAGAGCCTATCAGCGTTTTGCCCGGCACGCCGAAGCGTTCAAGGTGTACCTGATGGCAAATGCCGTTGCCGGGGCGCGAAAAATATATTCCGTGCTTTTTTGCAACAGAGCCTATAAAGCGGTGGTCGTCGGCGTTTTCAAAGCCCGACTGCAAAGTGTTGTGGTCTATGTAAGCCACCGAACGCTCCGTCTTAACGCGCGGCACGCCTATCGCCTCAAATTCAAGATACGCCATTGTTCCCGTAGCGTCCTGCGTAAGAGTCTGGTCGATCTTTATGCCTATCTCGTTTCCCTTTACGAACTCGCCGTCAACAACGTGAGCTTTCAGGATCTTTTCGGTAAGTGTAAGTCCCATTTATATCATTTCCTTTCAAAATAGTGATCTAGAAAAATCATACATATATATTTTACCGCAAAACAAGCAGTTTGTCAACCGCCGAAAGCCCATATGCGCCGCATTTGTAGCCTTTTGAACATTTTCAAAGCGAAATGTTCACGCCCGTTTATCTGTAACGCATATAAAAATATTAACATAGAGGCGGTGGAAAATATTTATATAAAAAATTGTATAAAACCCCTTGACATTAAATCGGTTCTGATTTATAATTATGAAGTCAAGTATATTGTATACTATAAAATAAATAAAGAAAGGGGTGGACATGATGACAAAGGTAATAAACGCGCTCGCTAAGCACGAGCATAAGAAAACAAATATATTAAACACACAAGTTGCTGACATTTTATGCGCTGACAAGGTCACCATGCCCATACCTGTAAAATAAATTCTGTATGGAAAACCGATAGCTTTGCGCGCCTTGGCATGAATGTCAGGGCGCGTTTGATTTTTTGAGATTTGGAAAGGAAAGCCCGAATGTTCGGGAGATGATACTGTATGATGAAGTTTTTTGATATTATGCACCCCGAGATCTTGCAGCAGCTGCAAAAGCGCGGCGTTATGACCGACGAGCTGCTTTACTGCGTTAAGAGCGACCTTGACGGCGAGGGCTGCTATATTGACACATATGTGACATTTTGCAAAGATGAGCTTTATGTGATAACGGGCTATGAAAAATACGCGAAGAAAAAGCGCGGTGAGAAAGCCAAATCGCTGGAGGCTTTTGACGTTACCGACTTTGATCTGTATGCGCTGAAGAACATAAAGCGGCTGTATGTTGACCGCTACCAGAACGCCGCGCGCCTTATGGCGGAGGACGTAAACGGAAAGGAATTTGCGCTTTCGAGGTTCTCGCTCGGCTTTTCTGATAAGTTTGAAAAGTTCTGCCAGAGGGTGAACAGCACCATTGACGGCACGCCGATAGACGACAGACTGCTCGAAGAATCGAAGATATACTGCCCCGTGTGCGGAGAGAGATTTCCAGACCCCAACCGCCCCGTATGCCCCTACTGCGTTGACAAACACAGCATTTTCCTGCGGCTCATGGGTATGTTCAAGGAGTTTCGCGTGGAAGTTATCATGATGATAGTCACGCTGGCAATAAGCACCGCTCTGAGCGTTTTAGCCCCCGTTTTCAGCGCGCAGATGCTCTATGACGAAGTGCTTACCAAGGGCGGCAAATACTACGGTCAGATAATGCTGATAGTTTTGCTGATAATCACCGTTGACCTGCTGTCGATGATAATAAGGGTAGTATCGGGCATAATCACCTCGCGCATTACGCCGATGGTAACTCACAAGCTGCGTGCGAAAATATTTGCATCGCTGCAAAACCTTTCGTATGAATTTTTCACAAGCAAGCAAACGGGCTCGCTCATGTCACGCGTTGACCGCGACAGCCAGAACATCTACTGGTTCTTCACCGATATCGTGCCGTATGGATTGCGAAATATTGTAACTATCATAGGCATAACCGTTATCATGATGATAATAAGCCCGATACTGGCGCTGAGCACGATACTTTCGGTAGCGCTTATAAACGTTGTTCAAACGCGGTTTGCAAGATCGCAGAGGAAGTATTACAGAAAATCAGATATTGCAACACGAAGCGCAAACTCGGTGCTTTCAGACGTTATGAACGGTCAGAGAGTGGTAAAAGCGTTTGCAAAAGAGGACGAGGAGTCGCAGCGTTA
>CANPZC010000029.1 GCA_947589355.1 uncultured Clostridia bacterium
CCAAAGTTGCTCAGACCTTTCTTTTTTTATAGTATAACAAAAATTAAAATAGATTTCAAGTCCCGTTTGCCGCACCATCAGCGTAATGCTACACCTAATTTCGGGACACAAAGCAATGTGCCCCGATTTTTTCTGTGATATAATTTTGCGATCTGAAAATTTCTTTTCTTGTGCTCAGCTTTTTTATAAATTCGGTTTTTGTACACTGTTTGTACACTAAAATATTACACAGCAGCTCCTTGCCTTGACATTTGATAACAAGATATGGTATAATATCTTAAAACAAATTGTTTTGTTGAAAGGATGTTGATTATGTACGAAATCCGACCCGAGTCCGTAAAAACTTTTATACTTGACAAAAATATAAGACTGCCGCGTTTCCAAAGAAAGCAAACGTGGAACGAAAAGAAAAATTTTGAATTGTGCATAAGCTTGTTTAAAGAATATCCTTTGGGTGTTACTATTGTAAATCTTGAAAAGAAAGACGGCATAGATATTCGTTGGCTTTTAGACGGCAGACAGCGAAGAAATGCTCTTTTAAAGATGTATGAAGATCCGGAAAATATATATTTGTGGGCTAAGAAATATATTAAATTTAAAAATTCAGATCAGCCTGATGATATTCGTGAAATGTTTTGGAATACAATAAACGAATATGTTGAATATGATGAAGATGAATTAAACGGGGAGCTTGATAATGATTCGGAAGATCTGCCCGAAAATGACATATCTGAATATAACGACTTTGAAGCGAATGATATGTCAAATTTCTCTCAGGGATTGGACTTTCTGTTAAGCATTATTTTAATGATCCACAATAAAAAGAATAAAACCACAGGATTTACTAAGCCTTTTGATATTTCCGGCTGTGTAAAAAAGCTTTACTATACTGATATAGAAAATGGCACGCAGATTCTTTCTTCTAAAAAACTAAAGTCATTTATTGATCAATATAGAATTGAGGAAGAGAATTGCACTCCCGATACATTTTATGATTTTATAGATTCGAGAATGACAATTACAGAGCCGGATAAACTAAAAAAACTTATTAAAAACAACTGGGATGATATTTTTGAACGGCTTAAACTTATCGAGCGGTTTGACAGTATTTTGTCTGGCAGTAAAATCGGTATTATAGAGGTAAAAGAAATTAAATTTGCTGATTCTCAGAAAATATTCAATATAATCAATACAAAGGGTGAGAAACTAAGCGCAGTTGAGGTGCTGTCTGCCAAACCTAGTTGGAATACTCCTATTATGTATTCTGATGCCCCTGCGGAAATGCAGCAAGCTGTTGAGGCATTTTATAAGGACATGGGAATAAATGTTGAAAAGAGTATAGTTAAATGGGATCTGCCTGCCACGCTTTTAAGACGCATTGGCAAAAATTATATTATTCAAACATACAACACGGAAAACACAAGTGAATTATCAAAAGAATTGACATATGGCTTTAAGTTGCTTTCCGGAATATTGGAAAACGGTATAAAGAAAGAAGATATTGATAAGCTCAGCAAGGATAAGAATATAGATTGGCTGTCAAAGTACGAGTCATTGATCAGAGAGATTTCAAGTATGCTGAGAACAATGGAATCGTTCACATACTTTAAGTTTTTCAAAACATGGAAAACCTCTGTCATGGAACTTACAAACGACTCGATCGCTTTAAATTTCTTTATTCTTGCATATAAAGATTGGGATAGAAAAGGAAAACCGGATATCTCGGACAGCAATGCTAAGGTATTTGCTAAAAACTGTTTTATACTTTGGGATAAACTGATATATGAGTATCTGACATTAAAATGGAAAGGATCGGGAGATTCTAAAGTAGGCAAAAATATTTCGGAAATAAACAATACAGATCGTGTTTATAAAGCTGTTTCCGCCGAAGAATGGTTACGACTTTTGGAGGAAATCAAGGAGCACTATACTATTTTTGGCGAAAATGTCTGTATTAAAAACATGAAGCCTATTCTTTATCATTTCTATTGTTTGAATTCTATAGCCGGATCGGATAGTATTTATGATATCGAAATAGATCATATCATTCCAAAAGATTTATTTATAAAAAATGGAATTGACGAGAAAATTCAGAACAGTATTTATAATTTAGGTCTGTTGCCAAAAGGCGAGAATATCTCAAAGAGCAACAGAAAATTAAATGAAATTCATGATGATTGGCTCATAGATCAAATCAGAAAGTACGAATTTATTGAGCCGTCAGAGTATGAATTATATTCAGATGTTTCGGCATATAATAAGCTTTATGATGCTCATTATGAACTTTTCAAAGATGTTTTCGGAGAGCACGGAAAAAGAAATAAGCTCATTTTTGATTGAGATATTATATAATGTTTTACACGCAAAAAACGACGTTGTAGATATTAGCTGCAACGCCGTTTTAATTATCTGAAATATCTGAAAAATTTATGTGCTTATATCTCTCTGCGGCGGGTGGCGAAGTACGAGATCGCCGCGAAGACTGCCATTATTGCTATCCCTACACCGAAGACTACTACATAATACATCGACTTCATATAAAGCTTACCCATGCCGGTGGCAAACTTTGTCAGCAGCGATTGCATATCGATGTTCATTTCCACAAAAACTACCGTGGCGCCGAACAGCACAATCAAGCCCGTTACTATGCCGATAAACTCCCTTTCCATGCCAAGCACGAATATCGTCGTCAGCTCCCAAGCGCAGAACAGGCAGCTGAGATCAAAAATCACCGAAGCCATCATGACCGAGCCTTCAAACGTTCCCATGCCCTCCGATTCAAGGATAAGCTCCTTGTCGTAAAACAAATTCAGCTTAAAGGCAAGCCACGCCACCGCGATAACGAACGCTGTTGCCAGAGCTATAATTATCGCCGAGAGCAAAAACCTTGCCCACACCAGACGCCCTCTGCGCACGGGCAGCATACCGTAAAGCTTGTCCATATTGCCTTTTGCGGTAATATTGAACAGCGCCTCGACCGGCAGCCATGAAAATACCAGTATCATCATCATAAATACCGGGTGCATAAATATACCTGTGGCTGCGGCGCATATCAGCGCGAGCACCAGCGGCAGCAGCGTTTTTCTTTTCATGCAGATAAAGTCGAGCCGCATAAGATCAATTATCTCTTTCATCGTTATCACCCTTTTTATCCTCTCTGGAAATGTACACAAGTATTTCGTCAAAGTCCGCTTTTTCGTACTCAATGCCCTGCGGAAGTTCGCTTTTATACGCAGAATCGAGCATAGCTTCAAAGCCAGTGGCACGCGTTCTGAGACCTATCGAATATTTCTTGATAGCCTCTGAAACTGCCGATCTTTCGCCTTTTATTATTATGTACTTTTCCGCCAGCTCGTCTTTTGTGCCCGTGAACCACACCTTGCCGCCCTGCAACACGGTTACATAATCTGCTATGTGTTCAACGTCGGCAGTGATGTGCGTTGAAAAAAGTATGCTGCGCTCGCCGTCTTCGATGTAGTCCGAAAGAATACCCAGAAGTTCGTCTCTCGCAACGGGGTCAAGACCGCTTGTCGGCTCATCTAAGATAAGAAACTGCGTATCGCGCGATAGTGCGCAGGCTATCATCAGCTTCATCTTCATACCCTTTGAAAAGCTGCCGACTTTCTTTTTGACGGGAAGCGAGAACCGCTTTGCAAGTGTGTAAAATTTTTCGCTGTTCCAGCTTTCATAAAAGTGCCTCAGCATTTTGTTTATCTCAGAAATATACAAATGTTCTGCAAAATATAGGCTGTCAAGCACAACGCCCGTGCGCTGTTTTATCTGTATCTCGTCTTTTACACTGTCAAGCCCGAGCACCATTATTTCGCCGCTGTCGATGTTCGCCATATTCAATATAGAGCGAATAGTCGTTGTTTTTCCGCTGCCGTTCTGACCGACAAACCCCATTATATACCCCTTGGGCAAGGTAAAACTTACATTTTTCAGCTCAAAGCCTTTGTAGCGTTTGCAAAGGTCATTTATCTCCAGCACATTTTCCATAACTTTCCTCCATGATACTTTTCAGCGCCGCCAGAATTTCGTCATCGGAAAGACCTGCCTTCCGACCGTTATCGGCGGCTTTTTCAAGGGCGTTTTCCATTTCGCAAAGCATACGTTCACGCAGCAGCTCGTTGCCCTGCTCTGCCGCAAAATAGCCCTTACCCTGCACCGAAACAATATAGCCTTCGTCGGCAAGTTCGGTATAAGCTTTTGCGGTGGTTATTACGCTTATGCGCAGGTCTTTAGCAAGCTGGCGCACCGAGGGCAGCTGTTCGCCCTCTGCGATAGAGCCGTTGGTAAGCTGCTCGCGTATCTGCGATTTTATCTGACTGTAGATAGGCTCGTCAGATCTGTTTTTGATAATGATAGTCATGGTGTACACCTCGTATATACTGTATATGCTGCAACATATACAGTATAGCACACATACAGGTATAGTTCTTTGCAATAGTATTAACAAATCGTGAATATTCTATAAACTATGCAAAATGAGTTTAACAAAAATCATGCGCTTCTTGACATAAATTTTTATTGGTGTATAATATTATCAGATATTATTTTAAAGGAGGCAATAACTTTGGGAAAGAAACTTGTAGCATATTTTTCGGCTGAGGGTCACACGGGAAAAGTGGCAAAAAGCGTTGCAAAACAGGCAGGCGCAGAGCTTTTTGAGATAGCGCCGTCAGAGCCTTACACAGCGGCGGACATAAACTGGAAAAATCCGCTGTCGCGCTGCAACAAAGAGAAGTTTGGCAAAAAAGACGTGCCGCTTGCAGGCGAGGTGGAAAACTTCGGCGAATTTGACGTGGTGTTCATCGGCTTTCCGATATGGTACTACACCGCGCCGAATGTGGTATTAACGTTCATAAAGCAGCATGACTGGACGGGCAAAAAGATCGCGCTGTTTGCGACTTCGGGCGGCAGCGACATTGCCAAGACGGCAGAAAAAATATCGCCCCTTTTTGTCGGCGGCGAGGTGGTATCATCGAAGCTGTTCAAGCCCTCGGACAGCCCCACAACGGTGAAAGAATGGCTGGAGAGCATGGCAGAATAATAACAAAACAAAAAGAGGGTGTTAAGCCCTCTTTTTTGGTGTACGAATTTTTACTTAGTTTGTATTTGCAAAACGTTATTTATTCAGCTCCTGCACCAGCATGGGCAGCGATTTTTCAAACTTAACTCCGTACCAGTGGGTATCGTCGCCGATGGTCTTTTTGATAGAATCTACCGTAAAGTCGGCGGCAAGTTTTGCACTGTCATAGATGCTCTTGCCCTGCGTTACTGCGCCGCAGAAAGCAGATGCATAAACATCGCCCGTACCGTGAGAAGAAACGTTGAGCTTCTCGTGGAAATAATAATTCACAGACTTTGCGGCGGTATCATAGATAGCAATACCCAGCTTATCTTCCGAGTAGGTAACGCCGGTAAGCACCACAACTTTTGCGCCGAGCTCGCCCAGCTTTGCCAGCAGGTCTGTAATATAGCTCTCGTCATAGCCCGACTGCTTATACTCTGCGCCGACCATAAAGCAAGCCTCGGTTATGTTGGGCAAAATTATATCTGCCTTGCCGCACAGCCGCGCCATTGCTTTAACAAACTCGTCATCGAAGCCGTAGTAAAGCTTGCCGTTGTCAGCCATTGCAGGGTCAACTATGCGCACGCCGTCGTCGCTGAGCAGCTTTTCCATAATATCGATAGAATAATCTATCTGCTTTGTGCTGCCGAGGTAGCCGGTATAGACGGCATCGAACTTTATGTTTTCTTTCTGCCAGTGAGCCGCTATTGCAGGTATGTCTTCGGTAAGGTCGCGGAAAGTATACCCCGTAAAGCCGCCGGTGTGGGTCGAAAGCACCGCCGAGGGCAGTATGCAGGTCTCAATTCCGCAGGCGGAAATTATAGGCAGCGCAACGGTCAAAGAGCACTGTCCCACGCAGGAGATATCCTGTATTGTAAGAACTTTTTTGTCGGTCATGATGATCATTCCTTTTTATAGATTTTATTACAAAGCTTACGACTCAAGGTCAATGCCGTTATATGTCGCAAACCATTGTCTTGTATAGCCGTTTGCACTTTTTCCACATTCGGTGGAAAACAATCTGCTGACTTCTCCGTAAGGCTCGATCTTTACTTCAAGAGAAGCAGCATAGCCGTCTTCAAGCATGACTGCCTTTGCTTTTTCAAAGAATTTTTTGGTATTGCTTATATTGTTGTTGTAAAGCACGGTTTCGTGTGAGAGCATTATTATCCACAATGCTGCAACCGCGCATGATGCCAAAAGACCCATCGGTATTTTTTCAATAAACTTAAAAGTTTTGCCGGGCTTTATTTTTTTAGAAATGAGGTATTCCAAGGCATATAAAGCAGCGGCTGACAGAGCCGTGAACAAAAACGCTTTCTTTATTCCAAGATGTTCAAGCTGCCAAGGCATTGACAGAGTAAGCAGCAGATACCATATCTCGGCAAATTTTATTTTAAAGCGGGTCTTTCTGTTTTTTATTGTATCCATTATATACAGCGCGCTTGCAAATGCCTCGGCATAAATACATAAAAAGCCGAGTATCAGCGGTCTTCTTGTATACGATGATGCCGACAGAGCTATAGTACCGGCTAAGCCTGTCAGTGCGTATCGGCAGCCGACGCCTGCATAAAAAGCGTTTTTAACAATGCTTAAAACTTTTTTGCTTCCCTTTGCTCCCTCGGTCTTTACGCCGTCGGCGGTTTTCATAAAGAATGAAAGTATTATAGGCATATACGCGTAAGGTGTGCGTATTATAGTATTTTTAATGTACAGCGTGCCTGCTTTTATAAGCGTTTCACGAGACATGACTTCAACGTGCTCAACATTCTGCGCCCTGACAGAGTTGCCCGGTGCAAGTATAACAAGCGCCATGCCTGGCAGAGCGGCTATTACGGGTATAAGATAAAGCGGTGAAAACTTCTTTTTCTTTACGATAAACGTCAGTACCATGAAAACTATCAGCATACCGCCCGTGGTTTCGTTGGTGGCGGCTGATATTGCGATAGGTATCGACATCAGCAGAGCTTTTTTAAGCGTAATATCTTCAAACCATTTGTCAATAAGCAGGCAGCAGGCGAGCATAAGTGTTATCGACCACATATAGTTTATCGAGCCGGATATCCACAAAGCCACATCGCCGAAAACAGGTGTGAACAGTATAACAGATACATATATCAGCAAAAGCAGCAAATTACATCTTGGGGGGGCAGTTGTCCTTGTCGCTGCGCGGTATATAATTATGCCGAGCAGAACAAATATCACCGCGTTTATTATGTTAAAGATATTTTTGTTGATATTTACGAACACATACGTTATAAAGTGGCAGATCACCCTGCCGCCGCTTAGGTTGTAGTAGTTTTTCATTGATCCTATTATATTGCTAAGACCGGTAACGCGTGTATCATTTCCGTCAGGGCGAAAAGCTCTCCACACAAATTTGAAGTGCCAGTCATCGGTGATATACGGGCAACTCGCGGTCAGATACAGAATATATGCAAAAACGCCGACTATTGTAAGGATATTTATTGCAAGCTGTATCTTCTTGAAAAGCTCTTCCTTTTGTTTTGTATTATCCATGATAAAAATAACCTCATAAACTTTTCTGATTTAAATATTATAATCCACCGAATGCTTTATGTCAACTGTTTGAGCGGATTTTCGGCATTTTGTTGTTTTGAACATTGAAAATGCCGCATAACTTGTAAATATTATCACCAAAATCAGTTCAAGTATAAACGTTTGATATTATATAGCGGCTTCACGGCAAAGTTTTGCTTGACGAAAGCGTTCAAACGTTGTATAATAGTAGTATGTTTTATGAGAGGAGAAGTTGAAATGGACAAGAAGTCATTCTATATCACAACGCCTATATATTATCCATCGGGCGATCCGCACATAGGCACCTGCTACACTACCGTTGCCTGCGACTCTATTGCAAGGTACAAGCGTTTGCAGGGCTATGATGTCATGTTCCTTACCGGCACGGACGAACACGGTCTTAAAATAGAGCAGAAAGCAGCCAAAGAGGGCATTACGCCGAAAGAATACGTTGACAACATTGTTGCGATCTTCAAAAGGCTTTGGGGCTTTATGAACATCAGTTATGACAGGTATATCCGCACTACTGATGATTACCACATTGCCACCGTGCAGAAGATATTCAAAGAGCTGTACGACAAAGGCTACATCTACAAAGGCGAATACAAGGGCAAATACTGCACCCCGTGCGAGAGTTTCTGGACTGACAGCCAGCTTGACGAGAACGGCTGCTGCCCCGAATGTCACAGAGAGGTGACGCAGGCGAGCGAGGAGGCGTATTTTCTAAAGCTTTCGCCGTTTGCAGACAGGATAGAAAAGCTGCTTACAGAAACAGACTATTTGCAGCCTGCCAACAGGGCGGCAGAGCTTGTGAACAACTTTATAAAGCCGGGTCTTGACGACCTTTGCGTTTCGAGGACTACTTTCAAGTGGGGCATACCGGTAACGTTTGATGAAAAGCACGTTGTGTATGTTTGGGTAGACGCGCTGACGAACTACATTTCGGCGATGGGCTTTTACAACGACAAATACGACGATTACGGCAAATACTGGCCTGCCGATGTTCACATGGTAGCGAAAGATATAATGAGATTTCACGCGATAATCTGGCCTGCTATACTAATGGCTTTGGAGCAGCCTTTGCCGAAACACTTGGTAGTACACGGCTGGATATCATACAACGGACAGAAAATGTCAAAATCGCTGGGCAACGTTGTTGACCCGTTCATACTGGGCGAGAGGTACGGAGCAGATGCGATAAGGTATCACATACTGCGTGAAATGGCTCTCGGCGCGGACAGCTCGTTCTCTAACGAAATAATGATAAACAGGATAAATTCGGACTTAGCGAACGGTCTTGGCAATTTGGTTTCGCGCACAGTCACTATGGCAGAAAAGTATTTTGGCGGAACTCTGCCGGAAGATAGAGAGGCTGCCGATGTTGACGGCGAGCTTATCGCCGAGGCTGAGGCACTGCGCGCAAACGTTGACGGATACATGGAGAAGTATCAGCTGAACAACGCGCTGGCGGAGATATTCAAGCTGGTATCGCGCGCGAACAAGTATATTGACGAAACAGAGCCTTGGGTGCTCGGCAAAGACCCTGCGAAAAAGGCGCGGCTTGCATCGGTGCTTTACAACCTGCTTGAAAGCATACGCATTGCGGCGACTTTGCTTAGCTGCTTTATGCCCTCGACCATGCCGAAAGTATGGGAGCAGATAGGCGCGGCGGAAAGTGATGTGACTTACGAAAACGCGGGAAAATTCGGCGTTCTGCCCTTGAATGTGACTGTACACAGGGGCGATATACTCTTCCCGAGAATTGATGTTGACAAGGAGATAGACGAGCTGAACGCGCTGATAGGCGCAAACAAGCCTGCCGAGGAGAAGAAGATCGATGTGCAGCCGGTTTTGCCGCAGATAGGCATTGAAGACTTTGCAAAGTGCGACCTGCGCGTTGCGAAAGTTGTGGCGTGCGAAAAGGTGAAAAAGGCGAAAAAGCTGCTTTGTTTGCAGCTTGACGACGGCATGGGCGGCAGGCAGGTGGTATCGGGCATTGCGCAGTGGTACAAGCCCGAAGACCTCATCGGCAAGAAGATAATCGTTGTGGCGAACTTGAAACCCGTAGTGCTGTGCGGTGTTGAGTCAAACGGCATGATATGCGCGGCAGACACCTCCGACGGCGCGCCAAGCGTTATTTTCCCCGACCAGTCGCTGCCCTGCGGCTCGAAGATAAGGTAATTATATTTATGACGGAGGTTTATTCTCCGTCTATGCGCTCGTAGCTCAGTTGGATAGAGCGTCAGACTCCGACTCTGAAGGCCGCTGGTTCGACTCCAGTCGGGCGCACCAGAAACGCCTTTAGCTGAAGCTAAAGGCTCAACGAATAGTGAAAAGTGAATAGATAATAGTTAATAGTATCGGTTCATTTACAGGGCGTTTCTGTATTATTCGTTATTCGCTACTCATTATTCACTATTCACTAATTTATAATTCATATCTTGTGATGAGCAATGCAGTTGCGTTGGTTTCAAAATTATTTACTTATAACTGAATATAAAAATGTAAAGAAAGGCGGTGCTTTAGTGGCGAGCCCTATACTTGACAAAAGCTTATTGTTCGCGGCAAGGATAGTAAAGCTGTATCAATATCTTGTAAAACAAAAGCACGAAACTATCATATCAAAGCAGATAATTCGCAGCGGCACATCTATAGGCGCAAATGCCAACGAAGCTTCCTTTGGCAGCAGCCGCGCGGACTTTATCTCAAAAATGCAGATAGCGCTGAAAGAGACCGCCGAGACGGAATACTGGCTGCGTTTGCTTATCCTCTCGGGATATATTGAAGATCCTGACGGCAGCTCTTTACTTGACGACTGCCTTGAAATAAAGAAAATGCTTGTTTCTACATTAAAAACTTCAAAAACCGACAAACCTTAGGGGCGATGAAATTTGTCTGATGTCGTTGACTTCGACTTGCGGAGAATCGAATACTTATACACCACGCGCTGTTTTACTCAAAGAAATATGCGCGGCGGTCTTATCAAGCTGTCGCGAAAGCCGAAAAGCTGTGCTGATGACTACGCTTGCATACGCTTTGACGGGGCGATGAAAAGGGGTATTAAATACACTCTTGACGTTTCATTCAGGGTAAAGACGAAGTCGCACCACTTGGACTTTTTTCTGCTTACAAAAGATCGGCAGGTAATACGCAAAATAGGCGAATATTCTATAAAAAAGAGCGACAAACATAGCTTTGCACGGTTTAAGGCAGATTTTGTTCCCGACATTGACGGCTACTCCTTGATAGGCATACGCGGAGGGCTGCTTTACGGGCCGTTGAATTTTATCATAATAAGCGCGATAAGGGTAAAAGAGACTATATCCGAAGCCGAGATATTAAGGCAGAAGCTTGACACTGTGAACGCGAACATTGACAGGCTGAAACGCTTGGCAGAGGGCATAAGGAACGACGTAAACATAAACTATCAGAGGGAGCAGTTCATTCACTGGAACGAAGCGAGGAAAGACGGCGAGACGATGACCGATGCAAAAAAGAGGTTTTTCTCGTCACTGCGCACAGAGGACGAAAAGATGCGCGTTATGCAAAAGGCGACCTCTGTTTTGCTGAGGGAATTTGACAGGGTATGCAGAAAGCATGAAATAGCATACTGGCTGGATTTCGGAACGCTTCTGGGGGCTGTTCGCCACGGTGGATTTGTGCCGTGGGACGACGACATAGACGTTGGTATGCTGAGAAAAGACATTGCGCGTTTGGAAGAAGCTGTGAAGGGCGAAGATACGTTTATAAAGGTAACGCAGCATTACTGTGCCGAGGGGTTCACCAACAATGTTGTGCGGATAAGATATCCGGACGATGACGTAAAGGTGTTTATCGATATATTCATACACGACCTTGCCGAGACGGACGATATGCAGGCAAAGTGGGAGCAGGTAAAGAAATACCGCAGGCTTTTCAGCGATGAGATGCTGAAGTTCAGACACGTTGACGACACGCCCGACCTCAACAGGGAAGAGCGGCTGAAAATTTACGATCCGCAGCACAATGAGATAATAACGAGCCGCCGTGATGAATACAACGAGATACTGGGTGTTGGCGACAGCGGCAATGCCGTTATATGGGGAATAGACAACTTTGACTTTTTTGCTTCGAGAAAGGGTGGGATACAAAGCTATGACAGGATATTTCCGCTTGCGCAGGCTGAGTTTGACGGCATAGTATGCCTCGCACCGAACAAGATAGGCGAAAGACTTACGGAGCTTTACGGCGATATATATTCTCTGCCGAGGGATATGGTGGGTCACACGCACGTTGCGAGGACCGAAAAGCAATATCTGAAATGTCTTGAGGCTTTAGAAAAATATGAAAATACTCTGCATTGACAGGGCGAAAGTTTTGTGATAAAATATATTAAGAATATGACAAAGGGGTAGTAGTATGTCAATACAGCCGTTTCAGTATAATTCACCGGCGCTCAATTACAAATACACTTCAAACTGCTTTAGCGAGAGCTGCCACAGGGGCGTGATAAAGCTTTCGCGCAAGCCGAAAACCGAGGCGAACGACTACGCCTGCTTAACGCTCGCGTGCCCTCTCAAAAGGGGTATAAACTACACGCTGACGGTATCTTTCAAGATAAAAACGGTATCGCACCACATTGATTTCTGTATACTTAGCGGCGACAGAAAACGCATACAGAAGATAGGCGAATACGGCATTTCAAAAAACGATGCCGAAAGGTGGACGTCGTTTTCGGTAAACTTTTCACCCAACGCTGACGGGTACATTTATTTCGGTTTCAGGGGCGGATTGCTTTACGGGCTGGGCAACTTTATCATGATAGATGCTTTGCACATTTACGAGAGCGCAGATTCAGCGCCGCAGATGAGCGCACAGCTGGATTCACTGAAAAGGCTGATAACCGACAACTACAATAAAGAGCAGTTCATACACTGGAACGAGCTGAAAGCGCAGGGGGAGACGTCTCTCGACGCGAAGAAGCGGTTCTTTATGTCGCTGAAAACAGAAGACCCGGCTATGCTGGCTTTGCAGCAGTCGCTGACGGCGCTTTTGAGGGAGTTTGGCAGAATATGCAAAGAAAATGACATCGATTACTGGCTGGACTTCGGCACGCTGATAGGCGCGGTAAGGCACAAGGGATTTATACCTTGGGACGACGACGTGGACGTGGGCATGATACGCAAGGACATTGACAAGCTTGAAAAGGTCATGGAAAACTGCGACACGTTTATAAAGCTTGACAAATACTACTGCATTGACCACGACACCTGCAATATTGTAAGGATAGTTTTCAAGGAAGAGGATATAAAAGTATTTGTAGATATTTTTGTGTACGATTTTGTGGACAGTTCAGACCCTGCCGCAACGGTGGCGAAGCAGAGAGAAAACAGGGTGCGTTTCAGCAACGGTATGCTGAAATACAAGTGTGTAAATAATGACCCGGCTTTGACATACTGGGAGAACCGCCGAATTTTTGACAAGGATACCATAACCCTTATAGACGGCGAACTTGCGCGGCTGAATGACGAGATAGGAGTTGCTGAAGATAAGGGAACGCACATAATATGGTCGATAGACAACTTTTCGTGCTTTGCGGCAAAACCCGGCTGCATAGTGCCGTATGACAGGATATTTCCTCTGAAAAAGCTTGTGTTTGACGGCGTTGAGTACAGCGTTCCTAACGACTATGAAACGCAGCTTTTTGAAAGATACGGAGATATATTTACTCTGCCGCCCGTTATGAACACACACCATGTGCCGCGCACCGATGAGCATTTCCAAAAGTGCCTTTACGTGGCGGACAAGTACTACAAAAAATAACAGAAGATACGAAAAAGACCGACGTTTTTACATCGGCCTTTTTGTTAGTTTTCAAGTACAAATTGTGTACATTCTTTTACCCACTTCTCTCTGCTCGGAGATGAGAACCCGTGCCCCTCGCCGGGGTATTCGGTGAGGAAAGCGTTTGGAAAACACTTTGCCAGCCGCCTTGAATAGCTTATGTCTACCACGCTGTCGGCAGTGCCATGGGCAATAAGTGTCTTGCCGCCGAAGTTTTTCATTCTTTCAAACACATCATACTGTGGAAGATCATCTATATACTTCTGCGAAATTTCCATGCCCATTATCTGTGCGCAACTGTCCAGATGTTTACCCTGCCAGTCATCGGGTATACAAAACGCAGGGTACAAAAGCAAAAGAGCGCAAAACATCTCCGGCGCATTTGCAGCAGCCAGTGCAGATACAAATCCGCCCTGACTTTCTCCATACAGAACAATGCGTTTGAAGCCTTTAGCTCTTATACTTTCGGCAACGTGCATAAGGTCGCTTATTTCTGTCGCAACGCTCATATCTTGCGATCTTCCGCTGCTTTTTGAGTACATCGAGCCGCCGCGAAAATCATAACATACCGCATACACGCCGCAATTTGCAAGAGCCAAAGCAACATCGGCAAGCTTATCATGCGAGGAATTGAACCCGTGCGAAAGTATTACAGCGATATCAGTGCTTGTATTCGGTGCAAAAGTTTTTGTGTATATAAAACCGTCGTCTACAGGCAGGCGGTCTTCACTAACTGTAACATTATTCATACTTCACGAAAGGTCTTTCAAACTGCGCGGTAACGTTTCCCACCGCGTAAAGAGCAAGCACCGTGCCGGTAAAACCGCTTGAAACTTCACTGCTGAGATATTTTGTTTTTCCGCTTCCGAGTTCTACGAGAGTATCACCCTGCCGCACTGCAAAACTGTACAAATAATTGTTCCCTTGTAAAATAAGCTCGGTAGGCATTTTTGAAACATCGCCTATTTTAATAGTGCTTTCAATATGTTTTATGCCGCCTATGTTCAGCCTGAGTATCGCGCTGAAACCGCCCTCATCTTTAACTATCGCTGCTTCATAGTGTTCGTCCTCGCACATAAACGCCGTTATGCCTGCCTCGCCCGAGCCGCCAAAAGCTTTAACAGCGGTACGCATTTCAAACACAAAATCGCGCTGGTGCATACCCACAAACGTTGGCGATGCGACATCATCGAGCGTTTTTTCACAGCCCGTCAGGCGTATAGCATCTTCAGAAAAACTGTAATTATCCATATTCGGTATGCGCAGAAAACGACGGTCAACTTCTTCAAAAGTGTACAATTTTTTACTCTGTTGTGCAAAGTCGCCCGGCATTTCAAAACTCTCATCGCAAACGCCGTTGTTGCCGGCAGCTATCCAGCCCTCGCTGTTAATGCTCGCAGGGACGAGGAAAACCTCTCTGCCGAGATTGTGGTAGGGCATCCACGGGTGTATCTGCCGAAAGCCGAGGCAAACTATGTGCCAGCCGCCCTGCTTGTCCTGTATCAGGTCGCCGTGACCTATGCCCTGAATGATGCAGGGGGCTTTATCGCGGTTGGTGAGAATGGGCTGGCGCGGACTGTTTTCAAACGGCCCCCACGGCGATGTTGCGCGCGCGAGGGTTATCATGTGCCCGTACTCGGTACCGCCCTCAGCCGCCATAAGATAGTAGTAATTTCCGATGTGGTACATATGCGGACTTTCGAGATACCTGCCGCCGCTGCCGTTCCAGATGCACTTGCCGGGCGTTAGTTTTCTGCCGCTTTCAATGTCTATCTCGCACTGGATTATGCCCTCTTTGCCGCTGTCGTCTGTGCCGTTTGAGATGAAGTAAACCTTGCCGCCGTCAAACAGAAGCGAGGGGTCAATGCCGCCCTGATCAACGGTCACGGGATCGCTCCACTGACCGTAAATGTCGTCGGTGTAAACGTAAAAATTGCGGTTGGTGGTGTTGTTGTTCGTCACCATGTAGAACCTGCCCTCGTGGCAGCGAATAGTTGGTGCGAACACACCGCCCGAGCTGTTCACGCCCTCCAGCTCGACCTGTTCTTTCCGCGTGAGCACGTAGCCTATCTGCGACCAGTTTACTATGTCTTCGCTTTCAAAAAGCGCCACCCCGGGGAAGTACTGAAAGGTTGAACTTGCAAGAAAATATTTTCCGTGTTTCTCGCTGTAGCACACGCTCGGATCGGGAAAAAAGCCTTTTATAACGGGATTTTTGTATATCATGTCAAACTCCTTTCGCACTGAAAAGCCGATTTGTATTCTTTATTTAAGTATAGCACATCACGCGGCGCAAGTCAATCGCCTCGCCTTGACAAGTATCGACAAGATGTGTTATAATATACTTGTGCCAATAGGCACGAGCACCGGAACTGGACTTAACGGAGCGGTAACCGCGTCTTCTTACGAAGCCGCTATAAGTTTTGTTTTGCCGACAAAATGTCGGCAATTTTTGCGCGACTTCATAGAAGTCGCTGAAAACCACAAAACTTCCCTTCCCTTTTACCCTCAGTCTGAGGAAGAAAGGGGGTATGTATATGGATATTGCTACGGCAGTATTGCTTATAATAATTCTTGTTTTGATAAACGAGATTATTAAGAACATATATAAAAAATAACCGCAAGCCTCCAAAACTGTGCGGTTATTCATAATAACTAGCAGGGAGACAACCGCTTAGTCTAAGCCGGTGCTCCTTTTTCTATTTATATTATACACCATGGGAATTTATTTGTCAAGAGGTTTTTAAAAAGTGCCTTGCCTTGACAAGTATCGACAGAATATGTTATAATATATTTGTGCCAATAGGCACGAGCACCGGAACTGGACTTAACGGGCGGTTGTTTCCCTTTTACCCTCAGTCTGAGGAAGAAAGGGGGTATGTATATGGATATTGCTACGGCAGTATTGCTTATAATAATTCTTGTTTTGATAAACGAGATTATTAAGAACATACATAAAAAATAACCGCAGCCAACCAAAGCAATGCAGTTATTTTTTAACTGATTAACTTGGGAGACAACCGCTTAGTTTAAGCCGGTGCTCCTTTTTTCTATTTATATTATACACCATGAAAAGTGCGTTGTCAATACTTTTTTGCAAATAGTCAATAGATTTTTGCAAATGATCCAACTTTTTATTATAAAAAATGTTTCAAAACAGCTTGGCAAAGTGGTTGAAATGTTCTTAAAAATATGTTATAATAAACCCAGGTATATATATTTATACCTGCCGGACTTGACTATTTCATCTAAAGCGGTGATAACATGAATGATGCTGTTATAAATAACATACTGGAAAAGGTATCGAGCGGTGTGGCGCTTTACGAATACACGGGTGACAGGCTTACCATGGTATACTGCAATCAGACGGTATGCACAATGCTTGGATACTCTCACGAAAAGTTTATTGCGCGCTGCTCGGAAGACGTGTTTTTCTGCGTTTACAGTGAGGACATACCGAAGCTGAGCGAATGCATGAAGCTGTGCATACTAAGCAGCATGAGCAACGAAAAAGAGGTACGCTTTGTAAGGCGCGACCGTTCTTTGGTATGGGTAAAATGCAGTTCCAACATACTGGAGCAGGGTGAGAAAGTTAAGCGCATTGTGGTGACCTTTACCGACATAACCGAGGAGATAACGAGCAAGGCGGAGCTTTCTTTCCGCGCGGATCACGATGAGTTGACCTCTATTTACAATGCGAACGCTTTTTATCTGAGGACGCGCGAGCTTCTGACCGACAATCCGAACGACGACTTTATAATGATACGGACGAACATTGTGAAGTTCAAGGTGGTAAACGATCTTTTCGGCACGAAGGCTGCGGACAACATACTTATAAGCATTGCGCACTTTATAGAAAATCTGCTGAAAGACCGCAGGGCGACTTACGGACGTATAACATCGGATCACTTTGCGTTTTGCATACCTGCCGATGATTTCAGCGAGGAGATTCTTGTGAAGAAGATGCACGAGTTTTCGAGAGCGTTTCCCGATTATTACAACCTGAGCTTCAAAGCGGGCATATACAGGATAAACGACAAGGCTATTTCGGTATCTGTAATGTGCGACAGGGCGAAGCTTGCGATGCAGACGATAAAAGAGGACACGAACAAGACGTTTGCATACTACAACGACGACATAAGAAAAAATCTTCTGCTGGAGCAGCGCATAGAAAGCGAGATGCAGTGGGCGCTGGACAACGAGCAGTTCGAGGTATGGTTCCAGCCGATATACAGTCTTTCGTCTATGGAGCCTTACAGCGCTGAGGCGCTTGTAAGGTGGAGACACCCGACAAAGGGGCTTATATCGCCTGGAATGTTCATACCGATATTTGAGAAGAACGGTTTTATAAGAAAGCTTGACAGCTATATTTTTGAGCACGTTTGTATGTACATATGCCACTGCAAGGAGTGCGGTATACATCTTTTGCCTATCTCGGTGAATTTTTCGAGAATGAGCCTTTACGCCGACGACCTTGCGGACGAGGTAATAAGCATTGTGGAGCGCTATGATCTTACGCCGGATCTGTTCAAGATAGAGATAACCGAGACTGCTTACAACAACTATCCGCAGCAGCTGCTCAACACTATAAACAAGCTGCGCTCATACGGTTTTATGATACTTATGGACGACTTCGGCAGCGGTTATTCATCTCTCAACATACTGAAAGACCTGCCGATAGACGTACTTAAAATAGACATGAACTTTATGTCGGACTTCAACTCTTCGGACAAGGCGACGAACATTCTGGCTTCTATTATAAGAATGGCGAAGTGGCTCGATATGCCGTGCATCGCGGAGGGTGTTGAGACCGAAACGCAGGTCGATTTTCTCAGGAGCATAGGGTGCGAGAACATTCAGGGATATTATTTTTCAAGACCGCTTATGCAGACTGATTTTGAAAAGCTTATCTCGGTAGACAACGGCAAGGCGCACATGGATCACGATGCTGACAGCTCTTTAGAGGCGCTGAGTGACGACGTTGACATAATGCTTTCGGGAAACGCTACCGTTGCAAGGCTTATGAACGGACTTTTCGGCGGCATAGGCTTTTATGAGTTTGACGGCGAGAACCTTGAAGTTATACGCGTAAATGACGGATATTACAGGATATTCGGCTACACGGTGGCGCAGCACGCGCATGATTCTAAAGACATACTGGCAAAGGTGCACAAGCACGATATACCGATACTTATAAACGCTCTGCGGCAGGCATCGGAGACAAAGCAGGCTGTACATCTGAACTTCCGCAGATATGATGTGAACGGCGAGCTTTTGTGGCTGGACGCCAGCGTGAGCAGGTTTGGCGGAAACAACGAAAAGCAGCTGATGTGCATAGCTTTCAACGATATTACAGAGCATATACTGCTGGAGAAAAAGGGCAACGAGAAGATACGTCTGCTCAATCATCTGGCGAAGAGGCTGCTGGAGATAAGAGATATTGAAAAAGAAGTGCCGCAGCTTTTGGGAGTGGTAAGAAAGTATTTCAAAGCGCAGAGGGCTGCGATATTTGATCTGGACGCATACAACGACAGCGGCAATTTGTTCTTTGAGAACCGCAGCGATGATTTTATTCCCGACAGGCGCGATGTGAAGAAAGTTCCGTTTGAGAATTTCAAGCCGTTTTTAGATCTTTTGCGCACGCACAAAACGGTCGCTGTCAGAAATCTTGATGAGCTTGAAAACTTTGACGAGGCGACAAAGACAATATTCGGCGAGATGGGTATAACATCTCTTATTGCTGTGCCTATTTACACGGGCGAACACATGACCGGATTCATATGCGTTGACAACCCCGAGAAGAACATAGATCAGATGGACTTTTTGCAGTCGTTCAGCTATTACTTCTCGCTGGTGGTGGTAAGGCACCATGTTCAGGATACTTCCGACAGCTACAACAGGCAGATGAACGCCATTATTGCGAACATGAACGGCGGTGTTGGTCTGTTCAGCATAGGCGAGAGCGGCGAGATAAAGACTATTTTTGTAAGCGACAATTTCTTAAAGATAGCGCAGCTTGACAAGGACAGTATACCCGATGATATTACTACACTTGCAGACCCGCGCGACAGAGAAGCGTTTACAGAAAATCTGAAAAAAGCTATCAGCAGCGGCGGCAAGATGAGCGATGAGTTCAGGCTGTGCGGCAGCGAGACCGGCAGCGGTGAGGCTAAGTGGATAAGCTTTGCGGCATCTGTAGTTACGGGCGGCGAGGGCAAGCGCAGTGAGATGATAGCGGTAATAAACGATGTTACCGGCGAGATAGAGGAAGAACAGGGCAAGTACAGTTCAGCCCTGGCTTCGGTTTTCGACAGGATATACAGAATAGATCTGTCGGGCAGCTGCATAAGTATGGTATCTAAAGAGGGCGGCGATGATAAGTCGTTTGAATGGATAGAACACATTTTCGACGTTTCGGGCGAACAGAGCAGAAACAGAAAGTGGCTTGCTAAAATGTGTATGCAGGCGTTTGTGAACAACACATACTCGTGCGACCACAGCATTGAAGTAAACGGCGAGAAAAAGTGGCTGAGCCTTACTTTCTTAAAGCTGACGGACACGGACTATCTGCTTTGCGCGCTGGACGAGACTGACAAGAAGCAGGCTGAGCAGATAAGCATTGAAAACGAAAAATTGAAGCTGGAGCAGCAGTTCCACGAATCTGAAAGCGTGTATGTAAACAGCTCGGGTGTTGTTATAATAGAATACGACTACAAGACGAGAAAGCTGTTTGCGACGGAGAACTTCAAGCTGTTTGACATAAGCCGCATTATTGAAAGCGTTGATCTTTCAAACAAGAGGCTGACGGCGGAACTTACGAAAGATACTATACACCCCGAAGACTTCAAAGCGGCTATGGAGATGTTTGCAAATTCTGATGACTGCCGACCGAAAGAAATGCGGCTGAAGCTGCGTGACGGCGGCTATATGTGGTGCAGCATTACCAAAACGGTGGTGCGCGATGAAAACGGTGCGCCCGAAAAGGCAGGCTACACGATGATAGACATAAACGAGCGAAAGCTTTCGGAAAAGAGCCTGCTTGCCGCCAGCGAGATGATGAGCAACATTGCAAACAGCGCAAACTCGGGCGTGGTGCTTTTTGAAGTTAAAGACGACGGCTCGATACAGACGCTTTACAGAAACGATGCATACTACACGGTGCTGGGGCAGGACAAGGAGAGCTATGACAGGAGCGGCACGATAATTCCAGACATACTCAGCGACGCTGAAAAGAAAAAGTTCGTTAAATCGGTAATTACCAAAGCCGCAGAGGGAAATATCTTTTCTAAAACGGTACAGGTGACGTGCAGCGACGGAAGCAAAAAGTCGGTAATGCTGTCGTTCGCGCCATACCGCAGCAAAGA
>CANPZC010000030.1 GCA_947589355.1 uncultured Clostridia bacterium
GTATTGCAGGGCGGCAGATACAACAGGCTGCTCTCTGAATTTGGCATGAACGCCCCCGCTACAGGCTTTGCGGTGAATGTAAACCTTGTGGCTGCGCTTGTAAGAAAACTGGGGCTTTCTCCCGTGCAGACCGCGCCCGAAGCTGTTGTATACGGCGAGCACGGCTATTGTATCGAGGCTATTTCATACACCATGCAGCTTGCCGAAAAAGGCATAGCCGCTGAAAATGCGGTGTTTGACAGCCTTGAAGAAACTGCGGCGGCTGCAAAGGCGAGAGGCATAAAAGAAATATATGTTGTATCCGATAAGGTAAAGAAGCTTGAATACAAGGACGGTGAGTATCGTGAATAGACCGCTGAGGATAGCTCTTACAAAGGGCAGACTTGAAAAAGATACCGTTGCCGTTTTTGAAAGGATAGGCTATGACTGCTCAAGCGTGCATGAAAAGGGCAGAAAGCTGATACTTCCCATAGGCGGCGCGAATATCGAAGTTGTGCTTGCCAAAGCGAACGACGTTATTACATATGTTGAACACGGCGTGTGCGATGCAGGTGTTGTCGGCAAAGACACCATTATGGAAATGCAGGGCAAGTATTTTGAGCTGGTAGATCTGGGCTTCGGCAAATGCCGCTTTGCGCTGGCAACTAAAAAAGGCGCCGACTTCTTCGGCGGATATGATATAAAGACCATTGCTTCAAAATATCCCAACGTTGCAAGAAATTATTTTGAGAGCATAGGAATGGACGTTGAGATAGTCAAGATCGAGGGCTCTGTAGAGCTTGCACCGCTTTTAGAGCTTGCTGACGGCATAGTCGATATTGTTGAAACAGGCACAACGCTGAAAGAAAACGGTCTTGAAGTTGTTCGCGAGATAGCGCCTATTTCGGCAAGGTTTATAGTAAATACCGTAAGCTTAAAGCTTCGCCAGCAGGAGATAGAAGACCTTGTAAAACTTATAAAAGCAAATATATAAAGGGGTAGTAAAATGAAAGTCATATATGCAAACGGCAAAGACGAGTACGAATTTTTCAAAGAGCTTGATAAACGTCACGTTGAGACCGATAAAAAGGTAACAGAAACGGTAAGCGAGATAATCGACACGGTGAGAAAGGGCGGCGACAGCGCAGTTAAAGCCTATACAGAAAAGTTTGACGGCAAACTTCCGCAGTATTATGAAGTGCCGAGAGATGTTATAAACGATGCCCTTACTGAGGCTGACAGCGTGTTCACCGATGCGCTTCTCAACTGCATTGAGAATATCAGAAGCTTTCACGAGCGGCAGAAGTCGCAGTCGTTCGTTGATACAAAAGAAAACGGCGTTATCCTCGGTCAGAGGGTCAGAGGTCTTGAAAGAGTGGGGCTTTATGTTCCCGGCGGCACTGCGGCATACCCGTCTTCGGTGCTTATGAACGCAGTACCTGCAAAAATAGCAGGCGTTAAAGAGATAATCATGGTAACACCTCCGCTTAAAGACGGCACGCCGAACAAAGATATTCTGGTCGCGGCGGCTCTTTGCGGCGTTGACAGGATATTTCTCTCGGGCGGCGCGCAGGCAATAGCGGCTCTGGCGTTTGGCACTGAAGAAATACCGAAAGTTGACAAGATAGTAGGCCCGGGAAATATATATGTAGCAACGGCGAAAAAGCTGCTTTATGGCACGGTAGATATCGATATGATAGCAGGCCCCAGCGAGATACTTGTTCTCTCGGACGGCACTACCGACCCTGCCTACATAGCGGCTGACCTTATGTCGCAGGCGGAGCATGATGTTCTGGCTTCTTCCGTTTTGGTAACAACCGACAAAGACAGCGTTGAAAAGATATTCGCGCAGCTTGACAGGCAAATGGAGAAGCTTTCAAGAAAAGAAATTATCAAAAAGTCGCTTGACGATTACGGCGCGGTGATAGTATGCACCGACAAGGATCAGGCGATAGAAATGGCGAACCGCATAGCTCCCGAGCATATTGAGATACTTTTTAAAGATCCTTTGGAGTATGTTGGCAGGATAAACAACGCAGGTTCGATGTTTTTGGGAAACTTTGCCCCCGAACCGCTCGGCGACTACTATGCAGGTCCCAACCACGTTCTGCCTACCAGCGGCACGGCAAGATTTTTCTCACCGCTTGGGGTAAACAGCTTTGAAAAGCGCTCAAGCTTTATATACTATACGCAGCAGGCTCTGCGCGAGGCTAAGGACGATATAGTCTGCGTTGCCGAAAAAGAGGGTCTTACCGCGCACGCAAATTCTATAAAAGTAAGATTTGAAACTGAGAAAGAGTGAAACATATGTCAAACTGGGAACAAAATGTCCGCAGGGCAGTACCTTACACGCCGGGCGAACAGCCGCAGGAGAGCGGAGTTATAAAGCTTAATACAAATGAAAACCCCTTTCCGCCCTCGCCGAGTGTAAAGAAGATACTTGATGAATTTGATACTGAAAGACTGCGCCTTTACCCACAGCCTGACTGCGCGGCTTTGATAACTGCTATCGCTGAGAGATACGGTGTAAACAGGTCGCAGGTGTTTGTGGGTGTCGGCTCTGACGATGTTCTTTCAATGGCGTTTTTGACGTTTTTTTGCTCCGATAAGCCGATACTTTTCCCCGATGTAACGTATTCTTTTTACGATGTGTGGGCGGACGTGTACAAAATACCGTACAAAACTTGCCCTCTGCGCGGCGATTTCACCATAGATCCCGATGATTACAAGCAGCCAAACGGCGGTATAGTTTTCCCGAACCCCAACGCTCCCACAGGCGTTTGCGAAAGCGTAGAGATGATAGAAGATGTGGTAAAGGCAAACCCGTCTTCGGTGGTAATTATTGATGAAGCGTATATAGATTTCGGCGGCGAAAGCTGTCTGTCTTTGACCGAAAAATATGATAACCTGCTTGTGGTGCAGACGTTTTCAAAATCGCGCTCGATGGCAGGCATGAGAATAGGCTTTGCGATAGGCAGCGAGAGGCTTATTAAATATATGAATGATGTGAAGTTCTCCGTCAATTCGTATACGATGAATACACTTACGCTTTTATGCGGAAAGGCAGCCGTGCAGGACGAAGAGTATTTCAAAAAGTGCTGCAGTGAGATAATAAGCATAAGAGAATACAGCAAGGAAAAGCTGAAAGAGCTGGGCTTTGAACTTACCGATTCAAAAAGCAACTTTTTGTTTGCAAAGCACAAGACGGCAAAGGCACGGGATATATTTGAGGCTCTTAAAGAGAGAAAAATATATGTGCGCTACTGGGATAAACAGCGCATTTCAGACTATCTTAGAATAACTGTAGGCACGCGCGAGCAGATGGACAAACTGCTTTGCGCGCTGAAAGACATACTGAAAGGATGAACATTATGAGAACAGCTCAGATAAGCCGCAAGACCAAAGAAACGGATATAAATGTTTATGTTGACCTTGACAACGGCGGCGTTTGTGAGATAGACACCGGCATAGGCTTTTTTGACCATATGCTTACTGCGCTTTCAATGCACAGCGGTATAACGCTGAAAGTAAGCTGCAAGGGCGATCTGAACGTTGACTGCCACCACTCGGTTGAAGATACCGGCATTGTTATAGGGCAGGCGATAGCAAAAGCTCTTGGCGACAAAATCGGCATTGAAAGATACGGCACGGCGTTCATACCTATGGACGAGGCGCTTGTGATGTGCTCTATGGATATCAGCGGCAGACCGTACCTTGTGTTTGATGCGGCATTTACAGAAGAACGCATAGGCGAATACGACACCTGCATGACGGAGGAGTTTTTCCGCGCGCTCTCATTCAATGCAGGCATAACTTTGCACCTTAAAGAAATTTACGGAAAGAACGCTCACCACATTACCGAGGCGCTGTTCAAATCGTTCGCTCACGCCTTGAAAAATGCTATTCAGCAAGGCGAAAATGGGCTTCTTTCCACAAAGGGCGTACTGTGAAAATTTTGAAAGGCTGATGATCTATGATAGCTATAATAGATTACGGAGCAGGCAATATTTTTTCCGTAAAAAATGCGCTGGAGCATCTCGGCATTGATGCAAAACTGACATCTGACAAAAACGAGATAGAAAACGCGGACGGCATGATACTTCCGGGCGTGGGAGCATTCGGCTTCGCTATGGAAAAACTGAAAGAGAGCGGTCTTGCCGATATAATTAAAGAGCAGAGCGCAAAAAAGCCGCTGTTGGGCATATGCCTTGGTATGCAGCTGCTGTTTGATAAAAGCTATGAGTTCGGCGAACATGAGGGGCTGGGGCTGATACACGGTTATGTAGACAAGATAGTCGCGCCCGACCTTGTTGTGCCGCACATGGGCTGGAACAAGCTTGAAAAGCAAAATATTTGCCCCATGCTTGAAAATGTCGGCGATGACAGCTATGTGTATTTTGTACATTCATATAAGGCATTTTGCGATGATAACAGCATTGCCGCATACTGTGAGTACGGCGGAAAAGTGCCTGCGCTGGTCTATGACGGCAAATACGTTTACGGCGCACAGTTCCACCCCGAAAAATCGGGCGACACAGGGCTGTTAATGCTGAAAAGCTTTGCCGAGATATGCAAGGAGGTATAGTATGCTTGCAAAAAGAATAATACCCTGCCTTGACGTTCGTGACGGAAAGGTAGTAAAGGGCGTAAATTTTCAGGGCATACGCGAGGTGGGCGACCCCGTTGAATGTGCCGAAGAATACAACAGGCAGGGTGCTGACGAGATAGTTTTTTATGATATAACCGCGTCTCACGAGGGCAGGGGAGTATTTTTAGATGTCGTTCGTGAAACGGCAAAAAGGGTGTTCGTTCCGCTGACTGTCGGCGGCGGCATAAAGACGGTAGATGATATTCGTGATGCTTTGAGAGCAGGCGCGGACAAGGTCTCCGTGAACTCACAGGCGGTGCAGAATCCTCAGCTTATCAAAGAGGGCGCGGATATTTTCGGCAGCCAGTGTATATGCCTTGGCGTTGACGCTAAAAAAACAAAGTCGGGCGGCTGGACGGTATTTATAAACGGCGGCAGGATAGATATGCGCCTTGACCTTATCGACTGGGTGAAAAAAGCCGAGCAGCTGGGCGCAGGGGAGATATGCCTCAACTCAATTGATACCGACGGTGTTCGCGGCGGTTTTGATATACCCATGCTGAAAGAAGTCGTGAACGCTGTAAAAATACCCGTTATAGCAAGCGGCGGCGCAGGAAAGCTATCCGATTTTGCAGATGCTTTTTTGCAGACCGACTGTTCTGCGGCTCTGGCGGCTTCGCTGTTCCATTTTAAAGAGCTTACGGTGGGCGATGTAAAGACCGACTGCCGCTCAAAGGGTATAATAGTAAGGTAAATATCGAAAGGAAGCATTATGGTAAAAATAGATATAAACGACCTTGACAGATACTTTGAAAAGTCGCAGCTGATACCTGCAATAGCCTTTGACGTGAACACCAAAACGGTGCTGATGCTTGCTTATATGAACAAGGAAAGCCTTAGAAAAACTCTTGAAACGGGCTATACTTGGTACTGGAGCCGATCACGCCGAGAGCTTTGGAACAAGGGCGCGACTTCGGGACATCTGCAAAAGGTCATCTCGATATACAGCGACTGCGACAACGACACGCTGCTTCTCAATGTAGAGCAGACGGGAGCGGCTTGCCATACGGGCAGCTACAGCTGCTTTTTCAACGAAATGTATAACAGAGAGGATAAATAATATGACGGTATATGAAGAAATATTTGAAGTGATATCGCAGAGAAAAAAGGAGTATGAAAACGGCACTGCCGCGGAAAACTCTTATACTGCGTATTTGTTTGAAAAGGGCGTTGACAAGATATGCAAGAAGGTCGGCGAGGAAGCGACAGAAACTGTAATAGCCGCAAAAAACGGCGATAACGAAGAACTTGCGAATGAGATAAACGACCTTTTGTATCACGTTATGGTGCTGTGCGCTAACCAAGGGCTTGCATGGGCTGACGTTGAAAAAATACTTGCCGAGCGAAATCTGAAAAACGGTAATCTTAAAACTTTTCATCAGGTGGATAAGAATACCTGATAAATGAGGAATAAATATGGATAGAATAATTAAACCTATGGAGGAAAAGTACCTGTCCTCATCGCTGGATATGGTTGAGACGGTTTTTGCGCAGTGTATCAGTCCCGAGGAGGGCAAAACGGTCAGAAGTCTTGTTGAGGAGATACGTTCAAAGAAATATTATATCCCACAGCTTGAGTTTATTATGACAAACGGCAATGACGAGATAATAGGATATGTGATGTTTTCATGTTTTCATATTGAGGGAAGATATGAAAACGAGCTGCTTATACTTACCCCTGCGGCGGTCAGGGCGGATATGCAGCGCAGGCATATTTCAAAAGAGCTTATCGAATACGGTTTTGAAAAGGCAAAAGAAATGGGATTTAAAGCCGTTCTTGTGGAGGGCGACCCGAAGAATTATGTATCTCACGGATTTGAGCCAAGCTATAAATTCGGGATAGAGGCAGGAGCAAATATACATCTGCCGCACCCAGACTGCCTTATGATAAAAGAGCTTGAAACCGATGGGGCAAAGGAAATGCACGGTTTTGTCGATTACTCGTTTTATAAGGCGCTTTCGGAATAAATTTTATATATGGAGTAAAAAATGAAAAAGGAAAAAGCAGCAAGAAACAAAACTATAAGCACTACGGTCGCGCAGGGGCAGCAGTATCTTGCACGGTGTATAAGGATAGATTCGCCGGTGCAAAACATAGGATCGGTACTGGATAAAACCATTATAGGAGATACATTTTCGGTAATTCGTAATTTGCCCGAGAATAGTGTAGATCTTATTATTGCAGACCCGCCGTATAATTTGAGCAAAGTATTCGGAAACACAAAATTTGCAAAGCGTAAATGCAGTGAATATGAGGAATACACCCGAAGCTGGCTTTCAATAGTACAGCCGCTGTTAAAACCAACGGGTTCGATATATGTTTGCTGCGACTGGGAAACAAGCCTGATAGTGGGCAGAGTCCTGGGCGAATTTTTCGCTATAAGGAGCAGGATAACATGGCAAAGAGAAAAAGGCCGCGGTGCAAAAGCCAACTGGAAAAACGGCATGGAAGATATTTGGTTTGCCACCAAAGGCGATAATTATACATTTGATCTCGATGCGGTAAAGATACGCAAAAAGGTAATTGCCCCTTACCGTGTTGACGGAAAGCCGAAAGACTGGAATGAAACAAACTCGGGCAATTTCCGTGATACCTGTCCTTCAAATTTTTGGGATGATATAACAATACCTTTCTGGTCGATGCCGGAAAATACGGCTCACCCGACACAAAAGCCCGAAAAACTTATTGCGAAGATAATATTAGCAAGTTCAAATGCGGAGGATATTGTTTTTGACCCGTTTCTGGGCTCGGGAACAACAAGCGTTGTTGCTAAAAAGCTGGGCAGGCATTATCTCGGCGTGGAAATTGAAGAACAGTATTGTGTATGGGCGGAGCAAAGGCTTGAGGCTGCCGAGGAAAACAAAAAGATACAGGGATATACAAACGGCGTTTTTTGGGAGAGAAATTCACTAGCGGAGCAATACACCGAAAAAACGGAAATGAATATAAATGCCAAGTAAGCTGCTTTGTCGGTATTTTTTTATGAAACTATTGACAAGGCTTTATTTTTGCGTTATAATAAATATACCTACTAAATAGGTATATATTATATATGAAAGGAACTGATAGATATGGACAGGCAAATATACCTTGACAACGCGGCGACCACTAAGATGTCAAGGACGGCAATTGAAGCTATGCTGCCGTATTTTGATAAAACGTTCGGCAACCCGTCAAGCCTGCACACGGCAGGGCAGAGAGCCGCTGAGGCGCTGAGCTACGCAAGAAGCAAAGTGGCATCGCTTCTGGGTTGCGAACCGAGAGAGATAACCTTTACTTCGGGCGGCAGTGAGGCTGACAATCAAGCCATCATATCTGCGGCGGCAATAGGTGAAAGACAGGGCAAAAAGCACATTATATCTACAGCTTTTGAACATCACGCCGTTTTGCATACCCTTGAAAAGCTGAAGAAACAAGGCTTTGAAATAACCCTGCTTGACGTCGGTGAGCGCGGCTTGATCACTCCGCAGCAGGTCGGTGAAGCAATTCGCGGCGACACCTGCCTTGTTACGATAATGTACGCCAACAACGAGATAGGCACTATACAGCCTATTGCAGAGATAGGCGCGGTGTGCCGTGAAAAGGGCGTTATTTTCCACACTGATGCGGTGCAGGCGGCAGGGCATATCCATATAAACGTCAAACAGCAGAATATTGATATGTTGTCGCTTTCGGCACACAAGTTTCACGGCCCGAAAGGCATCGGCGCGCTGTATGTAAAAAAGGGCATTGTTATTACTTCTGTTATCGAGGGTGGTGCGCAGGAGCGCGGCAAGCGTGCCGGCACTGAGAATATCCCGGCAATAATGGGTATGGCGGCGGCGTTTGAAGAAGCTTGCAAAAGTATTGATGAAAATGCTGCAAAGCTTACGGTATTGCGCGACAGGCTTATTGACGGCATATCAGAGATACCGCACTGCATTCTCAACGGCGACAGAGAAAAACGCCAGCCGTCAAACGTGAACTTCTGCTTTGAGGGCATAGAGGGTGAGTCGCTGCTGCTTTTGCTTGACGACAAGGGCATATGCGCTTCTTCGGGCTCTGCGTGTACTTCGGGCTCGCTTGACCCAAGCCATGTTCTTCTGGCTATCGGCAGACCTCACGAGGTGGCGCACGGCTCTTTGAGGCTGTCGCTTTCGGAGGAAAACACCGTTGATGAAATAGACTACACGATAAAAAGCGTAAAAGAAACGGTAGAATATCTGAGGAGCATATCGCCCGTGTGGCGCGACTTAGCAAGCGGCAAAAAAGAATTTGTATTGAAATGAGGTATTGATATGGCACTTTACAGTGAAAAGGTAATGGATCATTTTCGCAACCCGAGAAACGTTGGTATTATAGAAGACGCCGACGGGGTAGGCGAGGTAGGCAACGCCAAATGCGGCGACATTATGAAGATATATATGAAGATAAATAATGATATCATCGAGGACGTGAAGTTTGAAACTTTCGGCTGCGGCAGCGCGATAGCTTCAAGCTCTATGGCGACCGAGCTAATCAAGGGCAAACCCGTTTCAGAGGCTTTGCAGCTTACGAACAAGGCGGTAGCAGAGGCGCTTGACGGCCTGCCTGTGCATAAGCTTCACTGTTCCGTACTCGCCGAGGAGGCTATAAAAAAGGCGTTGCAGGATTACTATGAGCGAAACGGCATTGAGTATGATAAAGAAGCGTTAGCACCGTGCGATTGTTGCGGATAAAATAAAAAGAAGCAGTGCTTTGGAGGGAACTTCAAAGCATTGCTTTTATTGTTATGTATATTTGCGCTTACGCGCCACCTGCGGAGCTGTGCAACGCTCCACGGGAATTTGGTTTTCTTCTCATTTTGAGTAAGCTAATATTTTTGCGCATTTTACTTGTTGTGAATTTTTCATATTATTGACATGATTTTATAGTTTGCGCGAAGTGTGAAGTTGCAACTTCTTGCCTCTTGCTTCTTGTAAACCGCAGTCATTAAAAGTCACCACAAACGCCGATAAAACACTTCTAACCTCTAACTTCTCACATCTTGCCTCTAAAAGGTAAAAGGCGGTCAAAAAGCTGACCGCCCATTACCCTCGCAGAATATATAAACACACAATAGTCGTAAGCGAATTTAATAAGTTTAGTAATCCTCGCCCTGCAATGCATCGAAGCCTTCTTCGCCTGTGCGCACCTTAACAACGTTCTCAACATCGTATACAAACATCTTGCCGTCGCCGATGTTGCCCGTGTAAAGCGCCTGCTTAGCGGCGTTGATGACCTTAGTAACAGGTACTTTGGAAACTACAGCCTCTACCTTTACCTTAGGCAGCAGAGTAGACTGAGAGTTCTTTACGCCTCTGTAGTAGGTGTCGTGACCCTTTTGAGTACCGTAACCCAGAACCTGCGTAACTGTGATACCCTTTACGCCGACCTCCATAAGAGCGCGCTGCAAGGCCTCCAGCTTGTTCTGCTTGCAGATGATGCTTACCTTTGTCATCTTAGCCTTGCCTGTTATAGCGTCCTTAGGAACAGCAGTTTCGGGTGCGGTGATAGCCGTCGGTATCGGAGATTCGGGGGCTTCTATGCCTGCCTCTGCCGCTTCTTTGTCGGTAGCCTTTACAGACTCGATAGACGGCATGAAGTCAGCATAAGAGGAGGGGAGATTGTGTTCCATTGCATCAAGACCGATGATCTCTTCTTCGGCAGATGCCCTAAGACCTATTGTCTTTTTGATTATGAAGAATACTATGGCAATAGTTATCGCAGTCCATGCGCCTACGGAAACAACACCGAGCGCCTGTTTGCCGAGAAGCTCAAGTCCGCCGCCGTAGAAAAGACCCTCACAAGCTATGCCGCTTGCTCCGCCTGCCTGTGCTACTGCAAAACCGGGGGCGGTATCTGTAGCGAAAAGACCTACCGCAAGTGTACCCCATATACCGTTCATCATGTGTACCGCAACAGCGCCGACAGGGTCGTCAATGTGAAGTACATAATCGAGCAGCCAGATGCCGAAGCATACGAGCAGACCGGAAACTATACCTATTACAAGCGCGCCTGCCGCATCTACAACGTCGCAGCCTGCGGTTATTGCAACCAGACCTGCAAGCGATGCGTTAAGACACATGGAAACATCGGGCTTGCCGTATTTCAGCCAAGTGAATATCATACAAGTTACCGTTGCAACGGCAGGGGCTATAGTAGTTGTAAGGAAGATAGTTCCCATCATTTCTATAGAAGAAGCCGCAGCAGGGTTGAAGCCGTACCAGCCGAACCACAGTATGAACACACCGAGTGCGCCGATAGTCAGGTTGTGACCGGGTATAGCGTTTACCTTTATCTTGCCGTCAGGGGTCTTAGTGAATTTGCCTATTCTGGGGCCGAGTATCGCAGCGCCTACAAGTGCGGATATACCGCCGACCATATGTATAGCGCACGAACCCGAAAGATCGTGGAAACCGAGCTGATAGAGCCAGCCGTCGCTGTTCCAGATCCAGTGAGCCTCGATAGGATATATAAGCGCGCTGATAACGCCCGAATATAAGCAGTAAGATATGAATTTTGTTCTCTCTGCCATAGCGCCTGAAACTATCGTGGCAGCAGTAGCGCAGAATACAAGGTTGAATACAAAGTTTGAAAAATCAAAGTTATCATACGCCGTAAAAATGTCAAAACCGGGCTTGCCGATAAGACCCATAGCGTCCTCGCCCATAAGCAGACCTGCACCGATAAGAATGAACATTACCGTACCGATACAGAAGTCCATAAGGTTTTTCATTATAATGTTACCGGCGTTCTTCGCTCTGGTGAAACCTGTTTCGACCATTGCAAAGCCTGCCTGCATAAAGAATACCAACGCGACCGCTATCAAAAACCATACGCCGAACACTTCGCCGCCGACAGCTTCTTTGACCGCATTCAAAATTTCGTCTGTCATAAAGTTCTACCTCCAAAAAAGAGTATTGAACGGAAGAGGGTACCGCTTTTCCGAACAAGAAACAAAAAAGCGCTGTGTGAGTTTTTCACTCAACACAGCGCCTTTGCTGTTTACATTTATATTATATTGCAAACACCATTAGTTGTCAACGGTCAAATTGCATATAACTTTTTCAACACCGACTTCAAAATTGTTATATTCGAACATATTGTGTCACTGTATGGGGCGTATACATATTATATAGTGTTCCACGATGATCTGCAAAAAACGATCTGCAAAGATATTTACAGGAGGAAACACAATGAAAATATACAACTTTACCGATGGTGCAAACCAAAGTCTGTACGGCGGCGGAAGCGGCTGCGGTTGTTATCAGCAGCCTGTATGCTCACCATGCGTAAACTGCCCGGCCGGCGCGCAAGGCCCTCAGGGTCCGCAGGGCATACAGGGCGCTCAGGGTCCTCAGGGTCCACAAGGTCCTATAGGGGCTACCGGCCCTCAAGGTCCTCAAGGACCGCAGGGTGAGATAGGTCTTACCGGTGCGACAGGCCCTCAGGGCGCAACAGGTCCGCAGGGACCCGCAGGCCCTCAGGGAGCAACAGGCGCAACAGGTCCTCAGGGACCCGCAGGTCCACAGGGTGAGACCGGCGCAACAGGTCCGCAGGGAGCAACAGGCGCAACAGGTCCGCAAGGCCCGGCAGGTCCACAGGGTGAGACCGGTGCAACAGGTCCTCAGGGTCCCGCAGGCACGGTGCTCGGCTATGCAGATTACTACGCGCTTATGCCCGGAGATAACGCCACAACTGTAGCGCCCGGAGCTGCCGTAGAATTTCCGCAGACGGGCGCGACCGACGGCACTGCCATTACCCGTGCTTCTGACACGACATTCAACCTTGTTGACCCAGGAACTTATCTGGTTCAGTTCCAGGCAAGCGTAACGGAGCCGGGTCAGCTCGTACTGACGCTCAACGGCGCGGAACTGCCTTATACTGTTGTAGGCAGAGCAAGCGGAACGTCGCAGATAGTTGGCACGGCGCTTGTTACCGCAACGGCAAATTCAACGCTGACGGTAAGCAACCCTGCCGCTAATACCGAGGCTCTTACCATTACGGCAAACGCTGGCGGCACAGCCCCGGTATCGGCGCACTTGGTAATTTTGCAGCTTACCGATACCACACCTGCTGCATAATTTTAGCAATTAGTGAAAGAGTCTGTCAAGGCAGGCTCTTTTACTGTATATTTTGTACAAAATCGCGGCTTTGATTTGTACTTAAATTTGTATTGAAATTTATGCTATTTAGTTGTATAATTGCAATAAGTAATTATATTTATTTGACAGCAGCCGAAATGGCTGTTCGGGGCGCAAAGAGTGCCGGCCCAAAGGCGCTCCTGCGCAACAAAGAAAATTATAAAAAAGTACGATGAAAGGGGTTGACTTTTAGAAAATTTAGTTGTATAATGTTTATAACTATTTGAATTGCTGAAATTCATGCGAGATCTTTGCTTTGGTAAAGGGGAATGATACAAATGCCTGATAACGAAGACCCGAGCGAGCTCGAGCAGGAGCTTGAACAGCTTCGCGAGAGAAACAAAGCTTTGGAAGAAACTATCAGTCAGCTTGCCCCGAACAAAAAGCGCAGATATCTGAAAGTGCTGAAAAGGGTATTCATATCGCTTGTGGTGGCGGCGGCTGTAATGGCGCTGATAGTCAGCTACGTTTTCCCGGTGATGAGGATATACGGCAATTCAATGAGTTCCACACTTGTTGACGGAGATGTAGTCGTGGCGCGCAAGACCACGGAGCTGAAGCAAGGCGACATATGCGCATTTTATATGGGCGGCCGTATCTTGTGCAAGCGCGTGATAGGCGTTGGAGGCGACGAGATCAATATTGACAAAGACGGCACGGTGTATGTAAACGGCGCAGAGCTTGACGAGCCTTACCTTAAAGCAAAAAGCATCGGCGAGTGCGATATTGAGTTTCCTGTTACAGTACCCGACGGAAGCTATTTTGTTCTGGGGGATAACAGGCGGACTTCGATAGATTCGCGCAACAGTGTTATAGGTATGGTAAGCAGCGAACAGGTGGTAGGCAAACTGCTGATCTGCGTATTGCCCTTGCCAAGTTTTGGAACTATAGACTGATACAAAGTGGAACATTAAGTTTTGCACCTCGCCCGAACGGATAGAACATATGTTTCGGGGGGGGTACAGAAGCATTATTTGTATGTAAATTTATATTTGCATGAAAGGAATGATTTTGTACATGAAAAACTTATTAAAAAGAGTGATGAGCATAGCGGCTGCCACAGCATTGCTTATGACTTCGGTAATATCGGCTTCGGCGGCAGATCCGGGGCATAGTCATAAAGACGGAAAACCGATCACAACAGAGCCGGATCCATCTTATACAATTACTCTTAAACACCCAAATAGCGAAGAATTTGTTAAAGGAGATGATACAACAGGTTCTCACTATGGCGCATATCAGATTTTTTCAGGAACTGTGCCTGAAGTGGGTGATGAAAGTTATGAAAAACCTGATACAAACCCGGGCGATACTAATCAAAAGTTGCCTATAACCGATATAAAATGGGGCAGTGCATTTTGTTCAGAAGAAGATACCGATTTAGACCCTACAAATGATGATACAGGGCGAGAGAATATTTTAAAATTTATCTATGCTCTTTATAACGCACCAAAGGGTTCTTATAGTTATGCTTTTAGTGATTTAACTGAATTTGGGGCATTTATTGTGGATGATAGTTCTACAATTAAGCTTAATTCAAAATATGTTACTAGCGGTGATGTAACGTTCACAGTTGACGGTGACGGAAAAGTAACTAAAATCGATAATCCAGAAAATGTTAATTATGATAAGCTTGCTGTAGAAGTTGCTGATATTATAGCAGGTAAGACTGATCGTGAATGGCTTCAGGAATTTAATGATATTCTCGGCGGTTTTGGACAGGGCGATGATGGTGCATATAAAAATCCGGGCTATGTTAACCGTTATTATGAGGGCTCAGTCAATGATGCTAATACGAGAGAATATAAAATTACTGTTCCTGCCGGTTATTATATGATAAGAGACTTGTCAAGCTTTACCGGTACAGATAAATCTTATTCAGCTCGTATGCTCTTTGTTGCAAATAACATAGTGCAGAATTTGAAAGAGTCAGTACCTACTCTTGAAAAGCATATTGTCAGAGACGGCGCCCAGTATGAAACAGAAGCCGCAGGCGTTGGCGATGAAGTTGAGTTCCGTCTGACAGGAACACTTCCGAGCAACTATGATCTGTATCTCGGCGGTTATCAGTATAAATTTACTGATGAACTTAGCGATGGTCTTACTTTGAAAGAAATTAAAGCTGATCCCAAGACCTATGTAACTGTAAAAGTAAAAGGCGTATATGATGAGGATGAAGCTTTTGTTGACAAAGAATATACAATTGAAACAACTTCGGTTAAGGCTGATGTTGGACATGAACACGATGATGTGGGAAAAGCTTATGTTGAAAGTTATGATGAGACTGAAAATAAATTAACAGTTACATTCCCATGTTTGAAAGAAATTGAAATTACTGATGGCAGTGATAAGTATACACTCGGTGTTGATTCACAAATCTATGTTACTTATACCGCTGTTGTAAATGAAAATGCTGTGGTAAGCCCAAAAGGTACAGCAGCAGATGATTTAAATGGTAACACTAATACTGCTACACTTACTTATTCCGACAACCCACAGTCTTATGGTGATACAGATACTACAACACCTGATAATGCAACTGTATACACATTTGGTGTTGACATAGTTAAAGTAGATGCCGCTGAATTCCTTAGAAACGGAAAGACCGATGGTTCAGTACTTGCTAATGCAAAGTTTTCACTTGTAAGACCTAAAGATGGAACTACCGGTGCTGATACTACATGGCAAATAGCAAGTTTTGATACTGTGACTGCTGCTCAGTATGAAGCTATGGATCCTAAACCTAATGTACCTGCTTCGTTTAAGAATGGTTATTATACAATTATTGAATGGGAGGATATTTCTTCTTCTACAGCTACAGCAAAGGGCGATAAGTTTAATGATGCTTGGTTAAGTAGTTACACTGATAATAAATACAAAATAACTTCATTATCAAATGGCGCTCTTAATATATCGGGTCTTGATGATGGTATAACTTACACTTTGGTTGAAACTGATACTCCTGATCCAGATGATTATGCAAAGATTGATCCTTTCACATTTAGTTTGACAGCTGCTACAACTACTGGTGATGAATATACCGGAAGACTTTCAGGTGCAAATTCTGCTGAGGATACAACCGGTGCATTCAGCTTTGACAAGCCTGTAGATATTACAGACACATTTGGTGCTACAGATGACGGCAGTGCAAATATGCTTGTTGCCAACTTCAAGTACACCGATCTTCCCTCGACTGGCGGCATAGGTGTGTACATTTACTACATAGCAGGCGGCTGCGCAGTTGTGCTTGCGCTGGTACTGTTCGCTCTGTCAAAAAAGAAAAGATCTGATAAATAACAGCGCACTGCGTAAACTTTCATGTCGGGCGCTCCGGCAGTAAGGAGTCCTATATATGAAACAGCGTATAATTTCAATTTTAGCTGTTATTACGCTGATAATAGGGCTGTCTCTGCTGCTGTACCCAACTATCAGCAACTATTTCAACAGCACAAAACAGCGCCGCGCGATATATAATTACGTCGCTACCGTTGAAACTATCTCGGAGGAGGATTACTCTGACTTTATCGAAAAGGCAACGAAGTATAACGCAGCGCTTGCCGCTGCTCCTCCCAAACTTATGGAACTGACCGACAGTCAGCTTGCCGAGTATATGTCGATACTTGACGTTACAGGCACGGGCATTATCGGTTACATAAGCATTCCTGCCGCCGATATTTCTCTGCCCGTTTACCACGGTACAAGTGAGGCGGTCTTGCAGGTGGGCGCAGGGCATTTGGAGGGTTCGTCTTTCCCCATTGCCGGCGAGAGCGTTCATGCGCTTATTTCGGGGCACAGGGGGCTGCCGTCGGCGCTGCTGTTCACTAACCTTGATATGCTGGAGGTCGGCGACACCTTTACGATGCACGTGCTTGATGAGGCGTACACCTACAGGATCTATGACATAGAAACGGTGCTGCCCTCCGACCTTTATTCACTAAATATTCAGCAGGGGAAAGACCTTTGCACGCTCATTACCTGCACACCGTATGGCATAAATTCCCACAGGCTTCTTATCCACGGTGAGCGTATTTTCATTCCCGAAATTGAAGAAAAACTTGCAATTCAATCGGGCGCAAGGTTTATTGATAGTTGGAAGATAGTTCTTGTTTTAGAAGTTCCTGTGCTTATTATTTCTGTGGTGTTCTTCACGCGCCGCACGAAAAAAATGAGGTGATCTTAGTGCTTCGTCGCATTTCTATACTTATTTCGGTTATGCTGACTGCTTTTTTCTGCTTTGGCAGCGGTTTTACAGCCTTTGCAGAAGAAGATACCTATTCACTTACTGTAGACTTTATTACTAAAGAGGCAGGCGCAATTCCCGATTGTCAGTTTGAACTTTATTATGCTCTTTCACCCAACGGCACGCTTTTTGGCGATTTTGCAGATCTGAAAGTTGAGGTCGGCGACCTTACAAGCAGTGAAAATGTCAGCACTTTAGCATCTACTCTTGCCGCGTATGTAGATACCGGCTTTACCGAGGATATTGACGAGGTCGGCACAAATGCACTTGGCGAAGCTAAGTTTGAAGACCTTGATGCAGGCATTTATCTTGTTGTGGGTTCTTCCGCCGAGGTGAACGGTATTTTGTATACGCCGAAACCGGCTCTTATAAGAATACCGGGTCACGATATGGAGGGTGAGCTTGTAAAAGATGTTGTTGCCGCAGTTAAGTATGACAGACTTGAATTGCCGCCAAAGCCTATCTCACGCACAGTCACCAAGATCTGGGACGATGGAGATTCTTCTGATCGCCCGAAAAGTGTTACTGTGCAGCTTCTGAAAGACGGCGAAAAATACGATGAACAGGTGCTTTCCGCTGATAATGATTGGTCGTACACATGGAAAGAGCTTGACCCTGCTTCTGAATGGTCGGTAATAGAGGTAGATGTTCCTGACGGATATACTGTTTCTGTTTCGCTTGATGATACAGAGTTTATTATTACAAATAAGGGCGATGAGGTCGTTCCGCCTCCCGATGATACGTCAACCTCTGATGATAATTCAAACAACGATAATTCATTGCCGCCTACACCTCCCTCGGGTACGGGCAATGGAGGAGGAAATAATGATACTCCCAAGCTGCCGCAGACAGGTCAGCTTTGGTGGCCTGTGCCGATACTGCTGGCTTCGGGCTGTGTGCTCTTGCTGATAGGTATAATTTCGTGGCGATTGAGTGATGATAATGTCGCGAATTAAACGAAGAATTTTTATAATTTCAGGTATTGTACTTATTGCCGCCGGCTGTGTGCTGACGGCATATAATGTCAGTGAGGATTATAGGGCTTCATCTGCTTCGGCTGACATTCTGAGCAAGATGGACGAGCAAAGGCAGGCTCTGTCTTCAAATAGCGAGGCAGAAAACACCGATAGCAGTGAAAATTCACCCGATGTTTTGGAAAGTGAGTCTGATGAAAGTTTTGTAGACCCCGATACGCCGATGCCGACTGTTGAAGTTGACGGCTATCAGTATATAGGCACTTTGGTGCTGCCGCCGCTGGAGATAGAACTGCCCGTTGCGGATAACTGGGATTATACAAGAATGAAGATCTCGCCGTGCAGATATTCGGGTTCGTTTTATAGTGACGACCTTGTTATCTGCGCGCACAATTACAGTTCTCATTTTCGTGATATAGGCAGTATGCAGGTCGGTGATGTTATCATTTTTATTGACGTTTTAGGCAACGAATTTCATTATAAGGTAGGTTTGGTCGAAACGCTTGGTTCTACAGCGGTAGATGAAATGACTTCTTCTGAATGGGATCTTAGCTTGTTTACCTGCAATTATTCGGGCATGGCGCGCGTAACAGTAAGATGTGAAAGAGTCGATGAATAGTCGGCTCTTTTTTGAATAGTAACGAATAATCATTCAAAATAATACAATACTATATACAATATATTTTGTGGAGGTATTAGTATGTTTGGTTTAACACCGTTTGAAAGAAATGATTTTCTCGATCCGTTCCGTGACTTTGAAAACGACTTTTTCAGAGGTTTCAGAGGTACACACAATTGCAGAACAGACATCAGAGACGATGGAAACAACTATCTGCTGGAATGTGAAATGCCCGGCTTTGACAAAAACGACATAAAGATAGACGTAAACGGAAATACGCTTACACTATGCGCCCAGAGAAACTGCGAGAATGATGAAAAGAATGACAAAGGCGAGTATATCAGGCGTGAGAGAAGCTGCAGCTCATATTGCAGAAGCTTTGATATTTCAAACGTCGATGAAAGCGCTATAGACGCCGAGTACACCAACGGCGTTCTGAAACTTACGCTGCCGAAAAAGTCTAAGGAACAGGAAATTAAGCGCATAGAAGTTAAGTAAACAGAAAGGACACATTTTGTGTCCTTTTTTGTGCTTGAAGTTTTTGTTTGATTGTGCTACAATAGTATTAACATAAAATTTTTATGAGGTGATATTATGTGTACGGCAGCAACTTATAAAACAAATGA
>CANPZC010000031.1 GCA_947589355.1 uncultured Clostridia bacterium
GCGCGTAAGCGCGAATTACCTACTTATATCGGCACTACCTTATTCGCAACATCTGCGTGGCTGTCGATGCCGAAACGCTTATTTCTTCTCTGCTCGAAGAACTTCGGCGCAACTTTCGGGAACATAGCGTATGTGAGTATGTCCTCCTCCTGCTGACACCACTCGGCGCACTCCAGCTTCATCTTCTCAAACTCGGGCTGCAAGAGGTCGGCAGGGCGGCAGGTTATAGCTTCCTCGTCGCCGAGTATCTTCTTTTTGAACTCCTCGCTTATCTCGACGGGCGTTTTGCCGTACTCGCCTTTTACAAGCCCCTTGAATTCTTTGGTAACTGTCTTGTATCTTTCACCCGTGATTATATTGAACACCGCCTGCGTGCCGACTATCTGAGAAGTGGGCGTAACGAGCGGAGGGAAGCCTGAATCTTTACGCACTCTGGGCACTTCTGCAAGAACTTCTTCAAGCTGGTCTTCCTTGCCTGCCTGTTTCAGCTGCGAAAGCAGGTTTGAAAGCATACCGCCGGGCACCTGATACAAAAGCGCGTTGGTATTTGTGGTGAGCATAGAGGGGTCAAGCAGACCGCTGTCTATATACTTCTTTCTAAGTCCCATGAAATAGCCTCTCAGCTCATTAAGGGCAACAAGGTCAAGACCCGTATCATATTCAGTACCCTTGAAAGCTGCGACTATAGACTCTGTAGGTGCGTGAGAAGTACCCAGTGCGAGCGGCGACATAGCGGTATCTACGATGTCAACGCCTGCTTCGACAGCCTGCATTATGCACATATCTGCAAGACCGGAGGTAAAATGTGTATGCAGCTGTATGGGTATTTTAACAGTCTCTTTAAGAGCTTTTACAAGCCTGCCTGCCTCGTATGGTGTGAGAAGAGCAGCCATATCCTTTATACATATAGAATCCGCGCCTGCGTTTTCAATAGCCTTTGCATAATTTATATAGTATTCCTCGGTGAACACTTCGCCCGTGGTATAAGATATAGCCACCTGTGCGTGACCCTGCTCCTTTTTGGCAGCCTTTATAGCGGTCTCTAAGTTTCTTATATCGTTGAGCGCATCGAATATTCTTATAATATCAATGCCATTTGCGATAGACTTCTGCACGAAATACTCGACCAAATCGTCGGCATAGTGACGATAGCCGAGCATATTCTGACCACGAAAGAGCATTTGCAGTTTGGTATTGGGCATCTCCTTGCGGATAATACGCAGTCTTTCCCACGGGTCTTCACCCAAAAATCTTATGCATGAGTCAAACGTTGCTCCGCCCCACACTTCCGCAGAGTAAAAACCTATCTTATCCATAGCCGAAAGTATCGGCAGCATATCCTCGATAGGCATTCTTGTTGCAATAAGCGACTGGTGCGCATCACGAAGCACCGTTTCGGTTATTTTAAGTTTAGCCATATAAAGCGATCCTTTCAGAAAAGTTTATCAGCCGATAACAGCCAGCACTGTGCCTGTTTCAACGGAAGTACCCTTTGCGATATTTACGCTGAGCACCTTGCCGTCACAAACTGCGTTTACATCGTTTTCCATTTTCATAGCTTCAAGCACGAACATTGCCTGACCTTTTGTAACGGTATCACCCACCGCTACTTTTACATCGAGTATCATACCGGGCATAGGTGCGGTTATCTTTGTGCCGTCTGCAACGGGAGCAGCTTTGGGCGCTGCCTTGGGGGCTGCTTTAGGTGCGGCTGCGGGAGCTGATACCTGCGCGCCGTCGGTTATTTCTTCTACTTCAACGTCATAAGCTGTTCCGTTTACTGTTATGTTATATCTTTTCATTGCTTATTCCTCCATCACAATTACATAGGTATGTTGCTGTGCTTTTTGGGCAGTGTTGAAATGCGCTTGCCCGACATCATATCGAGCGCGTTTATAAGCGCATCACGAAGCAGCGATGCATCTTCAACAAGCTCTACGCTGCCGTTTTCGGCTGCCTTTTGTGCGCTTGCATATTTTTCTGCATACTCAGCCGCAAGTTCTTTACGCTTAGCTTCGGTATCGTCAGCGCCTTTGAGCGCATCGTGCTGCATTATCTCTACAGCCGCAAGCGGATCTACGGGAGATATCACAGCGCCGGGCAGAGCGAAAGTAACATCAGCGTTGGCGTTTTTGCCTGCAAGAGCTATATAAGCAGCTCCGTATGCTTTTCCTGTTATTACAGAAAGCTTTACAGTGGTAGCCTCCGCGTAAGAATGCGCGAGCATTGCCATATTCTTCACCGCGCCCGATTCTTCCGCTTCTTCGCTGCTGTCAAAGCCCTCGGTATTTACAAGTGTAACAACGGGTATAGCAAACGCATCGCAGAGCCTTACAAATCTTGCTATCTTTCCGCAGTCGGCGGCGGTAAGTTTGCCTTGCTGCATATCGGTACCGCACACGCCGACGGTCGAACCGCCTATTGAAGCAAGCGCTGTGAACGCGCATTTGCCGCATTCTTTGCCAAGCACGGTAACGCTGTCGGCATCGCAGATAGCTTTCGCCTGTTCCTCAGCGTTATTTCCAAACGGTGCGCCGCTCTCCTCATACTCATACATAGGCAGCGGAGAGAGGTTGTTCTGAGGAAGCTTTGCTACCAGTTCTCTGGCTTTCTTTATCGCCTGCTCGTCGTTTTCGGCAACGATAGAAACAACGCCGTTCTTTGCGGCATTTTCTGCAAGAGAACCTACCTTGCTGTTAGGTGTCGTAAATATCGCGGCATCTTCTGCGGCAATGACTATATCTGCGCCTGCCGCCATCATCGCGCTGCAGCCTGCGCAAACGCCTGCCGCCACTGATATCTGCGGCACAACGCCCGAAAGGTTTGAGACCCTCGCCAGCAGTTCGCCGTAAGCGTCCAGTGCCGCAAAACCGTCGCTGAGATCCGCTCCGCACGAATCATATATACCAACGACAGGCACGCCCGTTCTCAGTGCAAGTTCATATACTCTCGCTATTTTTTCTGCCTGAGCCTTGCCTACAGCTCCCGAATTTACGCTGACGTCCTGTGAAAACGCATACACGGGGCTGCCCTCAACAGTTCCGTAGGCAGTGATAACGCCGCTTGACTTAGCAAGCACGCCAAGTTCCGTATATTCGCCGTTATCAAACAAATATGTCAGTCTTTTATTTGCAGTATCAGACATATTTCCTTATCCTCCATTCGTCTTTTTGAGCGTTCAATGTGGTGGCAGAACGTTAAATGCCGCTTGCCGCCAACGCTCCATACATATTTTATTATACTATGGATTTAAAAATTTAGCAAGGGGTTTTGAAAGATTTTCTTAAAAAATAAAAAAATCATCGAAGCGCAGGGTATACGCTCCGATGTTTTGCGTTATTTTATAACATATTCTTGTGAAAGTTCCTTGTCTATCCAGTCTATCACGTCGGCAAAGCAAAGTTTATCAACAATTGTGAAATACTTATGGCTCATGCCGTCTTCGGGGTTTATCTCTTCGGTATAGCAAAAGCCGCTCGAAGAAATTGTGACCTCGGATTTAGTATTGCCGAACACAAATTTTACATAGTCAGCCGCAGGGTCATTAGGCGATGATACCGTGCCCGACACTGTGCCGAAGCTGTCTATCATGGTACTTATCTGATTGAGGTGCTCGCTGCTCAGTATAAAGCAATTGCCGTACTGACCGCCGACGAACACTTCCACCGTGGCATAAGAGCCCTCGTACACTTTATAATTGTAATACTTATCGAACACTATATAATAGTACCCGTCGTCATCGTAAGCGCTGAATGCCGCAGTTGAAGCAATATCGAGGCTTATCGGCTCAAGGTAGTCCCAGTAGGTATTATAAACGGTCTTTCCTCTTGCAGATTCAAGGTAATAGGTGGTGTTGTCATTATCTTCACTGCTTTTAATCTGCACGGGCGTTTCGGTCTCAAACCATATCGTTTCGCCCTCTGCCACCGGTGTGATAACGCCGCTTTCCTCTATTATAGCAAAGCTTTCGCTGCCGTTATCGGTCACCAGCAGAAAGGTATCGGGCCGCACCAGCGATATTTCCGTATACGCCGCCGACAGCATTATATTGCCGTCCGCACCCACTATGCCCTTTTTGTCGCCTGTGATATAGCTGTAATACTGCCCGTCAAGAAATGATGTTTCGCAAGTAAGCGAGGCGAACGGCTGCTCTGCAACTGCTGTATTTGCGGTCTGCGAGTCAAAACTGTTATACACAAGATTGCTGTACAGAGAAATGTTATCTTTATTGTCAACAAAAAACTGCGGAAAACTATATGTTGCCTGCTCCTGCACTACGGGCGGCACGCCGTCCGTGCTGGGGGCGGTGGTAGTAACTGCGGAAGAATCGTCATCGCCGCTGCCTTTGCACGCCGAAAGTGAAAACAGCGCGGTAACAAGGCAAAGCGCCGCAGCGGCAGATCGTCTGAATGTCAATCTTATCACCCTTTCCGTGTATTTCTGATACTATTATACACCATTCCGCACAGTTTTTCAAGTGGTTGATATAAGATGACGAAATATGTTTGTAGTACTACAATTTATATTATCAACCATAAAATGTCAGATACTTGACCGCGTGGATTTTTTATGATACAATATTCGTTGACAACAAATTCAGAAAGAGGGCTGACTTATGCGCATAGCTGTCTGTGATGACAACAAAATTTTTGCCAAAGTCTTGTGCGATATGCTGACCGAAGAATTAGCCGCCAGGAAAACAGATGCTGAAATTAAATGCTTCACCGACGGCGATGAGGTCATTTATCAGCATGGCATAAAGCCGTTTGAAGCGGTATTTCTCGACATAGATATGCCTGCGCTTTCGGGCTTTGATGTTGCAAAAAAGATCAACGAAGCCGGAAAAGAATGTCAGGTAATATTTGTCACTGCACATTCAGAGCTTGTGTATGACAGCTTTCTGTTCAGACCTTTGAATTTTATTACTAAAGGAAACGACAGCAATATGAGAGAAAAACTAAAGGTCGTGCTTGACCAGCTGTCGGAACTGCAAAAGCAGAATACAACTATAATACTTGAAGACGATACCCACGGCAGGGTGGCTGTTTTATTAAAAGACGTTATCTACATATCAAGCAACAATCACTATGTTTTATATCATATTGACAAATACCCTCAGCCTGTTGTGGTACGTGGGAATCTGAAAGATCTGGAGCAGGAGTATTCGGAAAACAATTTTGCAAGGATACACAAAAAGTATCTAGTCAATCTGGCGCACGTTTTTAACATAAATATAACCAACGAAACGGTCATATTCAAAGAAAAATTCGAGCTGCCCATGAGCCGCAGCTACAAGGACAGCGTTAATGATAAACTGACCGATTATCTGAGGAGAACAAGATGACTGATATTGTATGGAACATAATTGAAATACTTGTAAACATATATCAAGGGTTTATATGTGCATACTTCATGCTTAAGTTTCTGTCGCCAAAGCCCTCGACAAACGTGCCTTTGTATTATCTTTTGTGCGGCGGAATACAATCAATAATGATAAGCGTTATAAATCACCTGACCACATTTGAAAGCTATGCAAGCGCTTTGTATATTATAGAATTGTTTATATTTGCTGTTTTGATGTTGAAAGGCAATATAATAAAAAAGCTGATAGCATCTATAATTTCCATGCTGACAGGATTTTTGATAACAACTGTGTGCCTTAACTTTTTCTCCTCTGTAAATAATATGAGCGTGGAAGAATTAGTTGTAAGCAAAGGATACATAAGAGGAATAACGCTCATATCTATACAGATATTATATTTTGCTTCGTTTAAGCTGATACTGAAAGCTTTTGCTACAGAGAATGATGAATTTGAATTTGCTGAATGGAAAACTGTTATTCCCATAACCGCAGCTTCAATAGTCATGGCTGCTTTGCTTCATTCGACTGCCATGAGAAGCAGCGATGAGCGGCAGCGCATATATATTGATCTTGCCCTGCTGATACTTATAATACTGAATGTTATCATCTATTATCTTATTGCCTCTCTTATGAAAAAATCTATGCTGAAGCGCGAACTGGATATGCTAAGGATAGTAGAGCACTACAATGAGCAAAGTATCAAAAACATGAGTATACAGAACAGCACGATAAAAAAGATGCGCCACGACATGAAGAACACATTGTCAGCGCTTGGCAAACTGCTGCAAGACGGCAATATAGCATCTGCACAAAGTCTGCTTTCACAGAATCAGCAGATCCTGAAAAGCACGGGGTCGTATATATCTACAAATAACAGTATTGTAAATGCCGTTATCAATTCCAAGCTTGAAAATGCGGCTTCGGTCGGTATACGGCCATCATGCATATCTGTAAATGACATAACCGGCATAAAGGACGTTGACCTATGCGATCTTCTGAGCAATATGCTTGACAATGCTATAACAGCCTGCCTTGAAGCAGACGAAAAGCAGATAACGGTAGATATTTTTTCAGATAACGATATGTACACATTTACGGTGAAAAATTCTATAGGGCGTTCGGTGCTGAATGAAAACCCAAAGCTGAAAACGACAAAACACGACCATACAAGCCACGGGTACGGGACAAAAATAATTAAAGGCATAGCTGAAAAATACAATGGCAGATGTGACTTTTATGAGCAGAGCGATATGTTCTGCTGTAAAATAATACTGATGGCAAAGCACGAAGATCCGAACAGATAAGTTCGGGTCTTTTTTTGCGATTTTGGGGTCAGAATTGCATTTCACGTCAAATACCTGCATTTCACGCCAAATTGCTTGACATTGAAAAAAGCGTGATGTAAAATAGTAAAAAGGAGGTGACAAATCATGCTAATTCATCTTATAGGTAATATTAAAAACCTGTTCACAAAGCAGAGACTTTTATCAACGCTTTTGGTGCTGAATATCGTTATCTCGTGCCTTGTTATATGCTTTTCATACGGGCTGTATCAGAATTATAATGTTATTGTACATGACGGCGAGAGCGATCAAATGCTGCATCTGGACGTTGAAATAAAGCCGGAGCTTCTTTCCACTGACCCGGATAAGCCGTTTACTTGTGAAGTAACTTTGCAAAATATGTATGACTTTATAAACTCGCTTTCTGATGAGACTATAGATAATGTACGCTATGTGACCTTTAACGTCGGCTATGAAAACAATGTGTACGTTCACGAAAATGAAAAAAGCGGTTACTATACTCAGCCGGCATATCTTACAAGAAGTGAAGAAGGTCTTACAGACGGCGAAGAATGGGATTATATCGATGACCGTTATTTTGTAAACGGCGACAAGGTCGCGTTGGTAGGCGAAGAATTGTTTCAAGGGCACAATTCCATGGGTGTATATTCTTGGGGCATAGCCTGCCTTGCTTCTCCCGGCGGAAGTAATTATTCTGTAGAAGCCAATGAAAATACATTTCTTCCTGATAATTGCGACGAGATAGAAATAGAGGGCGAAAAGTACAAAATAGTCGCTACGCTCCAAAATTCCGATATGATCTACATTCCATGCACATCGCTTGACCCGTCGACAAAACTGAGCAGTCATTATATCATAATATATTTCAAAAACGGCATGACTCTTGACCAGTACAAGGATATTTGCAGCGGTCTTAAAACCGGCATGGGTGATATGATCAATATTCCGGAAGTTGAGCTTACCGAGGCATCGCAGATATATTACTACAAAACTATAATGCTTATCTCGGTAGTTATCGCAGTGCTGGCTGCAATAAACATGGCAATACTGTATCGCTACATACTTGAAAAGCGTTCATCACAGCTTGCTATTTTCAGAATATGCGGCTGCTCAAAAGGTAAAGCAATAATGTCTTATCTTCTTGAATGTCTTTGCATAAATGCGCCGCTTTTTGCCATCACGCAGCTGGTTTATCATAAACTTATCATGCCGCGGCTTACTTCTCTCTTCCCGAACATGGCAGGCGCTTACAGCTTTAAACTATACGCTGCTATCTTTGGTTTGTATATTGCAGCATCTACGCTCGTAATGCTTATAATGATAATACACACCGTTCGCTCTCACAGCCTTGTTGCGCTTAAAAGCGCAGGCAAGTCAACAGGAAAAGCAGGCGGCATAATGAAAGTGTTTGAAGTGATACAGCTTTCAGCCGTGCTGACAATGATAATTCTGATAGTATCAGCAATAATTTCAAGATATTCGCTGTATACGCCGTTTGAGCAGTATCTCACACAAAAAGGGTATATGGTTTTTGCAGATAACTCCACGCTGTACTATGATGAATTTGCACAAGATCTTGACGGCTGCGAACTTGCAGCGAATGAATATTCTTTTATTTTAGGCAACGGCCAAGACATACACGGCATTGTATATTCGGATGAATTTGCATATGCATATAAACCTATGCTCTCGCAGGGTCAGTGGTTTGACGAGGCAGGGCTGACATATGAAAACTGCGGCAAAATACCGATCGTAATATCGCAGTGCGGCTACAAACCGGGCGATATTATTTCTACCGATTTTGCTGATTACATAGTTATAGGCGTGGTGGAAAACAAAACAAACATTGCATCATACTGGACAGATAAAAACGAATGTAAGAGTATTTTCGACTTGTACGGCGTGTATGACAAAGACTTTGATACTCGTGATATCGCGCTGATGAGAGAAGCAGACTGCTATGCAAAATTCGGCACGCACGACCTTGTGTGGGGTACTCAGTTTGTTTTTTGCGACAGCGATGAAGAATATGCTGATGCAGATCAGGCGCTGAGAGATATGCAATTAACTCATACGCCGCTTTCGCAAGTGCGCAAAAACAGTATGCAATATATCTACGAACAAATGTATACGCTTTTCCCGATTGCTGTTTGTATCTTCATACTTACTATCATTTCAACAGTATCTATCAGCGCTATATATACTAAACGCCAGCTTAGAAACTATGCTATTTTCTACATCTGCGGTGCAAGGTGGAGAACGTGTGCGCTGCGAAGCCTTAAAAGCAGCGCGATAACCTGCGGCATAGCCGCGGCGATCTCAGCAATCGTGCTTATAGTCGGCAAGCTCACACTGCTGAAAGAAACAGTAATTTCGTTCGGTTGGTGGCATTTTGGGGTATGCGCAGGAGTGATAATTCTTTACCTCGCGCTCTCAATGATCATGCCGCTGGCTATCATAGGTTCAAACGAGCCAAAAGAGGTTCTGAAGGAGGAATAATCATGGTAAAACTAACAAATATCAAAAAGGTCTATAACCCCGGCAAATCAAACGAGTTTGAGGCTCTCAAAGGCGTTTCCTGCGAGATAAAGGACGGCGAACTTGTTGCCGTTATCGGAAAGAGCGGCGCAGGCAAGTCAACAATGCTGCATATCCTCGCTTGTATCGACAGCTATCAAGGCGGCGAGTACAGCATCGACGGCGAACTTGTAAAGAAGCTCTCCGAAAGAGAGTATGCCCGTATCCGCAACGAGAAGATAGGCATGGTAATGCAGGACTTCGCCCTTGTTGAGGACTTCACCGCCCTTGAAAATGTCATGATACCGCTGTCGTTCTCAAAGAAGAAAGTCGAGAATAAAAAAGAGAAAGCCATGGCAGCGCTCAAAGCTGTAGGCGTTGAAGACCTCGCCAAAAAGCCCTGCAATAAGCTCTCGGGCGGTCAGAAGCAGAGAGTAGCTATCGCAAGAGCAATAGTCAACGAGCCGAGCATGATACTTGCCGATGAACCCACCGGCGCGCTCGACAGTAAAACAGGCGCAGAGATAATGGAGCTTTTCAAGCAGCTGCACGAGCAGGGAAGAACGGTAATAATCGTAACGCACGACCCCAAGATCGCCGAGCAGTGCGAAAAAGTCATCGAGATCTCCGACGGCGAGATAATCAAGACAGCATAAACGCAAAAAATCTGTACAGAAGGTGATCTGTTGCTTACGACATACATAAAACGCTCCGTCACAAACCGCCCTGCACTGTATGTGTTTCTCATATTCATGCAGATAGTCTCGCTTATAAGCATATACTTTGTTTTCGGGCTTATATACAGAGCATTCACGGTTTTTGAAGCCGCAAAAGAAAGCGAGAAAGAAATATATGTTTCCTTTGAGAACAATAATGCCGTCACAGATGAGGACAGGTTTTCTACCTGCTTAGACGGCAAGACTTTCGTTGATGCTACAAATGAACTGCTTGCCTTTATCAAAGACGACTGCAATAACGAGGCGGTCAGCTTTTCTTCTTTCGCTATCATGCAGTCAGGCGGCAAAGAGCTTCGATTTGTAACGGGCGGCGGCGATTTTACCAAAAGTGGAACAGGCAAAAGGATAGTAAATATAAACCCGAACAGCAAAGCCTTTGAGGGCGTAAAGATAGGCGACAGTGTAAATATCGGTGGCTCGGACTATACCGTAAACGCATTTTTAGAGGATGTACCTTTTGATCTTACTGTCCCCGATATGAACAACATTCCCGATGACTGCAAGGTAAGAGATATTGTTATAACGCTGAAAAACAAGCCCTCTTATAACGATGCGCAGGAAATCGAAAAGCTCATGCAAAAGCTGTATTTAATGCCTTCTTCGATACAAATGCCCGAGGGTCTCGAGCTGCTTGACGAACAGCTGAACAGCACGCAGATAGCCGTTTCGGTGATAATGATATTGTTTGCCGTGTTCAACTGCTCTTTCTGCTATTACTATATCTATCTGACAAACAAAAATACCCTGCGTGTGTTCAGGCTGTGCGGCGCGACTTCTTCCGACTGCCGCATGATATACACCGCGGAAGTTATACTGCACGCCGTTCTCAGCATATGCGTATCCTATATTTTGTACGACAAAGTATTAAAAGCGATCGCAGAAAAGTATTTCAGAGGCATAGACGTATGTTATACTGCAAAAAATTATCTGCTGGTAATGGGCGCGTACCTTATAATAAGCATAATGATAATGGCAGTTTGTATGTCGCGGTTCACCTCCAAACCGCTTTCACAGACAAATTAAGGAGGTGCAGACTATGAAAATAACTGCTTATGCAAAATACGGCTGCAAGATTTTCGGCAGATACAAACTTATGTGCGCGATAATAATTATACAGCTGACCGCGGTGCTGTGCGCTTTGAATATCGCGATAGGCAACTATAACTCGCGCAATATGCTGTATGTGCCGTTTGAAGATATTCTTTCAAAAGACGGTCTGTTTATGTTTTATGATGATTTGCGCTTTGATGAAAACGGAAATGACCTCGGTGAGCCTGTTTCGGGAAATGATATTTTTTACGAAATGTTCGGCAAGCTGAAAGGCGATGTTGGGTATACCGAAGTTTATCGGTATTTTTCAAACGAGCCGTATAGTGTTTTAGCCCTGCCTGATGAAATATATAACGCGCTTTCTATGCCGCTTTCAAAGGGCAGCTATGCAAACGCGGTAGTGACCTGCAACAGCAACATTGCGGTTGGCGATTCTGTGAATGTCGGCAATACAAAAATAAAAATAAGCGGCGTGCTTACCGAGAATACATATATCCCCTCTTTGCAAAAATGCTCTCTTGAAATGAAAGTTTCAGACCTATACGATGAATACAAAAGCGAAAGCGACAGGCAGCCTGTTGTGATAGCCGCGTATTCGACTGTAAAAGATGAGACCCTTGCGCCCGGTACAATGAAATTTCTTTATTACAACTCACCTCCTACCGACGAAGAAAGGGCGTATAATGACGAGATAATACACTCGTGCGATGGTATGTTCGTACCGCTTTCTGAGATAAACGAGCGCAGCAAGACCTATGTCAATGACAATCTGAAAAAGATATTTCCCGTTGCTGTGTGCGTGGGCATGATTGCCATGCTAGGCACCGTGTGCTGCGTAAGCATAATAACCGTTTTGTGCCTTAAAACGCACGCGGTACTGTATCTTTGCGGCGCATCGCTAAAAGACTGCATTGCAGTAAACACTGCGATGATCGCGATAATTGACATAATTTCAGCAGCCTTACTGTTAATTGCCATGAAGATAATTGACATTACCGGTCAGACAGAAAAACTTGGCGCAGTTATATTGCGAAATAACGTGCTTTTCAGCGTGATGATGTATGCGTTTATGATGCTTATAAGCGTGATCATGATAATTGCGATATTCTCCCACCGCAAGCCAAAACAGATGTTGATGGAGGGGAAATAACATATATTACGTTAAAGACAGTTTAAAATCGACACAAGCTCATACAGATCAAATTCTGTATGGGCTTTTTGTTATGAGTATTCAAAGTTTTCTTAAGCGCAAAAAGCACCACCGCAGAAAACCTGCGGCAGTCAAAAGTTTTTTACTCAATTATCAAAACCATAGGGCAAGGAGGTTGATTTACGCCGTTGCTGTCATTGTCATAATTACCGTCATACAGCTTACCTCTCGAAACAGCCTCTCTTATTGTTGCAAAAAGCATAGCGTTATCTGCATATAAATACTGTTTTTGCAAAGGAACACTATCCAGATGTGCGGGGGTATACTGCTTCTTTCCTTTCAAAAATTCGGCAAGTCTATTCTTTAAATCTATTGTCATTTTGTTTTTTGCATCCATGCAGATGCTCCACAGAACGTCTGCCTCGTCATTATGAATAACAGGAACGTTAATAACGGGCTTTCCGACCTCTTCCCTGAGAATTTTGCATTTGGTAAGCCAAGGGATAGCCTTGAGATATTCGGGATCAAAACCTACGCTTTCGGGATCGATCCCTTTGTGTATAATATAAAGCAGTTTTGCGATCTCGGCGTCAATACAGGTATTTTCCGCGAAGAATGTATATTCGTCCGAATGAGAATAACTGTAACAAGGAAATCCGTCTGCACCGTACACATGCATTTCAAGCGTATTCCCGTCGGCATATTTATCAAACTTTACAATCCTCTCGCCGGAATAAGAATGTGCTAACAGCGCGGCGTGCTCTTTAGGGTCAAATTCTTCGAAATTAACATGACCGAAAGCGATCCATCGCCCGCCGTTGGGACGGTTGCAAAACTGTTGTTCCGTATCGAATATGCTTGAGAAGGTTGCGTAAATTCCGTAATCAAGGCAATGAAACGCAGCGTACAATTCAAGAGCGTTCCTTGCGTCAGACGAACACCTTTTGTAAAACTCATATCGGCGAAGATTTACAAGGCAGTTTTCAATACCGTTCCAAAAAAGCTCAAAATTACGGCTCACAAACTTTTTCTGCGCAGGAATATGCTTTTCCATGTCTTCCAAAGTGGATATCATAAAATCGGTATAGTATTTATTTCCTATCTTTTTCATTAGTTCGCCGTCCGTCAGCCTTTGCACTATTGGCTCCACATATGCCATCGGAATACCGATCGATGATGCAATATCTTCTATTGTGATAGGTTTAGAGTAAGCAAACCACAGAATATTTTGTGCAATGAGATCTTTTTCGATAAGGGTGTTCGGTTCTCCGTTTAATCCGGGTTTTCCGCTGCAAGAAATATGAAGTGTTATCGGCGAATAGCTCTGCTTTGCAAATTTTTCCATATTGTTCATTCCTTTCTTTACACGATCCCTGCCAAGATGCAATCTGCTTTTTACGGTTCCCTCCGGGATACCCAATTCCGATGCGATCCGACTTATGCTTTGACCGTTCATATAGTACCGCACGATAACCTCTCGATAATTTTTGGCAAGGTATGCGATCGCTTTACGAACGTTCCGTGCTTCGTCGTCTTCAACTTTAAACCGGATCATGGCATTCTCATCAACGATATCAAAGTCATCTCCGATACTGACGATCGGCTGCCGATATCTTTTACGGAGCGTGTCACTAAATTTCCTCCCCATAACAACGAGAAGCCATGCTTTCACATCTTGAATGTCTTTGCCGCGTGCCATGTACGACAGCGCAGCAAGAAGTGTCTCCTGTGTCAGATCCTCAGCGTCATATATATTGCCGCATTTTTGCAGGGCTGCGGATAACAGGAATTCTATGTACTTTTCCAAGTCCTTACTTTGCATCTTTGGTACCTCTTTTGAAAGCTTTCACCTACAAGGTCGCAGTAATAGCTTCTCGGTTCAATGTTTTTGAAAAAATTCTGTAAAAGCAGAGACAATACAACATCAATATCGGATAATCTGTCGGACATACCATGCATGACCGAACCAAAATACCATGCTCCCACAACACCTGATGTATTTTTCATTATCTCAATAAATTTATTGAATATATTCAGCAACTTATTATTTATCCCGTTCAGATCGTTTACACTAAAGTCTTCATGATGAGAGTGATCGTAACCGATAGAGCCAGTGTTTATCATTATACACCCTACAGACTATGCATCAGGCGTATCGATGTATGGGAGAAAGAGGTCAAATACTCACGAACCTGCGGCAACCGCATTGACATATGTTTTACATTCCTGCCCGAAGCATCGACGATGATCAAAGGCGAGTGCATTGAGCTGCTGCCTGCAAACGCCGCAAAAACGCAAAACCCGAAAGGATGACCTTCCGGGTTGCATAAGATATTTAATTTTCTTTTAAGGGTGGCGAGGAAAAGCAACAGTTCTTTTTAAATAACATAACTTTTGGGAGCTAACCGCTATCGTATCAAGCCGGCGCCCTTTTCTATTTATATTATACACCAAAGAAATTTATTTGTCAAGTGTTTTTTCTTCAGAAAGTATACCGCACAGGTGTGCCACGCGGCACATTTCGTTCGTCAAAAGGAACAAAAAAGCAGTTCTGTTTTATCAGAAGATCTGATATAGAAAAGTATCATTCACCGCTGTCGTCAGCGCCGCCCGTAAGACCAAGTATCGCATTCGTATCAAGCGAATTATCGAGCGTTTCAACGCCTTTCAGGCTGCGGCTGATAGCTCTGCTCCTTGTGCCTATCAGCTTGTCAAGATCATCGTCCGCCTGCCGCAGACGGTTACGCGCAGAATCGAGCACAGCGCCGAAATTGCCGAACTCTTTCTTTGTGGCTTCGAGTATCTTCCACACTTCGCCGCTCTTTTTCTGTATGGCGAGCGTGCGGAAGCCCATTTGCAGGCTGTTGAGCATTGCCGCCATGGTTGACGGCCCTGCGATATTCACCTTAAACTCGCGCTGGAGCGTTTCGACCAGCCCCATATTTATTACCTCTGCATACAGCCCCTCGAAAGGCAGGAACATTATTGCAAAATCTGTAGTATACGGCGGCGCTATGTACTTATCGTGTATGCTTTTCGCACAGCGTTTTATCTCTGCATCGAGGGCGCTGCGCCGCTGTTTCAGAAGCTCGGGGTCGCCGCTTTCATAGGCATCAAGCAGAGCCGAGAACCTATCCTGAGGAAATTTGGAATCTATAGGCAGATAAACAAATTCGCCGTTTTCCGCGCCGGGCAGTTTTACAACGTAATCGACCTTTTCACTGCTGCCGGGTTTTACCGACTGCTGCGCGCTGTACTGACCGGGGGCGAGAATTTCTTCAAGAATTGCGCCAAGCTGTATCTCGCCGAGCGTTCCCCTTGTCTTTACGTTTGAAAGAACATTTTTCAGGTCGGTAACGCCGCTCGCGACAGTCTTCATCTCGCCAAGACCCTTATGCACCTGCTCCAGCCTTTCATTTACTGCCGAGAACGACTGCGTAAGCCTGTCGTTGAGCGTTTTCTGCAATTTTTCGTTGACGGTATCGTTTATTTTATCGAGGCTCTCTCTGTTTTCGGTGCGCAGTTTATCAATGCTCTCGCTGTTTGACTGCCTTATTTTTTCAAGAGATGCCAGAAGTTCTGTGCTTATTCTGTTAAACTCGGTCTCCAGCCTCAGCAGCTTTTCGTTCACGGCTTTTTGCTGCTGTTCCTGAGATGCGCGCAGATCACCGCCGAGCCTTGTTATGCTGTTTACAACACTGTCGTTAAGCCTGCTGACATTGCTCATTATTACATCGCTCTGCGTTTTATACTCTTTTTCAAGAAGCTCTGCCTGCCTGCTTACAGACTGAATATCGTTTTCAAGCTTTTCTGTATTGCCGCTTCCCTGCTTTACTAAAACTATCACGAACAGTATCAGGTTTACCACGCAGCACACAAGCGCAAGTATTTCTACAATTTCCATACCCTTTTCCTTTCACTTACTGTTCAACGTTGACCGTAACGGCATCGGTGGTCTTGCCGTCATATGTTATCTTTATAGAAGCCGCGCCCTCTTCCACGCCTTTTACAGTAAAATGCACGGTCTCTGTATACGCCTGTTTGAAGCTTACTTCAACGGCGGAAGTGTTGTCAACTTCAATATCGAAGTCTTTCTCCTTTGCGCCCGACATATCTTTGCCGCTGCAATCCAGTATTATGTTTACCGTTTTGCCTACCGCAACGCTGTATTCTTCTTTGCGCCACTGCATACCGCCGCTTTTGCCGTCAAAAACGCCGAAGTATTTCAGCAGACCGAATATAACGAATATTGCGGCTATCACAGAGCATATCGCGGAAATAACGACCTTAGACTTACTTCCCTTTTTGCTTTTTGAGCCGCTTGAAGTGGTATATGAAAGCCCCGTGCCGGGTATGCCTATTGTGGTAGTCTGTCTGCCGCTGGTGCTTACGGTATGGTGCACGCCCTTTGTGCCAACGGTAACGCTCGCGCTCTTTTTGCTGAGATTGACCCTTGTGTTGTCGTTGACCTTTACGCTTTTATGAAAATTAAGTCCCATGTTTTTCACCTTTCCTGTCAGGTATGTTTTTCTATACATATATAATAGTATAACACAAAACACAGCAAACGTCAAGCGTTTACTGTGTAAAAAAGTTCTCTGCAAAAGGCATTATTTGTTCCGCAGGGTCTTGAAAAAATCTGAAAGTATATCAGCGCACTCTTTCTGCATAACGCCGCCGAAGATCTGCGGTCTATGGTTATAAGGCAGCTCGAACAGATTTATCACGCTTTCGCACGAGCCTGCTTTTTTATCATACGCGCCGAAAACCACGCGTTCTATACGAGAATTTATTATTGCACCGCAGCACATGGGGCAGGGCTCTAAGGTCACGAACATTTCGCAGTCAATAAGCCGCCAGCCGCCAAGAGCTGTGCTTGCCTCATTTATAGCAATTATTTCGGCATGGGCAAGAGGGCTTTTGCCGCTCTCGCGCAGGTTATAGCCCTCCCCCACTATCTCGCCGCTAGACTTTTTGACTACCACCGCGCCGACAGGCACTTCGCCCAGAGCAGCGGCTTTTTTTGCAAGCTCTACCGCGCGCGACATATACTCCTCGTCAGTCATTGTCTACCTCGTTGACCTCATCGGCAGAGGGTATTACCATGCTTTCGAGTATCTCGGGCGTTATGACGGGCAGTTTGCCGTCAGAATGATAGATATGCGTGAACGGCACTTTGTATTCTTCGGTAGCGGTGGGCATATTTTTGCTGTGGAGCTTTTTGGCGGTATGCTCTTTAAGAAGATCATAAGCCACAGAACAGGTAGGCACTGCGAGCAGCAGACCCACTACCTTGAATAGTCCGCCGCCTACAAACAGCGCGACAAGCACCCAGAACGTGGGCAGACCCGTTGTGCCGCCGAGAATACGAGGGCCTAATATATTGCCGTCGAACTGCTGCAAGATAAACACGAATATTACGAAAACTATACATTTTTTCGGCTCTACAAAAAGCACCAGCGCCGCCGACGGGATAGCGCCTATGAACGGGCCGAAATAGGGAATGATGTTCGTGATGCCCACGATAACCGCTATCAGTATATAGTAAGGTATCTTGAGTACCCAGCAGCCGAAGAAGCAAATTATGCCAATGATAAGCGAATCTATTATCTTGCCGGTGAGGAAGTTGCCGAAAGTTTTGTTGGACATGGAAGCAACTTTGAATATTTTCTCGCAGGTGGAGCGTTTGAACAGGGCTATGAACAGCTTTTTGAACTGCGCCTGCAAGGTCTCTTTGCTGATGAGAAGATATATAGAAACGATAAAGCCGAGCACAAAATTCTTCAGGAAGTTTATAAGGCTCCACGCGCCGGAAGCGACGTTCATCAGCATGGGCTGCACCTGATCGATAACGGAATTGAGGTTCGCGCTGAAATCATCTATCTTATCGTTTACGAAATTTTCAAGCTTGGGGTTATCGCTGAGCAGCTTTGCAGACCAGTCGTACAGCCTGTTGTAGACGTCGGAAACGTTGTCTACCATGGTTGAAATGCTGTCAATAAACGCAGGTATTACTATATAAAGCAAGCCGCCCACAACGGCTATGAAGAACATTGATGTGAAAGTTACTGACACGCCCCTTACAAGCTTAGGGTGCGGCTTTTTTACTACGTACTTTTTGAGAAGCTTTTCTATAGCGTTAAGCAGAGGATTCAGCAAAAATGCTATCGCCAGACCGATGAAAACGGGCATAAGTATTGAAAATATATTGCCAACGATACGCGATATTGCAGAGAATTTGAATATCGCCACGACCATCAGCATACTTATGGCGATGACAATTATTGCATAGACCGCTATTGTATTGTACTTTTTGTTTGAATAAAACTTCACTTGCGCGCTCCCCTTTTTCCACATACATTTAATCCTTATACAACTATTATAATACATTATATCAAAAAAAGCTAGTCCCATTTGCAAAAAAATTTAAATTTTTAATAGGTCAAAATGTGTATTGAAAAAATTGCCGTTACGTGGTATAATAAAATCACAAATGATTTTATTATACTCTTATGTCCTCGTCGATACGCAGACCAAAAGGTCTGCTCCCG
>CANPZC010000032.1 GCA_947589355.1 uncultured Clostridia bacterium
GCGCGTAAGCGCGAATAACATTTGCATTACACATATTTTGAAAAGGAGAATCACTATGTCAGAAAAATTATTTTTCCCAAAAGGTTACGCATCGGCGCTGTCGCTGCGTGAGACCCAGCACGCTATCAAGTACATCAAAGACATCTTTCAGCAGGTGCTTTCGTTCGCTCTCACGCTGGACAGGGTGTCAGCTCCTTTGATAGTCAAAAAAGGCAGCGGCATCAACGATGACCTCAACGGCGTTGAGCGCAAGGTCGATTTTGACATCAAGGAAATTTCAGAAGATGCCGAGGTGGTGCAGTCGCTGGCAAAGTGGAAACGCATGGCTCTTTACCGCTACGGCTACGGCGCAGGCGAGGGCATTTACACCGACATGAACGCCATTCGCCGCGATGATCTCACCGACAACATTCACTCTATTTTCGTTGACCAGTGGGACTGGGAAAAGGTGATCACGCGCGGCGACCGCAACGTGGACTATCTTAAAGAAACCGTGAAAAGCATTGTGAAAGCGATAGTTTACACCAAGCGCAAACTTTCGCTGCGTTACCCGATGCTGAAAGCTAAAGTGTGCGGCGAACCGTACTTTATAACATCGCAGCAGCTTGAGGATATGTACCCCGACAAAACGCCGAAAGAACGCGAAAATCTTATAGCAAAAGAGCATGGCTGCGTATTTGTTATGCAGATAGGCGGCAAGCTCAGGTCGGGTGAAAAGCACGACGGCAGAGCGCCCGACTACGACGACTGGCAGCTCAACGGCGATCTTATCTTTTGGGACGAGGTACTGGGCAGCGCGCTGGAGATATCTTCAATGGGCATACGCGTTGATGAAAATTCGCTTGTTTCGCAGCTGGAGCAGTGCGGCAACAGCGACAGGCTGCAATATGACTATCACAAAATGATAGCAAACGGCACGCTCCCTCTCACGATAGGCGGCGGAATAGGGCAGTCGAGGCTGTGTATGTTCTTGCTTGAAAAGGCGCACATCGGCGAGGTGCAGGCTTCGGTATGGAGCGAAGACATGATAAAGCAATGCGCTGAACACGGCATAACGCTGTTGTAATTTAATTTTTACTGTACAATAAAAAGGACGTTCTTTTTTGAACGCCCTTTGTTTTTTATTGTGTTACTCTTCGTCAGTCTGTGAGGAGCTTTCATCGCCGCTGTTGGAGCTTTCGTCTTTACTTTCCGTACTATCTGTACTTTCGGAGCTGTCGTCAGGTGATTCAAAGTCTGTAAGATAGGGGTGTATCTGCATACTTACGAGATTATCGAGCAGCGCGCGGTAGGCATCGCCGGTCATATGCAGGCCGTCGCCCGAGTCATACTCGCTTTTAAGGTTGCCGTTACTGTCGCCGAGGACGGTGGTAACGTTGAAAAAGTACACCCTGTTGTTGCCTATTTTATCGACCATTTCGGCAAGTTTCGCGTTATAGTCGTACACTTTGCCGTTTGCAAGCGTGCCGTCATACTCGGCTGAAACGGGCGCGATAGATACAACGCCTACATAAGCCAGCGGATTTGCATAGAATATTTTTTCAATAAGCGCCTGATACTGCTGCGCGAAGCCTGTCGGGTCATAGTTGCCCAGGTCGTTAGGCCCTATCCATATATAAATGTACTTTCTTTCGGACTTATAAAGCGCATCGGGCAGCTCATACTGCTTGCCGTCTATTGTCCAGGTGGTAGAGGCGATATCGTCAACGTGGGCGTTGTTTTCGGTGTATATCTGATCTTCTTTCAGACCCTCTGTATAAAAGCTGAGACCCGAACACAGCGCTTCGCCGACAAACGCCGTTTTAGTGAGATATTCGGGGTCGTCATCTTTTACAACTGTATCGTTTATCTGCGTATTTGTAAGCGGCTGATCGCCTATAGGCTCGCTGCTGTCGTCCGTACTGTCGGTGACTAAGCTGTCGGGCAGGGAAGAACTGTCGGCGATGCTGTCTTGCTGCGACGATGAATTTGTGTTGAAAGTTTTGTACTCGATAGCGTTGCCGCAGCCTGCCATACAAACGCATATCACTGCCGCTGCCGCAGCTGCCGCGAGCCGTATTTTTCTTATCTTCATAATAACGTCTCCTTTTTATGTTTCTACGAATTTTCCTGTTCTTTCTCGATCTCTCTGTTTACTGCCGACACCAGAGCGTTTATAGATGCCGTGATGATGTCGGTATGCTTGCCTGCGCCCCACACGAGTTTATCGCCGCTTTGCAGACCTACATATGCAACTGCCTGCGATGTCGCGCCGCGCTCTAAGGCGTGCTCCTGATAGCTGTCAACATTTATGCTTCTGCCGAGGGCTTTTTCCAGAGCGTTTGCGACCGCGTTCAGACGGCCGTTTCCGTCGGCTGTGTAGACGTCTTTCTGCTGAGTATTTTTATCTTTTATCACCGTAACTATGGCAGTAATGCTGCCGCCCGGGTTCTGCCTGAAGTGTGTTTCGCAAACGGTGAACACGCTGCTTACATTTACATACATATCTCTGAAAAGCACGTGAATGTCATGCAGAGTAAGTTCGCGCCGCTGCTTTTCCGATTCCGCTTTTACGGCATAGCCGAAGTCTTCGCGCATTTTCTTTGGCAGGTCGTAGCCGTACTTCTGGTGCAGCAGGTAGCCTATGCCGCCCTTGCCCGACTGGCTGTTTATCCTTATAACGTCCTTTCTGTACTCTCTGCCGATGTCTTTGGGGTCAATAAGCAGATAAGGAACGTTCCACTGTGTGATCTCGCCGCTGTCACGCTTTTCCATACCCCGTGCAATAGCGTTCTGGTGAGAGCCGGAAAACGCTGCGAACACGAGGTCGCCCGAATACGGGTGTCTTTCAAAAACGGTCATGCCGGTATTTTTTTCATAGCAGTTCACTAGATCGGGAATATCGGAAAGATCTAAGGCCGGGTCAACGCCCTGCGAATACATATTAAGCGCTACCGTGACAAGATCTGCATTGCCTGTGCGTTCGCCGTTGCCGAAAAGCGTGCCCTCTACTCTGTCTGCGCCTGCCAGAAGACCTGCCTCTGTATCTGCCACCGCGCAGCCCCTGTCGTTATGGGTATGCAAAGAGAGCAGAACACTATCGCGGTATTTAAGATTTTTCGACATATATTCCACCTGACAGGCATACACGTGCGGCATTGAGATCTCTACCGTAACGGGGAGATTTATTATTGCCTTGCGCTCTTTAGTGGGCTGCCATACATCTAAAACGGCGTTGCAGACCTCTAAAGCGAACTGCGGCTCGGTTTCCGAAAAATTCTCGGGCGAGTATTCAAAACGAAAATTGCCCTCGGTCTCATCGGCATACTTTTTCAGCATCTTTGCGCCGTCAACTGCAAGCTGAACCGTCTGCTCTTTTGTATTGCGGAAAACTATCTCCCTCTGCGTGGGGGAAGTTGAGTTATAAAGGTGAACAATGGCGTTTTTACAGCCTTTCAGAGCCTCGAAAGTCTTGGCTATAATGTGCTCTCTTGCCTGCGTGAGCACCTGAACGGTCACGCCCTCGGGGATAAGGTCTTCCTCAATAAGCTTGCGGCAGAATGTGAACTCTGTCTCCGACGCGGCAGGGAAGCCTATCTCGATGTCGGTAAAGCCTATCTTGCACAGCTTTTTGAAGAAGTCCAGCTTGTCCTCCAGCGACATGGGGCTTATAAGCGCCTGGTTGCCGTCGCGAAGATCGACAGAACACCACACGGGCGGTTTTTCTATGTAAGTTTTGCTCGCCCAGTCGAAGCAGTCGGTCGGCGGCATGAAGAAATGTTTTGAATATTTAGAAATGTTTTTCATATGTTTGCTCCTCTGCGAGATTCAAAGTCGTACTTAAAATAAGTATACAACAATTTTTCTAAAATGTCAATAAAGACTTGCCACAGCTTATTATTTGTGTTATACTATAATATGGATAGTTGTGCATGACTGCATATACGGAAAGGACGTGCAAAACAATGGCTAATAATGTAAAACTGCGTATTTTCGGTAAAGATTATACTATCGCTACCGAGGAACAGGAGGGTTACGCGCGCAAACTGGCGGCGATGCTGGATCAGAAAATGGCGAAGATAACCAAGGGGCAGTCGCTTTCAAAGCTTGATGCGGCGGCGCTTGTGGCTCTTGACTGCGCTGATGAAGCTTACAAGGCGAGCGCGAACCTGGAAAATATTCGTTCGCAGATAAAAAAATACGCCGATGATGCCTCAAAGGCGATGGCGGCGGCTGACGAAGCGAAAAAAGAGTGCGACAAACTGAAAGCCGAGATAAAAAAGCTGGAAAAAGAACTGGCGGTGCGCAAGGCGCTTTCAACCGGTAACGGCAATGCAAAATAGCCCCGAAGTGCTTGCCCCATGCGGTTCGCAGCAGTGCGTTGAAGCGGCTGTGAACTGCGGCTGCGATGCTGTTTACCTTGGTGCGCAGGAGTTTTCGGCGCGGCAGGGATGCGCAAATTTTACGCCGCGGCAGCTTGAAGAAGCGGTGCAATATTGTCACAAAAACGGCGTAAAGGTGTACCAGGCGATAAATACTTTGGTGTTTGACTGTCAGATGAAAGATGTCGCGCAAATGCTAAAGCAGGCGTGTAACATAGGCATTGACGGAATTATAGTGCAGGACTTAGGTATAATAGCGCTTGCGAAAGAGCTTTGCCCCGATATGCCGCTGCACGCATCAACGCAGATGACAGTGCACACCGTGGACGGCGTGAAAATGTGCGAAAGAATGGGGCTTCGCAGAGTTGTAGCGGCGAGAGAACTGCCGCTTGAGAACATAAAAAAGCTGTGCGAAGTTTCATTGCCTATTGAAGTTTTTGTACACGGCGCGCTTTGCATGAGCGTTTCGGGGCAGTGCTATATGTCAGCGATGATAGGCTCACGCAGCGCGAACAGGGGTATGTGCGCACAGGCTTGCAGGCTGCCGTTTTCGGCTGCGGCAGGCGTGGGCAGGCACGACCTTTCGCTTAAAGATATGTCGTACTTTGGTGAACTTGAAAAGCTGCGCGAGGCAGGTGTGGCATCGCTGAAAATTGAGGGCAGAATGAAGCGCCCAGAATATGTTGCGGCGGCGGTGCATTCGTGCAGGCAGGCGCTTACAGGCAAAGAATATGACGAAGAATTGCTGAAAAATGTGTTTTCTCGCGGTGGATTTACAAGCGGTTATCTTTTCTCAAAAACGGGCAAAGAAATGTTTGGAATGAGAACCGCTGAGGACGCACAGCAAAGCAAAGAGGCTCTGCCGGCTATTCACGAGCTTTACCGCAGACCGTACAAGCGGTTTACAGTCAACATGAAGATAAAAGCGGCGGTGGGCGAAAAGCTGGAGCTTACGGCAAAAAGCGGCGACATTTGCGTGACTGTGACGGGCGACATTTTGCAGGCTGCCGACAGCAGACCCACAAGCAGCGATGAAATAAAAAAGTGCCTTGCAAAACTTGGCGGCACGGCTTATGAGGCAGGAAAGACAGAATGTGTCAGCGACGAGGCGGCGTTTGTTTCGGCGGCGGCTGTGAACAAACTGCGGCGCGAGGCGCTGGAAGAACTTGATGAAAAGCGGCTGGAAAACCTCACCGCGGCATACACTTGCGGCGAATTTGAACAGCAGAAAGATAGTAAACGTAAAAAGCGCAGGCAGGAGATAAGAGTACATTTAAATACGCTACAGCAGCTTGACGGTGAGATTTACGACATGGCGCAGCTGATAATTCTGCCAATAGGAGAGCTGGAAAAAATGAGCGAGATAGGCGACAAAATGTGCGCCGCCCTGCCGAGGTTTGACCTAGGCGAGGAGCAGACGAAAGAGCGCATACAAATGCTGCGGCATCGTGGACTGAAACACGTTTTAGCCACAAATTTGGCGCATTTTGGGCTTTGCGAGGGAATGGCGATACACGGCGGATTCGGGCTGAATGTGACAAATTCACGCGCGGCAAAAATGCTGCAAACGCTGGGCGCGCGCGACATAACGGCATCGCCGGAGCTGACACACGGGCAAATGGCACGGCTGCAAACGCCGCTGCCGCTGGGGTGCATAGCCTGTGGCAAAATGCCGCTGATGCTGACGGCAAACTGCCCTGTCAAGGCGTTCGCAGGGTGCAAAAACTGTACAAAACACATTACCGACCGTACCGGCAGAAAGTTTGAGATTGCCTGCCGCAAAGAGCACGGGTATGTTGAGATATTAAACAGCGATACTCTTTGGCTGGCAGACAAGCTGAGCGATCTTGAAACGCTTGATTTTCTTGATATGTTATTTTTTGAAGAACCGCCTGCCCGAATAAAGCAAGTTATCAAAGCTTATATTGCAGGCGAGGCTTTCACCTTTGCAGGGAATATGACAAGAGGTCTATATTACAGGGGTATACAGTAGGAGTGTTAATATATGAAACTAAAATTCAAACGCCTTTGCGACAGCGCAACTCTGCCGCGCAGGGCAACAGAGCAAAGCGCAGGGTATGACCTGACGGTCTGTGAAGATGTGGTGATAGGAGCGCACGAAAGGGCTTCGGCACACACGGGGCTTGCCTGCGAGATAGAGGGCGCGCCGCAGTGCGTTTTGCTTATCTATGCGAGATCGTCGCTGGCGGTCAAGCGCGGTGTTACGCTTTCAAACTGTGTTGGCGTGGTTGACACCGACTATCGCGGCGAAATTATTGTGCCGCTGGTGAATTTGTCTGATGAGTGTCAGACGATAAAGCAGGGTGAGAGGATAGCGCAGCTTGTTGTAACTCCCATACTCACGCCCGAAGTGGTGCAGTGTGAAGAGCTTTCGCAAACTGCAAGAGGCGAGGGAGGCTTCGGCTCCACGGGGAAATGAAGACACGAAAACCGCAGGAGGCTGCAAACGCCTCAGCGGCTTAAACGTTAGAAAAACGCACGAAATATGGTGATAAAATGAATACAAGAGAAATTGACGTTAAGGAAATTACGAAAACTGTGAAAAAGCTGTGCATTGATGCGAATTTGTATCTGCCAAAGTCGCTTGAAAGCTGCATAAACTGCGCGGCGAGTGAGGAGAGATCGCCCGTGGGCAGGGGAGTTTTTAAGGATATGCAGGACAACCTTGCGGCGGCGGCAGAGGAGCGGCTGCCCATTTGCCAGGACTGCGGCATGGCGGTGGTGTTTGTTGACATCGGGCAGGACGTGCATTTTGTGGGCGGCAACCTGTATGATGCGATAAATGAGGGTGTTTCGCTGGGCTACACCGAGGGGAAGTTGCGCTGCTCGGTGGTTTCCGACCCACTGGAGAGGGTGAACACCGGCGACAACACGCCTGCTGTAATTCACACGCGGCTTACAGAGGGCGACAAGGTGGAGATAACCGTTGCGCCCAAGGGCTTTGGCAGCGAGAATATGTCAAGGCTGAAGATGTTCACGCCTGCGGCAACCGAGAAAGATATTGTTGATTTTGTGGTAGGTGCGGCATCGCAGGCAGGGTCGAATCCATGTCCGCCGACGGTTATTGGTGTTGGCATTGGCGGCGACTTTGAGATGTGCGCATACCTTGCAAAAAAGGCTCTTTGCCGCGATGTATCGCAAAGAAACAGCGATGAGCGTTACGCGCGTTTAGAGAGCGAAATGCTTACAGAGATAAACAAGCTGGGCATAGGGCCGCAGGGGTTTGGCGGCAGCATTACCTGCCTTGCGGTGAACATTGAACAGTACGCTACACACATTGCCGGTCTGCCGGTGGCTGTGAACGTAGGCTGCCATGTAACTCGCCATGCGAGCGCGGTGATCTGAGCGAAGAAATGAAAATGTCGGTCTGCTGTGCGACTTCGCCCGAGAGCATAAAAAGTGCGGCGATGTTGGGGTACGCCATAAGACCGTTGAAAATATCGGACAGCATGAATGCGGCGGTGGGTGACACCAGACAGCCTATAAAGCAAACTGTACAAAAGATGATACAGTATAGTTTTTTATCGGTTCTTTTGAAAACATACGAAAAAGCGCGCGAGCCTATGACGCTCCAGCCCAGAACGGTGGAGAACGCAAAAAGTATCAAACACACACAGCAGAACGCGCCGCCTAAGTTTCCCAGCCCCGATGAAAATGTGTGAAAGACTATCTGCTGCTCGTTTGAAAATGATATATAGCAGCCGCTTGAAAGTATCGCGAGGGCTGTTAAAGTGCATAATAATATAGTATCAACAAAAACTTCAAAGGCGTTCCACATACCCTGCTCGGCAGGTTCGTCGGTCTGGGAAGAAGAATGTACAGCAGCGGTGGTGCCTAAACCTGCTTCGTTTGAGAATACTCCTCTGCGAAAGCCTGCGGATATAACGCTGCCTATGCCGCCCCCGACTGCCTGACGGATACCGAAAGCGTTTGTGAAGATGTCCGAAAAAACGGACGGTAAATTTTTTCTGAAAGTAAGTATCACCACGGCGCAGCCTGCTATGTAGATAATGCTCATTACGGGCACGACCGCCTGTGCGGCTTTGGCAGTCTTTTTAAGACCGCCGACAGAGAACACGAAAACCAGCGCGGTGAGCACAAAAGCCGTTGCAAGGGTAGGCACACCGAGCGACTTTGCGGCTGCCGAAATGCTGCTGCTTTGCACTGCGTTGCCCATGCCGAGCGATGCGCCGACAGCTAAAAACGCATACAACAGTGCGGCGTGTTTGCTGCACTTTGAGATATAGCCTGCCGCGCCGCTTTTGCAGCGGTAAAGCACCGAAAGCACGCCCTCGGCATAGGCGGTTGACATACCGATAAAAGCGCTTATCCACATCCAAAAAACTGAGCCGCTGCCGCCTATTGCGATCGCGGAGGCAACGCCCATTATGCTGCCGGTGCCTATGGTGGCGGCGAGAGATGTGAACATACTTTGCAGTTTAGAAATTCTGCCGCTGCGGCATTTGCGGCTGCTTTTGCAAAACAGTGAGAGCAGGGTAGTCTTGGCGAAAATGCCTATATGCCGCACCAGTAAAAAACGCGTTTTTACGGTAAAAAACACGCCTGCCGCAGCAAGCAGCAAAAGTGTCGGCGCGCCGAATACCACGCCGCTGAGGGTTTGTAAGAATTTCATGGTGATGACCTCGATAGATAATTAGTGAATAGTGAATATTGAATAATGAATAGTGAATAGTTAAGGTGCGGCTTACGCCGCGTATTTTAAATTCTTGTCAAGAAAGGAAAAGTTTTCGATTGACCCTTTTTCAAAAGGGTCATCAGGGTCAAGGGGCGGAAGCCCTTTGTCGCCGTCCGCAGACGGCGAAATCCCCATACGGCAGGCGCTCCGCAAAGGGTGAATTGAAAAACAATCCAGTGGATTGTTTTTCAAGAGGGAACGCCCTGCAAGAGAGGGCGTTCCCTAGTTGTAGTGCAACGCTTTCTTTCCGCGTTCCATTATGGAACGCCATACAATGTGAGAAAATTCATAACATATAAAGTGCGCGAAAGTTTTGACACACTCAAAATGAGAAGAAAGCCAAAATAGAGTTGGAGCTTTGAACAGCTCCGCAGGCTGCGCGTAAGCGCAAATAAAATGAAAATAAAAATTACGCGCAAAATTATAAATACAATTCTACCCTCTGACTTCTATCTTCTTACTTCTAATAGTATATATTTACACAACACATTAAAGGAGCTTTGCGAATGAGCAGCGTTAAAAAATACCGCCCGTCGGCTTCGGGACTTGGAATAATACGGCTTGTGCTGATAGCCGCGTGCGTGGCGGTAGTAATACTTTCAAGGCGATATTTATCGGCTTATCCTATGATTATGTATCTTGTGATAGGAATATTCTGCGCCGGCGCTTTTGCCGCAGGAATGATACTTCTGCCGATAGTGTTTGCAAAATCGACCTACACGGTATCGGAAGACGAGATACTGAAAGTTTCGGGTATGTTTTTCATATCGCGGCAATACATGAAAACAAGCTGCATACAGTACATCACGACGGTGACAACGCCGCTTTCAAAGCTGACGGGCATGAACTTCATTATAGTAAACGCGCTGGGCGGCAGAATGATAATGCTGTTTCTTTCTAAAAAAGATGCGCTGGAAATTTCGGCGACGCTCAACAGAACTATACGCCAGCGGCGCGATTGGGAAAAGGCAAGGCAAGAGAAGAATGGTTAGTATCAAGACAAAAATCGCAGATTTCTTCAAATACAGGCAGCACCCGATACGCATACTCGGCTACACGACACGCAGTTTTTGGCTGATACTGATACCGCTGACGCGCGACCTTATTGCTTCGCGCTACGATGTTGCTTCGTGGCTGAAAGGCTCGTGGCTAAGTATACTTACGGTAACTCTTATTTTCGGGTATGCGTTCGTGCGGTGGGCGACTATTTCATACCACATCGAAAAAGACTGCATTATAGCAAAGAGCGGCTACTTCGGGCTTATGGAGAGCAAGATTTACTACGACAGGATAACCTCGGTATCTGCCAGCCAAAGCTTTATTTACCGCATATTCCGCGCGCATAAACTGTACTTCAACACAAATTCGGGCTTCAAAAACGGCGTTGACATAACCCTTACCGTAAAGATGAGCGACTACAACAAGCTGTTTGAGATAATAGATCCGCAGAGCGCGGATTCGGCGAGCTTTACCTACAGACCTAAGCACTCGCAGATGTTGATATTCTCGCTGCTGTTTTCGTCGTCGCTTTCGGGGATAATCATCTGGAGCACATTTTTGATACAGGGCAGCCGCATTGTTGACGCGCAGATACAAGAGCGCATACGAAGCGAGATATTCAACATTACCGAAAGGGTGGAAGCTCTGCTTTCAAACATACCGCCTATTGCTGTGGCAGTTTCGCTGGCGGCAATTGCAAGCTGGGTGGTGTCGTTTATAGCTATGCTTATGCGGCACTGGTCGTTCAGCGTGGTGCGGCGCAAAAACAGGGTGGTAATAAAAAGCGGCTTTATAACAAGGCGGTCGCACATACTTGACCGCGAATCTATCGTGTGCGCGGACGTTCAGCAAAGCCTGCTGATGCGTATTTTCAAGATATGCTCGGTAAGGATAAACTGCAACGGCTACGGCAAGAGCGACCGCGAGACGAACGCTCTGATACCCATTACCACGCAGCGCGAAGTCGCGTGTTCTTTGAGACTTCTTATGCCGGAGCTTAAGATACCCGAGATAACTCTGCGCCCGGGCGTAAAGCGGATAATGTACCACGTTTTGCCGCCGCTTCTGCTATGCCTGCTGATACCGATAGGCGGCGCGGTCGCGCTGTATTTTCTTCCGTCGTGGTCGCGCATAATACGCTTTGCGATAATTATTTTTGAAGTGCCCTCGATATGGCTGACTATAGTAAAACTCGTAAGCGGCTTTACGCTGGGGGCAGGCGTAAAAGACGGCTATCTGCGGATAGACCACTGCCGTTTATACAGCTTTCACACGGTGATAATACCCGTTGAGAACATAAGCAAGGTAACGCTTTATCAGTCGGTGCCGCAGTTTTTCAAGAACAACTGCAACATCTGCGTGCAGGGGCAGTCGCTATCGGCGAAGAAGTACAAGGCGAAGAATTTCCCGTATGAAGAAGCGGCATTGCTGTACGAACAAATGTACAAATAAAACGCGCCTCCGTTTGGCGAAAGCGGAGGCGTTATTCATCTTCGGGGATATATTTCAATATGTCGGACAGATCGCAGTGGAGATAGTCGCATATCCGCGTAAGGACGTCAAGGTCAACGCGCACCAGCTTGTTGTTGCAGTAGGCATTCAGCTGCGTTTGCTGCAAATTGCACGCGCGGCATATTTTGTATTTTGAGACGTTGTGCTGCGCCCTGTAATCATCTATCGTAATAAGTATTTTGCCTGCCATTGTTATACCTCCGATTATATGTAATTACATACATATTATAAAACAGCATAGCAAAATGGTATAGATGTATCTTTAAGCATTGTATAAAGATACATCTTTTTTGTATATGCGCACGGGTATATAATAATAGTACAAGTACTTTTACGAAAGGCGGAAATTTATATGAAAATGAAAAAACTGGCTGCGGCTTTGTGCGCGGCGGCATTATCGCTTACTGCGATAAGTTTTTCGGCGTTCGCGGCTGATACAGGCGTGGCTATCAATGAAAAGAATTTTCCTGATGAGAAGTTCAGAATAGGTATGCAAGAGGCTTTCGACACTAATGACGATAACGTGTTCTCTGATGATGAGATCAATAAAACTACACATATATCTTGTGGTTGGAGTGGTATAAAAGACCTTAAGGGTATAGAATATTTTACTGAACTTATTGGCTTTTCTTGCAGTTCTAATCAAATTACAGAATTGGATATGAGCGCTAACAAAAAACTTAAAACACTGCATTGCTATACTTTAAGTTTAGAAAAACCGCTTGATCTGAGCAAAAACACTTCTTTGGAAATTCTTCATTGCGGTCAATCGGGTATAACAGAACTCGATGTCAGCAATAATAAAGAATTGTATCTTCTGAATTGTTCGTATAATGATATAACGCAGTTGGATATAAGCCAAAATGCAAAACTGAAAGAGCTTGACTGCATTCTGACTGATATCAGCGAACTGGATATAAGCAATAATCCGTACTTGCTGAAAGCGTATACCGAAGGACGCAAAGAAGAACATACCGATAATGACACTGTTAATGATATTATCGAAGATACTGTTTATTACATATACGACGGCGATCCCGACTCTGATGAAAACGAAGATTATTATGATCTCAGAGTAAACAGTGAAGTGAAAATAATCACCGAGAAAGCCGATACCGACGGTGTGGCTATTGATGAAAAGAATTTTCCTGATGATGATTTCAGTGCATATGTTTCTGAAAAATTTGATACCGACAATGACGGCAAACTCTCCGCAAATGAAATAAATGCAGTTGACAGCATTGACGTTAGTGAAAGTGGTATATCTTCTCTTAAGGGAATAGAATATTTTACTCAACTTACAGATCTCAGATGTGACGAGTGCCCTCTTACAACGCTTGATCTTCGCAAAAATACACAACTTGAAAGTGTAATGTGTCAGGGCTGCGGTCTTAAAGAACTGTATGTCAGCGGTCTTGCTAAACTGGACGGAATGTTATGCAGCGGTAACAAGCTCAGCACTCTTGATCTCAGCGGCTGTACATCATTAAAGTTGTTATATTGTCAAAACAACGAACTGACAAGTATTGATATTAAAGATTGTGCTGCACTTGACGAAATGGAATGTGGCTTAAACAAGCTGACTTCGCTTGATATAAGCGGCTGTCCCGAACTGAGAATGCTGCACAGCCAAAACAATGCTCTGAAAGAATTAGACGTGAGCGGTTCGCATCTTCTTGACGAAGCATATAAAATGTGCTGCTATTACAACCACGAGGGCAGCGGCGCAAGTCTTGAAGATACATATGCCGAGGGTGCGCTGCATTATAATTATTTGCCATATGCAGGCGGCGGCTGTTTTAGTGCTGACAAAGACGTAACAATAATAACCAATAAGAACGTAACTATTGCCAACAAAGAAAGCAATGTTTCGGCAACCGGTGAACTTTGTTCAGAACCGCTTGATTTAGTTGTAACAAAAACCGAAGTTAAAAATGCAGAACTTGCTTTTGACATAACACTCAAAGGCAGGACAACTAATTCACCGGTTCTTCAGCCGCATGGTGAAATTACAATATCTATCCCGTGCGAGACCAAGGGGCTGTATGTTTACCACATTAAAGACGACGGCACGAAAGAATACATAGAAGCGAAGTACGTTGACGGCTGCTATGTGTTCACTACCGATCATCTTTCGGTTTACGCGCTTATGAAAGACAAACCGGAAGAAAAGCCCGAAACCAAGCCGGAAACAAAACCGGAGAATAAACCCTCAACAGGCGACACCAAACCTGCTGATGACAGCAACAAGCCGACAGGTTCTGCGGCAGGCATAGCATTTGCAGGCATAACTCTTGCAGGCGCAGCGATTATGGTAAGCAAAAAGAGAAAGTAATTTAACGGTACATATTTTCCCCTGTTCTGCTAGAACGGGGGAATTTTTTTAGCTATTGCGCACGCAAGCGCGCGCAGGAAAAAGAGCTAAGGTCTTTTCAAAAGGAACGCCCTCTCTTGCAGGGCGTTCCCTCTTTCAAAATAGTCCACAGGACTATTTTGAAATTCACCCTTTGCGGAGCGCACGTTGTATGGGAATTTCGCCGTCTGCGGACGGCGACGGGGGTTTCACCCCTCGACCCTGATGACCCTTTTGAAAAAGGGTCAATCGAAAACTTTTATTGTCTTGACAAGATTTGAAACCTTTGCGTAATGTGGGGCGGTGAGTGCGCTCCTGCGCCGCGCGTAAGCGCAATAAAAAGCCCCTGCTTTATAAAAAAACAGGAGCTTCATTTATCCTATACTAATTACTTTATCTCGATATTCGGCAGCTTTGAGAGGCTTGCGGCGATCTCTTCGTCCGTCGGGATATAGTCGCCCATTTCGCCGTCGTTATACTTCTGATACGCTACCATATCAAAGTAGCCCGTGCCTGTCAGACCGAACACTATAGTCTTTGCTTCGCCCCTTTCCTTGCACTTTATGGCTTCGTCCATGGCTACCTTGATAGCGTGGCTGCTCTCAGGCGCGGGGAGTATGCCCTCGGTGCGTGCAAACTTTGTCGCCGCCTCGAACACCGCGGTCTGCTCAACGCTTCTTGCGGTTATAAGTCCGTCGTCATACAGCTGCGAAACTATGCCACTCATGCCGTGGTATCTAAGTCCGCCTGCGTGGTTTGCAGAGGGTATGAACTCACAGCCGAGGGTGTACATCTTCTGCAGCGGACAAACCTTGCCGGTATCGCAGAAGTCATAGGCATATTTGCCCCTTGTGAGCGACGGGCATGATGCAGGCTCGACTGCGATTATCTCGTAGTCGTTCTCGCCGCGCAGCTTTCTGCCCATAAATGGTGAGATAAGTCCGCCGAGGTTAGAACCGCCGCCTGCACAGCCTATGATGATATCGGGGTCGATGCCGTACTTATCGCAGGCTGTAATGGTTTCAAGACCTATTACAGACTGGTGCAGCAGTACCTGAGAGAGCACCGAGCCCAGCACATAGCGGTAGCCCTCGCGCGATACTGCGGCTTCAACTGCTTCCGAAATCGCGCAGCCGAGGCTTCCTGTTGTATCGGGGAACTCTTCGAGTATCTTTCTGCCGACCTGTGTTGTATTTGACGGTGACGGTGTTACTTTAGCGCCGTAGGTACGCATAACTTCACGTCTGAACGGCTTTTGCTCATACGAACATTTTACCATATACACGTCGCAGTCAAGGTCGAGATACGCGCACGCCATTGAAAGCGCTGTGCCCCACTGCCCTGCGCCTGTTTCTGTGGTAACGCCTTTAAGACCCTGTTTTTTGGCATAGTAAGCCTGCGCTATAGCAGAGTTGAGCTTATGGCTGCCAGAGGTATTGTTGCCCTCAAACTTATAGTATATCTTTGCAGGCGTGCCGAGCGCTTTTTCAAGGCAGTATGCCCTTACCAGCGGCGAGGGGCGATACATCTTGTAGAAGTCGAGTATCTCCTGCGGAATATCGATATACGGTGTGGTGTCGTCAAGCTCCTGTTTTGCAAGCTCGCGGCAGAACACCTGCGAGAGCTCGTCTTCGCTCATCGGCTTGCCTGTGCCGGGGTTTACCAGCGGTGAGGGCTTGTTTTTCATATCAGCCCTTACGTTATACCACTGCTTTGGCATCTCGCTTTCTTCGAGATAGATCTTGTAGGGGATCGTTTTTTCTGTTGACATAACTATCTTTCCTTTCTAAATGAAGTAAAATAAAAAGTCCCTTGAAAAGATCAAGGGACAGGAAATACATACCTGCGGTACCACCCAAGTTGACGCAAAGTGCGCCCGACTCTTTGCCTTGATAACGGCGGCGACCCGTTGACTGCTACTTGCCTTGCGGCTTTCGGTCACCCTCGGAAGCCCATTCACTGCGCGCGCCTGCCGACTTACACCGACCGTCGGCTCTCTGAAAGACGTATGCGACAGCTACTTACACTTCGTCATAGGTTTAAACTATCATATTTATATTATACTCAAATTTTTTCTATTTGTCAAGAACAACAGGGCAGTTCACAATATGTTTACAATTTAATACATGATTTATACGAATGTGTTTGTAATTTGCTGCTTACGCAGCAGAATTAGTGAATAGTGAATATTGAATAATGAATAGTGAATAGTTAAGGTGCGGCTTACGCCGCGAATTTTAAAAGTTTTATGTACCAACACAGATAGTACGGACATTAGATATTTTTTGATGACCCGACTCACAAACCTCCCCAAAAGAAAATTAACTGGCAGAATATTCTTCCAGCGGCGTGTGGGGTGGGACGTGGTTTTTTGGGGGGGAGGTATGTAGGTGTGGTTGATATGCAAAGTATGGTTTTCTGCGGTACGTTGCAAATCAATTTCCCGCACTACTGACCTCTTTTGCCTGACAAACGAAACTGATGCGTATTTCGCTATTTGACCTCCTCCACAAAGCAACGAAGTTCCGAGTGAAGAGGTCGCGAAATACCACCAAGGCTCAGCGCGTGGTCGTAGGTG
>CANPZC010000033.1 GCA_947589355.1 uncultured Clostridia bacterium
GTCGTGCCCTCTTTCAGGCTGTCAGCATCATATCCGTCAGGGAATCCCATGCAAACTCTCACGCCCTGACCCGTCTGTACTACCTGCGCCTTGCAAACCGTCAAGTCTATGTTGAAAGTCTTGCTGTCCAAAAGATTTCCCTCTCCAACTTTCTCGCTTATAAGGTCGTTCATCTCGTCGGTCTGCTCATGTGTCGGCGAAGATACCACCAGTGCCATGCGGTGTTTCAGTTTCTCGGAAATCTCCTCACCGTCGCTCGTCTTCCAGCCCTCTGTAGAAAGATCGCCGTTTTCAATAAGCGTCGGCTGCGCGTATACATTCCAGAAATATCCCTGCGACCTGTATGCGCACACCGCACATCTGAACGATGCGCCGTATATAAATTCTATCGGCTCTTTGCCGCTCGTCTTGCCCACAACGCCTTTCAGCTTAAAGTGGTATAAAGTGTTGTCGCCTGCCCACGAGCCATCAGGCTTAAAGTCGAATGAAATGGTGTCAACTCCGTCAAACTCAAAGTTTTCATATGTCGCGTTCAATACCGCGTGATGCTTGTTTTCAACGCTCATTTCAAGCCCAACGCCCTCGCCCGTCTCAACAAGAATGTCATCAAACGTCATCTCAACGTGGTAAGGCTTGCTCGCCTGTGCGTCCAGCCAACCGTCAACTCTCGGGCTGCTCTTTTTCGGGTATGGCGGAGCCTTGTAAGTTCCGCTCACATTGTGCAGCATACCCGTTACCGCCACCATCTGATATGGGTCGCCGTAAAACTGAGAATCCGGCACAACACCGTATATCAGGTTGCCCGACGGCGCGGTCTCAGTAATTCCATACTCTATGTACTCTATGTGCGGCATAAGCAGAACAAGCTCGGTGTCGCTGTCTTTCATGCCGTCATCATCGTACATCTCCGGCATTATGTAGTACCAGCTCGTGTACGAAAATTCATCTGTTTCCTCGTCCCTGCTGTAAAAACGGCATACCATGTAATATCCCTGCTCCGCCGCCTTTGCATAGCCCATTCCGCGAAAACTTATGTGATATTCTCCCGACTTCTCACCCTCCAGCTCCGAGTCGGAATTGTAAGTAACGACCAGACCATTGTCATATTCTGTGGTAGTCGTGTTGAAGTCCTCTATCCCCAGCATCGGGTATTCAAACTCATATTCCGCCTCCGACATAACACCGCTCGGCGCGTGATGCTGGCTCATCTTTATTTCGCTCACCAGCAGATATTCGTGGCTCTCATATCCGTCAACGCCGTCTGTAGAAGCCGCCTTTTTGTTTATCGGGTCGTCCATAGTCGCGTCAACGCCGTACCACTCACCGCCTATCTGAACATTGTTCCACATATGCAGCTCAGCAGCATCGCCCGAGTGCCTGTATATGCCGTTCACCAGAACGCACGGTATACCAAGCTCGTCCAGTATGTCTTTCACCGCGCGCGAGTAACCCTCGCATACAGCCTCGCCCCTTACCAAAGAGCCGTAAGACGTGCGTATCAACGCTATATTTTCTTCTTTGCATACGTCTTCAAGCCTGTAAGATGTGTGCTTAGTCACATAGTCGTGAACGAATTCAACTTTCTTCGCTTCCAAGTTCTCGCCGTCCGAAGCTTTCAGTGCATTCGCCTGCGCAACTACAGATGAAACAACAGCATCATATTCTTTTATAGCCGCCTCTACCTGCTGGGCGTTTTCAAATCCCGCGGTGTAGTATGTGTCGTACCTACCCTTGCCAAGGTATATGTGGTATCCGTCCGCAGATGTCGTAGCCCTTACAGAAAGAGCCGAAAAATCTACATAAAATACATCAGCGTGGTCAGCGTAAAATGCATCTCTCGCCGCCCCGAAGTCTTTCAGCAGCACAACGGGTTCTTTATTGCCTGCCAGATACCCAGCCGCCTCTTTTTGCGTTATGTACGGCGTGTCGCCGCCCGTCAGCTCTAAGTCTCCGTCCGCCTTGAAAATGCCGCCGTCCAGCATATCCTGCATGGCATCGTAAATTACCTTGCTTTCATCACCCAGCTGAGAATAAAAATACCGCTCAGCGCCTGTCTCGGTAGCCGCAGCGGAACTAGCATCTATCCCGCCGGGCGCAGTGCCGTAAAACGCCGCAGACAAAAACATCGCCGCAGCAGCCGTCAGTGAGATAGCCTTTGTAATAAGCTTCATAATATCATCTCCTTGTCTTTTGCGGCAGCTCTCTCTTTTTTATATCGTCCGCCGCCCGTATTATTACGGTAATATTATTATAAGACATTTCATTTTCTTTGTCAACAAATTTTCCGCCAAAATTTCGTAATTTTTTTGGAATAAATTAAATGTGTGAATGTAAAAAGCCGCTCCCCTTTTCAAACAGATCACCCCACCGAATTTTCTTTCAGTGGGGCGTTTGATCTATGCTGCCTGCATTTTCAGCGTCATGTTCTTTTTGGGCTTGTGCGCCTTGGCTCTCGGCAAAAATTTCAGCACATTGCCAAACCTGAAATATGCGAAAAGCAGCAGTAATACGGTTACGGCGGCGGTAACTATTACACAGGTGGTCAGCCTTAAAAACGGGTAATTCGCAACGTTTATGTAGTCAAGCTTTTCAAAATATACATAAGGTCTTATAAAGCTGGTAGGCAAAAATGCACGCAGCCTTTCAAACAAAGCGAATCTGTCAGCATCAAATGTAGATTCAAACTTATCGGGTTCGTTGACCATATAGCCCGAAGAATACATATAAACGGCGAACATCGAGAACATCACAAGGCAGTCTATGATAAGCGAAATAAACACCTTTCTTGAAAGCTGCGAGACCGCCGCTGCTATGCTTACCACAAACACAAGCGCCAGCGTTCGCAAAAGGTCGCAGATGAGCAAAAGACCGAAAAAGCTGATGTTTGCTGTGCTGTTCTGAAAGCGCGGAAGCGTCTGCAATGGCTCGAACATAAGGGTGTCGCCCATGATGTACCAAGCGATCATAACATCGATAAATGTGAGTATCAGCATAGTGAAAACACATATGCTCACAAGTGCCGAAACCTTTGAAACAAACAGCCGCTTGCGCCCGTATTTCGATGTAAACACCATGCTCTCCATTGAATATGTGTTCTCTGAGCAGAATGTATCGGCGGCGATAATTATGAACACCATGAACAGCATAATGTAAAAGTAGGTGTACCTTTCCATGGTAAACCTGCCGTACCACGCCGAGGCAGGTGAGCTGTCGATAAGCGAGAAATTTTTTATGCTGTTGTATTTTTCAGCTGCCTTTGTGTTCAGCCGCACGGTGTAGGCGCTCTGCGTGGGGTCGTTCACCATTTTGACCGCCTTTTCAACGTTCTTTCTCATAGCCGCCTGATAATCATACAGAGTATAATTCAGCGTATTGCACACCGACAGCGTTGAGAAATAATCATCTCTGGCTTTTTTGGTCTCTTCGTCAAGCAGATGCGGCTCATCGTCGTTTTCGTCAAACTGGGCGCTGAATTTTTCATTTGCTTCGTTCATGACGGCTTCTTTCTCCGCAAGCACCTGTTGCAGCCATTTGTTCAGAGGGACATCACCGGGGTAATTTGCCATAAGCTCATCACACACGCTGTTGAACGTTTTTGCTTCTTCGTGTTTATGTTCTATATCACTTCCGGCGCGTATTATGTATGTACCTGTAACATACACGAAGTATGCAGCAAGAAGCAGCATTGAGATAATGAACACCTTGCTCCTTAAAATTCTTTTCAGCTCTGAAATGTACATCTTTCAACCCCCAGATTTAATTATTAAATAGTTCGCCGCTGAACTTTTTCACCCACAAATCGCTCCCGTCGCTGCGTACAGAAGCTATCACATCATATTGCTCACTTGTATCATCGGGGTTTGCATATTCGCCTATGAAGAACAGTCTGTCTGAAAAGTCTGCCGCTATGATGCCGTCAGTTTCACTAAAGCCGTCATACACGGTCTTGCTCTCGCCCGTATCAAGGTCTAGGCACATTATTTCGCCTTGCTTGCCCGACTGTGAGCAGCCATGGTAGAACAGCTTATTATCCTTTATAGCAAAGTCGCTGTAGCAGTTATCCAGCAGCTTTTCAGAGTTCTGAAGATCAAGGTCAGCTTTATACAATGTCGCAGCACCGTCATTCCAGATCGTATAATAAATTGTATCGTTCTTCACATATATGCAGTTGATATGATCACCAAGCTTGGTTGTTTCGCCGCTTTCGATATCGGTTTTAAAGGCTTCACTTGTTTCATTGCAAAAGTATATGCTGCCTTTATAGACAACCGGGGTACGCAGAGCGCACTCGGTCGGCAGGTCAATGGTCTTTACTGTCGTCATGGTGCTGCTGTCTATCTGCACGACATATGCAAAGCCGAAAATGTACACATAATTATCATCTGCTATGGGATAGTATATACTGTACTTGTTGTCGGGGTTTTGAGTTTCTTCGATCTTCGTGCAATAGTTATTTACATATATAACTTCTTCTTTGCCGTCTTTCATTGCAAAGATCTTATTGTGATTGCTATACCATAGTTCATCACCAACAGCTATGATCCAGCCAATATTGCGGTTATTTATACAGTCTGGGAAATCATTCGGATCATGCGTACAGCCTGCAACATCACAAAGAGGTATTACCTCACCACTTTGCAGGTCTATCTTAACATACCCCTGATCGCCAATAAACCTATAGACATACAAAAACTTGTCGCTAAACATGACATCGATGCCCGGACCGAGAAATAAATTCCTGCCACTGTGGCAGCTGTAATTCTCTATCTTGGTATCGAGCGGCTCAGATTCCTGCTCTATCTTTTCCAAAAGCGCACTGTCAACTATCTCACCTTTGGAGTTTTCCTCAAAGTAGGTTTGTCTGTCACTGCTCTGGCAGGCGGTCAGCAGTCCCAGTGAAAGCATAGCAGCTGCAAGTATGCAAACAATTCTTTTCATATGTTTATCACCCCATTGTTATATATCTATTTTTATTAGTCGTCTGTTGCTTTCGGCAGAAGTTTTAACATCTTTTCCATTTATAACTTCCATTGGACATTCCGGCATTGCTATAACGCTGTAGGCGTGGTCGCCGTTTCCGGGGAGGCTTTCCTTATCAAGGGAATACTTTATCATACGTTTGCCGCCTTGGCAGTTTACTTTCATAAGCGGCTTACCGTCAAATGCGTTTATAAGCTCGCCGTCACAAAATACCGCAAGATAATAATCAAAGTCATTTTCAAAGTATGCAGTAACAGCAAAATCGGTATCTTTATCTATTACAGCAACATCATCCATGAAATTTTTTGAAGATGAATGACAGCTTTCATCATATTTTCCGATGTCGACTGCAAGGAACTTTCCATCTATCTCTTCCCTTTTGGCAGGATCTAATTGTCCTCTGGGATACTCACCATATATATAATCATTTTCCTGCGCTTCATATGCCGATGAAGCGATCTCCTCACCCGATGACGAGATCGTTGTTGGCAACATTGATTTCATGGCCAATTCTCCCCTTGGTGATTCGGGAATATATTCGGGGATCTCATCAATACACACCCAAAGCAATCCGCTTTCAATATTGCCAAGCTGTGTGGGCGGAATATATATGTGTGTATCCGTTTGTATGTTGGGAGTTACTGCGATAGTTGTTTTCTCGGTCGCTTCTTCGTTCGGGTCAAGCGAGTGTTTTATTACCTGACCGTTGCAGAAAACATATATATCAGCATTTATGCCGTTTTCCTTGAAAATACCCGCTTCTATCCATTTTGAACCGGTTTCATTTTTGTCAGGCTGCGGAGTAAATCCGACCACCAGATCAAGACCCTCATTTATGTTGAAAGGCTGTGTTATTCTTTCTGACGTGGTCGATATAAGCTCACCGTTTTCATTTTCATAACAAACTATATATCCACTGCCGTAACCCGTAATATCCCCATCCTTGCCAAACTGCTCGGTCTCGGCAGAGGTGTTGTCCGTTCCTGAAGTATTGGCAGTCGCAGTGGTCGTAACATCTCCCACTTTAAGAATGCTGCTGTCGTCCTTTTCTGCGCAAGCGGTCATGCCAAGCGCGAGGGTAAGTGCGGTCAAAATTGTAACTAATTTTTTCATGTTTTTTACCTCCTGAAAATTTTATAAATTTATATATATCATATCGCCCTGTGCGATACAACTACCGTTAATTATATATACTCCCATCAAACTTTTTCACCCACAGGTCACTGCCGTCGCTGCGCACAGAAGCTATTACATTATATTGCTCACTAGTATCATCAGGGTTCACATAGTCGCCTATGAAGAACACCCGGTCTGAAAAGTCTGCCGCGATTATGCCGTTAGCTTCACTAAAGCCGTCGTACACTGTCTTGCTCTCGCCCGAATCAAGGTCTAGGCACATTATTTCGCCTTGCTTGCCCGACTGTGAGCAGCCATGGTAGAACAGCTTATTATCCTTTATAGCAAAGTCGCTGTAGCAGTTATCTATAAGCTTCTTAGGGTTTTTAAGGTCAAGGTCAGCGGTGTACAGCACGAACGTTTCGGTATCACTGTATACGGTGTAATATACGGTATCGTTCTTAACATACATACAGTTTATGTGGTCGCCGAGTTTGATAGTCTCGCCGCTTTCGATATCTGTTCTGAAAGCTTCAAGCAATTCGTTGGTGAAGTATATGCTGCCTTTATACACAAACGGTGTACGCAGAGCGCCCTCGGTCGGCAGGTCAATGGTCTTTACCGCTTTCATGGTGCTTCTGTCTATCTGCACTACATATGCAAAACCGAAAATATACGCATATTTTTCATCGGCGGCAAGATAACATATAACGCACTTCTCGTTGGGTGTTGCTTTTAATGCGGCTTCTTCAAGCTCTGTGTAATGATCGTTTTCGTATATAACTTTTTCCTGACCGTCTTTCAGTGCAACAAGCGTGTTTTCATCGGGATACCACAGTTCATCGCCCACGGCTGTTGCCATGAACAGAAAATGATGGTTCACGCAGCCGGGGAAATCATTCGGGTCATGGGTACAGCCTGAAACATTGCAAAGAGGTATAGCCTCACCGCTTTGCAGATCTAGTTTTATAAAGCCCTGGTCGCCCATATGGTTGTAGACATACAAATACTTGTCATCAAGCGTGACATAGTTTCCCAGACCGAGAAAGAAGTTTCTTCCGCTGTGCTGATTGTAATTCTCTATCTTGGTATTCAGCGGCTGCGATTCCTGCTCTATCTTCTCTAAAAGCTCGCTGTCAACTATCTCACCTTTAGAGTTTTCCTCAAAGTATGTCTGCTTCTCCTTGCTTTGGCAAGCGGTCAGCAGACCCAGTGAAAGTATAACTGCTGTAAGCATACAAACAATTCTTTTCATAATATCCTCCTTTTAATTCTTCCACGTTTCGCCGTCAAAGCGCCTTACCCACAGGTCGCTCCCGTCGGTGCGCATGGATATCAAAAGACTGTACGGCTCGTATGTTTCCTGGTCTATTGCGCTGTCGGTGCAGAAGAATATTCTGTCTATAAAGTCGGCACAGCCGATGATGAATATCGGGGCTTCGCACTCGTAAAACAGAGTTTCTTCGCCGCTTGCAATATCATGGCACATTATAATGCCTTCGTTGTCTGTGGGGATATAGTATAACTTTCCTTCGCTTACAACAGAATGGTTGAGATAAAACCCCGAGGCTATCTTTTTGCTGTTTTTGAAGTCAAGGTCGGCAGAAAAGATTTCAAGACCGCCGCCCTCTTTTACCATATAGTACAGCGTGTCGTCCTGCACCGAAATGTCGTTTACCTTATCCCCCAGCTTTGTGACCTCGCCGCTTTCAATATCTGCAACATACAGCTCGTGCAGATCGGTGTTGAAGTATATCTTTCCCTTATAAATGTTAGTGGAGAGAAGCATTGAATCTTCTGTAAGATCAATAATTTTTACGGCTTGCATAGTGCTTTTGTCCAGCAGTATAACATATGAACCGCCGAACAGATAGGCATAGTTATCATCTATCGTCATATCAAAAATCGTATACTTTTCTTCGGGAAAATCTTTGTAGTTGTTCTCTTCTATCTCGTTGCAGTAGCTGTTTTCGTAAAGCACTTTTGTTTCGCCGTCTTTGGTCTGAAGCAGTTTATTATCTTCGGTATGCCAGAGCGCATCGCCGACAGCAGTAGAATTTAGTCGGTAGTTGTTGTTTATACAATCGGGGAAAAGATTTGGATCATGCGTGCAGCCTGCAACTTTACACAGCGGTATAGCTTCTCCGGTCTGCAAGTCCACTTTTATGTACCCCATATCTCCCATGAACCAGTATATATACGCATACTTGTCGCTCATTGCCATAGCGCCGCCCTGCTGTCCGTAATTTATGTGATCCCCTATGACAGAATTGAGCGGCTGCGACTCTTGCTCGATCTCCTCCAAAAGCGCACTGTCAACTATCTCACCTGCGGAGTTTTCTTCAAAGTAAGTTTGTCTTTCGCTGCTTTGGCAGGCACTCAGCAGACTTGCCAAAAGCGCCGCCGCAGCTGCCAACCCTAAAATTCTTACCTGTTTTTTCATAACATCATTTCCTTTCTACATATTTCGCCCCAGATCGGCAAAATTTAAGTTTTCACTAATAAGTACACACGTTGCACAGGAAATGTTACAGCAAAAACTAAAAAAGCCAAAATTCAGCACATTGTACAAATATCCCACATAATTTCTGTACAATATGCAAAAGTCGCAACAATTATCGCTCCTAAGCTCCGCTCTTTCACTGCCAGATCACAATTTTGCCGCCTGCGCACCACATTCGCTGATCGTATGCCATTATCCGCAAGCCTGTAAGCGTACTTATGCACCACACCCCACGCTGACGGCAGAATTTACTTCTACGCATTCTCTTTCTCCTCTCCCCACCTCGCCCAGTATATCCTCTCCTTTTTTTAATCCTCAAACTCTCATTTCGCCGCTGGTAGTAATTTCTTCCGCATAAAATCCGCCCACCCCGACCACACCATTCTACCCCCTACTCTCCGCGCCCTACACCGCTGGCAGTATATCCTTCCTCCATTTCACCTCTCTTTACAGCCTTTTGCAAATCTCCTTACCCCCTACAAATAAAAAAGCAGCCCGGAAAATTGTTTCCCAGCCTGCTTTTTTATGTAGTAGTACCCTGATAGTACCCTAAACAAGAAATGAAGAAAATTGCCGCCAGTCCCACATTGCTGGCAGAATATTCTTCCTCTCTTTTGCTGCCCCCCTCGCTTCTCCTCTAACCAACTCCGCCCATTCCGCACTTCTCTACTTTCCCAATCATTTGCCGCACCCCTCCCACGCCACTAGCAGAATATCCTTCCTCTATTTGCCCCTCTTTGCGTCCTTTATTAAATATAGTCTTACCCCCTACAAAAAAGCAGACCGAGAAATTACTTCCTAGTCTGCTCTGATTTTTATATCAAAATTCTCCCTATTGTCTCCCCAAAAACAGAATTCGCAGCTTCACACCGCCGCCACACCCAATTCTACGCCCCCTTGTCCAAACGCGCACTCCCCTCGCGGTTACTCTCCTCCTTCGCGCCGTCACCAACATATTCTTCCATCAATATTAAAACAAAAAAGAGCTATCAGCCCCACGATGATAGAAAAGGAAAAAATCCCGTCATACCGCAAGGTATGCGCCGCCGACCATTTTTAGCAGCGAGGGATCTTTTGGCACTTGACCAACACTTGTGGCGGTCAATGTGTAGTGAATAGTGAATAACGAAAAACGAATAGCGAATAATACAAAAATGCCACCGACTCTCGTCAGCAGCATTTCTGGCGCGGATTGAGAGATTTGAACTCTCGCGCCGGTTTCCCGACCTACTCCCTTAGCAGGGGAGCCCCTTCACCACTTGGGTAAATCCGCGTACACTATTAAATTCAGCTGTTTAACAATAAAGCTGACAATGTGGAAAGAAATTCTCGGTTTTAAGCGGCTTAGAGCCGCGCCAAAATCGCCGACCCTTTGCCGGTGAAGAAAAATTCTTTAAGCCGAATTTATTCGGCTGGCGGACAGGGTGGGATTCGAACCCACGTGCCCTCTCGGACAAACAGTTTTCAAGACTGCCTCGTTGCGACCACTTCGATACCTGTCCGTATCAGTTCAGCCTTTTTATTATACCATATTTAAAAATCGCTGTCAAGGACTTTTCAAAATTTTTCGGCAAGCGCATATTTTTTGCCGTTGTTAATATTGTGTTCATATTTATACTGTACAATATATTATGATTATTGTCTTTGGGAAAACGTGTATACCGAAAAAGGAGATCACCATGTCAAAAGATAACGAAAAATTCAAGATATCATTCGATACCGATAAAGAAAGCCTCGTGCCGGACGAAGACGAAGCCTTTGAGCGGCAGCAGGCGCAGCTTTACCGCGATGCCGAAGAAAACGGCGAGTATTATGCGCAGCAGGCAAAAAAAGAGGAAGAACGTCTGCGGCGCGAGTATGAGCAAAAGCTGCGGCGCGAAAAAATAGAGATGATGAAGCAAAAGCAGGGCATCGAGGAGGAGCAGCCGCTCGAAGACAGCGATGACGAAGAGCCCGTAAAAATGAGCTTTTGGAAAAAAGTCGAGAACTTCTGGTACCATTATAAATGGGTCACAATAATAACCGCCGTGGTAGTGCTTTTCGGCGGATATATGATATACGACCTCGTCACAAAAGTCGAGCCCGACCTTACAATAGTCGCTACGCCCGACAACGGCATTTCCTACCGCGGCGAGGAGCTTGAAAACTTCTTCGAGGGCTTCTGCGACGATGTAAACGGCGATGGCGAGGTGTATGTAAGCGTTGTGTTCGCACCGCTCGATCCCGATTCTGTCGGCGATAACTACTCTCAGGCAAACCAGTCAAAGCTTTTTTCTACCCTCTCCAGCGCTCGGTGCGTGCTCGTGCTTTCCGATGACAGCAGCGATTTTTCGCTTGAAAACGTAGCTTTTGAAGATCTTTCCGATACTATAGATTCTCAGTACGTCAGCGGCACGCGGCTTTCTCTGACCTCTCCGCTCGTTAAAGAAGCCATCAACTGGGCGCAGATGCCGCAGGATATGTATATCTCCATGCGTACCCCCGTAAAAACTCTCAACGATTCTCAGGAAGATATGCAAAAGACCTGCGATATTGCGCAGGATTTCCTCAAACGCCTTGCCGAGGCTATGGATAACTACCCGTCGTAATATTCGGTAATATTTATTTGAGCATAAAAAAAGCAGCCCCTGTTGGAGCCACCCATTCGACTTAATTATTATAGTACAAGCCAAAACGAATTTGGTGTACAAATCGTAAATAAACTATGTATAATTTGTTAATTTGTATTACAACCACATTTCAACATAAAAATATTAAAAACAACTGAAAGGAACAGTAAAATATGAAAGTCGCAAAAGCTTTGAAACGGCTGATAATTCTGCCCTGCGCACTTGCATTAGCCCTTTTTGTACCCACTATGGCATTTGCAGATGAAACAGCCGCCATAACCACTCCCGGCACCGTCTCTTTGGGCGAAGACTTCACCGTGCAGGTGTCGTTTTCTGCCGATGAGAACATAGGCAGTATTAAAGCAACGCTCGATTACGACAGCGATATTGTAGAATTTGTTTCGGGCAATTTCGCAGTCGGCGGCGGCGGTATATGCAACATAAACGCTTGGTCTGAATTTCCCTCCGCGCAGCAAACTTTCGAGCTCACATTCCACGCCGTATCTCAGGGCTCTTCGCAGATAGTTGTAACTCGCTGTTCCGTCTATTCCGAAACAGGCGACCTGCTCGGCGCTCCTACATATATAGGCTCTGTTGCAGTAAGTGAAGCAGCCCCGCAAACTACCACCCCCGAAGTTACCACGACACCCACGCAAACTACTACAGAAGAGATCACCACAACTACAGAAACTACCACTACTCCCGAAGCTGTGCCACAGCAGCCGCAAAGCAGCGAGGCGCAAGCCGAAGAAGAAAGTATTATAGAAGAAACCCCCGTTACGCAAGCGCAGCCCGAAAGCAGCTACCCCGAAAAAGAAATAGAAGATAAGAAAGACGATAAAGGCGCAATTACCGCAATACTTATAACCGTCGGCGCAGTCGTTATCGTCGGTGTAGCAATGACAACAGGCGGCTCAAAAGGCGGCAAACGCAGAAGAAAGAGGTGAAACGCATGAAAATAGAACTTCTCGATTCCACCCTCCGCGATGGCGCACAATCGCAGGGCATAAGTTTTTCTGTAGAGGATAAACTAGACCTCACAAGAACGCTCGATGACTTCGGCGTGTCTTATATAGAGGGCGGCAACCCTGCATCTAACCCCAAAGATGAAGCGTATTTTACAGCCATGCTCGGCGTGGAACTGAAAAATTCAAAGCTCGTAGCGTTCGGCTCTACCTGCCGTAAAGGTGCGATGCCCGAAAACGATAACGCCCTCAAAGCTATTCTCAATACAGGCGTTGAGTATGTCAGCATCTTCGGCAAAAGCTGGGATATGCACGTTACAAAGATCCTCGAAACCACCCTCGAAGAAAATCTGCGTATGATAACAGATACAGTAAAATTCTTTGTTGCGCATGAAAAACACGTCTTTTTCGATGCCGAGCATTTCTTTGACGGATATAAACATAACCGCGATTATTCGCTAAAAACCATTGAAGCCGCGGCAAACGCCGGCGCAGAGCTTGTAGTCCTTTGCGATACCAACGGCGGCGCGTTTCCAGACGAAATAACAGCCGCCGTCAAAGAAGCAGTGAATATTCTGCAAGGCAAAGCGCGCCTCGGCATACATTGCCATAACGACTGCGGTCTTGCGGTCGCCAATTCTATCGCGGCTGTAGCAGCAGGCGCAGAGCACATTCAAGGTACGTTTGTCGGCATAGGCGAGCGCTGCGGCAATACCGAGCTTTCTACCGTTATCGGCGATATGCAGCTCAAAAAAGGGCATCAGCTCGTACCCGAAGAAAACCTGCGTAAACTTACCGATACCGCATACCATATCGCAGAGGTATGTAATCTCACACTGCCCGACAGTATGCCGTATGTGGGTCATAACGCTTTCACACATAAGGGCGGTATGCACGCCGACGGCGTTATAAAAGTGCGCGAAAGCTTCGAGCATTGCGACCCTGCCAAAATAGGCAACAGGCGCAGCTTTGTACTCTCAGAGCTTGCAGGCAGAAGCGCGCTTTTAGAGAAGATCCGTGCATTCGGCATAAAGCTGGATAAAGACAGCGTGGTCGCCACAAGAGTAATAAATAAGCTTAAAGAACTTGAAAATAAAGGCTATGTATTCGAGGGCGCAGACGGCTCTTTTGAGCTTATGGTGCTAAGGGAAATGGGCAGTTTCAAACCGTTTTTCAGCGTTACAGATTATAGAATAATAGGCTCTCAAACCGATGGCGCGAACGCCCCCGCAAGCGCCATGGTAAAAGTGCGTGTCGGCGATAGATACGAAATAACAGCCGATGAGGGGCATGGCCCCGTGAACGCTATAGATAAAGCTCTGAGGAAAGCGCTCGAGATGTTCTACCCCGTCGTCAGCCGTATGAGCCTCGCCGACTATAAAGTAAGAGTTATAGATGCAGATGCTTCCACAGCCGCAGTAACGCGCGTGCTTATCCAGTCCACCGACGGTAAGAATACCTGGACGACCGTCGGCGCATCTGAAGATATAATCAGCGCCAGTATGACAGCGCTGGTCGATAGTATCGAGTATATGCTCTATAAAAAAGATGTATATAATTATATGAGTTAAAAACCACGCCGCGACCCCCCTCGCGGCATTTTTCTGCCTTGTCAAGAAAGGAAAAGTTTTCGATTGACCCTTTTTCAAAAGGGTCACGGGGCGTGGGGCAGAGCCCCACAAAACGCAACGTGCGCTCCGAAAAAGGTGAATTGTGAAATAGTCCGGTGGACTATTTCACAAGAGGAAAATCCCTGCAAGAGAGGGATTTTCCTTTGGGAATACCCGACTATTTTTCCTGCGCGCGCTTGCGTGCGCAATAGCTACTTTAAAGTTCGCGCTTACGCGCAGCCTGCGGAGCTGTTCAACGCTTACACTTAGTTTTCTTAAAAATATACACGATCCCCCACCCTGCGCACCACTCTGAGAGAGAAATCGCTGGCAGTAATTTCTTCCTGCCGCGCCCTCTCCACGCAATCACCGCCGTGTATGTCTGCACACTATAATAATATATCTACTGTCGCCGCTCCCCACCCCTCTGGCAGTAATTTCCTCCTGCGCTTTCCACTACACCACCCTTTCCCCATCATCGGTAAAACCCGATCACGAGAACGCCATTTTTGAACTCAAATAACGACCTCAATCGTTAATTATCTTAACGATCTGCCCTTTCAGTACAAGAAAGCGACATTTCGGTACACTTTGCGGCACTTTTGTGTAAAGCCTATTGAAAATATTGCCGATGTGTGCTATAATTTTTGCAAGAATGGTATAACGAGGTGTTGCATGATGAAAAAGATCTTCTGCATATTTATTGCTTTTTTGTTATTATCATTATCTTCTTGTACAGATACAGATCCAACAAGTGATACATCAAATACAACGCCAACAAGTGATACATCAAGTTCTCATAAAAATCAACCACCAGCTGGAGTAGCTAAAGATTATATGTCACAAATTCTTAACTTCTTTGAAAATGATGATAAAAACAGTTTGAAAGAGCTGATGAGCGATTACATTATAGAAAATGATACTGAACTTGATAATGAAATTGAAGCAGCGCTTGATTTCATTGACGGGAAGATCGTCTCGTATGATGATCCGATGGGAGATGCTATGGGCAGCCATGAAAAAAAAGAAATTAGCGGTAGAGTTTTGAACATTATAACAGAGCATGGCACAGAATATAACATTTCTTTCGCAGGATGGTTGACTTATGATGCTGACGAAAGTAGAATAGGAGTTGAAGGAATTAGAGTTGTTAATGTCACAGAAAGATCAAAGTATCCACCTGAAGCCAACGGAGATAAGTCTCCCGGATGTCGAGTAAAAATAGGACATTTTGAATAGTTTCTTGTGAACAAATGCTCTACCCTATTGAAGCAATAACAGTAAGCTCTCGGAAACGCTTTATAAGCGTTTCTTAGAGCTTTTTCTTTTGCTGATGTTTGCGCTTTCGCGCAGCCTGCGGAGCCACACGTTGACCGCCGTTCAGCAGACTTTCAACGTATGTGTGCTATCGTCACTTTGCGCGTATCTGAATTGTAACTTTTCAGCGAGAGCGTTTGACCGTCCACTCTTTCTCCGCCGCCGTCCCGACTTTACAATCCCCCTGCACCCTGCCGACGCCCCGATTTTTTTGAAAATTTTGAAAAAAGTCTTGACAAACCTAAAAA
>CANPZC010000034.1 GCA_947589355.1 uncultured Clostridia bacterium
GAAGAGCCGCCGCAGGACAGGTACCCTGTTCAGACGTATGTTGCGGAATACAACGGGGCTGTTATAGCGCAGGCGTGTGCTAAAGAGCTTCGCAGGGGCGGACAGGTATACTACATACACAACAGGGTAGACACTATATACCGCTGCGCAAATGAGTTGCAGGAGCTTTTGCCCGAGGCTAGAATTGCTGTAGCGCACGGGCAGATGGACGAGAGGGAGCTTTCAGAAAAGTGGCGGCAGCTTATAGACCACGAGATCGATATTTTAGTATGCACGACTATTATTGAAACTGGCGTTGACGTGCCGAATGTAAACACGCTTATTATTGAAGATGCTGACAGGCTGGGGCTTTCGCAGTTATATCAGCTTCGCGGCAGAGTGGGGCGTTCTAACCGCAGGGCGTTTGCATACTTTACGTTCAGGAGGGGCAAAACTCTGACGGAGGTGGCTTCGCGCAGGCTTGATGCGATAAGGGAGTTTACGCAGTTTGGCAGCGGTTTCAGGGTGGCGGTGAGAGATCTTGAGATACGCGGCGCGGGCTCGGTACTCAGCGGAAAGCAGCACGGTCACATGGAGGCTATAGGCTATGATATGTACATAAAACTGCTGAACGAAGCTATTGCACAGGCAAAGGGAGAAGAACCGAAAGTTACTTCGGAAGACTGCCTGGTTGACGTGGCTATAAACGCTTACATACCCGAAAGCTACATAGAGAGCCAGTCGCAGAGGATAGATGCATACAGGCGAATTGCAGGCATAACGGACGAGGAAGACAGCCTTGATGTTATTGACGAACTGGAGGACAGATACGGAGAATTGCCGAAGTCTGCAAAGGGGCTTATAAAGGTGGCGCTTATAAGAAATATGTCGTCGCGGCTGGGGGTAACAGAGATATCTCAGCGCGGAGAGGTGCTATATTTTTACGTTACGCGCCCGACCATGGGGCAGATACTCGCGCTTCTGGACAAGTACGTCGGCAGGATAAAGGTTTCGCAGGAGGGTGTGGAAAGACCGTTTTTCTCGCTGCGGCTTGAAAAGGGTGAACACACTATAGAGCTTATGGAAGAGGCTGTAAGGCTTATGGCAGAGCATGAAAACGACGATACCGACACGCTTACATAAAGAGGAGGAAAGCTCATGAAAGAAAAGAAAAGGCGGCTGTTCAAGGTAATACTTATCTTGCTGGCGGCGGTTATAGATGCGCTGCTGATAGCTGAAACGGTATACTCAAACACGCACATAAGCGTTGACAGTTATGAATACGAGAGCGAGAAAGTGCCGCAGAGTTTTGACGGGTTCAGGATAGTGCAGATATCGGACTATCACAAGCATGGCGATGGGTTTGAACAGAAACTGGTGGAGCTGGTATCACAGCAGCAGCCGGATATTATAGTTATGACGGGAGATATGGTGGACTCGCACCTGACGGACATAAACGACACAATGATGTTTTTTGAGGATATATCACAGGTCGCGCCGTGCTATCTGGTATGGGGAAATCACGATATGCGCCTTACGGAAAAGCAGATGGCAAAGCTTACACAGTGCTGCGAGGAAAACGGTATCGAGATAGTAATGGAAAGGGCTGTGGACATTGAAAAGGGCGGCGAGCGCATAACGGTGGCAGGCTCTTACGGGTACACTGTGCCTATGGGGGAGTTTTCAAAGCAGCTTACCGAGAGCCCGTTTGTTATATGGCTAAATCACTTCCCCGAAGATGCGGAGAAGATACTGGGGTATAAGGCTGCGTATCTTGACGAAAACGCGGAGATGGTATGCGAGCCGTTTGCAGACCTGATGTTTTGCGGTCACGCGCACGGGGGACTTATACGGTTCCCGTTCAAGGATGGCATTTACGCGCCGGGGCAGGGGCTTTTCCCGACATACACGGGCGGTGAATACTATTTTTACCGCGGCGAGATGATAGTGAGCAGAGGCTTGGGCAACAGCGGAACTTCGCTGAGACTGTTCGATGATTTTGATTTAGTTGTATGCACGCTGAGAAGCAAATAATGAGTTGGCAAGGGAGCAGGGCGACGTATTGGCGGAAAGATGCCTGTAAAAACCGGCTTGGGTCCGGCGATGCGCTGCTGTAAAAAAAGTCGCTATCGCGGCGGCGGTAAACGACTTTTTTGATAATTTTCAATAAATTTTTGCCTTGCTCTTGATTTTGTCGGGGCAATGGGCTATAATAGTAACCGAAACAGAGCTTTACGCGGCGTGATCTTCGTATTCGCTGCTTTCTGCCGAAGTTTCAAGGCGGCGTTTGTTCTCGCTGCGGCGTGCAAGCTCAGACAAAAACTGATACCACGAAGTTGTTATTATTATGCCGAGACCTACGATACATACAGATACATACATAAAAATTCCTCTTTTCTTTAAAATGGTTGTAATTTTTTCTTCTGTATATATGATAACACATTAACTGTACGATTGTACGGACTGCAAAGAGAAATTTGTCGAAACGCGTACAATTTTGTGGACAGTAAAGGCTTGTTCTTTATAAAAGTATACTCGCATATTATAAAATTATTCATAAATAGAAAACTTTGGAAAGGAAAGATAGTTATGAACATATGGCACGACATATCACCCAAGAGGATACACAAGGACGAATTTGATGCGGTGATAGAGATACCGAAAGGCTCGAAGATAAAGTACGAGCTGGACAAGGAGACGGGTTTTCTGAAGATGGACAGAATTTTGTACACCTCGACACACTATCCTGCAAACTATGGTTTTATTCCGCGCACATACGCTGACGACGGCGACCCGCTGGACGTGCTGGTGCTATGTTCGCAGACGCTGGCATCGCTCTCGCTGGTGAAGTGCAGACCGATAGGAGTCATAAAGATGATGGACAACGGCGCGGCGGACGAGAAGATAATCTGCGTGCCGATAAACGATCCGACCTACAATGTATACACCGACATAGCGCAGCTGCCGAAGCACATTTTTGACGAAATGTCGCACTTTTTCTCTGTTTACAAGCAGCTGGAGGGCAAAGACACGGTGATAGATGAGATACAGGGTGAGGAAAAGGCAAAGGATATTGTGGAATACTGCATTGCGAATTACATAGAGAATTATTGCAAGTAGAGGCAAGACGAGCATTTTGAAAAGTTTGCGCTAAATTATAAAAAGCTATTTCTTGCTTCTTGCCTCTGAATCTGAACCGCAGGTATGAAAAGCAGGCGCAAATAGTGTAAAACCGTTTCTAACCGCTAACTTCTAACATCTTGCCTCTAACAGCGCAAAAACGGCTTCGCAAATAATGCAAAACCGTAGTGATTTGTTATATGAATTGATACTTCTGACACCCACAGACCACCCAAAAGGAGAGGTGTGCCGGCAGAATATTCTTCCAGTGATGTGGGTGGAGAGTGCCGCGAGATGAGGGGGAGAGCGGAGGTTGAGTGTGCGGTAATTCGTATTATTGATAAAAATACGAATTTTCAGCGAGAGCTTAAAATCTTTATACCTATTATAGATATACCCCACCCACAAACCAACCCCCAAAAAAAGAAAGTGTGCTGGCAGAATATTCTTCCGGCGGCGTGAGGGAGTGGCTTCGGTTGGTTGGGGGTGGAAGTTGAGAGTGGAATGGTGCGCTGAGGTTGTGGGGGCGTTTCTTGCCTCTTGCCTTTGAATCTGAACCGCAGGCACGGCAAGTTGGCGCAAACGTTATAGAAACGTTTCTAACGCGTCTAATATCTAACTTCTAACCTCTAGTTGGCAAGCTCCTTGTATGCCTCACGGTTTTTGGCGATAAGGCGCTTTGAGACAGCCGCTATATCTTCGCCGTCGGCAAGCTGCTCCTTTTCGGCTTTTTCAAATTCAATGACAAGATAGCGCGGTGTGTTGTTTTTCAGTATCACGACCGAGCCGCTTTCATCGACCATTCGGGCTACACGCGAAAAGTTTTGGTTGGCTTCCGTAATGGATACAAGATTTTTGGTATCTACATTCATAGCGATGACCTCCTTTATAGCTTTTATTATATCATAAAAGCGTAAGCGTTATGATATAATTGTCCGATACGTCGGGAGCAGACCCATTGGTCTGCGTATCGACGAGGACATAAAATATAATGAAATTATTTATAATTTCATTATATCATGCTTTTAGGATAAATTCAACCTATTTTTAATAATTTTCAAGAATACTGTATGAATGAGTGAGAGAGTGGGGCGGTGAACGGCTCCGCAGGCTGCGCGTAAGCGCGAATAAAGGCAATATTAACAACGCGCAAATACTGCCTTACAATTTCTTGCTTCTTGCTTCTAGGCGTAAACCGCAGGAATGGCAAGTTGGCGCAAACGTTATAAAAATATTTCTAACCTCTGACTTCTGACATCTTGCTTCTGAAAGGGTTTACTATGATAGCTTATTCCGGTGAAAAATTGCAAAAATATTTTGCTGCTCTCAGAGAAGAAGCCATGAAACAGACAGGGCTGAGCAATGTTTATGAGAGGGATCTTGTAAATACTATCCGCGAAGAATGTTTTGGCGGCGCGGCTCAGAAAGTGTTTGTGCTGTGTGGACTGCGAGCGACGGGTAAGACTTTCGGCTTATTGCAGGCTGTTGATAATTTTGATGATACATTATATATCACAGCTCAGAAAGGTGAAAAAGAAACCGGCAAAGATCTTATCGGATTTTTGCGCAGCTGCAAAGAAAAGAACATCATAATTGATGAATACACTTGGATAAAGGATAACAGGGATCTAAGCTATTATTTGTGGACACTTGTTGAAAACGGAAAACGTGTTGCGATCACCGGAACACACACATTTGCTCTTGATTATCTTGAAAGCGGCGAGTTGATACACAGGACAAGGCGTATCAACGCTAATATGTTTACCTATGAAGAATTTTGCAGGGTATATCAAAAAGAATACGGCAAAGAAAGCTGCACAGAGTATCTGAAAACAGGCGGAATATTCAAAAAATATGCTGTCAGGAACTTTCAAGATATGCAGAAATATATTCAAGAAGCTGTGATAGAGGATCTGTCGGGGTTCATGAATTCAGATGAGCAGGCGGCAAAAGCGATAGTATACGACATTATGTATTTTGCGGTTTGTGGTCTTTCGGTAAGTAATACCGGCTATTCTCAGATGCGAAAAGAAGATCCGAAGTATCGTCAGATGATAGTAAACTTCGGCATTGACCCGATGGTAGAGATCACGCCTTTCAGGTTCAAAGCAGTTTGTGATATTCTTGAAAAGGCGCAATTTATTGTAAAAACGTATAATGCTGATGATGAGAATGGATACAGGCTGCGCCTTGTAATTCCGTCGCTTACTTACCAAATGGTAAAAGCGGTATTCGGCGATGCTGCGGCTGATGAGCGGCTTGCAAAAGCAATTGAAGCTTACAAAGATATTATAAATCATGCTTGGTGATAAGTTCAAGAAGTTTTCAGATGCACACCTCCCATGAGTTGCCCGAAAGAGAGATGGTTGGCGGAATGTTCTTTCGGTGGCAAAAAGAAACGCGAGATGAGGGGGAGAGCGGAGATTGAGCGTTCTGTAGCCCTTGTTAGTGGTAAATATACGTTTTTGCTGCGAGATTTTAATTTTCTTGCACCTAATTTTATATTTGCCCACCCACAGACCGCCCCAAAGGAGTACTGCTGGCAGAATATTCTTCTATCTGCGTTGGGGAGTGGATTCGGTTGGCTGGGTATGGCATAGGAAGTGGGTAAAGAGCAGAGAGTGCGGCTGAGCGGTTTAATGCTTCGTGATAGTTGAATATATTCTTAAAAACATAACAAATCAAAAGCACCCGACCCACTCCACCCAAGGAGAGGTACTGGCAGAATATACTTCCAGTGGCGTATTTGGAACGTGAGAAAGTGGGGGAGTGGTGCGTATTTAGAGTGGCTGTGCGCTATGGTTGTGGGGCGGTGGTGCGCCGCCGACCGTTTTTGGCGGCGAGGATTTTTAGATATGCGCTATTTTAACTAAACGGACTATGCAAAAGAATTACGGTTTTGTTTTCTAAAAGGCTTTAGACTTTCAGAAAACAAAATAGCCGACCCCATAAAGTCGGCTAAGTAATTCTTTCATGGTGGCTTGCGTCTGCTTAAGCAGACAGCAAGACACTGCGTAAGCGCGAATAATGGCAATATAAACAACGCGCGAATGCCGCCTTACAATTTCTTGCTTCTTGCTTCTAGGCGTAAACCGCAGGAATGCTGGTTATGCGTAAGGTTATAAAAACGTTTCTAACCTCTAACTTCTAATTTCTAAAATTCTAATAGCTTAGCTGGTGTTTATTATGGACAGGATCGATTTTTTCAGAGACCTTGCGGTGATAATTGTTACCGCAAAAATTTTCGGGCTTTTAGCGCAGAAGCTCAAAGCCCCTCAGGTCGTGGGCGAAATAGTGGCAGGACTTGTGATAGGCCCATTTTGCCTCGGCTGGGTACAGCAGTCTGATTTTCTCTCGATGATGGCTGAGATAGGCGTTGTACTTCTGATGTTCGGTGCAGGACTTGAAACAAACATGAAAGAGCTGCTGATAACGGGCCCAAAGGCTTTGCTTGTTGCTACGGCAGGCGTATTCGTACCTATGGCTGGCGGAACGCTGCTTTACAGCCTATTCTACGGCTTTTCTGAGATAGGCAGCACGGAGTTTTTCAGGGCGATATTCATAGGCACGATAATGACTGCGACTTCGGTTGGCATTACGGTACAGACGCTGAAAGAGCTTGGCAGGCTGAAAGGCGAGATAGGCACGCTTATCATGAGCGCGGCGATAATAGACGATGTTATAGGCATAATCGTGCTTACGTTCGTTATAGGTTTCAAAGACCCGGCTACGAAGCCGTCGCAAGTGGTATTGAGCACGGGGTTGTTCATACTTTTCAGCGCGGCTGTGGGAGTGACTACGCACTACATTTTCAAGTTTATAGACAAAAAGTACCCTCACCGCAGGAGGATACCGATACTCGGCTTAGCGCTGTGTATGTTTTTAGCGTTCGCGGCGGAGAGGTTTTTTGGCATTGCTGACATAACGGGCGCATACGTTGCGGGGCTTATTCTTTGCAGTATTATGGACTCGGAATACATAGCGCGGAAAGTAGACATAAGTTCATACATGATATTTGCGCCTGTATTCTTTGCGAGCATTGGCTTGAAAACGCAGTTTGACGGCTTTACGAGCGAACTTGTGCTGTTCTCGATAGGATTTGTATTTGTGGCTCTTATTACTAAGATAATAGGCTGCGGACTGATGTCTAAGATACTGGGATACAAGCTGAAAGACAGCATGAAAGTCGGCGTAGGCATGATGACGAGGGGCGAAGTGGCTCTGATAGTATCGCAGAAAGGGTTATCGGTAGGACTTCTGGACGCGAAGTATTTTACATCAGTTATACTTCTTATAATGGTATCTTCTATACTTACGCCGATAATACTGAAACTGCTGTTCAGGGGTGAGCCTTTGCCCGAAGATACGCAGAGCACGGAAGCGGCACAAAGTACGGCGGTGCAAGGCAACGCTGAAGCACAAGGAGATGCGGCTCAGTGACACATATAAAAGGTATGGAAGACCTGCACACACATTCGCGGTTTTCGGTAGACAGTGATGCAGATGTTTTTGAAATGATAGAAAAAGCAGTATCGCTGGGGCTTAAAGCGTATGCTATTACAGACCACTGCGAGGTGAACAGGTGGTACACGGAAGAACACTACGGCGGCGTGAAGATATACCCGTACTTTGATTTTAAGGGCGATTACGAACGTTCGGTCGGATATATAAGCGGTATAAAAGAAAGATATAAAGGAAAGATAGAGCTTTTGTGCGGCATAGAGCTTGGGCAGGCGCAGGAAGAGCCCGAAATTGCTCAGATAGTTGTTGATGACAAGAGGATAGACTTTATTTTAGGCTCGGTGCATCAGCTGCCGCAGACGGAAGACTTTGCGTTTTTAGAGTACGATAAAATGAGCCTTTGCGAGGCTGAAAGGCTGCTGGAGCGGTATTTTACACAGATAGACAAGTTATGCGCTTGGGGGAAGTTTGATTCGCTGGCGCACCTGACATACCCTTTGAGGTACTACATAAAGAACGGCGTTGAAGTTGACTTGGCGAAGTTTGACTGTATTATTGAAAGCGCGCTGAAAAGGCTGGCGCAAAACGGCAAGGCGCTGGAGATAAACGGTTCGGGTATACGTCAGGGGGCAGGCATGACTTTCCCGACGGCGAGGTACGCAAAGATGTTCAGAGATGTGGGCGGCGAGATGATAACGCTGGGCTCTGATGCGCACACGGTAGGGGATATAGGCTCGGGCATTTTTGAGGCGGCGAGAGAGGCGAAGTCGGCAGGTTTTGACAAAGTGGTATATTTTAAGGAAAGGCAGCCGATATTTATAGATATATAAATATATCAGACAGTGGGGAGATTTATATCCCCACCCACATACCGCCCAAAGTAGAAGCGGCTGGTAGAATATTCTTCCAGAAACGTGGGGCGGACGGTGGATTTTTGGGGTGTGAATGTGCGGTGGGTAGCTGTAGTTGCTGGGCGCGGTTCTTGCCTCTTGCTTCTATTTAAACCGCAGAAATAAAAAGCAGACACAAATGTTGTAGAAATATTTCTAACCTCTAACTTCTCACTTCTAGCCTCTAGCAAGGCAGAATATTCTTACAGAAACGTGGGGCGGACGGTGGATTTTTGGGTGCGGTGGTAAGTAGGTGTGGTTGGTATGAAAATTATGTTTTTTCCGCAGTACGTTGCAAATCAATTTCCCGCACTACTGCCCTCTTTTGCCTTGCAAACGAAACCGATGCGCATTTCTCTCTTTAGCCTCCTCCACAAAGCTACGAAGTTCCGTGCGAAGAGGTCGCGAAATACCACCAAGGCTCAGCGCGTGGTTGAGTGTCTTGTCGGCTTAAGCCTCCAAGCCACCCTGAAAGAATTACTTAGCCGCCGAAAGCGTGGCGGATATTTCCACACATTGACCGCCATAAATGTCGGTCAAGTGCCGAAGAACCCTCTGCGAGGCTTCTTCTATGCTCGAAAGCTCGCATATTCTGAAACCGTAATTCTTTTGTGCGTTTACAAAGAAAGTTGATAATTGAAACAATAGGAAGCACGAGGGGAATTTTAGATAGGAGGGGGGCAAGTTTCGCAAGAAACTTGTGGCGGCTGCTTGCAGATGCTATAAAACAGCGCGCCCTGCCTTGCATATACACTCCCTATATCCTCTATGGCACACTTCACGAAGTGAAGTGCAGAAGAATTGGGCTTTTATATATTGTTGCCCAATTCTTCACGCGGTCGCTCGCGACCGCTGCCCCTCGCATAAAATGTGCGAACGTATTAGTACACTCAAAATGAAAAGTCAACAAAATTAAAGTGGGGAGTTGAACGCGCTCCAGCGCAAATAATAAATAAAGGAGGATACTTATGAAAAAGAAAGATGATCTTGGGTGGGATTTCCCTAAAGGAATGAAACCGTCAGGTCGTTCTATGAGCGAGGTATTGAACAAAATGGGAGAGGATTTTTACCGCAAAAACGGACACTATATGACAGAAGAAGAAGCTATAGCCTTAACAGAAAGAGCAAGAGAAGAAATTAGAAAAGAACAGGAAAGCAAAAAATAAGTCTGTCGGCAAGCTTTATGAAAATTGTGTGAAATGATATTTACTCCTATTGATTTAATTGCAAAAGTGTGTTACAATATATAAAACACGCATTGAGGGAGGCTGACAAATGGCTGATTACAGAGGCAAAAAGTGTTTGATATGCGACAAAGAATTTTCAGAGGGCGACGACATTGTTGTTTGCCCCGACTGCGGCACGCCCTATCACAGGGAATGTTACCTTGAAAAGGGTGAGTGCATAAATTACGGACTGCACGAGAAAGGCGGTTCATGGCAAAAAGAGCAGGACGAGATAGAAGACCGCCGGCGCCGCGAAAACGCAGGAAGCGACATTCGCTGCCCGAGGTGCGGTGAGAACAACCCCGGCACTGCGCTTTTTTGCAACAACTGCGGTTTGCCGCTGGGCATGAAACAGCAGGGGGCGCAGCAGAGCTTCAACGACATGGGTCAGCAGGGCGGAATGGGAAACATGGGTGCGCCTTTCGGTACTTTTTCGACGGTGAGATTTACTCCCGAGAGCGACCTTGACGGCAACACGCTTGGCGAATACGCAAACTATGTGGGCACTAGCAGGAGCTATTTTATGACGCAGTTCATAAGGTTTACAAAGTTTGCGAAAAAAGCAAGTTTCAGCTTTGTGGCGTTTTTGTTCCCCGAGTTTTATTTCTTCTACAGGAAGATGTACAAAGAGGCTATAATGGCGTTTTTTGCGATGCTGGTGATGTCTTTGCCGAGCATGATATTTATGTTCAAATCGGGCGGAGAATATGCTAAGATGCTGGCTCAGACGGGAATGAGCCTGCCGGCTGTGCTGATGAACGATGTGAACATAGGGGCAGGCTGGTTCAACGCGGCATACAATGTATGCTATTTCGGAACGTGGATATTCCAGGCGGTATGCGGTATTTTCGCAAACTTCTGGTACTACAAAAAGGCTAAAAAAGACATCGGCAGGATAAAGGACGAGGGTCTTGGCAGCGATGAGATAGCGCGCAAAGGCGGCACGAGCATAGGGCTTACGATACTGGCGTTCGCGCTTTACATGGCGATGACGATAGGACTTCTGGTGCTTGTTCACTACAGGGCGGAAATAGGTTTATAAATTGTTGAAAAAATGCTTGACAAGCAAAAATAAATGTGATATAATATTCAGTACGGCAATTTTGAAGTGCCGATCCCTTGCTCACACACAAGGTGTGGGCTTATTTCCAGAAGGAGGTGTTTAAGTTATGGCAAAGCTGAGCGAAAAGTATGAAGCTATGCTGGTTTTCAGCGTTAAGAACGGCGAAGAAGCCGCTAAGGCTCTTGAAGAAAAGTTCGATGAGATGATAACTGCCTCAGGCAGCGACGTTACAAAGGACGAATGGGGCAAGAGAAAGCTCGCTTATGCTATCAACTATGAGACTGAGGGCTTCTATGTTGTGTGGAACTTCTCGGCTGCTCCCGATTTTCCCGCGGAGCTGGAGAGAGTGCTCAACATTACTGACGGAGTGCTGCGTTTCTTAGTGACGGTGGCATAAAAAAGCAAAAAGAGTACGTATGATATCAGAAAGGAAGAGTTATATGCTGAACAGAGTTATTTTAATGGGCAGGATCTCACAGGATCTGGCGCTGAAACAGACACCGTCGGGAACTTCGGTGCTGACTTTTAATGTTGCTGTTGAACGCAGCTACACAAAGCAGGGCGAGGAAAGACAGACTGATTTTATCACTTGTGTGGCATGGCGTCAGCAGGCAGAGTTTATCAACAAATATTTCGCAAAGGGCAGAATGATCGCTCTGGAGGGCAATCTGCGCACGAGAAATTACGAAGACAAGAACGGTACAAAGCACTATGTTACAGAGGTTTATGTTGACAGTGTTTCATTTACCGGCGAGCCCAAGAGAGAGGGCAGCTATGAGAGAGATTACTCAAACAGCTACAGCGCTCCGCAGGCTCAGTCTGCTCAGTCTTACGGCAGCGACAACAATAACTCCTCAGCCACCGCTTCGATAGGCACGCTTTCAGATTTTGAAGACGTTATCGGCGATGATGATGCGCCTTTCTGAAAAAGCAAGAAGAATTTAATGACTGCGAACGCTGAAATGGAGTGAATATTATGGAAAAGACAGTCAATGCAAGAGTACAGAAAAGATCGCGCAAGAAAGTTTGTCAGTTCTGTGTTGACAGGACGGAGAAGATCGACTACAAGGATACGGCAAGACTTCGCAAGTGCATGACGGAGAGGGCTAAGATACTTCCTCGCCGCGTAACGGGCACTTGTGCTTATCATCAGAGAGAGCTGACTTCTGCCATAAAGAAGGCAAGGCACGTAGCTCTGCTCCCTTATGTTGCAGACTAAACTTTGAAGATAGGGGCTGTATCTTTGCGATACAGCCTTTGTTTTTAATAATGCAATGAAAGCAATTTTTGGGGCGTACTTTTGGCTGAAATTATGACTTGAAAAAATGCTGTGATTTTGGTATAATCTTTTTATGAGGGACACAGATGTGTAATTAGTGAATGGGAAGAAGCCTCGAAGAGGGTTCTTATGCACCTTGGAAGCCTTCAGGATTTCAAAGTGTAGTGAATAATGAAAAATGAATAGTGAATAGTTAAGGTGCGGCTTACGCCGCGTATTTTAGTTTCTTGACAAGATTTAAAACCTTTGCGTGTTGTGGAGTGGTGAACGAAAAAAGCCTGTCACACCGCAGGGTGCGCGGCAGCGCAAATTATAAATAAAAGAATATAACTAAACGTTTACATATATAAAGAGAGGGATAAAAATGCAAAGAAACGACACGCCGTTTTCTAAACGCGACAACATAGACATGACCGTGATACCGCTGAAAGGTGTTGTTATTATGCCTTTTATGACGGTGCAGTTTGACGTTGAGGGCAAGCTGTACATAGAATGCCTTGAAAGAGCTATGAAAAATGACAGCGCGGTATTTCTGACGGCACAAAAAGATATTCTTGAAGAAGACATAAGCGATGTGAGCCGACTGTATGAGGTGGGCGTGATCTCTGAGATAAAGCAGATAGCAAGGGGTCACGACGGCAGCGCGAGGGTGCTGGCACAGGGCATACAAAAGGCTCGGCTGAAAAGTCTGTTCAGAATGGCAAGGTCGATATCGGGCATTGTGGCGGCTGAAGACAATTACGGAAAAGAAAATGAAAACGAGGATATGTCGGCTGCGGTGAGAAAGGCTAAAATGAGTTTCTCGGCTTACAGCAGCATGATGCACGGCATTTCAAAACGGCTGATATACAGCGTTATGGCCGCTAAGGACAATATCGATGTATTTGAGAGGATAGTTTTCAACATAAATCTGCCGTTTGACGACAGGCAGGCGATACTGGAAGAATACTCTCTTTACGACAAGCTGGTGAAGCTTTCTCTGGTTCTGGACAAGGAAACAGAGATGATGAAGCTTGAAAAAGACCTTGAAGAAAGAGTAACGCAGAGGTTTGAGAGAAATCAGAAAGAGCAGTATTTAAGAGAGATGAGAAACGCTATCTCGCAGGAGCTGGGCGAGATAACGATGGACGATGAGTTTGACGATGAGGACAGCTACGTTGACAAGATAGCAGATCTAGGGCTGCCGCAGGAATGCGAAGACAAGCTGCTGGCGGAATTCAAGAGAATGAGGAGAATGCCGCCGTCATCGCAGGAGGCTGCGCTTATTTCAGAATATCTTGACACTTGCCTTGCGCTGCCGTGGAACAAGTCTTCCGACGAAGTTTGCGATGTGAACAGGGCGAGAGAGATACTTGACCGCGATCACTACGGTCTAAAAAAGGTAAAGGAAAGAATCTTAGAAAACATTGCGGTAAGGCAGCTTTCGGAAAACAATGTTAAGGGTCAGATAATCTGCCTGCAAGGGCCGCCGGGCGTGGGAAAGACTTCTATTGTACGCTCGATAGCCGAGGCTCTTGGCAGGAAGTATGTGAGGGTATCGCTGGGCGGTGTGAGAGATGAGGCTGACATACGCGGTCACAGAAAGACATACATAGGCTCGATGCCGGGCAGGATAATGGACGCTTTGAAAAAGTGCGGAACTAACAACCCCGTTATGCTGCTGGACGAGATAGACAAGCTGACTGCTGATGCGCACGGCGACCCGAGCTCGGCGCTTTTGGAGGTTCTGGACTCGGAGCAGAATGTGGCGTTCAGGGATCACTACATTGAGCTGCCGTTTGATCTGAGCCATGT
>CANPZC010000035.1 GCA_947589355.1 uncultured Clostridia bacterium
CTTTTCTTGACAAATACAGTTGAAATATGTTATAATATATACGGTGCCGGTGAGGTACGAAAAACGGTAGCGGCTATTCTCCCTGTTACTCCCTCAGTCTGAGGAAGAAAGGGGGCAATATCTATGGATTACATATCCTTGATTTTGATTATTATTATATTAATAATTGTCGATGACATTATTAACAATAATAAAAAGTAACCGCACATCTGCCAAATTGCTACGGTTACTTTTTAACCATACTTTTGGGAGCTAGCCGCTATCGTGCTGAGCCGGCGCCCTTTTCTATTTATATTATACACCACTCAAACTTATTTGTCAAGTCTTTTCTTGACAAATGCCCTCGAAATATGTTATAATATATACGGTGCCGGTGAGGTACGAAAAACGGTAGCGGCTATTCTCCCTGTTACTCCCTCGGTCTGAGGAAGAAAGGGGGCGATATCAATGGATAATGTTACATTGATATTAGTAATTGTTATATTGATACTTATCGATGATATTATCAATAAAAATAACAAAAAATAACCGCACACCCTTCCAAAATGTTGCGATTATTTTTTAATAACAATATTTTAGGGAGCTAGCCGCTATCGTACTGAGCCGGCACTCCTTTTCTATTTATATTATACACCCAAAAATTTTATTTGTCAAGTAAAAAATCAAAAAATAACCGCCCTCACTCTCAAAGCGGCGGTTATTTTGACTGTCAAACTAGGGAGCTAGCCGCTATCGTGCTGAGCCGGCGCCCTTTTCTATTTATATTATACACCACTCAAATTCATTTGTCAAGCACAAAATAAAAAAACCACCCCAAATGGGGCGGCTTTTTGTTTTAATAGAAATTTGATCTTAATTTCTATTCTGAATCCGGCTGCTTGGTATATTTACCAGACTTGATATCATATGCTGTAGAAAGATTTGATGTACCCTTATTGGTAAAATCACCAAGATCATTTGCAACATCAGTCTCTGCTACGCCTGCGCATTCCCAAACTTTAAGGGCATCCATGTATGTTTTATTTCCATCGCCCTTCTCTTTTACTTTCTTCTCTGTAGCCTTAGGATTAGCACCTACATACTGATCATCTGCGCCCTTAGCGAAAGCAACTGCAACAGGGAAGCCGTTCTTGCCGATCCAAACCTTAGCAACGCTGCTCTTAGCGTCAACGTTCAGAGATGTGCAAACTGCCATAGAATAATAGTTTGCAGCATCTGTATTTCCCATTTTTCCATCTGTAGCGAAATCAGAAGGAGCGGGAGCCAAAGAATCCTTACCTGCCAGCTTGAGTTCAAGTGTCAGTTCTTTGTTTGTAACTGTTATCTCAGCAGTCGAGCACTTTTCAGCAGCAGCCATGCAAGCTGTGTATACGGTCTTCGCAGATGAGTTAGCGGAAGACAGTTTGGAATCCGTTATGTATCCTATCATAGCAGGTACGAGGATAGCAGCAAGGATACCGATGATCGCGATAACAACGATCAGCTCTACGAGTGTAAAGCCCTTGTTTGACTTTTTCATAGAAATTACCTCCATAAAAATAAAATATTTTGTCCGAGTTTATGAACGAGATGTTAACGTTTTAACTTCTCTTTCACCTCTTGTTAATATTATAGTCGCAATTTGTTTAATAGTCAACAGTAATTTTGTGTTTGTAACCGCTCTGTAACCTTTTTCGATTTTTTGAACAAATTGTGACTGAAATATAGGTCAAATAGCACAAAAAGGGGTGCGTGAGAGGTACATTTTAACAGTTTGTTCTTATTTTGAGGGCGCGTTTGTGAATTTGTAAAATGATTTGGCGATAGCTTTTCTTCCGCTGCTGCATCAGATTTGTGCCGCTTGACATATACCGACAGGGTGTGTTATAATATTATATGGTGCCGGAACCGGACTATTCGGGCGGTTGTTTCCCTCATACCCTAGCGTTGCGGTTTGCGTTTGCAGACCGACTACATAGGAAAGGAGGGCGATAGACATGGAAATACTTTATGTAGTTCTTGCTATCATTCTTTCATTAGTTTTCGCTGTGATCTTCGCGATCATAAGCGAAATAATAAAGAACTTGAAAAAATAACCGCATATCTCTCTCAAAGTGATGCGGTTATTTTAACCTATTAACTTTACGGAGACAACCGCTTAGTCTAAGCCGGCACTCCTTTTTTCTATTTATATTATACACCAGAGAAATTTATTTGTCAAGAGGTTTTTGAAAAGCGGCACGCCTTGACATAAGGCGACAGGATATGTTATAATATATTCGGTGCCGGAACTGGACTATTCGGAGCGGTTGTTTCCCTTACCCCTATACGGCTTGCTTGCAAGTCAATACATAGGAGAAAGGGGTGATGTTCATGCAAGTTGCTATATTAGCGCTTACATTATTGATATTAGTCGTAATCGATGAAATCATTAAAAACATTAAAAAATAACCGCAGGCATGCTAAAACTGACGGTTATTTTTTATAAATAACTATTCAGGGAAGCAACCGCTTAGTCTAAGCCGGCACCCTTTTTCTATTTATATTATACACCACGGAAATTTGTTTGTCAAGAGTTTTTTGAAAAGCGGCACGCCTTGACATAAGGCGACAGGATATGTTATAATATGTTTGTGCCGGTGAGGTACGAAACGGAAAAGCGGTTATGCTCCCTCCATTCGCAAACAACTTGAGTATCGTGCTGCAATAGCAGTAACGAAATTCATAGCGAAAGGAGTGATGTGTAATGGATTTTACATCTGTTATACTAATTATTATTATATTAGTACTTATCGATGATATTACTAAAAATAATAAAAAATAACCGCCATACTTCCAATACAAACGGTTATTTTTTATAACTGATTTAGGGAGCTAGCCGCTATCGTACTAACCCGGCACTCCTTTTTCTATTTATATTATACACCATGGAAATTTATTTGTCAAGTGTTTTTTGAAAAGCGGCACGCCTTGACATATGGCGACAGGGTATGTTATAATATATTCGGTGCCGGTGAGGTACGAAACGGAAAAAGCGGCTATCTCCCATATTCTCCTCTGTCAGAGGCAGAAGGGAGGTGGGTATTATGGATTATTTGTCTTTAATACTTATTATTATAATTCTTGCACTTATCGACGAGATAATCAAGAACTTAAAAAAATAACCGCTGAGTCCCATAATGCAGCAGTTATTTTTATAGCTATACATTAGGGAGCTAGCCGCTATCGTGCTAAGCCGGCACCCTTTTTCTATTTATATTATACACCAAAGAAATTTATTTGTCAAGTGTTTTTTGAAAAGCGGCACGCCTTGACATAAGGCGACAGGATATGTTATAATATATTCGGTGCTGGTAAGGTACGAAACGGAAAAAGCGGTTATGCTCCCTCCATTCGCAAACAACTTGAGTATCGTGCTGCAATAGCAGTAACGAAATTCATAGCGAAAGGAGTGATGTGTAATGGATTTTACATCTGTTATACTAATTATTATTATATTAGTACTTATCGATGATATTACTAAAAATAATAAAAAGTAACCGCACACCTCTCAAAACGTTGCGGTTACTTTAAACCGAAATTTTTGGGAGCTAACCGCTATCGTACTAAGCCGGCACTCCTTTTTTCTATTTATATTATACACCACTTAAAATGATTTGTCAAGAGTTTTTTCTTCGGAAAGTATACCGCACAGGTGTGCCGCGTGGCACACTTTGTTCGTCAGTGGTGAAACAATTCAAGGCGGCAAAGTACGGTCAATGCGCTGCTCCGCAGGCTGCGCGCAAGCGCAAACAAAAGACAGGCAAGGACCCGAACAGACGATCAATGTGTAGTGAATAATACAAAAATTCCTCAACTTACGTTAAGGGATTTTCTGTGACTACTTAACGAAAAAATAAATTTAGAAAATTTAGATTTATTGAGGCTTTTTAGTTTTCAAAGCTGTTGCATCGTCATTTCAATGCATTGTCTGCCAAAAGCAGTTTATAACAATTAGTGAATAATGAAAAGTGAATAGTGAATAACGAATAGTACAGAAACGCCCTGCTTACGGACAACTATTAACTATAAACTATTCACCACACTTTACGACTGCTTTGCAGCCGTAAAGTGCAGAAGAATCCTCAGAGAGGATTCTTCCCATTCACTATTCACTGAGCTCTTGACGTAAGTCAAGGGCGTTTCTGGTGAGCTATCCGGGATTCGAACCCGGGACACCTTGATTAAAAGTCAAGTGCTCTGCCAACTGAGCTAATAACTCATTTTGCTGCCGTTATACGACAGCTTTTATATTATACCAAATTCCAGACCAAAAGTCAAGCGTTTCGGAGAAATTTTTTAAAATATTCCGCAAAAAGCCGTCAGGTCAGCTTTATTACCCCGATTCGGCAGGCCTCGGCGCACTGACCGCAGCCGCTGCACTTGGAATAATCTATATTTGCAAAGTTATTTTCGACCTTTATTGCGCCGTTTGGACACTTCTTCTCGCACATGCGGCAGCCGATACAGCCGTTTTCGCACACGCTGTGGGTAATTTTGCCTATAGCGGTAGATTTGCAGCCAACATCTACTTTCTGGCTCTTTCTGCGAATGACGATAAGCGAGTTGGGGCAGGCTTTTGCGCACAGGCCGCAGCCGACACACTTATTCTTATCCACCTTGGCTATGCGGTCAACGATAGATATCGCATCGTTGGGGCAGACCTCAACGCAGTCGCCGTAGCCGAGGCAGCCGCTTGTGCAGACCTTGCTGCCGTTATAGTATCTGTTAGAGGCGCGGCAGCTTTGTGAGCCGTCATACACATATTTATGCTGTGTAACGTTGCAGTTGCCAAAGCATCGCACAAACGCGACTTCCTGCTCGGGGTGCTGAGTTTCAACGCCCATTATTTCGCTTAGTTTTCCAGCCGACTCAGCGCCGCCGGGTTTGCACATATTAAGCGGTGCGCCGTCATTAAGTATGGCATCTGCGTAGGCGTTACAGCCCGAATATCCGCAAGAACCGCAATTTATCTGCGGCAAAGCCTCCTGAAGCTGCTCGAGTCTCTCATCTACCTTGACGGCGAACACCTTTGAACACACCGTCAGCAGTACGCCTGCGAGCACGCCCAGCGCCGCAAACAGCAAAACAGGTATCAAATATTGCATATACATTCACTCCGATCAATTTTTCTGTGCAAAGCTTATTATCATTTTAATGCGGTTGCGCCTGTTTATCCGTGAAAGCCCCGAATCGTGATCTACCGCTGAAACGGCGGCGTTCGGGAACCTTTTGCGCAGCCTTGATATTACACCTCTCGCGGCGGTATGGCTTACAAGGCAGCCGAACGGCACGGCTATAATGCAGCCGTCGCAGCCGTTTTGCAGACCGTCGGCGGCTTCGGCGGAAATGAGCCAGCCGTCGCCCATTGTCTGCCCGAAAGAACCTGCCCACGAGCATTTTTCTTTAAGATATTTATATGTTGACATCTGCGGAAGAGAGTATTTTGCCAAAGCCTTGTTCATGCGCTCCTGCATAATGCCGACAACTTTTACTGCAAGCGGCGAAAGCGCGCCCGAAACGGTAGCTTTATCATACAGCCTGTCGTCAGCTTTGCAGTTATCCATAAGGTACATCATATAATTTGCAAAGCCGCTCATGTAAACTTCGCAGCCCTCGGTACGCAGAAAATCTTCCAGACCGTCGTTGCCGATAGAGCAAAACTTCACATACACTTCGCCCGTAACGCATATTTTCGGGCATTTTTTATGTACTGTTTTTACTTTGGAAAAATCGCTGCATATGCGGTCAAATACTTTTCCCATACCGAAGGGAAGAACAAGTCTGCCGCTTTCAAAGGCTTTTGACAGCCGTTTTCTCCACACGCAAACAAGTCTGCGGCACTCTCCGCTGCTCTTTTCATACGGAGAGGTGCAGTTATAAAGGTGCATGAGCAGGTCGCTGTACATTACCGCGGCGCAGGCAGTGAGCAGCATTTTAAGGTTTACGGAAAATCCGCTATGCTTTTCAACGCCGCTGACATTGAGCGATATTACGGGAACGTACCCCATGTCTGCCTTTACAAGCGCCTTTCTGAGCAGATGTATATAGTTGCAGGCACGGCAGCCTCCGCCCGTCTGCGGAAGCAAAAGCGCGGTCTTATGTTTATCGTATCTGCCGCTTTTCAGCGCGGTAATAAACTGCCCGATGATAAGGTTTGCAGGGTAGCAGATGTCATTGTTTGAATACTCCCAACCGGCGGCGATGACCTCTCCGGAAAAGTGAGAAAGCACCTGCGCTTTATATCCGCCTGCTCTGAAAGCATATACAAGCAGCGGAAAATGAAAGTCAAGCATTGACGGAATAAGCACCGTATGCGTTTTCTTCATTTCCTTTGTAAACTGCGTATACGGGGTGCGGCGTGTGCCGTTCATTATATCAGCCCCGAAAAGCCCATGAAGCTGAGTGACACTATAGAAGCGGCGATAAGCGTTGCAGGAACACCCTTGAATGTTTCGGGCAGTTTAGAATCGTTTATCCTGCTTCTTACGCCCGAGAACAGCAGCAGCGCAAGGGTAAAGCCCACGCCCGTACCGAATGCGTTTACTACCGACTGCGCTATATTATAGCTTTCGTCAACGTTTGTTATGGTAACGCCGAGTACGGCGCAGTTGGTGGTGATAAGCGGAAGATATATGCCCAGCGCCTTATAAAGCGGCGGCATGAGCTTTTTTATTATCATCTCTACCATTTGCACAAACATTGCAATAACGAGTATGAACGCCACGGTTTTAAGATATGTTATCTCGAAATGCTCAAGCAGCTTGTATATCGGGTAGGTTATCACGGCTGCGCACACCATTACGAATATTACAGCCGCGCCCATTCCCACCGAGCTTTTCATCTGCTTTGAAACGCCGAGGAACGCGCATATTCCCATAAACTGCGAAAGCACTATGTTGTTTACAAGCACTGTTCCCACAAGTATAAGTATGTATCCCATATGCGCCCTCCTTACTTAGCGGCTGCCGCTTCGCAGCTTTCCTTGCCTGAGCAGGCGGCTGCATTGGGGCAGTTTTCACAGCTTATCTCTTTAGGCGGCTTACGTTTTGCAATTTTATTTATAACGGCTATCAGGCAGCCGAGCACGAAAAATCCTCCCGCGGGCATTATGAATATAAGCGTGGGGTTATCGTGTACCCAAGGTATCTCTATCATAAACTTTGTGCCTGCAAGCCAAGTTCCCGAGCCGACTATTTCACGAATAGATGCCATAAAGAACAGCGCTAATGTAAAGCCCAGCCCCATTCCCAAGCCGTCAAGCGCGGAATGTATTACGGTATTTTTAGATGCAAAAGCCTCCGCTCTGCCGAGTATTATGCAGTTTACCGTAATGAGCGACAGGAATATGCCGAGTTCCGAATACATCTCGGGCAGATAACCTTTCATCAAAAATTCTATAAGCGTTACAAAGCCTGCGATTATTACTATAAAGCATGGCAGCCGCACCGTTCCCGGTATGACCTTTTTCAACATTGAAATGACGATATTCGAGCACACCAGAACGAACGTTGTGGCAAGCCCCATGCCTATGCCGTTGAACGCCTGCGTGGTTATGGCAAGCGTTGGGCACATACCTAAAAGCCCCACCAGAACGGGGTTTTCTTTAATTATGCCCTTGACAAATTCATGCATTGCGCCGTGTGTGTTATCACTCACCGAAGATCGCCTCCCTGTTCTCGCTGTAAGTATTCACCGCGGTGGTTATTGCGGCTTTTATGCCTTTTGAAGAATACGACGCGCCGGTCACTTTATCTACGGAATTTACAGCAGCTTCATTATTTGCGCCTACAAACTTTGCAAGATAAGTCTTATCGTTTACCTTTGTGCCGAGACCCGGTGTTTCGCCGCAGGTGATGAACGTTACCCCTGCGACTGCGCCGTTTTCGTCCATGCCGACAAGAACGTGTATGCCGTCTTTGCTGTAGCCGCCCTCGTATATCTCGAAAAGGCACTGCTTTGTTTCTTTGTTGACTATCGCGGCTGTAACGCCCTCAAACTCAATGACGTTGCCGTCTGCATCTTTGAGTATCTCAAAATCATCGCTGCCGAAAACTTCTTTGCAGCCTGCTTTAAGCTCGTCTGTCATAACGCCCGTGTTGTCAACATATGTAAGTTCATACGCGCCTACAAGCAGCAGGCACACCAAAGAACATATAAGGCACAGCACCAGCGACGGCATTATTTTTTCTTTAAAAAATTTCATACTGCCGCCTCCTTTGCCGCCTTTTTCTCTTTCTTCTTAGCGCCTACGGGTCTTGCGCCTGTGAGCATATCTATATAAGGCGTAACTATATTCATCAGAAGTATCGAGAACGAAACGCCCTCGGGGTATGAGCCGTAAAACCTGATAACGCAGGTAATTATGCCGCAGCCTAAGCCGAATATAACTTTTCCAAGCGTGGTTACAGGCGTTGTTACATAGTCGGTAGCCATAAACAGCGCGCCGAGCATAAGACCGCCCGAAAGCACCTGGTAGAGGGGGTCTTCACCTGCGAGCCAAGAAAACGCCGCCACAGTACCGATGAAAGCTATCGGCGTTGCAGGAGAGATTATCTTCATTCCGATAAGGTACAGACCGCCAAGCAGCAGCGCAAAAGCGCAGGTCTCGCCGAGGCAGCCGCGTACCGTACCTAAAAATAAGTCTGAATAGCTTGCGGCTTTTGAAACCAGCGGTGTAGCTGTAGTTGCCGCATCATAGACTTCGGGCTGTATCATGGGGTCTGTCCACGCTGTCATTGCCGATGGGAACGACAGGAAAAGCACTATTCTGCCGACTATTGCAGGGTTGGCAAAGTTGTTGCCGAGTCCCCCGAACAGCTGCTTTACTATAACTATAGCCACAAACGTGCCGAGAATTGCCATCCAGTAAGGCAGGCTGCGCGGAAGATTCAGCGCAAGTATCATGCCCGTAACGGCCGCCGATAGGTCGCCCGTGGTATCGGGGCGTTTCATAACAAGGTTGCAAAGTCTTTCCCATATTATCGCCGAGCCTGTGCAAACGCCGATGAGTATCAGCGCTCTGCCGCCGAAAATAAGTGTTGCGGCAATAACGGCAGGAAGCAGCGCTATGAGCACGTTGCCCATTATTTTAGATGTTGCCGCTGTATCCCTTATATGCGGCGAGGGCGAAACTATAAGTTTATCCATTCAGGCGCGCTCCTTTCCTACTATCTTAAAAGCTCTTTGGCAAGCTGGTTTTTCTCTGCTAAGTCTCTCTTTGCAGGGCATACATAAGAGCAGCTGCCGCAGTTCATGCAAAGGTTCACTTTCAGCTTTTTCAGCCTGTCAACATCTTTGGCATCATAAGCCTTTTCAAGCTCGGTCGGCATAAGCTTTACGGGGCAGGCTCTCACGCATCTGCCGCAGCGTATGCAGGCGGTCTTTACCTCTTTGCGCACTGCCGCTTTTTCTGTAAAGCCCAAGATTGCATTGTTTGTTTTCATTACGGGGGTATCAAAGTCATACAGGCACATACCCATCATAGGCCCGCCCGAAAGCAGTTTTGCTATTGCATCGGGGCTGCCGTCTGCAAACTTTATAAGCTCTCTCACAGAAATGCCTATCGGAGCTTTTACGTTGCACGGCGTTCTGAATGCGTCGCCGTCCAGCGTGAGCCGCCTTTCAACGAGCGGTATGCCCGTTTTCAAATATCTTGAAATAAAGCCTGCGGTGGATACGTTCATAACTATTATGCCTTTGTATGCAGGCAGTTCGCCCTCGCCTATTATTCTTCCCGTAGCCGAAAACGCCACCACTTTCTCAGCGCCTTGTGGGTAAGACGACTTCAGCTTTACCACCGTTATATCATCTCGCGAGGCTGTGCGCCGTTTCATATCTGCGATAGCCTGCGGTTTATTGTCTTCTATACATATATACGCGTGCGCTATGCCTATGTATTTCATCACTTTATCGATGCCGTCAAGCACGTCTTCGGGGGCTTCAACAAGTTCGCGGTAGTCGCTCGTTATATACGGTTCGCACTCGGCGGCATTTATAACAAGGCTGTCAATAGGCGTTACCTTTGTGTCTACCCTAAGTTTTATATGCGTAGGGAAGCCTGCGCCGCCCAGACCGCAGCAGCCGCTCTCTTTTACGGCGTTTATAAAGCTCTCGGTACTGTTCACAACGGGTCTGTATATCTCTTCGGACATCTTTTGCTTGCCGTCGCTCTTTATAACAACGGCTTTGCACACCTTGCCGTTTGCAAGCAGAAAATCTTCAATAGCCGAAACAGTGCCCGAAACGCTCGAATGTATCGGCGCGGACATCACGGCATCGGTATCGCCTATCTTCTGGCCGATCTTTACCTCATCGCCCACCTTTACCAGCGGCTGACAAGGCACGCCCATATGCTGGCTCATGGGTATTTTTACGCTCTCGGGCAGCGGTACGGGAACTGTTGGGGTCTCGGCGGTGTTTTTATTGTGGGGAAGTGTTATTCCGTTAAGGCGCATTTAATATCATCTCCGATACGGTTGAATTTATCTGAAAAATATGTTACAATAATTTATATAGAAAAAACTTTGAGCGAATACATCATCTCAAAGTATATTATAAACGATTTTATTCAATTTGTAAAGATGTTTTTTAGTGGAAATGACCTATTTGTGCAATATTTTATCAAAAATTTTATTTACAGAGGGAATGTTGTTGTATGAAAGGATACAGGCTGCAATTTATACGCCACGGCATAACGCAGGGAAATCTTGACGGCAGGTACATAGGCATTACGGACGAGGGGCTGTGCGCGCAGGGAAGAAAAGAACTTGAAAAGAAAAAGGAGAGCTTTGTTTATCCGCACGTTGAGAGGATATACACCTCGCCGCTGAAGCGCTGCCGCGAAACTGCGGAGCTTCTGTACACCGACTGCTCTATGCGCCTTGTGCCGGAGCTGCGCGAGATGAACTTCGGCGAGTTTGAAAACAAGCGCGCGGTAGATATTATGAACACGCCGCAGTATAAAGAGTTTATGAAAGGCGGACTGGATAACCCTCCGCCGGGCGGCGAGAGTATGAGAGATGTTGTTGAACGCTGCTACTGGGCGGCTGATTTTATCATATGCGACATGATGAGCCGCGGCGTTGACACTGCTGCTGTTATAACTCACGGTGGTATAATTATGAATATGCTCAGTTGCTTCGGGCTGCCAAAGGCGCGACCCATGGAGTGGCCGTGCGACTTCGGCGAGGGGTACGAAGTGCTTGTCACCGCGGATATGTGGCAGCGCTCAGATGTGTTTGAGATACGCGGCAAATTCCCGTATCTGAAAGACTAGTATATATGTATATATGAAAGGCAGGTGAACGGCAATAAACAATTCGCAGATAAAACGCTTGGCGCGGATAAGGTTGGCAGGCAACTGGGGCAACTGCGTAGCGCTCAGCATGACGCTTTTGTCATTCATGACGATGATAGCCATAGGCGAGCTTATTATTTACAGGATAACTCTGATGATATACAGCGATTTTGGCTCTTTTTCGCAGTACATACGTTCGGAAACGGTGCTGAAACTGCTGGTGATCAGGGCTGCGATATACTATCTGCTGCTTGTGCCTGCGCTGAGCAATATGCGCCGCACCTACATAAGCCTTGCAAACGGCAAGAGCTTTATAGGCACGCAGTGGGAGATACGCCACTACGGGCTGCGCTTTTACGCAAAAATGATCTTTATGCAGACTATTTCGCTTATTTATCAGGCGGCTATGCTGGTGCCGCTTTTTGCCTGTGCTTTCGGCGTTTCTTACTACATTGAGCTTTGCCGCCAGCACATAACGACAAGAAGTCTTCTGATGTTCATGCTGTGCCTGCTTATGGCGATAATAATGCTGTGCGTTTTTCTGTACTTTCGCATAAAAATGCGGCTGGTGCCGTTCATAAACGTGCTTTACCCCGAAATAGGTATGCTTGATTGCTTTATACTCTCCTCGCGGCTGATGCGCAAAAACATTATAAGATACGTATTTTTTCAGCTCTCGTTCCTGCATTACTTTCTGCTGTGCGTGCTGGTGTTCCCTATTCTTGTGATATTTCCTTACTATTACATGAGCGTGAGCGTACTTTGCTCAAGCCTTGTTAACAAAAACGCTGTGGAAGATTATCTTCACAGCAAGGAGAGCTGATATGCGATACACTTTTACGGCGGAAGACTGCGGCAGCGTTGAGAAAATACTGCGAAAAAACGGCGTATCGCGCAGGCTTATAACTAAACTTAAACGCACAGGCGGCATAACTTCGGGCGGCAAGGCAGTGCGAACTATTGACATACTGCAAAAGGGCGATGAGGTCACAATACGGTATGATGATAATGATGAGTTAGAAGCAAAAGAACTTGACGAAGTTTTTGTAATTTACAGCGATGAATATTTTGTGGTATTTGACAAGCCCTCGGGTATGCCCGTACACCCCTCTGCAAAACACAGATGCGACACGCTGGGAAATTATTTTGCGTATCTGTACCCCGGCAAGACTTTCAGACCGATAAACCGCCTTGACAGGGATACCTCGGGGCTGTGCGTGGCTGCGCTTGACCCGTTGGCGGCGAAGAATTTGCAGCGCTGTATAGAAAAAACGTACTTTGCGGCGGTTGAGGGCAGAATAGACGTTGGCGGCGTTATTGACCTGCCGATAGCCAGAGAGCGCGAGAGCATTATAAAACGCTGCGTGAGGAGTGACGGCAAGCGCGCTGTTACGGCATACGAGCCTGTTTTAAGAAAAGATGACCGCACGCTTTTGAAGATACGCCTTGAAACGGGCAGAACGCACCAGATACGGGTGCATTTTTCGCACATAGGTCACCCGCTTATGGGCGATGATATGTACGGCGGCAGCCTTGACAAGATAAAGCGGCAGGCGCTGCACTGCTCAGAGCTTACTCTGACACACCCCAAAAGCGGCGAAAAGATGAGGTTTACTTCTCCTCTACCATGTGATATACAAGAGCTGTTCAAATAAATATCCCGAAAGAGTATAAAACTTTTTCGGGATAGTTTTTTATTTAATTATAAAAAGAGTATCTAATTAGCGCTGTCGCGCAAGCCTGCGGAGCTGCAAGAACTTCACATACGGCATGGCGTTCCAGAATGGAACGCGGCAAAATAGCTATGCGCTACAACAAGGGGAGGCTCTCTCTTGCAGAGCCTCCCCTCTATTAAAACAGTCCACCGGACTGTTCTAATATTCACCCCTCTCAGAGCGCACGCTGTATCTGTGGGGCGCCGCCCCACACCCCGCAAGCCTTTTGAAAAAGGCTTGACCGAAAACTTTTAGTTTCTTGACAAGAACTTAAAGTTTTGTGTGCTGTTGGGCGGTCAACGTGTGCGCTCCAGCGCTGCGCGTAAGCGCGAATTACCTACTTATATCGGCACTACCTTATTCGCAACATCTGCGTGGCTGTCGATGCCGAAACG
>CANPZC010000036.1 GCA_947589355.1 uncultured Clostridia bacterium
ATTCAGCCTGTACGACCTGCCGTCAGCGCCTGCTGTCAGCGTTTTGTTGGTGTGCAGCCCTGCATCGGTGTTGTATATATCATCTGTGCCGTTATTGTAAACGTCCTGATAGTCGTTTGTAGCAAAAGCTTCGCCTATAAAAGACGCGCCCTTTTTGGTTTCGTCCTCATAGAACATATTTATCTTAACGAGGCGTACCCCCCCATTGTAGCTTATCGTGCAGCAATAAGATGTCGTGTCTTCAGAGCCCGTGGTTCCCGTGTCACCAGAATCGGGTACAAATTTATTATTATCCGTAACTGCCTCCGCGCCCGCAGAAACAGAATAGCCCACAAATTTTTCATTAGCATAGTTAGTCTGAGGCTTTACTTGAAAAGTTCCGCCAATATCCAACACACAATCAGTGCCATCTACTACATCAGCAGTGCCGTCCGCGTGCCAGTGCGTAATTATATAGCGCGTCTTATCCTTAAAATTAGAATCAACCGCAGTTTGATAGTCCTCGGCGATCGCATTTAACGCCAGATCTTCAAGCGGCGCAGATGAAATGATCATGCTTGCCGCAAGTAAGATAGGTAACACCCTTTTACCAAACTTTTTCATTTATATCATCTCCACGATCTTTAAAATAGTTCGTATATCTGCACATTTGTATACATTATAATAATAGCACGCAAATTTCTATTTGTCAATAATTTGTGAACATTTTACTGTATGCACAAATAATTTTTTGCTTACTTATGCAAAACGCACAAAGGGCGGTACTATATATAGTACCACCCTTGCGTGATGTCCAAATATTGTTATTTCCCGAGGGTTATTTTAACTTCGGTGTTGTCAGTCAGCTTGTCAGCCGCAAGGAAGTTGCCCTCTGTCTTCTCGCCGTTTACAAGCATTGTCTTAACGCCGCTCTCAACGTGGTCGGGGTTTGCTATCTCTATATGAACGTTCTTTCCCCTGAACTTCTTGTCAATTGTGAAGCCGTCCCACTTTGAGGGTATCGACGGGCTTATTACAAGACCGTCGGCGTTCGGGCGCATACCACATATGCCCTCAACGCAGCCTACCATTACCGTAGAACCCGTGCCTGTCAGCCAGTGAACGTGTGAACGTCCTGCAAAAGGCGAGCGTGTCGCTTCGGTAAACTGACCGTGAACGTAAGGCTCTAAAACTCTTATTTCAGCCTTGTCGTTCATAGCCGCCGGTGAGCTTTCCATAAAGTATTCAAACGCCCTGTCGCCGTGACCGAGCAGAGACTCAGCCAGTATAGCCCAGCCCTGCGTCTGCGAGAATATGCCGCCGTTCTCTTTGGTGTCGGGGTTGAATATGTGCATCAGCGCGCCGTCAAAATAGTGGTCAACATAAGGCGGTTCCATAACCTTAACGCCATACGGTGTGTTGAGTATCTCGTGAACGCTGTTCATAGCCTTTTCAGCCTGCTCTTTTGTAGCAAAGCCCGAAATTACCGACCAGCTCTGAGGATTCAGCCACATACTTGCCTCGGGGTCTTTCTTCGCGCCGACTATTGTGCCGTCCTCTCTTATGCCTCTTATGAACCTGTCCTCGTCCCAGCAAGCCGCCAAACTCTCGCCCAGCTGCGGCTGCACCTTTTCAATGTATGCAACATAGTCGGTGTCGTTCTTTTCCTGCGCGTATGCCTTGATTATAGTCATAGCATAGTACAGCTGGAACGCCACAAACGTTGACTCACCCTTCTTGCCAAGGCGCAGGCAGTCGTTCCAGTCAGCGTGCAGACCGGCAGGCATAGAGTGTGCGCCGAGCCTGTTCATTGAAAATTCTATAGCCTTTTTAAGATGCTCGTAAACGGTATCTTCGCCGCCGTTGGCATATACTATAACTTCATCTAAGAAAGCCTTGTTGCCGCTCTCGCCTATGTACTTATATACCGTCGGGAACAGCCACAGAGCATCGTCTGCACGGTAGCAGGGGTGACCCGTTTCTTTTGCGTATACAGAGTTTTCGTCGTTCTCATCGGGGCAGTTTTCGTGGCCTGCATTGTGGTCAAACTTAACAAGGGGCAGTCCGCCGCCGTTATCTACCTGAGCCGATATCATAAACCTTATCTTGTCCGCTGCAAGCTCGGGGTCGATGTGTATGATGCCCTGAATATCCTGCACGGTATCGCGGTAGCCGTAGCCGTTGCGCAGACCACAGTAAATGAACGATGCCGCTCTTGACCATATGAACGTTATAAAGCACTGGTATGCATTCCATACGTTTATCATGTTGTTGAATTCATCGCTCGGCGTTTTTACAACGAAGTTTTCAAGCTTGCTGTGCCAGTAGTTTTTAAGCTCTTCAATCTCTTTGTCAGCAGTGCCTGCCTGCTTGTAGGTACTGAGTATCTCTTCCGCCTCGGCGTTATTTCTCTGACCGAGAACATAAACAAGCTCTATGTCCTCGCCGTCTGCAAGAGTAATATCGCTTTGCAGAGCGCCGCAGGCATTTGAGTTGTAGTTGAGAACATTGTCGCACCTGCCGCTCTCAACCGCAATAGGGTCGCTGTATGTTCTGTAAGGGCCTATAAAGCTGTCGAGATTGCCGTTGTATGCGGTAACGTCAGCGCCCACCATGCCGAAAAATCTTTCTCTGTGGTTAGAGCCCGTCGCATCTTTGCCGCTGTTTTCGTTTATGTGCTGTACTATCTTGTTGCCCTCAAAAGAAGTCCTCGTTATAAAGAGAGTGTACTGCAGGTTTACCTGATCCTGCTCGTAGTTGTTGTCGTTTGTAAATTCTATAAAGCCGTATGTGGAAAGCTTTCTTTCTCTGCCCGAGATATTCTTTATCTTCGCGCGCCAAACTTCATAAGTCTTGTTCAGCGGTACATAGTATGTAACTTCCGAAACAATGTTGTCATACTCAGCGCTTATAACTGTGTATGCAGTACCGTGGCGGCACTTTGACTTGTATGTGTCAAGCGGCTTGCCCACAGGCTGCCACGATGCCGACCAGTAGTCGCCGTTTTCGTTGTCCCTTATGTACACATATCTTCCCGGAAGAGCCATGTTAGAGTTGAAGCGGTAACGCGCAATTCTTCCGTTCGCGCCGCTCTGAACAAAGCTGTAGCCGCCTGCGTTGTTGGAGATTATAGCTCCGTATGCAGGAGAGCCGAGGTAGTTTGCCCACGGTGCCGGGGTGTCCGGTCTTGTGATGACGTATTCCTTGTTTTCAAGGTCAAAATAGCCGTACTTCATATTTTTTCACCTTTACCTTTTTATATTTTTTCGGCTGCCGCACACACACAGCGCAAGCCGATATTTCCACATATAATAATTGTAACATAAACCGCGCGGTTTTGCAATAGCAATAAAAGCACATTTAGTAATTTATTAACCTGCCTGAGGAAAAGTCACCGATATCCTCGTGCCTACGCCGAGAGTGCTTTCTACCTTTATATCGGCATTGTGGTATGCCGCGCCGTGCTTTACTATAGAAAGCCCCAGCCCCGTGCCGCCTATCTCTTTTGAATGGCTCTTGTTCACTCTGTAAAACCTCTGAAAGATATGCTCCGTGTCCTCGGGCGGTATGCCTATTCCCGTATCGGATACCGAAAGCACATTGCCGCTCTCACCGCCATACACCCTCACTGTTATCCAGCCGTTTTCCTTGTTGTACTTTATGGCGTTGTCGCACAGGTTGTATATTATCTCGTCTATTATCTGCTCAACGCCTATTATACTTATGTGCTCGCCCTCCAGCGTGAACTTTACGCCGCGTTTGTCAGCGGTGCTTTTCAGCTGCGATATAACAGCCGCACAGGATTCATACAGATCTATCTGCTCTTTCTGCGCAGGCACGGCGTCTTCGTCCAGCTGTGAAAGCTTCATTATATCCCCCACAAGCGTAATGAGCCTTTGCGTTTCATCGTAAATGTTCCCTGCAAAGCGGCTTATATCCTCCTGCTTTACAAGCCCGTTCTGTATTATCTCCGCAAAGCCCGAAATAGATGTAAGCGGCGTTTTCAGCTCGTGAGATACGTTCGCCGTAAACTCACGCCTCATCTTGTCCTGCGCCTCATGCTCTTTTTTAAGTTCGTTTTGCTGCTCCGTAAGCACCTTGCGCATATTCTCGGTCTCTGCAAGCATCTTTCTGCTTATCACGGTAGAAAGCACAAATGCCAACACCGCCGTGAATACTATCCCTATACCTGCAACAGCCCATGCCGGCAGCCCGAAATACGCAGCCAAAGCTATAACAGCCGCCGCAAATGCCGCCGTCAAAAATATGCTGAAAAATATCTTTGTTCTCATTTCTCGTCTCCGCTTATCTTGTAGCCTATGCCCCTTACTGTTTCTATAACATCGCACGGCTTCAGTTTATTTCTTAGTGTTCTCACATGAACGTCAACAGTCCTGTTCTCACCGTCAAACGCATAGCCCCACACCTTGTTGAGTATCTGGTCACGCGTAAGAACTATATCTCTGCTTTCAAGCAGCAGGCAGAGCATCTCAAACTCTTTCAGCGTAAGAGTAATGTTTTTCTCTCCCACTTTTACAATGTGCTTTGACGGGCATACATAAAGCTGCCCTATCCTGTATTCTTTCGAGTCCTCGCCGCCGTCATCTGTGCGCCGAAGCAGCGCCTTTATTCGCGCAATAAGCTCCATCATACCGAAAGGCTTTGGCACATAGTCGTCAGCACCCAGGTCAAGCCCTACCACCTTGTCATACTCGCTGCCCTTTGCGGTAAGCATCATTATCGGCGTTTTCTTTGTCGCCTGCGACTGCCGCAGCTTTTTCAGTATGCTAAGACCATCTTCCTCGGGCAGCATAATATCTAAAAGTATCATGGTCGGCAGTTCGTTTTCCATAGCCGCCCAGAAGTCAGATGGCTTTGCAAACCCCACCGTCTTCATACCCGAATTATTCAGCGTGTACACTACAAGCTCTCTTATGCTGTTGTCGTCCTCAACAAGATATATCATCACATCACCCTATTTCAGCCGTGTCAAGCACTATAGTAAAAGGTCCGTCGTTCACAAGTTCAACCTTCATATCCGCGCCGAAAACGCCCTTTTGCACACAGCCGTCAATGCGCTCATCTACACATCTGCAAAAGTATTCATAAAGTTCATTTGCAAGGTCGGGCGCAGCAGCTTTTACAAACGAAGGTCTGTTGCCTTTCTTGCAGTCTGCATATAATGTGAACTGCGACACCGCAAGCACATCGCCGCCTATGTCGTTTATTGAAAGATTCGTCTTTCCGTTTTCGTCCGAGAATATCCGCAGCTTTGCAAGTTTGTCTGCAAGCCTTTCGCAGCGGCTCTTGTCGTCGCCCTCGCCTGCCCCGAAAAGCACTAAATAACCGCCGCCTATGCTGCCCGTCACCTTGCCGTCAACGGTAACGCTTGCTCTGCTCACCCTTTGTATAACGAGTTTCATTTACTTTACCTCTATGTCGTATCTGTATTCAAACACCATGCCGCTTTCAAGCATGACCGCGTGCGGCTTTTCTTCAATATTTTCAAAAGCGTCATCGCAGTATACGGGAACGGAAGTCCACGGCTCTAAGCACACAAACGCCGCATCGTTATCCCCGGTTACTGACCACACCGCAATGCAGTCTGCGTCGGGGTAATACAAAGTAACACTTCTTTCGCCCTTATCGCTTTTCAGTGAAATGCTCTCCGACATCGGCATATTCTTCATAATAACATCGTGGTCAAAAAGCTCTCTCGTCAGCGGCAGTTTGTTTTCGCCGCAAATTATCGTGCGCATACTGTCGCCCACAGTCTGCTCTATTATCTCGTTTTGCTCGTATTCAACATAGTAGTCGTCAAATTTAAGCCCATCTTCCAACGGGCAATTGAACGCCGGGTGACCGCCTAAGTAAAAATACATATTCTCCTTGCCGGTATTCTTCACCGTGCATTTTGTCACCAGCCTGCCGTTTTCAAAGAAATATCTCACCGTAAGTCTGAACGGATAAGGATACTGCGCAAGCGTTTCTTCATTTTCGCAAAGCACAAATTCGCAATATTCTCTGCCGCTGTCGCAAAGAGTAAACTCCATATCTCTCGCAAATCCGTGGTTGGCTTTCATCGCGTACTCTTTGCCGCCTGCTTTATACTTTTTGCCATTTGGCGAGCATATAAACGGAAAAAGCAGCGGCGCTTGCCTGTTCCATGCTTTTCCTGCCTGCCATATGTACTCCGTTCCATTATAGATAAGCGAATGTAATTCAGCCCCTGCCGAAGATATTTTTGCGGTCATCTCTCCGCTTTTTATTGTGTACAGCATTTACTTCAAGTCCTTTCTGCTTTTCTTTTCCCAGCGCGATTTGCCGGGCTTTTCAACACGCCGCGCAAATATGCCCCAAGTTATATATAGTATAACTCCTGCTATAAAACCTATAACTATCGGCAATATCAAAAGCCATATGTAGCCGAGAAACCCCAGCGGCGGTCTTTTGAAAATGCTCAGCAGCCAAGTTGCTATAAAGCAAGCCGCCGCACCTGCCGCGCCCGTAACGCTTGCCATTGTTCCGCTGTCGCTCTCGCAGTGATAGCCTATCATAAAAGATGCTATCATCAGGCTGTCGCATATACAAAGGGGTATCAGCGGTCGGTAATCTTTCCCCTGCTTTGCAAACGTGAGTATGTATATCAAGGCGGCAAAAACGCACACCGCTGCCGCTGCCACACAGCAAATTATCTCGTATTTTCTGCGTTTTATATATGCCGCCTGCAAGACCTTGCTTCTCTCCGAATACTCCCTCGCGTAGTCAGCCGCGCCCTCTATCGAAGAATATTTATTTAATAACACCTGCGAAATTTCTTCAAGCCGCCTTGCCGCATCGCGCTTTTTAAGTATCTTTTCCGCCCTGTCGGCTTCCTCGCGCAGGCTTTGATATTCAGCCTTAAGCTTCTTGTCGGCTTCTGTCTTTAGCCTGTCGTCTTCCGCCTTTTTCTCTTTCAGTTTTTGCAGCCGCCGCGCGCATTTCTCCAGCCGCTCCTCGCAGTCGGAGTAATCGCCGAGCTCTTTAAAGAGCTCAACAAGCCGCTCCAGCTGCGCAATTGCCTCTGTGCCGTCACTGCCTGCATACGCCGTTTCGCTCATAAGGTGGCACGCCTGATAATACTTTTCAGCCGTCAGACCGTCCTGTATATCGTTTATTTCGTTCTTCGTCTCGGGCATAGTTTCACTTCCTTATTATATTCGCGCTTACGCGCGGCGCAGGAGCGCGTTCAACGCTCCACATTTATTTTGGTTTTCTTTTCATTTTGAGTGTGCTAATATGTTTGCGCAACTCTATGCGAGGGGAAAACCATAGGGATATAGGGAGTGTATATGCAAGGCAGGGCGCGCGCTACACTCCCTACCCTAAGGTTTTCCCCTCGCGCTCTCTTTTCCTTACCCACACCTACGACCACGCGCTGAGCCTTGGTGGTATTTCGAGATCTCTTCACTCGGAACTTCGTTGCTTTGTGGAGGAGGTTAAAGAGAGAAATACGCATCAGATTTGTTTGTAAGGCAAAAGAGGTCAGTAGTGCGGGAAATTGATTTATAACGTACTGCGAAAAATATATTTTCATATCAAACACAACTATATGTCCCCCCAAAACCTCAGTCCCCCTCACATTGTTGGAAGAATATTCTGCCAGCGGTTTTCCTTTGGGTGGCTGGTGTAAGGAAAGATTTTATGGGTATATAATTGTTGGAGTATATAAAAGTAAGCATTAAACCACAGAAATATCAGCTTCGCGCAAATGTCAGAAAATCATTTCTAACATCTAACTTCTCACTTCTAACCTCTAATAGCGCATATATCTATCCATACTATAATTATACCGAAAAATGCCGCCGATGTCAACCTTGCAAGCACAAAAAGCGCTCCGCATATTTGCGAAACGCTCCGACCTCTTTTAACTGCCCTGCCATCAAGACTTTTGCATATCCGAAAACTCCACGCTGAGCCTGTTTTCTATGCTTAGCGAAATAAGCCTGCCGCCGCTGTCGGTTCGTAAAATATACTCGCCGCATGGAGCTTCACCCCTCAGCATTACCTCGTCGCCGTCTTTTTCGCCCTTTACCGACGACGAATTTGCCGCGTGATCCAGACATTCTGTCACCGATGCAGCCACCGAGCCCACGGGCATTTTGCCGCGTTCTATCTGCTGCGAAAGCCCCGAAAACTCAACAGCGTAACTCTCGCCGAACGTCTTCACCGTCATGTCGCAAATGGTCTCGGGCTGAGAAAACCTCACCGTCCACACACCGCTCTCATCGCGGCAAATATCGGCGCTGTAGCTTTTCTCTCCGTCAGTCACCTGCGCCGTGCAAGTATTTGGTATCTCGGGCTTTACCTGCACATCACTGCTGCCGCAGCCTGCCGCCGTGCACGAAAGCATAGCCAGCGCCGCCAGCCCTATGTATCTTTTCTTCAAACAAAGCACCCCGTTATTTTTCAATATCGAAGAGTACCCCAGGCAGCGCGTTTAAAACATCTTCGGCAATTATACCTCTCGGCGACTGCGTTTCGCACAGCCTTTCAGCCGTTTCACCTAAAATATAGGAAGCCAAAGCTCCGCAAAGTTTTGCACCCTGCGCTGCCAGCCCTGCCGTCAGCCCTGCCAGCATATCGCCGCTGCCGCCCTTTGAGAGCGCCGTGTTGCCTTTCGCTGTTATATAGTCGCCTCCGCGCGTTACATAAAACGTCTGCGCGCCCTTTGCCAGCACCGAAACGCCATACCTTTCCGAAAGCTCCTTAGCCGCTTCGTATCTGTCCGCAGGGGGCTTTTCAAAGCCGCACAGCCTCGCCAGCTCCATCGGGTGAGGTGTCAACAGCACGTCAGCCCTTGTACTCTTTAGTATATCTATATTCGCCGAAAGACAATTTATTCCGTCCGCATCAATAATTACGGGACATACCGCATTTTCAAGCACAGCCGCCAGAAGTTTTTGCGTATCGCCGCCGCAGCCCATACCACAGCCGAAAAGCACACTGTCGGCAGTTTTTACTTCCTGCGCCAGAATCTGCGCCGCCGCAGATGATATATACCCCTCGTCGTTTTGCGGCAAAGTTTTGAATACCGCGCCGTACATATTCCCTGCCAGCCTGTCAATTACCGTTTTTACGCTGCACAGCTGCACCAGCCCTGCGCCGCTCCTCATAGCCGCTTTTACTGCCATAACCGCCGCGCCCGTGTATCTCTCGCTGCCACATATGCACACCACTTTTCCAAACGTTCCCTTGTGACCGTCAGGCGCTCTTTTTGGCAGAGCGTTTTTCACATCTTCTTTGTCAAGCATAAGCACGCCTTTAACATCGCTCTGTATGCCTATATCGGCGACTGTTATCTTACCGAAATATTTGCAGGCAGGGTATAGCGCCGCAGCCGTTTTAGCCCTGTGCATAGTAACAGTTTCATGCGCCGCAAAGGTGTTTTCATCTGCCTCGCCCGTTGCACCGTTTACGCCCGAGGGTATATCGCACGCTATGCGGTATGCATCTGTGCTGTTGTATCTGCTGAAAATTTGCGCAATATCTTCCTCCAGACTGCCCTTGAATCCCGTGCCGAAAACGCAGTCGACCACAATATCAAATTCTTTTTCAGGCATACTTTCGGTAACGCTTACGCCATAGTTTTTCATGCTCTCAAACGCCGCCTGCGCAAGTGAAGTTTTCGGCATACCGCAACAAAGAAAGACGGTCGTATCAATGCCGCTTTGAGAGAGTATCTCAGCCGCTGCAAAGCCGTCGCCGCCGTTGTTGCCCTTGCCGCACAGCAAAAGCGCCCTTTTAAACATATTTTTATAGCAGATGTCCCTCACCTTTTGCGCAAGAGCCGCGCCTGCGTTTTGCATAAGAAGATAAAGATCCTTACCGCAGTTTTTCTCCGCCAGCGACATCTGCTTTGGTGTGTATAGTTCAGTCATTGCCGCCGCTTCCTTTCTTGCTTTCAAGCGTGTATGCTATAACTACCGCTGTGGCATAGTTTTCGCTGTGAGATATAGATACCGAAAACTCCAGCCTCAATTTCTGAGCTATCTTTTCGGCATTTCCCGAAAGTTTTATATACGGCGCACCCATTTCATCGCGAAGAACTTCGACCTCTGCAAGCTTAAAATCGCGCACGCCCGTGCCAAGCGCCTTTGAAAACGCCTCTTTCGCCGCCCAGTTACCTGCCATTGAGGGGTAAGGAAAACTTCTCCCCTCAAATATTTCTCGCTCCTGCGGTGAATAAACGCGCTGAACAAAACTTTGCCTCTGCGCGCTTTTCTTTATCCTGTCTATCTCGACAATATCAGTACCTACCCTAATCATAGCTGTTTGTTTTTAAGTTCTCTCGGAAAATACGGTTTAAGCTCTTCAACAAACTGCTCGCTCGGCGTGAACACCACATAGCACAGCCCCAGCGTTTTGTGTTTGCACTGCAAGTAATAGTCCTCGTCAGACTGCATATTGTCGGTAGCGTCAACCACCGTGCAGTCCGATGAAAATATCTCTGCGCGCTTTTCCTGCGTAACCTTGCCAAACTGCATTATTCCTGTAATATCTACGGTTATAAGGCGTTTTCTTTTGCGCTGACCCATTATCTTGTCAACGTCCATATCGCCGTTTGTAAAAATGTACTCATACTCTATCTTTTTATATGCGGCAAAGATATACACCCCGTAAAACGCCGCCATAAGCCCGAATATAACAAACCCTATAAACGGCGCTATCACCTGAAAAAACGTTATTGCAAGCATAAGCGCAAAACAGCACAAAAACGTCAGCCCGAAGACCTGAAATCTGTCCTTGCCGTCCTGCCTCCTTGTCACCATATATTCTTTGAATGTATCCATACAAAACACCTGCTGTTCTAAATAATATAATGTTATTGTACCACATATACAAAAAAATTGCAAGCGCGAAAAGAAAAATAAGAAAAATACCCTGATGCTCGGTATGAACATCAGGGTATCCCATCATCATTCAATTATGCTAAACATTTGTTAAATGCTTGCTTGTGAAATTATTCAGCGGCAGGAGCCTCAACGGGGTCGCCAAGTGTAACGCTTGATACATTGATACCGTGAGTCTGGAAGATCAGACCGCCCCACTGAGAGCCGTCATCGTTGGTAGCAATGTTATCATATATAGACTGTACGCCCTCGGGAGTGATGTTGAATGTAACGCTGTCGCTGCTCCAGTTGCCGTCCTTATCCTGGCAGAATACTATGTATCCGTCAGACTGCATGAAGTATTCACCGGTGAAGTCATCTCTCAAAGCGCCGTTTTTCTCAACTCTTGCATCGAGTTCTTCAGGGATACCGGTGATATAAGGAGTTCCCTCGGGAGCAGAAGGATATATAGGTGTCCAGCCGTTTGCATAACCTACAGAGAGCAGATAATAATCATAGTACTTCTCTTCAAGAGTAGTCATGTCCATTTCTTTCTCAAACGTATACTTGATAGTTACAGAGCAACCGGTGTCCTTGTACTTATCAAAGTGCTTAAGGTTGAAGAAGTTTTCAACATTGCCCTCATCGTCAATAACGAAGTTAGGTGACTGGAAGTCAGCAGGCATCTCGCCGTCAGTGTTAGCTGAGCCGTTGTACTCAACAGCCGCAGGCTCGCCGCTTTCATCTGTAGCGCTGTCAGCAGCAGAAGACTCCTCAGCAGTGGTGGTCTCTTCGGGCTTGCTTTCCTCGGGAGCAGTAGTGGTCTCCGCAGCGGAAGAAGTGGTATCGGCAGCAGCAGATGAAGATGAAGAATCATCGCCGCAAGCTGCAAACATAGTAGCAGCCATCATCATAGAAACAAGTATTGCAAGTTTCTTTTTCATTTTAATTACCTCCATAAATAGATGTTATCCATACGAATAAAATTATTCTATAGCTAATTATAACATCTGAAAAATCAAAAGTCAACGTGATAATCGCAGCGAATTTTCAATAAAATTCAGCCTTTTTTCATGTATTATGCACAAGTAAACGTTACCACATGACCGATTTTTACCAGTGTCCGGGCTTATCAGCCGACCTCGCCGCCGTCGCCGGATACTACCTTGAATGCAACTTCTTCGTCGCCCTTGTCATTCGGCAGACCCGAAACGGTGAACTTGATGGTAACAGGATCGGTAGACTGCCATGTAAGTCCGCCGTATTCCTCGCCTCTGTTATCAACTGCGGGGTTATTCCAGCCGTTGACTATCTTGTACATACCGTCTTCTTTATTGTTGCCCTCGGAGTCGGTGTTGTTGTTGGCTTCAAGACCTATATCGATACCCGAAAGGTCAATGGTCTTTCCGTCCTGCTGATACTCGGTAAGCTTTATCTGCATATCGGGGTAATCCTTGAACGTAGCAACTTCGTCATTTACCTCAACAGGCAAGCCGACATCAAGAGCTACCCAGCCAAGTACTGCTTCGTCAAAGTCACACCACCAGCCCTCGAGCGTTACTTCATAATCGCCGTTGCCGGTAATGTAAGTATCGGTGCAGGTAACGTTCAGCGGTTCTTCAACGCCGTTCTGTATAACCTTGTCGCCTGCTACGTTTCTGTACTCCCATGAGTCCTTTACCTGGAACGATACGCCTGCAATGCCTATAGCATTTTCGGGCGGCTCTACGGGCTCGGGCTCTGTGGTAGCCTCGGTAGTTTCGGCAGTTGTCTCCTCGGGCTTGCTCTCCTCGGGAGCTGTAGTGGTCTCTGCTTCTGAACTTGTATCGGCGGCAGATTCTGCCGGTGCTGTAGTAGTTTCATTTGCCTTTGATGAAGACGATGAATCGCCGCAGGAAGCAAACATTGTTGCAGCCATCATCATGGCGGCGAGTATCGCAAGTTTCTTTTTCATCATTATTCCTCCTTTTAATTTTTCGGATAAAAGATAGACCTTATCTCTATCCTGTTGTCATTATAACACTTTGCAGGCGCAAAAGTCAACATTATTTTTATAATATATTTTACCGCTGTATTTGGCTACTTTGCACAAAAAACGTTACGGCTTTGTAATAATTGTTACAAAAAGTCCTTTCACTTACCATGAAAGGACTTTTAATATTACTGAAATTTTACATTTCTGTAACTGCCTTTAAGTCGTCACATACCTCTCTTAACGTATGAAGTATGCAGAACGTGATGTGCCTTTTCAGAGCCCGGCTTGCCAAAATACTCAGCATATACCTGCTTTATGGCAGGGTTCTCGTGAGATTTTCTTACAGGCATATTTGCATCGAGATCATAAAGCACCTTAGCTCTCTTGGCTCTGATGTCAACAGTGTTTCTGATATAACCCGGCTGCTGCGGCTGACCACCGCCGTTTACGCAGCCGCCCGGGCAGCCCATTATCTCAATGAACTGATAATCAGCCTCGCCTGCCGCAACTTTCTTGAGTATCTCTTTGGCATTTGCAAGACCCGAAGC
>CANPZC010000037.1 GCA_947589355.1 uncultured Clostridia bacterium
AGAATTTGCAGTTTTCCCGACATTTATACATTTGTCTCAATGCCCCGCCGGTTTCCTCCCCTTCAGATTCTTTTCCCCAACAAAATCCGCATAGAGAAAAATTCCAAGCAACACGCCAAGTGGAAGCAGGGCTGCCCAAATAGCTTTTTCATATACCAAATTACACAGGAGCGTTCCTATTACGGCTCCTGCGAGGAAAAATAGAAGCATAGCAAAGTGTTCTCGTAATTTTTTTCGATGCGTTTTATCCTGAAGACTAAAATGAGATATCTCTTTTGCCAAACCGATTCCAATCTGCCTGATATGATTCGTGGCAAATGTTGTCGCCATAGGTACGCCTTCCGCCTGACGAAAGGTATTGTACTGCATGGAAGCGACAAAGTTAATTGTAACCTGAGCAATTTGAACGGGCGCTGACAAAGGAACAAAGCCCAGCGCCAGCACAGCCAGCATCTCTATCGCAATAAGCAGAGTGTCCCAACGAACAGGAAGATGATGTTTAACCGGATTGGGAAGAAGTTCCGACACGAAAGCTCCAAGCGTATAGGCGGAAATCGGTATCAAATAATACAGCGCCTCTTTCCATTTTCCCGCCCCCAACGCCATACCCATCAGCACTACATTTCCCGTCTGGGCATTGCAGAATACATTGCCTCGGAGCAAAAAGGTGTACGCACCGAAGAATCCGGCTACAACCATTAAAACATAATAAATCTCTTTTCTCTCGCACATAAGATAATACGAATTATTTCCCGGTTTCTTGTCCTCCATATCAAAATTCACTCCTAATTTACATGATTGATCTGCCGCTTTTTCCACAAAAATTGTTGCCGGAGACTCAGGATGTCATGCTTTGTACAAAACACCAATTTGTAGTGTATCTCTATACTTTATAATTATACCATACAGGGAGATAGATATCAACCCTCTGAAAAGAAAAAGAGCATTACCTGAGATGTAACGCTCTTGATGAATATCGGTAAATAGGTCACTTTTGGATTTTGTCCATATAGCGCACTTACAAACAACGGCGAAAGAGCAAAATATCTCGTGACCGATGCGCATAAAGGAATAATCGACCGCGATACCTTTAACAAAGTTCAGCAGGAGATAGCAAAGAGAAATTCAGTGCGCAAGAAAAGCGGCCGGTCTGGCGGTGCATAAGCCGACTGGATCACGGCAAAAGATACTGTCACAAGTCGCCGTCAATGCCTGAAGATAAGCTGCAACAAGCAATACTGAACGCTATAAACGAGTATTACGGCTGCGGTAATGATATACGAAACATATTATTGGGGAACATTGAAACTGTACTTATCGATTCTGACAGCGATGAACTGCGCAGGACACAGCAGAGGCTTTCAGAGATAGACAAATCAAGGAACGAACTAATATCGCTGATAACATCGGGTTCGGCAGATGAAGATCAGCTCGATGGCGAGTTTCAGAAATTGTTTGAGGAAGAACAGCATCTGCGTGAAATAACAGAAAAGCATAAAGCGCAGAGTGAGAAAATAAAGGAAATGCAGTTTCAGATGAAAGAGGCAGAGAGAACGGTCAGAAACCTGCCAAGCAAGCTGACCGAATATGATGACGTGATCGTCAAAAAGCTGATCGAATGCGTGAAGGTAATAAGCAAGACGGAGATAACTGTTATCTTCAAAGGTGGGTATGAGGTGACGGCGGAGGTTGAAGAATAGCAAAACCGACGATCAAAAATACAGTGGCATTTTGCTTTGCAATTTTTTGAAAATATGATGTGATATTTTTTGATAGTAAAAAACTTCGAAAAATTTAGCTTGGTATGAATTATCTTTTTTGTTAAATAGTCACAGAAAATTCCTTAACGTAAGTTAAGGAATTTTTTGTACTATTCACTATTCACTATTCATTATTCACTATTCACCACACATTGACCTCCTGCAAGCAGTCGGTCAAGTGCAGAAGAACCCTCTTCGAGGCTTCTTCCCATTCATTATTCACTAAATATTGTCAATCGCTTTTTGATTTTAATGAGCTAAAAGACCCCTTACAGGTCTTTCTTTGTCTTTCAAAGCTCGTTGTACTCAATAATGCGTTAAATTATAATACGATATTTTCTGTAATTAAAAAAACTTCGATAAATCTAAGTTTTCTGAACTTATCTTTTTCGTTAAATAGCTACAAAAAGTCCTTAACATAAGTTAAGGATTTTTTCTACTATTCACTATTCACCACACATTGACCGCCAATATTTCGGCTCGCCCAACAAATCGAGATATTTAATAAAAAAAGCTGCGTGTTATAGCACAACAACAACACGCAGTTTATTTTATGTTATTAAAATTTTATCTTCCTCACCACAGGCACATTCACCAGCTTTTCAAATTCGTCCGCAGCGGCGGCAGAACCCACAATAGTTCCGTAATGTATCGGTATCGCAGCTTTCGGCGAGAGCGCATTCACAAGCTCCGCGGCTTGTTTGTAGTCCATCGTGTAAGTTCCGCCTATAGGCACGCAAACCACATCGCACTTCACTGCGCGCGCCTCGGGTGTGTCGTCGGTGTCGCCGCAAACGTAAACGCGCTCGCCGCAAACATTCACAACATATCCCACCCAGCCGTTTGCCTTGGGGTGAAACGCCTTTGAAATGTTGTATGCGCTCACAACTTCCACCGCCACGCCAAGCGGCGCAATCTCATCGCCCGGCACTACAAACACGCACTTGTCACTCGGCAGCCCTGCATTTTTCAGCGCGGCAGCCATGCTTTTTGGCGCAACATACAAAGTATTTTCGTTTGCAACTTTCTCAATATCCTGCGGCGAAAAGTGATCAAAATGCTCATGCGTTATAAAGATCAGGTGAGCATCATGCGACGCGCCCGTTATGTGCAGCGGGTCAAAATACAGCGTTTTATCGCTCTTTATCCGTATGCTGCTCTGCTCGTTTACCGTAATTTTATCGACCATTTAATTACCCTCCTGAAAAGTGTATTCTCATTTTTCCAGCTGATATACCTCGTTCGGTGTCACCACGCCGTTTTTGGTGTATATCGCCCAGTCGGTTATGTCGCCCGTCATAAACGTGCATTCATCGCCCTCGTGCATCGCCGAAACGTTGTAAGGCTCGTGCGTGAGCTTCGCCCTAAAGCTGTCGCCGACAAAATCAACCAGTTCAAACCACACATATTCGGGCGCGTGGTCTTCTGTGTCCGAGGGCACACCAACTTTCACAAGCACATGGTTTTGCGCGTTTTTAGCCGCTTTTTTGGCGTATTCTATACGCTCCTGCGCCAGATCTTTCATTCGCTTAGTTTCCGCAGTCGTAAAGAAATATACAGGGTCGTCGTCCCACAGGTGGTCAAATTTTGTTACCTTAACTATATCGCCACCGTCCTCCTCACGAGGGGATACAATAAATATCGGCGCAGTCAAAGTGTTGTGTCCGTCCTGCCGATCCTCCGCTCCGCCAAGTTTCAGATCTTTATATTCTTTCAGCGCTTCTGTCCACTGTCGGCAGCATACTACCACAGGCATACCGTTTTTCAGCATACCCACATAGCCTATACTTTTGCCGAGATCAAAGCCGCCCTCATAGTCTATCATGTAAGTCGCGAACGCCGAAATCAGCTTGTAGTGACCGTTCATGTGCTCCCTGTCAGAGTCCAGAATTTCAATTTCAGTAAGACCGCATCTGCACAGACCATGGGTGTGAAGCCACACGCAGTCCCCCGAAGATACGCACTGCACGGTAAATAAACTGCTCGGCGGCGGCACAACTTCAGATTTCGCCGCAAGCGCGACCCACCTCGGGTGAAAAACTCTCTCCTGACTTTCATCAAGGTAGCCCACAGCATCGGGCATTATCGCGGCGGCAATTTTCAGCTGCAAATGAAAGTCCTTTTTCACCTCTTTGCCAAACTCTGTAACTATGTCCATAGCAAACCCGGTTCGCTTTAATTTATTTATATCATCTTCGCCAAATCCCTGCAAAGTTGCTATAACAAAATCGGGTATCGAATAAGGGTGCGGCCCGAAAATAAATCGGTGCTCACCGCCGCCGTAGCTTAAAACAACATCAAAAACGCCGTGCTCTTTGTTAAACTCTGCGCTGCATACATTCACGCCCTCCACAGCCGCCAGCCTTTCCGCAATGTCATTCGGCGAGGGAAATTTTCCGCTGTCATCGGTCAGCGCCAGCAGATATGAACTCTCCTCCCAGTATTCCAAGGGCTTTGCTTTCAGCTTTTTATTTTTGCCAAACATTTCGGTCACTTCTTTCTGTAAAATATGAAAATCTCAAAATTCTAATACTATTATAATACATATACAAAAATCAGTCAAGCAAAGTTTTATTTGTGACATTGCACAAGACGGAGGCGCACAATTTGTGCAATCATACAAAAATAAAAATTATGAAAAACCGTGTAACATTTCGCTGCTTCGCCGTGTACTTATTTACAGAAACATAAATTTTAAAGGGGGAATGTGCCATGATAAGGCAAACATTTTACACAATTAAAAATTCGCTGAGGGAGAAGCCGTTTCTGTACGCTCTGATACTGATAACGCAAACGGTCTCGGTGCTGTGCGTGTTCTTCTGCTATGGGCTGGTGTACAATGCATTTTCAAACTATCAAAATGCTGATAAAAATTCCAGATATATGGCAGCCTATTTTATTGACTACTCTGAAAACGCCCCACCATATGAACAGCAATTGAATCAGTTCATGGACTATGACGAGTTTAACAAAGGTATGGCTCAGATACTAGGAATAATGAAAAACAACCGCTGCGATGTCAACGTTTATGGGAATATAACGATAGACGGCAAGTCGTATAACGCATCTTCGTATTATTATGCCGAAGAATCAAATAAGCCATACGAAATACGCGCAAGCGTTGACGGCTACGAGGTCGGCGATGAAATAGTTATCGACGGCAATACATACTTTATAACCGACACGGGCGATGCAGCAGATATTAGTTTTTACCACGGTGAAAACGCGCCGACAAGTTTTAAAGTTACAGACTTTCTTATAAAAATGGAACGCCAGCCAACGGCTCTGGAAGCTAAAAAACTTGCAGATAAGATAGATGAACTTTTTCACCCTAAAAGCACGCGTGAACCCGAGATACCAAAGCTTTTAGAGATACAGCTTACCAACACGCAGATAATTTTGTCTGTAGTTATAATGGTAATAGCCGCGCTGAACTGTTCGCTCTGTTACAACTATATAAACCAGAAACGCCGTCAACAGTTTGCAATATTCCGTCTGTGCGGCGCAAGAGGCTATCACAATTTTGCAGTGTGTATGGCAGAAGTAATTCTGTATATGCTTGTCGGCAGCGGTATAGCGTATTTACTGTTTAAGTACGCGCTGTCGCACTGGTTCTTTGAAAGATTTCCGCTTGCTTCCGATGCGTTTACAAATACCGTGTACGCCAAAATGTTCGGTATGTACGCGGCGATAATGATAGTAGTTATGTTTGTCAACATTGTGCGTATAACGCGCCGCTCGGTAATTGACGAAAGGAGAGAAAGAAATTGAAAAACATAAAATACGGCGTGAAATTTTTCCGAAAGCACGCCTTTGCATATTTGCTTATGATCTTGCAGCTTGCGTTTTTGATAATCGCTGAAAACACCCTTATCGCCAACCGCAACAGCCGCGATATACTGTATTCTCCCTATGAAGATATTCTGCAAAAAGACGGTTTTTATTACTTTCAGTGCGACCGCTCAGGGCTGACAGACGATGAGGGTTACCTGATAAAAAGCAGCGATGAACGTCTTGCACAAATCGTATCTTCTCTGAAAGGGAGTAATAAATTGTACTGTATGTATTATGCTGATATAGCTCTCGAAAGCGGCAAAAATATCCGCGTAAACATTCTTGAAGACGATATATATAACGCTCTTCGCCTGCCCTTAGAGAGCGGTAAAATACAAAAAGGCAAGTGCATAATAACTTCAAACGATCTGGGGCTCAACGTGGGCGACACCATAGAGCCTGCCGGCAAAAGTATCGAAATATCGGGCGTTCTGACCTATAACACATATATACCTAAATACAACAAAATGACCGAAAACATGAGCGCCGACGACCTTTACAAGACCTATTCGAGCGTGGTGAAAAGCTACTCCGACGGTGTTAATTTTGCCGCCGAGGCTGTCGCGCCCAAGTCGCTTTTCAAAGAGCTGATAGATGCGCACGATGTGAACATTTACCGCACCGACTATCTGCTCATAACGTTTGACGAAAAGATGTCTGCCGAGGATATGCAGTACAACAAAAAGGTGCTTGAAGAAAGCAATCAGAATGAAGCCGAGCCCGGCTGGGCAGTCAGCTTGTCGCAGATAAACGAAAAAAGCCGCACTATTCTTAATGAAGACTTTGACAAAATGCTGCCTATCGTTGTTTGCATCGTAGCTGTGATACTCATCGGCGTGGTTTGCTCCTCCGCAATAATAACCGCAAAACAGCTGCGAAGATTCGCTGTTTTGTACATAACAGGCGCATCGCCGCTTGACTGCGTAAAAATAAGCTGCGTGACATCATTTATATCTTCTGCAATAGCCACCGCAGCAGCCCTCGCGCTCATGAAACTCGGTATAGCCGACTAATTCGCCAACGAAACAGGCTTCACTTGGGGGCTCAACAACACCGCAGCCACCATATGCACCGTGGTCTTTGCAATAGCAGCGTTCGCCGTAATTCCTGCCATAGTCATCTCGCGAAAGAAGTTTGACAGAAGCTGATCTGCACTTTAAGCAAAACAAAAAAAGACCCGAATCAGGGTCTTTTTTATTTGCGGCGATATGGGAAAGTATACCGCCAACGGCGAGGGAACGCGAGGGTCTTCACCAAATGGACTATGCAAAAGATTTACGATATTTGCGCCCGATAAAGTGTACGTTTAATTACTCTTTATTTTATAGTGCGCGATATGACTATGGCAGGGATCACTGCGAATGCTGCCACAGCGAAAGCTATCACAGCAGCGGTCGCGAAAACATTGTTCATACCCATGACAAATCCGAGGTCGTTTGCAAAAGAATTTGCTATGCCTATCTTCAGCACAGCCGCGGCGAGGGCAAGCGCTATTATCGAGGACAGAAGCGCGGTCAAACAGCTTATCATCAGGCAGTCGGCGGACGTTGCGCCATTTATGTAAAGCACCCTGAATTTTTTCATCTGCCGCGCGCTTATCATAGCTGACGAGCACACCACGCCGACTATTATCACCACAAGTATGCAAGCCACTATCGGCAGCATTTTGTAAAAATCCTCGCTGCGGTAAATTTCACCTTTCCGCCTGATCTGCTCAAAGCTTATCAGCCAACCGGGTTCGTCGCAGTCGGCGGCAGTGAGTACCTGCTCGTTGTATGCCCTGTCCTGCGGCGACAGCGGCTCGTCAAAAGCTATCAGCATTTTTCCGCTGCGGTAAAGCACTCCGTTTTCTATACTTTCTTTAAGCAGCGAGTATGGCGCGATAATTTCGGTGTATTCCATATACTGCGTATCTTCGCTGTCATCGCTTTCAAAATCTTTTGAAAAAGAATACGCCTGATAAAGCTGCTCAACGCTCATTTCGGCATCTATCAGAGAATAGTCTGGCAAGTACGTTTTATCGGACAGTACACCCGAAATTTTTATCTTTACGCCGTCAACATCTACTTCATCGCCTGCTTTAAGACCTATGTTGTTTTTGGTCACAAGGCAGGCGTTTTTGCTGTGTTTGCCCTCTTCAAGAGGCAGCGAAAGAACGCTGAAAACTGTGTCATCTATTACCCTGATGTTTATTCCCTCATCTTCAATAGTACCATGATAAAAGCAATACAATTTGTAACTGCCTTTCAGCTTAGAGAGCGTTTCCTGCAAGATCTCATCGCTTGTTTTTATCGTATCGCCGTTTTCATCGCTGATGCCGCCCGATGCATACGGCTGCATAAAATAATAGCCATCGTGCGAGATGATCTTTTCATACGGCGCGTAAAGAACATCGCGGCTGTTCAGGTTCGCAATAAGTATGTTTTCAGCCAGCAGCAAAAACGCAAGCTGCAAAATCATCAGTATGTAGAGCCCTGAGTGCTTTGCGAAAAACAGCAGGCTGTATTTTATGTATGCAAAAATTTTCATATCTGTTTCCTCTCTTCCGCAATAGGCGCATTAGCGTATTTAATTGTACAGAAAGACATAACCGCCAAAGTAATTACAGCATACGCTAACAGCACGCACACATACATTTTTGCATTATACACACCCTCGATGTTCGGATAAAACGAGAGCAGAATATTTTTCAGCAGATATTCAAAAACAAGATACGCCAGCGCAAAACCTGCCGCCATATACATCGCCGCTTCCGCAATGCACACCATAAAACAGTTGCTGCTTTTCGCGCCGCAAATTTTATATATCGCAAACTGCTTTCGCCTGCTTTCATTTATATAGCTGTAGCAAATGCCGCAGTTCAGCGACGCAATAACCAGCATTACCGCCGAAAGCGCGACCTGCGTGTTGTTCATCTGCACATCTAAAAGCTTCAGATTTTCAGGCTCCGCAATATTTATCGGGTCAAAAAGCATCGTAATTCTGTCTGTAATCGCCTTGCATTCTTTGTAGGTCGGCTGGTGCTCAAGCTCTATCTGAATGTCGCACGGCACAACGCTCGGCGGCGTGTTTTCACCTACAGGAAAGCAAATAGCCGAGGTCTCTGACGGCGCAGCAATACGGTAATTTAAGCCGTCAATATTTATGTGGTCACCGGTGCTGTAGCCGTCCAGAGTTGCAACTATATCATACGGCTGATATTCGCTGCCGGCAATGCCGTTGTAAAAAACGCTCGCCGACAGATATTCGCCGCCCATTTTTATCCGCCCGTGTATTAAAATATTCGCCTTGTTGTTTTCAAAAATCTCTTTGATGCTGTCCAAGCCCTTTTGAAATTCATCAAATCGCATACCGCCGCCGAACTTCTCTTCGTCGCTCACCGCGTCGTCGTGCACATTTATAAACTCCGCGTAAATGCACCTGCTTTCAAACGATGCTTCTTTGTACTTTGTGAACGCGTTGTAAATAAGTCCGCAGCACACAAACACGCAAAGCAGCGATATTATCTGCGTGAGCAAAATGAGTAAATAAATGTACAGTTTCGCCCGTAAAGAATTTTTTACCGTATACAAAAGCTGTGAAAACATGACCGCGCCTCCCGTCGTTTGATCTATTATGATAATTATAATACGGCAGTTTGGCGCGGTCAACAAAATTTTAATTTTTTAAGAATGTTTTAAGGTAAAACTAAGCTGAGATACAAAAACGTTGACAAAAGCCGTTTCTTGTGCTATAGTGCGTCCTGCTGTCAGCTTAAACAGCCAAGTGCTCTGTAAGGCAGCAATAAAGACCCGTGAGGGTCGGGCTGCGCGTTATATTTTTATTTTAAGTTGCTGCTTTCGCAGCGCGCGGAGCGCACATTGCCCCCACAACTACGCCGATGAGCCCTCAACATTCCAAACCCACGCCACCGGAAGAATATTCCGACTATCGCAAATCAAAACCACACAGCAGGCAATAAAAAAAGACCCATCAGAGTCTAATTTATTGACAATATTTAGTGAACAATGAATAGTACAGAAACGCCTTCCTTACGGACAACTATTATCTATAAACTATTCACCACACTTTACGACTGCATGGCAGCCGTAAAGTGCAGAAGAAGCCCCAGAGAGGCTTCTTCGCATTCACTATTCACTGAGCCCTTAACGATAGTTAAGGGCGTTTCTGGCTCCCCCTGTCCGACTCGAACGGACGACAACTCGGTTAACAGCCGAGTGCTCTACCGACTGAGCTAAGGAGGAATATATGTCGGCGATACCGATTTTCCCAAGCGGTCGCCCGCAGAGTATCGTAGGCGAGGATGAGCTTAACTTCTGTGTT
>CANPZC010000038.1 GCA_947589355.1 uncultured Clostridia bacterium
GATTTGTTGTCGGTGTGATAATTTTTCTGTGACATATGTTCCTCCTGATAGTAAATATAAATTTTGAAAATGTTTTTCACTATCAGCGGCTAAACGCCAAATGTTAAACGAAAACGTATAACATACAAAGAAGCAAGATGACCAAATTTAAGTTGGGGCGTTGAACAGCTCCGCAGGCTTGCGCGTAAGCGCAAACAATACACAAAACAAACGGCTTCACGCAAAATGCGCAAAACCGTTTCTAACCTCTAATAGCGAAAACTTTTCCTTTCTTGACAAGAATTTAAGATCCGCGGCGTAAGCCGCACCTTAACTATTAACTATTCGTTATTCAATATTCACTATTCACTAATTCCGTATTCCCTCGCCAGCACCCCGTACTCCATCTTCCCTCCGAAGATGTCCAGCGCCGAGCCTACCGTAAAATCTACCTTTCCGCCGCCTAAGTCGCCGAGCCTTTCAATATCGCTGTACGACGATATACCCCCTGCGTATGTCACAGGCACATCGCTTGCCGCCAGTATCTTCACAAGGTCGCTATCTATCCCCTGCGACTTCCCCTCCGCGTCAACAGCGTGCACAAGCAGTTCCGCGCAGCTCTCCGACAGCCCCTGCACCGTGCGCTCACTAAGCGCCATGTCGCTTTTCACGCTCCAGCGGTCGGTCATAACAAAATATTCGCCGCCAAACTTCTTGCAGCTAAGGTCAAGCACAATATGCTCCTTGCCGACTTTCTCTATAAGCCTGCCGAGAGCTTCTCTGTCAAGCGCGCCGCCCTTGAACACAAACGAAGTCACTATAACATGGCTCGCGCCTGCGCTCAAAAACTCCGCGGCGTTGCCATCGTCTATCCCTCCGCCGACCTGCAATCCGCCGGGGTACTCACTGAACGCCTCAAACGCCTGCCGCTTGTCAGCCTCGTAAAACTCCGTGCCCTTAGCATTGAGAAGAATAACGTGTCCGCCCGTCAGACCGTCACGGCGGTACATCTTCGCAAAATGCGCCGCGCCAAGGTCCGAGACAAAATTTTCTGCCGCATTTTCGCCAAGCAGAGTAGAGCCCACTATCTGCTTCACCCTGCCGTTGTGTATGTCAATGCACGGACGGAACTTCATATCTTTCACTCCTACTTTGCCTTTGTAACAATCTCCTGCTCCAGCTTTTCAATAAATGCAGCCCTGTCGAGCGCGCCAAGCTCGCCCTCTTTTCTCGAGCGTACCGAAACACAGCCGCTCTGCATTTCCTTGTCGCCTATTATCACCATGTAAGGTATCCTTTCAAGGCGTGCGCCCTTTATCTTCGTGCCGATGTTCTCATCACGGCTGTCAACAGTTACCCTCATGCCCTTTGCGGTCATGTCCTGCGCCAGCTTGTTTGCGTATTCAAGATGTTCGTCGCCTATCGTCATAATTCTTGCCTGTTCGGGCGCGAGCCACAAAGGCAGTACCCCTGCATACTTTTCAAGCATATACGCCAGCGTTCTCTCGTAACAGCCAAGCGACGTCCTGTGTATGATGTACGGCAGCTTCTTCTGACCGTCCTTGTCAACATAGTACATACCGAACCTCTCAGCAAGCAGCATATCTATCTGTATAGTAACAAGCGTGTCTTCCTTGCCGTATACGTTTTTGTACTGTATATCAAGCTTCGGGCCATAGAACGCAGCCTCGTCAATGCCTATGTCGTATTCAAGACCTATGTCATCAAGTATCTTCTTCATAGCCGCCTGAGCGTGATCCCATTGCTCGGGCGTACCCTCGTATTTGTTGTTCGGGTTTGCAGGATCCCACTGCGAGAACCTGAACGTGCAGTCCTCCAGCAGTCCCACAGTATCGAGGCAGTATTTAGCAAGCTCCAAGCAGCCGCGGAACTCCTCCTCCAGCTGATCGGGGCGCAGAATGTAGTGACCCTCCGAGATAGTAAACTGCCTTACCCTTATAAGACCGTGCATTTCGCCGCTGTCCTCGTTCCTGAAAAGGGTAGAGGTCTCAACCAAGCGCATAGGCAATTCTTTGTAAGAACGCTGCCTGTTGAGAAATACCTGATACTGGAACGGGCAGGTCATCGGGCGAAGAGCAAAGCATTCTTTCTCCTCGTCATTGGGGTCGCCCAGTACGAACATACCGTCAAGATAGTGATCCCAGTGACCCGAAATGCGGTAAAGATCGCGCTTTGCAAACAGCGGCGTTTTGGTAAGCATACAGCCTTTAGACTGCTCTAAGTCCTCTATCCACCTCTGCATAAGCTGTATAACGCGCGCGCCTTTGGGCAGCATTATCGGCAAGCCCTGACCGATGTAGTCTACCGTCGTGAAGTATTCAAGCTCCCTGCCTATCTTATTGTGATCGCGCAGCTTCGCTTCTTCCTGCTGCTTCAAAAATTCGTCTAAAAGCGAGGCTTTCGGGAACGCAGTACCATATACGCGGCACATCTGTATGCCGTCTTCTGCCTTGCCCCAGTATGCGCCCGTGCAGGCTGTGAGCTTGAACGCCTTTATCGCGCCGATGCTCATAATGTGCGGGCCTGCGCACAGGTCTATAAAATCGCCCTGCTTGTAGAACGACAGCTTTTCGCCGCGGTCGTCATGCTTTTTGATGAGTTCTACCTTGTAGTCCTCGCCGCGCTCCTGCATAAGCTTTATAGCCTCGTCCGCGGAAAGTTCAAAGCGTTCGAGTTCGTAGTCCTCTTTTACAAGGCGCTTCATCTCTGCTTCAATTTTAGTAAGGTCTTCGGGCGTGAACGGCTTTTCAACGTCAAAATCGTAGTAGAAGCCCGTGTCGGTAGCAGGGCCGCGCGCAAGTTTTGCCTCAGGGTATAGGTTCTTCACCGCCTGCGCCATAAGGTGCGATGCCGTGTGCCTGAAAGTTTCCTTGCCGGCTTTCGAGTCAAAGGTAAGCACCTCAAAAGTGCAGTCGCCGTCAATAACGGTGCGAAGGTCTTTCACCTCGCCGTTTATCTTCACGCAGCAAGCCGCCTTGTAAAGTCCCATGCCTATGCCCTTGACTATTTCGCTTGCAGGCACGGCATTTTCGACAGTCTTCACACTGCCGTCTTTAAGTGTTAAGTTTATCATAATTTTACCCTCCTAGTGGTACATAAAAATATTGACTTGTAATTATATCGCTGCTTTCGCATCGTCTTGTCGGCTTTAGCCTCCAAGCCGCCTGAAAAAAACCCTCGCCGCCATGTATGGTCGGCGGCGCATACCTTGCGGTATGACGGGCTTTTTTCTTTGCTGCCCCACATTCAAGCGCACTCTCCCACTTATAATACTACATTAAAAGTACACCATTCCCTAAAAGCCTCACTCGCCCTCACATGCTGCTGGAAGAATATGCTTCCAGCAGCTTCTGCTCCGGGTGGTCTGAGGGTGGGTATAAAAAATATCTAACGTCGTACTATCTGTGTCGGTACATAAAACTTTTAAAATACGCGGCGTAAGCTGCACCTTAACTATTAACTATTCGTTATTCACTCTTTCACTATTCACTATTTCCGCCTCGCGTACCATTACAACCCTCTCTCTTTCAGCCTCTCAACAAGCCCAACGTAAAACTCGCGCACGTCAAACCCCTCGATGTTCTCGCGGTTGAGGTCTATCACATCAGCGTGCGATATTCCCCTCTTGCCGCCGGGCTGCAAAAATGTAAAGTCCTCGCCCCACTTCATCGAGTCCTCCGAAACAAGCCCATCGTTGCTGCCGTCAAACCTCTTTACAAACAGATAAGACATATTCAGCGGAAACTGACCGCCAAGCGCGCCCTTGTTCACCGAGCCAACGCTCTGATAGTACACGCCCTCGCTGTCGGGGCATTTTTCGTTGAACGCGGCGCAGTTTTCTGCCGTCAGATCTTTCACCGCCGCCATAAAATCGGGGTCGCTGTCGCCCAGCAGCTTCATCGCCGCGTTGTACTTTGAAGATACCGTGTCGCACAGCCCATCGCTCGCCTTTTCTATAAGGTAATCGGCAAACTTGCAGCCGCGGTGGGGCGTGTTTACCGTCGTCAGCGATGCCACCTTATCGGCGCACCCGTGCAAAGTTATCGCGCAGCGCGAATCCAGTCCGCCCTTTGAGTGCGCTATTATGTTCACTTTGCCGCAGCCCGTTTTCTCAACTATCGCTGTTATCCTGTCTGCCAGCTCTTTTCCGCTGTCGTATACCGCCGCCGCTGACTGCTGCTCACCGTAGTATACTACAGCGCCGTTTTTCTCCAGCTCCTCAGGTATCCTGCCCCAGTAGTTAAAGTATTTCAAATCGCGAAAGAACACCCCGTGCACCATAAGTATCGGGTACTTTGTTTTGCATATCTGCTTGCCCTCACGCTGTTTGTCTATCTTTATCTTCTCGTTTTCAAACTTCAGTTCTTTGCCCATTATACGCAGTGTTTTTATAAGAACAATAACGTTCAGCGGCGGTATAAATCCGCATATCAGCATTGCAGCCCTGTGCTTTATACCAAGCTGCACCGATGTAAAATAGCACCTCAGCATTCCTGCCCAGAATATCACAAACAGCATAAGCACCGCAAACACTATGTACCACACTATCTCGGAAACTTTCAGCTCGCCAAGAGCAATTATGCACACCGCCGCGGCTATCGAAAGCGCCAGCGTTATCAAAAATATCCACAGCAAACGCACTCCGCCTGCAAGTATTTTAAGGCGTTTTGCAGGCTGCTTTTTTAACACCGGCTTTGCGCTTATGAATATCACTATTGCCGCCGCCAAAAGGGCGGTAGACACCCTGCCGCCTATGCCGTAAAAAGCCGATATCCCAAGGCAGTTTATGCACAAAAAGCATATCGCAGACTGTATAATTACCATAGCGCAGCCCTCCGTTCCGTCAGTCAAATACGCCCTTTATAGATGCAATAATGTCACCAAAATAGTATGTGTACTTGTATATCACCCACAGCCATATAGCGCATACCGTCAAAAGGCTCATCGTGTACACCACGCGCAGAGTTATCCTCATGCGCTTTTTAAGTACCGCTTTGCCCTCTTTAACAGATAACTGGTCGTAGAACGTCCCCAGCCACAGTATCACAATAAATGTCGGTATAAATATCAGTATCGCTAGTTTAGAGTCTGTGCTGTTCTGCGATACCCTGTAGGCTATGTAATCTAAAAAAATGCCAATTATCACGCTCACCGTGACGCAGCATATGCTGAGTATCTTTCGCATATACGCCCGTTACTCCTTTACCATGTAGCACACCACGAACGGCAGGTGCGTAAAACTGCGCTTTTCTATCTCGGTGTAGCCGCGGCGCATATAGAACTTTTTCAGCCGCTCGTTTTCGTCTATTATCCCTGCACTTATCCGCCTGTAACCCATTTTTGCTGCCTCTCTCGCGGCGTATTCCATAAGGCGCGTGCCGAAATTCATGTTCTGTTTTTCGGGAAGAACGCACAAATGTTTTATCTGCACTTCATTTTCGCGCCTGTCAAGACCCACAACGCCAACAAGCTCCGTGCCATCGTAAATGCCGTAAAACTCCACCCCGTTGCCCGATTCAAATATAAGCCTCTCCAGCGTTATGAACGCCGTGTAAGTGGGGCAATTGAGCGGCGTTAAGTGAAACTGACCTGCCACAGGCGCAAAACTGCGGTGTATAACTTCCAAACACTCTCCCAGCTGCGACTGCTCTATCCTACGAATAACGTCTGCCATTTCCAGCACTCTCCTTTTTTGTGTTTATATATCAAAAATCCCCGAAAAGAGCGTAAAAACGTTCCTTTCGGGGCATCCTGCCATGCAGAACACTGTTCCACCCGTGTTTACAGTAAAATTACTGCCTTTTAAGCCTTTAACGCAGGCAAAACGTCGCTTGTTGGGCGCGCTCGCGGAGCGGTGTACGCATCTTTGTGCCGCCGCATTGCTTCCAGCCTGTGGCAATGCTCTCTGTTTGCGCCATTTTCTAAAGAGCGTCTTCTCCGTTCATAGCTTTATATAGCCTTAAATACATCTATAACCTATATATTATCACGAATTTTCGCCCTTGTCAAGAGGTTTTGAGCTATTTTTCAAAAAAATTTCTTGACACGGAGAAAGAATTATTATATAATAGTATTATGCATTGATATGCGTATTTGTAGCTTTACAATTTCATATTAAATTTTTAAGAGGAGGACTGACTATATGGATATACCTATAGTTATCTTGCTCTGCGTCATTTGCTGTATAGCAGGCGCTGCCATAGCAGGCTTTATCTGTTTTCGGCAGGGCATTAGATACAGAAAGAAAACAGCCGAGGCAGCAATAGGCTCGGCGGAAGAAGAAGCTCAAAGAATAGTAAAGGACGCAGGCAAGGAAGCGGAGAGTCTTAAAAAGTCCGCGCTGGTCGAAGCGAAAGACGAGATCCATAAAAGCCGCAGCGAAGCGGAAAAAGAGATCAAGGAAAGGCGCATAGAGATATCGCGGCAGGAAAGACGTATCCAGCAGAAAGAGGAAACTCTCGACAAAAAGATCGACATGATCGAAAAGAAAGAGGAATCTCTGACATCTAAGCACAAGGCGGCAGATGAAAAACTCGCCGAGGCGGACAGGATAAAGAAAAGTCAGCTGGATATGCTCGAAAAGATCTCCGAATTTACCAAAGAACAGGCAAAAGAACATCTTCTCAACTCGCTTGAATCAGAGCTTGTGCATGAAAAAGCCGTCAAGATACAAAGCTATGAAGCACAGCTCAAAGAAGAGTGCGAGAGCAAGGCAAGGCAGTATATATCCCTTGCAATTTCAAGGTGGTCGTCCGAACAGGTCTCAGAAACGGCTGTGTCGGTCGTATCTCTGCCTAACGATGAGATGAAGGGCAGAATAATCGGACGAGAGGGCAGAAACGTCAAGGCTATTGAAACACTTACGGGCGTTGAGCTTATTATAGACGATACACCCGAAGCTATCACTATTTCATGCTTCGATCAGGTAAGACGTGAGATAGCAAGGATAGCTCTTGAAAAACTTATAAACGACGGCCGTATACACCCGACTCGTATAGAAGAAATGGTGGATAAGGCAAGACGTGAAGTAGAGCAGCGTATCAAGAAAGAGGGCGAAAGAGCCATACTTGAAACGAACGTGCACGGCATAAACCCCGAACTTGTAAAACTGCTGGGAAGACTCCACTACAGAACAAGCTACCGTCAGAATGTGCTTGACCACTCTATAGAAGTCGCGCATCTGGCAGGAATGATGGCATCGGAACTCGGCGTTGACGCGGCGCTTGCACGCAGAGCAGGACTTCTGCACGATATAGGCAAGGCACTCAGCTACGAGATAGAGGGTTCACACGTTCAGATAGGTGTGGACGTTTGCAGAAAGTATAAAGAAAGCCCCGATGTGCTGCACGCTATCGAGGCTCACCACGGAGACGTGGAAACAAGAACAGTAGTTGCCGCCCTCGTTCAGGCAGCAGATGCTATCTCGGCAGCAAGACCGGGAGCGAGAAGCGAGAACTACGAAAACTATATCAAGCGTCTTGAAAAGCTTGAAGAAATATGCTCATCTTATGACGGAGTAGAAAAATCATACGCTATACAGGCAGGACGAGAAGTAAGGATAATGGTCTCGCCCGAAAAGATAAACGATGAAAGAATGGTACTTGTCGCAAGAGATATCGCAAAACGTATCGAAAACGAAATGGAATATCCCGGACAGATAAAGGTACACATCATCAGAGAGAGCAGAGCTATCGAGTACGCGAAATAACTATATAATCACATAGAGTTATAAAGTAAATGATCGGGTGGTATGAGGTCGCCTCTGCCACCCATTTTAGCAAGTATATAAAGTATATATCGGCACGGAAAAATCTTAGATCGTGGGAGATATGACGGATATGGACAATAAAGAAAAAGAAGAAAGAAAGCACCTTTTCCATTCTACAGAAAAAAGTGACTTTATCGTTAATATGACAGAAAAGCAGTATCAGAAGCTGGGCTTTATCTACCTTGCTGCGTCTGCGCTGGTTCTGTTTGTAATGAGCATACCGTACTATGTTTCAAAGGGCGCTCTGGTGTTCTCGTTTTCAAACATAAATACTTTGCAAACTATGAAGTATGTAAACTTCGCGCGTATCGCTTCAAAATGCAGCGGCTATATATCGTATCTGCAAATTGCGCTGTATGCGGTAAGTTTCATAGGCTTTCTGATACTTATCATCTCCGCAACGAAAAAATATTTCAAGGCAGGAGAGAATAAGCTTTTCATACTCCCCGTTATATATCTGCTGTTCGTCGTCGTATCTACATTTATGGCGTATGACATAAAGTGCGCGTTCTTCGGCAAAGACTACCGCTATAACGGTATGCTCACCCTGTTTTCGTATATCGGTCTGTTCGTCGCCGCATCGCAGATAAATTCACGCAGCCGCAGAAAAACATACCTCGATATTTTCCTTTCAATATCGCTGATAAACGCAGTGTACGGCATATTGCAAACGGTTTCCGGTCTTGTAGAAAAACTGCCGAATTTCTTCTACGATATGCTTTATATAAACGGCAGAGACAGCATTTCTTATGAGCATTTCATCGCCGACGGCCTTGTGCAGTCGCCCCATGCCCTTGCCGCGCTCATGACAATGGCTTCGGCTGTTGCAGCAGCTGGTCTTGTGTATGATAAAAGCAAAGTGAGAAAAGTGTTCTGCGCCGTGTGCGTGGGCGCTTGCTCGGCAGCAGGTTTTCTTACCTGTACCGTCGCAGGCTATGTCGGCGTGCCGTTCGCATTGCTCGCGGTTTTGGTGATAGAAATAATAAGGGCTGCGGCATTTCGCAAAAAATCGCCGAAAATCAGGTTCGGCGTGCTGTTTGCATTGTGTTCTGTATTACTCGCCGCGGCGGCTTTCGCAGTCGTCGCTCTTACAGACCGCGCGTATCTCTATGACAGCAATATCATCTGGACAGACAGCGCATATAGGCTGGGCGTGGCATTCCCCGAAAGCAGTAATATAAGCAGCTGGCATATTTACCCGAGGCTTTGGAAAGAGTGTCTTAATATGCTCAAGAGCTGCTGGGTGCTCGGCAGCGGGCCTGACTGTATAGGCTTTGGCTATTATGGTACTACCATACTGTATGATGCCAAACTCGGCTTCACTACCGACCGTTCGTATAATGAGTATTTTGATCTCGCTCTGGCGTGCGGCGTGCCCTGCCTGCTGATATACCTTTCAATGGGCTTTGTAACTATCAAAAAAGGCTTAGCCTGCGTTAAGAAATTTTTCCTCGGCGAGGATAGCTGGACAGCCGTCGCTCTTTTGGCAGCAGTTCTCGGCTATGGTTTGCAGGCAAATGTGAATATCAGTATAATAACAGTAACACCGTTCTTCTTCATATTTGTAGGTCTGCTGTGGAACAAGCCTCATACCGAAAGCGATGCTCCAAAGAAAGAGCGCAAAATTCGCAAGTAATAAAAACCTCTTGACAAATAAATTTCTTTGGTGTATAATATAAATAGAAAAAGGAGTGCCGGCT
>CANPZC010000039.1 GCA_947589355.1 uncultured Clostridia bacterium
GGAGCAGTATCGAAGTGGTCATAACGGGCTCGACTCGAAATCGAGTAATCCCTTAATCGGGACCGAGAGTTCGAATCTCTCCTGCTCCGCCAGAAAATCCCTTAACGCAAGTTAAGGGATTTTCTGTACTATTCACTTTTCACTATTCATTATTCACTATTCACTACACATTGACCTCCTGCAAGCAGTCGGTCAAGTGCAGAAGAACCCTCTTTGAGGCTTCTTCCCATTCATTATTCACTAATTTCTATTGATTGCTTTTGCCGAACAACGCATCAAATTATGATGCAATAGTTCTAAAAAGTTGCAAAAGCTTCGATAGATCTCGCTTTTCTAAACTTATCTTTTTCGTTAAGCATTCACAATAAATTTATTATAAATAATCGCCATTTCTGAAGTGCTCAAAAATGACGATTATTTTTCGTTTTATCAAAATTTGGGTTTATTTTGGGCTTACGGATAGTGCTTCATAAAGATCTCATTTCGTCTAGCCTTTCAGATATTGCCTTGTGTAGTAATAATGCAAGACCTCGTCAGCCTGTTCATCGGTCATTCCACCGTCGCCGCCCGTCGCAGAGCGAACACTCAGCTTAAATTCATCAAGATAAATATCCAAGTGTGCCGAGTCCGTCAAAACAGCATTTTCAAGCTCGGTTATTGCATTTTCAACTTCCTGCGGCACAGTAAAATCAAACTTTTTTCTTATAAATACCTTTTCCATAATATCACTCTTTTTCAATAGATTTTGCAAGCTCATAAACCGGCACAAGATAATTTTCCAACATTATTTCCATAAACCTTATGCAGAATTTTTTTCTGATACCCGAGCAAACATCTAAGCCGGCGAAATTTTCGGGTATGCCGTTTATGAAATCGCGAATTTCGTCCATCTTGCTGTAAATTTTAGGAATAATGTCCGCGGCAGTTTTGAGATAACATTCATCGGTTATTTTCGTCAAATCTTTGCCGTAAATATTTCGCCCCTCATATGTGTAGACCGAAATACAGCCCGATATGCTTTTCAGCATCATGTCTTCATCTTCAAGATATTCTTCAAGCTGTCTGTCAGGCACGCAGCCCCAAAAAGCCGCGCCGTTTCCGAATATCGGTGCAAGACGGTACTTGCCGTCTTCATACAAAATACCCCAGCTGCCACAGTTTCTGTCATTATTTCCGATCAGAATATCAACAATGAACTGCTGCCAGAAACGCACCTGAATATCGGGCACAAGCCGCAGCACAGGGTTGTATTTTAAATGTATCATCATAGTTTCAAGGGGTATAAATTGCTTCTCGCTGCCCGAATAAATATTTTCTTTCAGCGCTTTTGAAAGCTTTTGGTCGTAAGCATTTTTTAGCGTGCGAAATTCACGCAGAGCGCCTTCTTTCTTGCAAAAGTCCTTGCAGGCAACAACAAGTTTTCCGTGCCTTATGCCAAGCGCGGTTTCCTGAGCGTCAATTCCCAGAAGCTTGTAAACATGACTGCCGATATATTCCGAGAGCGGGGAAGTGGTATAAAATTTCTGTTCTCCGTCCGTGTGGGTCTTAGGGTACTTGACAAGCCAATACTCTCCGTCAATTGTTATGCCATCTTTGCCGCCTCCCTTGCCGCCATAAGTGCCGTGACGCTCGCTTAAAGGGCAATGCTCCAAGTCAATAATTTCCGTTTTCATTGTCTACACCTCAGATCTGTGATAAAGTTATATATATTATAACACATAGTTCACATATTGTCAAGTAATATTTTAAGTATCGTCTGATATTAAAAAGCTCCCGATATTTCGGGAGTCTTGTATTTTATGTGACCCTGATATAGATCATAATTTGCCTGAATTACTTGTTTACGGCTCTTTCCAGAATTCACCTTTATGAAAATTCAAGTTTCCGAGAGGTTTTGCGGTTAAGCGAAACTTCACACACCCGTCAGGGCATACAACTGTCTTGCTGTATTTGCTGTCCCCTCCGAGATTTTTTAAGTCGCCGCCGCTTCTTACAGCTTCCATAATAGGGTACAGCATCATCATTGTTTTACTGCAAATACCATATCCCTCGCTATTTACAGGACAACCGTAAGTGCAGCAATATGTATCGCCTATTTCCTCACCGTTGCGACAATAATTTTCTGTACGGTCGCCTTGAGCAAATCCTATAACTTCAATTTTGAACTCATATTCTTCATCATACCATTTTTTCATATGTTTATCCCCTTTGCAAATCTTAAATATTCTTATTTTTCTCCGCCAGCCTTGCCGCCCTCTGCGCCTGAGAGTACACGCAGCCGCAGTAGTCTTGTCTGTACAGCCCGTATTCTTTAGATAGCTCTATAGAACGCTTGTAACCGCCGCGTTTTTTGAAATCGCTCGGCAGCCAGTTTACGCCGTACTCTTTTTCCAGCGCAAGAGATATCTCCGCCAGCTTTGCCGACGACTTGTACGGAGAGATAGAAAGCGTGGTCGCAAAGTAATCAAATCCATGCTCTTTTGCAGCCTGCGCCGTTCTTTCAAGCCGCAGCCTGTAGCACTTAAAGCACCTCTCACCGCCCTCAGGAATGTCCTCAAGACCTTTTGCTATCTCAAAAAACTTTTCGGGCTCATATTCGCTCTCCATTATCTTTATACCGTCTGCAAACGGCGCTTCACGCAAAAGCCTTTTAAGCTCCGAATATCTCTTTTCATATTCCTCGGCAGGGGTGATGTTCGGGTCGTAAAAATACATCGTAATATCAAAATATTTCGCAATGCTTTCAAGTACATATGACGAGCATGGCGCACAGCAGGCGTGAAGCAGCAGGGTAGGGCGGCGGTCGCGAAAAGCAGCTATAAGCTTTTCCATCTCTATCTGAAAATTAGTCTTTGCAATATCCTGCATCATGCTCACCTCAAACTTTGAAAAATAATTGCAGCACGTTCGCCGCACTGCAATTATAATATGTTTATTTCTTATTCTGCGTTTTCTTCGGGTTCTTCAATTACCTTTTTGCGGCCTGTAAAGAACAGCACTGCCGCCATAGCCGTTACCTCAAGCACTACAAGCGATATAGCCAGCACGCTCTTGAAAGAATCCGATGTGTTAGGGTTCTTGTCGTTTTCGGGCATCTCGCTAACTATCTCTTCTATCTTTTCGGGATCGGCTTTTTCAATAGTCTCTTTGTTTTCAGCGCCGCCGTTTTCCGTGCCGTCTTTTATCTCGTCGGTCTCCGTCTGCGCATCAGCCTTGCTCGGTGTTATCTCTATCTTGTTGATAGCAAAACTTGAATTTTCCTGCAAGTAAAACAACTGTACGAATACCAGCGCATCGTTCTTGTCAAGGCTTACATTTGTAGCCTCCCAAACGTTTGCCTCAGTATCCTGATAATACTTGACCCAGTTGCCGTCAGGGTCGTTCATGCTTATCGAACCATTTGCAAATCCGTCGGATTCTACAGATACCTTAATGTCCATAGGCTTGTCGAAATCTTCTATGTAATCTTTCAGATCAACACAGTAAGGCTCAACTTCCGCTTCGTTGTATTCATTCGCGCCCTGCGAGTATTGATAAAGCGGCAGATCATCTTCAATTACTACCGCATCACTGTCAGCAGCAGTTGTAACGCTTTCGCCGGGCTCTGTTGTATCAGGGCTTTCGGTAACAGCCGCAGTTTCGCTGCTTTCAACAGTCGTAACTTCGGGCGTATCTGTAACCTCGGGAGCAACTGAAGTTTCAGCGCTCGTATCGCTCTTTGAAACTTCCGGCGATGTTATCGGCGCAGTAGTAACTTCGGGAGTTGTAGTTGCCAAGGTAGTCTTTTCTGTAGTCTGTGATGCCGCAGCTTCCGTTTCCTTCGGCGTTGTGGTCGTCGGTGCAGCAGTTGTGGTTTCAGACTTTTCCGTAGTTGTCACTGCCTCGGTAGTTGTCGGGGCAGGGGTGGTAGTTACAGGCTTTGGCGTTGTAGTTACCTCAGCCGTTGTTGTTATCGAAGTGGTGGTCGTCGTTGTCGAAAGGGTGGTAGTCGCCTGTGTAGTGGTCGTAGTTGTTTCCGTTACCGTTGCAGGCGCAAGCAGATTTACATATACAGGGTTTGACGCGCTCGGCGCTGAGTATGAAGAACTTACAAACTCACCGTTTTTCTTGCTTTCCGAAAGCTTTTCTACCTCTACCCAGAAAGCCGCCTTGCCGCTCGCGCCCTCTTTCGGAATGAACGTAATAATGCTCAGCGGCGTGTCAACGATTATGTTGTTGCCGCTGCCGTTAACGCCCACTATCCTTACAACTCCGTCAGAGTAGCTGTAGTTTGTGGTAACTAAAAATCTGCTTCCAAGTACCTGATAATTATATTTGCCGCCCTGTATCTCGGCATCGGTAGGTACGTAAACATCAAGCTTGCTGCTGTCATAATGCAAATTAAGCTGAAATCCCGCCGCGCCATTGTCGCCTGCCTTAAAACCTACAGAAACATCGAAAGCCTCGCCTGCGTTTACAGAGAACGCCGAGGGCTGCACGGTTATTTCGTTGGTCGTGGCTGCCACAACTGTTCCGGCAAAAACAGATGTGACCATGACAATGGCTGTGCCTATCGAGATCACAGCTTTCTTAAAACTTATTTTCATTTTTGCCTCCTTACAATATCACGCGGTCAAAGCAAAAGGTTATGTCCGCTTGTCTGATATCTCTCTTTTGTCTTTATTTTTTCTCTCTGTATATCTGATATTTCTACAAAAATCGTTTTGTATATGTATTATAACATATATTTTACCAAGTTGTCAATAGAAAAACAGCAATATTTTTCCTCTATACATTATTATAAATAGTTATTCGGCGCGATAAAAAATATTTTGTAAATTTTTTCATAACATTTTAAATGACCTTTCCACAAGATGTAGCGTTCAAAAAAATATAACGCCACTAAATTTACTTTTTTAAGTCGCAAAAAGTCTAATTGTAAATTTTTTGTGAATTAGAAAATATCGAAAAGTCGTGAAAAACACTTGACAAGCAGAAAAAACAGTTTTATAATATAAGTTACACATATAGAAAAGCCGTGCCATTCTTTGTATCGGCACGCAAAACGTAGGATAACTTTAGGGAGAAGAGAAATGCACACGTCAGCTTTGAGAAAAATGCTTTTAAAAGCCATAGCTGTAACTTTAAGCGCTGTTGCGATGTTTTCGTATAGCGCCTATTTTGCTGATGATTTTTCTGACGGTGTGCTTTCTTACACCGCAAGCGCGGCTTCTCAAACCGGCACAGTCACCGCAGATTCTCTAAGAGTCCGCAGCAATGCAGGTACTACATATTCAACAATAGGCTATGTCTATAGCGGCAACACCCTTGAAATTCTGGGCAGCGCAAACGATGTCTATGGCGGTCTTTGGTATAAAATAAACTATGGCGGCAAAACGGGCTATGTTTCGGCAGAATATGTAGAAGTAAAAGCACAGCCTGCCGCGAGCGTTACTTATACTCCCGACGGCGACTTTGAAAAATACCTCACATCGCAAGGCTTCCCGGAAAGTTATAAAGTAAAACTTCGCCAGATACATCAGGCTCACCCAAAGTGGGTGTTCAAAGCGCAGGATCTCGGCGTTGACTGGAATACCGCGCTTAAAGCAGAATCTCAGGTCGGCGTAAGCCTTACATATATAAATAACCCCGATTCGTGGAAATCCATGGAGAAAGGCGCATATAACTGGAGCAGCGGCAGTTGGTACGGCCTTGACGGCTGGAGCTGGGTAGCGGCTTCGGAACAGATAATCGCGTATTATATGGATCCGCGCAACTTCCTTGACGATACATATGTGTTTATGTTCGAGCAGCTTTCGTATGATGCAAACGTGCATACCGAGCAGGGCGTAAAAGATATCCTCGCAGATACTTTTATGAAAGGTTCTTATACCACGCCTGACACAAAAGTAACAAAAACATATTCATCTACAATAATGGAAGCAGCGGCTCAAACAGGCGTTAGCCCCTACCACCTTGCATCGCGTATACGACAGGAAATGGGCGTAAACGGCACAGAACTTGCATTTGGCACTGTTGCAGGCTATGGCGGATATTACAACTTTTTCAATATCCAAGCGTATGCAACATCTACTCTTACCGCAAGGCAAATGGGCGCAAAGTATGCGTCTACCACAAATTCCGCATACTCTCTGCCGTGGACAAACCAGTATAAAGCAATAACAGGCGGCTCTAAATTTATCGGTACTTCCTATATAAACAGGGGACAGGATACACTATATCTGCAAAAGTTTGATATGGTAGACGGCGGCAACGGCTATTTCAGCCACCAGTATATGACAAATATTCAGGCAGCCGCCTCGGAAGCGGCATCAATGAAACGCGCCTATAACGACCGTATCCTTTCATCTGCGCTCGTGTTTACTATTCCGGTTTATAAAAATATGCCCGAGCAAGCCTGCCCGCAGCCCTCGTCTTACGGCAATAACAACAATTTCCTTTCGTCACTTTCCGTGAAAGGCTATTCAATAACGCCGTCATTTAATATGTATACCCAAAGCTATTCGCTCACAGTTCCTGCAAATGTTTCTTCTGTAAGCATCTCGGCTGCGGCGAAAACATCGGCGGCAACAGTCAGCGGCATAGGAAATGTAAACTTAAAAACGGGCGATAACGCCGTTACAGTAGCTGTAAAAGCTCCGTCCGGCGCTGTGCGAAATTATGTAATAAATATAAAACGTCAGGGCAGCGCAGCAACGTTTACATACGGCGATGTCAACGACGACGGCTATATAGATACCGATGACAGCCTGCTTGTCTTGCAATACGCCGCAGGAAGTTTGAATCTTACCAAAGATCAGCTCTCAGCCGCAGACGTCACGGGCGACGGTCTTGCAGATGTTGATGATGCCCTGAAAATTTTGCAGTATACCGCAGGCACTATCCCAAAAGTACGTTAATAGATCAAACGGTCGGAAGTTTATCTCCCGACCGCCTTTTTATGAGCAGAACCTGTGATCGCCTATCACTTTTATAACCGGTCTGCTGTGAATGAATGAGTTGCTGGTTTTCTTAGCATTATAATAGTATATCGCTCCGCCCGATGGGTCCCAACCGTTGAGCGCATCTCTCGCCGCATTGTATGCCGATGATGATATAGGCTGATTGAACTGACCGTCAACAATAGCCGTAAATGCCCCATTCTGGTAGATAACTCCCGACAGCGTGTCAGGGAACGACGGGTGTTCTATGCGGTTGAGTATCACAGCGCCTACAGCAACTTGCCCCTCGTATGGCTCACCGCGCGCCTCAGCCGAAATTATCCTCGCCAGCAGATATACGTTCGAGTCGGTCGCCGCAGGTATCGTCCCTATCGAAATGCCCATTGCTTTCAGCGTCTGCGGCCCTGCCGTGCCCGTCTGGCTTATGCCTTTAAGCTTTTGAAATTTCTTTACTGCCGCCTGCGTTTCCGAGCCGTAGTAGCCCGTAATGTCGCCGTTGTATAAGCCCCAGTCCTTCAAAAATTGCTGTATCGCCTCAACTTCTTTTCCGCGCGAGCCTACCTGCGATATTGTCTGTGTTGAAATGCTGTGGGACGACAGAATGTAAAGCAGCGTGAAAATGACTACGGTTCCCGAAAGTATCAGTATAAACGACAGTATTCGTTCTTTTGTTTTGTTCATGATGCTCCTCCCTCAATGTGTTTTCCCGATTATTATGCCGCCTTTTTGCCGTTATATACCGCAGCGGCGTATTTTTTTATATGTATTTTTTCGGCGATGTGCATTGTGCATATTTTTTCATTAACTTGTGGCGCTTCTGTTGTTAATATGCGAAAATATGATTATTTTTGCATTTAACTCTTGACATTTCGTACTTTAAGTGTTAAAATATAAAACGTTGCCGTGGTAAACATCTGTTACGGGCTTGAAAACTTTTTTGAAAAAAATTTTGAAAAAGTTTCAAAAACCCCTTGACAAGAGAAACAAGGCGTGATATAATAATAAAGCTGACCTCAAAAAGGGG
>CANPZC010000040.1 GCA_947589355.1 uncultured Clostridia bacterium
CTCTGCCGAAAAATGCCGCCGTATGCCGGGCGCTATTGACAACGCTTTATACGCGCTTTCTATAAGAAAAGTACCCGAGCCGCACATGGGGTCGCACACTATACTGTCTGCTCTCACTCTTGCGAGGTCTGCGATGCCTGCCGCGAGAGTTTCTTTTATAGGCGCGCCGTTTGAACGCCTGCGGTAGCCGCGCTTATGCAGCCCTTCTCCGCTTGTATCGAGAAAAATTGTTGCCACATCTTTATAGATAGAAAACCTTACTATATGCTCGCTGCCGCTTTCTTCAAGCCTTGCTTTTCCATACTTATTTTGCAGTCTGTTGACGATCGCTTTCTTTATTATTGACTGGCAGTCGGGTATGCTGGTAAGCTTTGAATGCAGCGAAGAGCCCGACTTTACGGGAAACGCATCGTTTTTGCCTATATAGTCTTCCCAGCGGATACTCTCTGCGCCGTCTATTAGCTGCGGAAAACTTTCCGCTGTGAACTGCTTTAGAACTATAAGAACTCTTTCGGCGGTACGAAGCCAGAGGTTTGCGCGCGCAATCATATCGCGGTCGCCCTCAAAGAAGACTTTGCCGTCACTTACCGTTATATTCTCGCCGCCTATTTTGCTTACCTCAAATTTCAGCACGCTTTCCAGCCCGAAATGGCAGGGGCAGCAAAATGTCAGTTTATCCATAAAAACACATCCAAACACATACGCCCAAGCATAAGCCAAGGCGTACATATATCATCTGTTCTGAGTATTATTTGTCTGCGACTGAGCAGGTTTTTTGTCATCTGCCTTTTTGCACGACTTGCACTGTTCGGGGATATTATCAGACTTATAATAACCCGTTGCTTTTGAAGTACAATTCGGCGATGCTATAAGACCCGTTTTAGTACAGTATTCAAGCTGCTGGACATTATTATCCGGTTTGAAAGTCTTATTCGGTGAGCTGTCGGCAATTTCGCCAAAGACATTTTTCCATATCTTTGCGATATTCTGATATTTGGACATATCGATTATCTCGGGGTTTTCATAGCCTATCCAAATGCCGCTTACATAGTCGGGCGTGCAGGCAACAAAGGTGAGGTCCTGCCAGTTTTCGGAAGTACCTGTTTTTGCTGCGACCTCTACGGTATCGAGATTTGCAGCCGCACCTGTGCCGTTCGGCCCCTCGACTACCTGAGTCATCATTCTGTTCATAACATACGCTGTATCAGAGCCTATTGCGGCAGTACCATAAGCGTTATGGTCGTAGATGACCTTATCTTCTCTGTCAGTTATACGCGAAACGAACGTATGACCGTAATACATACCGCCGTTGCCGAAAATCTCATACGCGGAAACCAGCTCCGAAAGATACATACCCCTTGTAAGACCGCCGACTGTCATAGGCGCATACTGAATGTCGCTTCTGCCTGCGTCGTCCATCGCGACAAGGGTACTTATACCAAGCGAGCCTTGCAGGAAGTTGAAACAATACTGCGGAGTAAGCTTTCTGACCAGCTGGGCAGCGCCGGTGTTTTTAGATTCTTCGAGCATTTTCGCGACTGTCATATTCTGTTTTGTCCAGTGGGGATCGTCGTCTCCATACTCGGAATAGTTCTTCGGGAAAAGCTGCTGTTTATCGCTGCCCTCGGGGGCTAAGTCTATAGGTTCATCTTTAAGGAGCGTAGACCATGTTACGAGATCCTGATCTATTGCAGGCGCATACGAGGCTATCGGCTTTATGGTAGAGCCGGGCGATCTTGCTGCCATGGTGGCGTTATTCCAGCCGCGCACGTTTGTCTTCTCTCCCCTGTTGCCGACTACCGCAAGCACGTTGCCGCTGTAGTCTATACATATAAAGGAACTGAGCAGCTCATCGTCTTCAAAGCTATACGACTGAAAATTGCTGTCGTCAAGGTACGCTTCCTCGAGCTTTTGCTGCATATTAAGGTCAACGGTGGTATATATCTTATAGCCGCCGCTGTAGAGACGCTCGTTCGCGGTGTCGTAGTCTATGCCGTAAGTTTCCATTATTTCTTCTACCGCCTGATTTATTGCGGCATCTACATAATAAGAAGATATTGACGACTGCGAGGTAAGCGCTTCGCCCTCGGTAGAATAGTTAATATCGCCTACGATAACTAATGATTCAAGGTCTGCGAGAGCCTGATAATACTCATCGGACGAAATAGCGCCGTTTTCCAGCATTGCGCTTAAAATATACTTAGCTCTGTCGCGGTTTTCCTCTATATTATAGTAAGGGTTGTTTTCGGTAGGCGACTTTACTATTGCGGTAAGCGTTACAGCCTGCGCGAGCGTTAAGTCTTTGCAGTCTTTAGCAAAATAGAAATTGCTGGCTGCCTGCACGCCGTTGAAGTTATAGCCCTCGGCTCTGCCAAAGAATATAACGTTGAGGTACGCTTCCAGAATATCGTCTTTTGAATAAGTTCTTTCGGTATTTATAGAGCGGAATATCTCTCTTATCTTTCTTGTAACGCCCTCAACGCCGTTGGCGGCATCGTCGTGGGTGATATTCTTGATAGTTTGCTGTGTGATAGTCGAACCGCCCTGCTGACCCTCATATATAGGTATGAATATATTTACGAACGCGCCGAAAGTACGTTTGAAGTCAACGCCGTCGTGGTCATAAAATCTTTCGTCCTCAGAGCATACTACGGCATCTATCATATATCTTGAAATATCTTCAAGGTCTGTCCATATCATTCTGTCGCCCTCGGAAGAAAGCGTATAGTACACTTCCCACTGCTCGTTAGTGCCGTTATAGTCGGGGTTGGGGGCGAGTATTCTTGAAGTATAGGTAAGGTTTATATCTTCAAGAGAGACATAATCCGAAGTTGAATCGGAAAAGTAATTGAGGACATAGATAGTTATAGCCGTAACAAAGACCGAGCCTGTTATGACGATTATAAGTATCAGCGAACAAAGCAGCGTACCTAACAAGCCGCAAGTTTTGCTGACTGTTCTCATTATTTTTTTGCGCTTTGCGCTTTGATATTTTTTATTCTCCATTTTATACGCCTTTCAGACATTTTTAAGCTGTTATTATTTTGCCACGCACGGCAAAATTATTCGGTATGCCATACCTTTAGCTTGAAAATAGAAAGGGGGACGCAATATACGCCCCCTAAGCTTAAAGAATTATTCCTCTGCTGTATCTGCCGCGGTATCTTCCTGCTGAGCCTCTGCTGCCTCAGCTTCTGCCTCGGCTTCTTCGGTGGTATCTACTTCTTCAGCAGTTTCCTGTGTTTCTTCAGCGGTCGGTTCATCGGGGAGAAGCGCTCTTATCGAGAGACTGATACGATGTGTATCGCTGTTTATCTCGGTGATCTTTGCCATTACTTTATCGCCGACTTTCAGAACGTCGCCAACGCTGTTTACTCTGGTATTAGCGATCTGCGAGATATGAATAAGACCGTCAACACCCGGAATGACCTGTGCGAACGCGCCGAACGATGTAAGCGAAACAACGGTAACTTCTATATCCTGTCCCACCGCATAATTCTCAACGAACTTGTTCCACGGGTTGTCGCTTTCCTTTTTATAAGAGAGGGCGATCTTGCCGTTCTCGGCGTCTATATCCTTAACGAAAACTTCTATCTCGTCGCCTATTGAAACGACATCGGAGGGGTGCTTTACTCTCTGCCATGAGAGGTCGGGCTTTCTTACAAGACCGTCAATACCGCCGAGGTCAACGAACACGCCATAGTCTGTTATTGACTTGACTGTACCCTTTACGGTATCGCCTGCCTGAGTATTTTCAAAGAACTTGGCTCTTGCAGCCGCTCTTGCTTCTTTGGCAACGGCTCTTATAGAACCAACGGCTCTTTGTCTGTTAGCCTGAACTTCAAGCAGTTTGAAGTCAACTTCCTTTTTCAGAAGTTCATTGAGGTCATCGTCGCGCCTTGCGGTAGCCTGAGATGCGGGAACGAACACTCTTACTCCGTTATAATTGATAGTTACGCCGCCTTTGACTACGTTTGTAACAACGCCTTTGAGTACTCTGCCCTCGTCATAGGCAGTCTGCACTTCTTCAAAGCCCTTTGCGGCATCTACTTTCTTCTTTGAAAGAGTGACCATGCCTTCCTGATCGTTTGTTTTCAGCACGAGAAGCTCTACCTCCTCGCCCTCCTTTACGATGTCCTCAGGCTTGGCATTTGCGTCAAACGTAAGTTCATCAGCGGGAACAAAGCCCTGCTGCTTTGTACCGAGATCGACGAATGCACCCTTGGCGTTTACACTCAGAACAGTACCTGTCACTTTCTTTCCGATATGTATAGGCTTCAGAGAATTCTCCATTTCCTCGACCCAATTGAATCCCTCATCATTCATAATATCACTCATTGTCTGTTGTACCTCCTTGATTATATAAGCCGGTGTCGATGCTCCGGCAGATATCCCTATATTAGCGGCATCTGAAAAATTTATGCCGTATAGTTCCTGTGCATTTTCTATGAGAAACGTTTTACAGTGCTTCTCACATATTTCGGCGAGTTTATGGGTATTTGAGCTATGCTTACCGCCGACTATAAGCATAATGTCGCTCTTGGCGGCTATTTCGGCTGCCTCTTTCTGACGCTGCTCGGTAGCGCTGCATATAGTATCGAACACTGTGGCGTTTTTAAGCTTTTCGTCTATCACCTGACGGCATTGCTGCCACATTTCGGTATTATATGTTGTCTGTGAGAGAACCGCGACTTCCCTTTCCGCCAGTCCATGCTCGTCTATAAGCTTTACAAGCTCCCCGGCATCTGCAAATACATAAGGCTTTGAAACGCAGTGGTCGGCTATGCCCTTTACCTCGGGGTGATCTTTATCCCCTGCTATCAGAACTGTTTTGCCGCTCACGCTCTGGTCATACGCCGCTTTATGTATTCTGGCAACGAACGGGCAGGTGGCATCTACTATCTCACAGCCTTTTTCTTCAAGCTGTTTATAGACCTGTTTACCCACGCCGTGCGAACGAATTATCACTTTCATATCAGCCGTAGCTTCTTCGGGTGAATTTATCACCGACACGCCTTTGGCTTCAAGTTTGCTGACGACATCGTTATTATGGATAATAGGGCCGAGAGTGGTCACCTTACGCCTACTATCTAAACTATTATACACTATTTTTACGGCTCTGTCTACACCAAAACAAAAACCTGCGGACTTTGCAACGAAAAATTTACAATTTGTTAACATTTGCGTCCACCATAGAGGCTATACTGCCCATGATCTTTTCCTTTACAGATTTCATATCGCGGATATTTGCGCTTTCAAGTTTAAGCTCCTCGGGGCTTATCGGTTTGCCGTATGAAACTATAACTTTTTGTCTGAATTTGAGTTTTTCGCCTTTGAAAGATATTGCGAGAGGTATTACGGGTACTTGTGCGAGTGCGGCTATCAGCGCCACGCCCGTTTTGCCTCTGCCGAGTTTGCCGTCTTTAGAGCGCGTACCCTCGGGATAGATAACGAGGTTTCTGCCCATTTCAAGCCGTTTTACAGACTCTTTTATAACGCTCGTATCGCCGCTGCCGCGCACCACGGGGAACGCGCCGAGGAAGGTTATCAGCCATTTGAAAAATATATTTCCCTTAAAAAGCTCTTCCTTTGCCATAAAGCTGCACGGCACGCGTATTCTCATTGCTGCGAACACGGGGTCGCGGTAGCTGCGGTGGTTTGAAGCTATGATATGCGAGCCTGTTTTCGGCAGGTTCTCTATTCCCTCGTAGACTATATCGAACTTTATCTTATATATAATAAATATGATCCACCTTACTATCCCATAGAAAAACAGCTTTACACAGCCTATTTTTTTAGGGTCAGTGACGGGCTTTATATCGTCAAGGTCTATAAGCTCACGGCGTGAAGTTTTAGCTTCTTTACGCTCGGCGAGTTTTTTCTCTATAACATCAAAGATCATCTGCACCGACTGATCCAGATCATACTGCGTGGTATCAACTTCAACTGCATCGTCTGCTTTTTTGAGGGGCGCGATATCGCGGTGGCTGTCGTTATAGTCGCGCTGATTTATATCTTCTAAAACCTGCTCATAGGTAGAGCTGTCGCCGGCAGCCTGAAGCTCTTTGAAGCGGCGCATGGCTCTTTCTTCTGCCGAGGCGGTAAGGAAAATTTTAACGTCGCAGTCAGGCAGCACAACCGTGCCTATATCTCTGCCGTCCATTACGGTGTCGTAACGCTTGGCGAGATCGCGCTGCATGGAGAGCAGAAACTCTCTTACCGCAGGCACAGCCGAAACTTTTGACGCACACATTGAAACTTCGGGGGTACGCAGCAGAGAAGTAACGTCCTCGCCGCACAGCATAACGTGCTGAAAGCCGTCTACAAATTCAATGCTTATCTTTATTTCGGGGAGCTTTTGCGCCACTGCCTCGTCGTTTTGTATATCCACCTCGCCGCGCAGCATATACAGTGCGACCGCCCTGTAAAGCTCGCCGGTATTTACATAGATATACCCCATTTTTTCAGAGAGCATTTTGGCTATTGTTGATTTTCCTGCCCCTGAGGGACCGTCAAGCGCGATATTTACACCCATAGTTATCCTCCATAATTTTTAATGCTTTCGGCGCAGGCATACGCCGTTGAAAACGCTGTTTGCAGGTTAAAACCGCCTGTGTAGGCATCTACGTCCAGCACCTCGCCGATAAAGTAAACGCCCTGACACAGCTTTGACTGCATGGTCTTTGGGTCAATTTCCTTAACGTTTACTCCGCCCCTTGTGATTATAGCTTCTTCTATAGGTCGAAAACCGTCGATATAAAGTCTGAAACATTTTAAAAGGTCAACAAGGCGCGCCCTTTGCTCTTTGGTGACGGAATTTACCTTTGTTTCGGGCGGTATGCCGCTGCGCTTTATTATGACCGGTATCATTGACGACGGCAGCAGCCTGCCGAGAGAATTTGCAATATCGCGGTTTTTCTCCTGCGAAAAGTCGCGCAGTATACGCGCATCGAGCTGCTCTTTTGAAAGGGCGGGTTTTAAGTCTATATCGGCGAAATATCTGTCTTTTTCCATAGTCTGTATATGCGAACTTGCCGACAGTGTTAAAGGTCCCGAAATACCGAAGTGGGTAAAAAGCATCTCGCCCATTTCTTTATAGAGCGTTTTATTCTTCTTAATATCTGTAAGAGATAAAGTGACATTTTTCAGCGACAGGCCCATCATCTGCGCAGCCTCGCTGCCCTTTGTAGTAAGCGGCACGAGCGCAGGGGCAACATCTGTAACGGTATGCCCGAGCTTTTGCGCTAAAATATAGCCGTCGCCCGTAGAGCCTGTGGCAGGGTAGCTTTTGCCGCCCGTGGCTATTACAACATTTTGTGTACAATGGGTATCTTTATCTGTAGTAACTATCTTTGCGCCGTCTTTCAAGGCTATATCTTTAACGTTCTCTTTAAGTACGCGCACGCCGAGTCGTTTCATTTCATGCTGCAAGGCGTTTACTATAGTTGCGGCTTTATCGCTTACGGGGAAAACTCTGTTGCCGCGCTCTGTTTTAAGCTCCACGCCGAGGTCTTCAAAAAATTTCATCGTATCTTTCGGCGAGAAATTATAGAGCGCGCTGTACATAAATTTAGGGTTACGCGGAATGTTTTTTATGACTGTATCAACATCGCAGTTGTTGGTGACGTTGCATCTTCCCTTGCCTGTTATCATCATCTTTTTGCCTGTGGAAGAATTTTTCTCTATCACTGTACACTCAACGCCGCCGCGCGCGAGACACACCGCGCAGAACATTCCTGCCGCACCGCCGCCGACTATCAAAGCACTGCCGCTCATTTGCCGTCCTCGTCGCCGCTTTTGGCAGGCTCATATACTTCAAACTCGCGCCATATCTCCTCTAAGCGTTCTAAATTTCTTGTAACGGTATCGCTGCAACGCCTTGAAACGGCAACTATAAGCGCATTTATAACGCTCAGCGGCGCTACAAGAGAATCTACAAAAGAAGCCATATCACTTTTTGCGAA
>CANPZC010000041.1 GCA_947589355.1 uncultured Clostridia bacterium
GACTATTACAAATATGTTGAGGAATATATAGACAACTGCACCACTGATATGGCAAACGCAAAAAGCTATATTCCTGCCGACGAATATTTTTCGAGCATAAAGTGGACGGAAGACTATGGCAGCATTGCAAACTATCTGACGATAGAAAGTCAGGCGGACAGCAAGCTGATAAACTTCTACACCGCTACGGGCGCGCCATACAGCATCATAACGATAACCGACAGCGATCTTTCAGAGCCGTTTTACAGCGCCATTGTTTCTTACAGCGCAGACGGCGAAACGCTCAATTACAGCGTAGATATAGGCAGCGGCGAAAATGTTTTTGTTGCGGCAGTGCCTTTGTATGATTTTGACCTGCCTGTGGTGATAGCCGACAGCGCCTACCCCGAAAATATTACGTATATCGGCGATGATGTTGTCGAATACGAGAATGATCGGTAAGCTAAGCGCTATCTCAGCTTTACGGGCTTGTCTGTAAGTCCGCAGATGTAGTCCATCGAAACGTTATAATACTGCGCGAGAGCTATGGCTTTGTGCATGGGTATCTCATACTCGCCGCGCTCCCAACGCGAATACTGCTTTTGGGTAGTGCCAAGCACGGCGGCTATATCCTCCTGTTTCAGGTCGCTGTCCTCGCGCAGATCTCTTATCCTTTGGTATACCTTCACATTTTTCACTCCCCGTTTTTGTAGAACTTTACAAATTATATCACAGTACAAATTTGTACTATTGACTTTACTACAAAAATGGGTTATACTTTATTGTGCTGTAGTACAAATTTGTACTACGGAAAACAAAGAAAGACAGAGGCAAAAAAGTCATGAACAAATTTGAAATACTTGATAAAACAGACGCCGCCGCGTGCGACGAATACGAATACTTTGTATCACACCACAAAAACGGCTGCTTTATGCAGTCGCTGAAATGGACGAAAGTCAAAAACAACTGGCAGTGGGAGGCGGTCGCGGTGCGCGGCGATGACGGCTGCCTGACAGGAGTTTGCACAATTATCATACGGCGTATACCGCTTGTAAAATGGGGATTTTTATATGCTCCGCACGGGCCTGTGTGCGACTATGACGACCAGGAGGTTCTCACGGAGATAATGCAGGGCGTGCGCTCGCTGGTGAAAAAGTACCGCGCCTATCAGTTCATGTGCGACCCGTGCATTACCGAGGCGCAGAGGGAGTACGTACAGCCGCTTTCAGACATGGGTTTTGAGCATGAGATCGAGCCGCCGGAGCTTACTACCATTCAGGCGCGCAACAACTATATGCTGCTCGGTATTAAGGGCAAAACGCCCGACGAGCTGATAATGACTTTTCAGCCCGAATGGCGCAACCGCATAAGAAAGGCAGTGCGCAAGGGCGTTTACTGCGAAGTAATGGGCAGCGAGGGCGTTGATATGTTCTACCCACTGATGGAGCAGACGGGAAAACGCGACGGCTTTTCAATACGCAGCAAAGATTATTTTGTGCGTATGCTTGAAGCTCTGGGAAAAGAGCATTGCAGACTTTTTATGTGCTTTGCTGTTGATGCAAAAACGGGCGAAAAAATACCGCTCTCCGGGGCGGTGGCAACACAGTATGCAGGCAAGACCTGCTATGTTTACGGGGCATCATCTAATGAAAACCGCAATCTTTACCCCAACTACCTAATGCAGTGGAACATGATAAACTGGGCGCTTGAGGGCGGCTGCGATATATACGATTTTCAGGGCATACCTTTTTATAATGATAAAACTCACCCGAATTACGGCGTTTACAAGTTCAAAAAGGGCTTTAACGGCGAGGTGGTATCATACGCAGGGGAATTTTACATGGTTTACAGCCGCTTTAAAAAGAAGCTTGCCGACGCTGCCTTAGGCGCGGTAATGAAGATACACGACAGAAAAACAAAAAAGATACTTAAACGCTCGGGCAAGCAAAGTCCGCAGGCGATCCAAAGTCCTCAGCCGAAGCCTGTATAAAAACATCTTGACAAAAATGCAAAAGCCGTGTATAATAGTATTGTTCTTTAACGTTTGAAAGTGTAAAAGTGTAAAAGCATTAAACCGTTAAAGAACATACTACATACAGAAACGGAATGATGATATGAATCTGGCTATCTGGCTGACGCTTGCTGTTTATCTTGTAATAATGATAGGCATAGGCGTTTATTGCAGAAAACTCTCCTCGGGCGTGTCGGAATTTGTTCTCGGCAACAGAGGCATAGGCGCGTGGTTCACCGCCTTTGCATACGGAACGTCGTACTTTTCGGCGGTAATATTTGTAGGCTATGCAGGCAAATTCGGCTGGAGCTACGGTGTGGCTTCGACCTGGATAGGCATGGGAAATGCTGTTATCGGCTCGCTTATGCCTTGGCTGATACTGGGCAAGCGCACGCGCATTATGACAAAACATCTCGACTCGAAAACCATGCCCGACTATTTTGAAAAGCGGTATTTCAGCCACACGCTGAAAACTGCCGCCGCAGTGATAATTTTCCTGTTCCTTATCCCCTACACCGCTTCGGTCTACAACGGTCTTTCAAGGCTGTTTGAAAAGGGCTTCGGCATACCTTACAAATACTGCATAATAGGCATGGCTGTATTTACCGCGATATATGTAATCATAGGCGGCTACAAGGCAACTGCCATGAACGACTTTGTGCAGGGCGTATTCATGCTGGTTGGTATTGTTGCTGTAGTGCTTGCGGTGCTAGATCAGCACGGAGGACTTACTTCTTCAATAAACGCTATGGGTGAGATACCCACCGACAGCGGCGAGACGGGGCTGTTCAACAGTATTCTGGGTCCCGACCCGATAAATCTGCTGGGCGTTGTGATACTTACATCGCTGGGTACTTGGGGTCTGCCGCAGATGGTTCAGAAATTCTACGCGATAAAAGACGACAGAGCCGTAAAGATAGGCACTATCGTTTCTACGGTTTTCGCTGTAATAGTTGCAGGCGGCTGCTACTTCCTCGGCGGCTTCGGCAGGCTGTTTGTTGAAAAAGATGCGGCAGGCAGCCCTGTCGGCGGCTTTGATGCTATTGTTCCTGCTATGATGGAAACGCTGCCCGACATACTGTTCGGTATAGTAATAGTTTTGGTGCTTTCGGCATCTATGTCAACGCTTTCTTCGCTGGTGCTGACGTCATCTTCTACCCTCACACTCGACCTTGTAAAGCCCATTATGAAAGAAAAAATGGACGAGAAAAAGCAGGTACTGATAATGAGGATATTCATTGCGGTGTTCCTGACAGTTTCGGTAGTTCTTGCGATATTCACGCTTGATAATCCGCAGACGATAATATCAACGCTGATGTCTATCTCTTGGGGCGCGCTGGCAGGTGCGTTCTTGGCGCCGTTCATGTACGGGCTTTTCTGGAAAGGCGTTACCAAAGCGGCGGTATGGGCAAGCTTCATCTGCGGCGTTGGCATAACGGTCGTGCATATGTGCCTGTACACGCTGAAGATAGGCGATCTTGACCTGCCTATGACGATAGGAAAGCTTAGTCTTGCCTCGCCCATAAACGCTGGAGCGTTCGCTATGCTGCTGGGTCTTGTGGTAGTGCCTTTGGTAAGTCTCATAACGCCAAAGCCTGACAAGGAGAAGGTCGAGAAGGTTTTTGAGTGCTATCAGAAGCAAGAGGTCAAAGAATAAAAGTAAGAAACGGTTTCACGGTTTTTGCGTGAAGCCGTTTTTGCGCTATTAGAGGCAAGAAATTAAGAGGCAAGAGGCGGAATTAGTGAATAGTGAATAACGAATATTGAAGAGTTAATAGTTAAGGTGCGGCTTACGCCGCGAATTTTAAATTCTTGACAGGGTTTAAAACCTTAGCGTACTGTGGGGCGTTGAATGAAAAAAGCCCGTCACACCACAAGGTGTGCGCCGCTGCTAGAGGCAAGAAGCAAGAAATTTGGGCTTGTCCGTACTGCGAATTATACGATTTTTCTAAGATTATAATATATCCCCTCCCACATACCACCCATAAGGAAAGAAGCTGGCAGAATATTCTTCCAGACCTGTGTGAGGGAGCGTGGTTTTTGGGGGTGTGAATGTGCGGTGAGTAGTGGGGTAAAATTTGAAAAAATTACCGTAGTACGTTATAAATCAATTTCCCGCACTACTGACCTCTTTTGCCTTACAAACGAAACTGATGCGTATTTATCTCTTTAGCCTCCTCCACAAAGCAACGAAGTTCCGTGCGAAGAGGTCGCGAAATACCACCAAGGCTCAGCGCGTGGTCGTAGGTGTCGGGTACAGCGGTCGCAAGCGACCGCCTAAAGAGAGCTCGAGGGGAAATTTTAGATAAGAAGGGAGCAAGTTTCGCAAGAAACTTGTGGCGGCTGCTTGCAGACGCTGTGGAGCCTTGTGCGCCCTGCCTTGCATATACACTCCCTATATCCCTATGGTTTTCCCCTCGCATAAAATGCGCGAAATTGATAGCACACTTAAAATGAGAGTAAACCAAAATTTCGTGGGGCGGTGAACGCGCTCCTGCGCCGCGCGTAAGCGCAAATATTATATAAAACACATCGCCATACGGAAAATTTTCTGCGCGGTTTATTTTACCCCTTGACAAACTGCGAAAAGTGTGTTATCATAATGTACTACCCGAAGAACACACGAAAGGAGCTGAGGATATGGCTGACAGCAAGGGCATAAAAGTTATTGCCGAGAACAGGCAGGCGCGGCACGAATATTTCATTCTTGAAACGCTTGAATGCGGCATTGAGCTTGTCGGCACGGAGGTCAAGTCTATCCGCAGCGGCGGCGTGAATCTGAAAGACAGTTGGTGCAGCATTGAGGACTACGAGATGTTTGTGCGGCAGATGCACATATCGCCTTACGAAAAGGGCAACATCTTCAACCGCGACCCGCTTCGGGTGCGCAGGCTGCTTTTGCACAAGCGAGAGATAATCAGGCTTTTTAACGAGGTGCGCCAGCAGGGGCTTACGCTCGTGCCGCTTTCTTTGTATTTCAAGGGTGGCAGGGTGAAGATGCAGCTTGCTTTGTGCAAGGGCAAACAGCTTCACGACAAGCGCGACGACATGGCTAAAAAGGCTGCGCAGAGAGAAATTGAACGCGCTGTAAAAGAGCGCAACAAATAAGGGGATGTAATGGTTTCGACGGGGATCTGAAAGCACGATAAGCGAGCAGAGTAGTGAACGCTCTTCAAAGTCACAACTTTCTAAATTCAAACGACAACAACTCATTTGAATTGGCTGCTGCCTGATCGCAGCGCCCGTCTGCCCTGAGAGTACCACGGCTCTTGGCAGGCGTCGACTAGTGGTGAACGCTTTGCGGCGATGACTGTGACCGCAAAGTGTAATACAGTCTACCTCTTTCAGCTGCGTGTCTGCTTGCGGCTGTATGAGGGAAACGGCTTTTGCCAAAATAACAGACTACGCTCGTAGAAGTTCGTTCGGACGGGTTTTCGGACAGGGGTTCGACTCCCCTCATCTCCACCAGCAGCGTGACGCTGCACCCAATTTCGGGATAAATAGTAGTGTATCCCACTTTTGCGCCCGTGAAAATAGTTTTGTGTAAGGGCTCAGTGAATAGTGAATAGTGAAGAATGAATAGTTTATAGTAAATGTAAGGAAGGCGTTTCTGTACTATTCGTTATTCACTATTCACTTTTCACTATTCACTAAACTAGTATCTATCGCTTTTGATTTTAACGAGCTAAGCTATCCTCACATATTATTATTCTCGTCTTTGAAAGCGCCTTTTGCTGACAATGCATTGAAATTATGCTGCGATTTATCAATCCGACCCACCACGGGTCTTTTTTATTGCGCATATTATTTGCGCTGTCGCATCGTCTTGTCGGCTTTAGCCTCCAAGCCGCCTGAAAAAAGCCCTCGCCGCCATAAACGATCAGTGGCGCATACCTTGCGGTATGACGGGCTTTTTTCCTGTTCTAACAACACTTTGCGCGTAATCTTCTGTATCTTTCCAGCGAGCGCGTTCACCGCTCTATGTACTTCGGATATCTTATCATTTTGAGTAAGTCAATACGCTTGCGTATTTTACTTGTTATGAAAGTTTCACATTGTTTGGCGTTCCATAATGGAACGCGGCAAAATAGCTAGGTCTTCTCAAAGGGGAGGCGCAGCTATTAGAAGTAAGATAAGTAGAGGCAAGAGGTTGGGGAGTTTTACAAAGCTATTGCGCACGCAAGCGCGCGCAGGGAAAAGAGCTATGCGCTACAACTAGGGAACGCCCTCTCTTGCAGGGCGTTCCCTCTTTCAAAATAGTCCACCGGACTATTTTGAAATTCACCCTTTGCGGAGCGCTTATCGTGTTTTTTGTGGGGCTCTGCCCCACACCCCGTGACCCTTTTGAAAAAGGGTCAATCGAAAACTTTTGGTTTCTTGACAGGGTTTAAAAGTTTTGCGTACTGTGGCTGTCAACGTGTGCGCAAGGAAGAAGCCTCGAAGAGGGTTCTTCTGCACTTGACCGACTGCTTGTCAGACGGTCAATGTGTGAGCGCCGCGCGTAAGCGCAAATAAAATATACACCGTTAATAACAGCAATTGCATTTTTCTGCAAAACAAAAAAGACGGAGAACCCTCTCCGTCTTTATTTTTGTGCAAAGCTTATTACTTAAGCTCAACGGTAGCGCCGGCAGCTTCGAGCTTCTCTTTGATCTCGTCAGCCTCAGCCTTTGATGCGCCCTCTTTGATAGCCTTAGGAGCAGCCTCAACGAGTTCCTTAGCCTCTTTAAGTCCAAGACCGAGGATCTCCTTAACTGCCTTGATAACGCCCATCTTAGCGTCGCCGAACGAAGCGAGTATTACGTCAAACTCGGTCTTCTCCTCAGCGGCAGCACCACCGGCAGCAGCGCCGGCAGCAGGAGCAGCAGCTATTGCGGCTGTTACGCCGAACTCCTCCTGGATAGCGTCGATAAGCTCTTTCAGCTCAAGAACGCTGAGAGCCTTTATATCTTCAATAAACTTCATTGTCTTCTCGGATGCCATGATAATTCTTCTCCTTTTTTAATAATAGATCTTGTTATGCGGCACGCGCCGCGCCTGATGTTTTACGCCGACTGCTTATGCGGCATCGCCGTTTTTGTCTGCAACTGCCTGAAGTGTTGCAGCGAGTTTCTGGAGCGGGCCTTGCAGAGAGCCGACCAGCTGTGCCAGAAGCACATCTTTTGAGGGTATTTT
>CANPZC010000042.1 GCA_947589355.1 uncultured Clostridia bacterium
TCTGTGATATGTTACAATATACGAAAAGGGGGCACTTTTATGGACGCCGTAAACAAAAACATACAGTCATCTGCCGCGCGGCTGCTGGAATACATAAACGAAAACCGCGGCAAAAAGATAATACTCGGTCAGCACACGCAGACAATGCAGCAAGAGGAGCTTCACTGCATACACAAAGCTACGGGGCATCTGCCTGCGCTGTGCGGTTTTGAGTTGCTGGCATACTCGCCTAACATTCGCTATGATACCTCCGGTGAAGAATGTCTTGATGAGGTAAACGCCGCCGCAGGCACTTTGCAAAAGGCATGGGAATGGGCAAATCAGGGCGGATTGGTAACTATGACATGGCACTGGTTCTCGCCGCTTGGTGGAAGTGACAAATCGTTCTTTACCTGCAACACCGATTTCAGCGCCGAGAGAGCCGCCGAGGACGGCACGCCCGAAAACAAAGCCTTTCTCTCCGACATGGACTACATGGCAGGGCTTTTGCGACCGTTTTGCGATGCACAAATACCGATACTGTGGAGACCGTTCCACGAAAACGAGGGCGGCTGGTTCTGGTGGGGCAACTGCGACAAAAGCGTTGTGCAAAAGCTTTACCGCATAATGTTTGAGAGATACACGGAGCATTTTCATCTTGACAATTTGCTGTGGGTGTTCAACTCGCCGAAAAAGGAATGTTACCCCGGCGATGATGTTGTTGACATACTCTCTCGCGACCTTTACCCCGAGGCGCATATGCACACCGCTCACGAAAAAGAACTCTGCGAGCTTAAACAAGTAACCTCGGCAAACAAACCATGCGCCATTGCAGAGATAGGCACTATACCCGATGTTTACGCCGTTACCGAGCAAGGTATTGACTGGAGTTGGTTTATGACATGGTCAAAGCGTTACTGCCTCAGCGAAGAATTTACGTCATTTCAAGATCTGAAAAAAGCGTACTCGTGTGAAAAGGCTGTCACGCTGGAGAGTCTGCCCAAATTCTAGAAAAGCCCCACCGATTTTAGAAACAGCACTGCCAGCATAAGCGGCGCTATGAATTTCACCATAACTATATACAGCCGTTTTCTGCCCATTTTACAGCCTGTTCTCTCAACTTCTTCAATAACCGTCTTAGGCTTTACCACCCAGCCTATAAGTATGCAGGTAAGTATCGCCACTATCGGCATGAGCAGGTTGTTGCTGATATAATCAAGAATATCAAGTATCTGCGCCACCGAGCCGTTTGGCAGCTTTGCCTCAAAGTAAAATACATTGTAACCTAAACATACCACCAGCGCCGCTATAAGACATACCACTGTCTCTATGGCGGTCGCTTTGTTTCTGGAAACCTTGAAGCCGTCCATAAAGCTGGAGACCACCGCTTCCATTATTGAAACAGAGCTTGTCAGCGCGGCGAAAAGCACCATTGCAAAAAACAGTATCCCTACAAATCTGCCAATGCCGCCCATAGCCGTAAACACCTTCGGCATAGTAACAAACAGCAGCCCCGGGCCCGAGGCAGCCATGCCCTCTTTGCCGTCAAACGCATACACGGCAGGGATTATCATAACGCCTGCAAGTATCGCTACCATGGTATCGAATATCTCTATTCTGTTTATAGAGGTCTTTAAGTTTGCATCATCGTGAACGTAAGAGCCGTATGTTATCATGATACCCATAGCAACGCTCAAGCTGAAAAACAGCTGTCCCATGGCATCGAGCAGCGTGGTCACAAAGCTTTCAAACGTAATATTCGCAAAGTCGGGTATAACGAGCTTTCCCAGCCCCTGCATACCCGTTCTTGTAACGCCTGCATCGTCGGTGTGCGTTATAGTAAGCGAGAATATCGAGATAATTATTATCAGCACAAAAAGTATCGGCATAAGTATTTTTGAAGTGCTTTCAATTCCCTTATTTACGCCGCGGAAAACTATGAAAGCGGTCGCAGCTAAGAATACCAGCATCATTATAATCGGCTGAGCCGTGCCCGATATGAACGAGCTGAAATAGCCGTCACCTGCGGCAGCCGCGCCTTCGCCCGTTATAAATACCAGCAGATATTTAAGCACCCAGCCGCCTATAGCGCAGTAGTACGGCAAAATTATCGCAGGCACAACGCAGGAAAGTATTCCCAGCGGCTTCCACTTTTCATGCAGTTTACCGTATGCGGTAAGAGGGCTCTGCTTTGTTTTTCTGCCTATGGCTACCTCGGTCATCAGCAGCGCAAAGCCGAACGTCAGCGCAAGTATTATGTATATAACGAGAAAAAGTCCGCCGCCGTCCTTTGCCGCGAGATAGGGAAACCGCCATATGTTGCCTAGCCCCACAGCGCTGCCTGCCGCAGCAAGCACGAACCCCAGCGAGCCTGTAAAAGAATGCCTTGTTTTTTCCATGTAATGACCTCCGTGTGTTTTCTGCACAAATAAGTATAACACAGAAACGTCAAAAAATCAATACGGACGGAATGTTTTTGTTTCCATTCCGCCCATATTTTTTGCAATGCTTTTGTACTATTCTTTTGTAAGGACTTTTTTCTGATAGGCACGCTTACCGCACTTGGGACAGGTCATTTTTCTTGTCGAGCCGAAATGCGGTGCAAAGCATACTTTCCAATAAGAATCGGGGATATATCTTTCGCCGCATTCGGGGCATTCATAATAGCCTGCCTCGTGTTCTATCTTTATGCCATAGAACGCAAACACCAAAACTGTCAGACCCGCCAGCGAGCACAGCACTATGCTTACCACGGGGCTGCTTTCTGCGACCAAAAGCCCCGACACCACCATAGCCAGCGATGTTGCCACCGACACAAAGCCCAGTATCTTTTCGGCGTTCAGAAGCCTTTTATTTGCCATTTCCTCCTGCCTGCGCATTTCAAGCAGATTTTTCTGTGCGATCTCTTTGTAATTATCCATACTCAGCCGCTCCCCTGCGAAAAGCTCGTTCAGATCGATTTTCAGCAGCGCGCAAAGCTCGGGAATTATGGAAACGTCGGGCATATTTCTGCCGTTTTCCCATTTTGAAACAGCGCGGTCGGACACGCCGAGTTTTTCTGCAAGCGCCGCCTGCGTGAGTCCCTGCTCTTTGCGGCACGCCGCTATGAACTTTCCGATCATTATCTGATCCATGAGGAGCACCTCCTTTCAGCCTTTATTATATCTGAAAGCAACTAACTTTTACACATACCGCAGGTTGAGTTATGGGGTTTCTACCGGGGGTAGATAATATATTTTGCCGTCTTTTACGATAAGCTGTACGTCCTGCGAAAACAGATCGGACTTCTCCGCGTTTTCTTCATACGCCGTATCGTCGCTTTGTATCTTTATTGTTTCAACCGTACCCTTTTCTATAGGTCTGTACTTCTGTCTGTCACTGATCAAGCCCGGTATAAAATGTATGAAGCTGTCAATGCCGGTTCTCTTTCGCCGCTCTTCATCAATATCTATACCCAGCCGTTGAGCCGCCTTATTGTGCCATTCAATAAGTTTATCGTTGACTTCTTTCGTCTTTTTAAAGTATATATTATATAATGCTCCGCACTGTTCTCTTGATATTTTACCAAGGCTTACAGTAAATTTTAATTCTGACAATCCATAAAGCACCCTGCAAAGTTGTTCTCTGTATACAAACCACTTCTGCGCCTTTTCAAGTTCAGCTACATATTCCTCATATTTCAAGTCGTTCTTTTCAGTATAATTTTCAAGCATATTATTAGCTTGTCCTATAAGCTCTGTACACTCTGTTTCATGAATATCAAGTTTAGTAAGCATATGGTCTCTCTGCTCGGGATCGGATAATATTTCTTCTTTAAATTGTGCAGCTACCTTAACATGGCTTACAAGCGATTCTACTTTGCCTTTATATTCGCTGTCCTGAAAGTCGGCAATGTCGGAAATGCCTCTGCTTATGCCGTCAAGCTCTGTGTTTATCTGTGTCATGTAATATTGACCCACGACCATAGCTGCAACAGCCATTGCACCGGAAGCGGCATTTGTTAATTTGGTCATTCCGCTATTTGTATCTGCCTGAACCAAATTAGCATGACCTGCTATGCCGTTTTCACCGTGAAAAAAGCCGCGGAATGCGCCGTCCATATCCCTTGACTTTGCCAATTTCGCGCCAAACGGAAGGATAGCTTTATATAAAACTTCTTTATCCAGCTTACTTGCTTTAAATATATCATAAGCTGCATTTCCCCCTTGCACTATAAGGGGAACTAAATTATCAATATGCGCCAGCAATCTTTTATCCGTTATCTCATGCAGATCACTTTCTTCAAAAGAATCAGCAGAAATGCTCTCTGCTTTTATCACAAATTCCTGCGGCTGATATGTATCTTCCTGTAAAGCCGTATCATCACGCGGCTGAACTATAACATTCTGAGAGCTGTCAGCATTTTTCTTATCTCTGCCCGATACAAATTTTACCACCAGTATCACACAAACTATCAAAACTGCCGCCACGCAAGCACCTATTATAAAATATGTCATTACTTTTCCTCCAACTCTTTTACATACCTCGCCAGTATTTCAGCGGCATCGGCGCAAAGCTGAGGGCAGGGGCGCTTTTTGTAATATTCTTCCGTGCGTTTCTCGGGTGCGCCGCCATCGGTGTGGACAACGCCTTTCAACAGCTCGCGGCATATATACGAGCCGTTCTTCTCTTTAAAAGCTGCCGCCATATTCTGTATGTGCGTATAAAGGGCCGCCTTTTCGCTGTATGCTTTGGGGTCGCTGTAACCCAACATAAGCCCTGCCGCCATGCACATTCCCGAGACCGTTCCGCACACCTCTCTCAGCCTGCCGAGACCCCCTCCGAACGGCGAAGCCATTAAAAGCGCGGCATTTGGGTCAACATCAAGTTCATCTATAAAAGCCATCACCACCGCCTGAGAGCAGTTGTACCCCGAAAGGAACATCTCTTTCGCTCTGTCGCGGTAGTATTCTACGGGTCTTGAAAGCATATTATCACCTCATCGCCTTGCGGTATATAAGCCCTGTCATCGAAGACGGCAGCAAAAACAGCGCGACCTGCGCCGCACAGGGTATCAAAAAATCAATCAGTGATGAATATCCGCTGCGGTATATCTTCCACCGCGCGGCTATAAACGCCTTTGTGTTGGCAAAGTTGCGGCGACGCTCATAGTTGCCCTGAGTTATGCGGTACTTCAAAAGCACCTGCGGTATGTTGCCGCCGACCGCGCCGTTTGCCAGCATTTTTACTACAAAATCGTAATCTTCGCACCTTGCCAAGTCCTCGCTGTATCCGCCTGCCGCAGTGGCAGCGCTCTTTTTGAAAAGCATCGTGGGGTTGTTGAACGGGTTGCGCCTTTTTGCGTATTCATGCACGGTATCGTTACACAGCGGTACTTTTTTTATCGCGATAGTGCCGCCCGTGTCGCTGTCAAATTCTTCTATATAGCCGCCGATGATGTCAAGCTCTGGGTGGAGCATCATTCGGCGAAGCTGCTTTTCAAAACGCTGCGGCATAGCTATGTCGTCGCTGTCCATTTTGCCGATATACTCGTTTTTGCACATATTAAGCGACATATTCGCCGCCGTGGCAGTGCCAACGTGTCCTTTTGTGCGCACTATTTTTATTGCATTGTATTTTCCCTGTGCCTGCAAAAGCACTGTATCAAGCTCTTTGGTAAGCTCGCCGTCGCAGACTATAATAAAATCGTCGGTCGGGTGTGTCTGCCCCATGATGCTCTCAATGCTGCGGCGCAGAAACTCCGGCTTTTCTTTACCGTAAACCGACATGGTAACGCTGTATGCCGGCAGTGTTTTCATAATGCTCTCTCCTTTTTTGTACGTTAAATGTTAGTAATATTATATAATATCCCCGTCTTTTTGTCAATGCGACTGCCCTATAAATGCAGTGCAATTTCATATTTTCATGATACTTTGTGAAAATATGGTGAAAGCCCTTGAAAAAAAGAAAAAAATGTGTTAAAATAATCCCGTATAATAGTTTGCACACAATTTTCAGATAATAGTTTTAACGATAAAGCCAAGGAATATAAAATATGAAGAAAAAAGAACAATTCAAACATATAATAATGTTTACCGATTCTCTGATACTTATAGCCTCGGTGACGCTTCTGTTCGCGTACCTATGGGACGGCTATTACAACAGAGAAATGGTATTCAAGCCGTTCGTGCTGAAAGGCACGCTGCTGCTGACGGTGCTGTATGCGTTCATATTTGTGCTGTTTTCAATGGCGTTCGGCAGCTTTAAGGTAGGGTACTCCTACCCCAGCGGACTTATAGGTTCGCAGGTAATATCGCTTATACTGACAAATGCCGTTGCGTATTTGCAGATAAGCCTTATAGCGCGCGGTTTTCTGCCGATAGTGCCTATACTTATTCTCACCGCTGTAGACGGTCTTATAGGCGTTGTGTGGTCGATAGCCAGCACGTTTATTTACAGAAAGATATTTCCTGCGCGAAAAATGATAGTTGTATACGGCAAGCGCGACGACGGCGAACTGGTTGTAAAAATGAGCCAAAGGATGGACAAATATCTTATATGCTCGTCTATAAGCTGCGAAGAAGATCTTGAAACGATAAAAAGCAAGATACTTGAATATGAGGCAGTTATAATTTGCGATGTGCCTTTGGAAAAGCGCGCAAAGCTTTTGAAATTCACATTTGAAAACTCGGTCAGAACGTACATCAGCCCGAAGATATCAGACATCATAGTTCGCGGCGCAGATGAGTTCCATATGTTCGATACGCCGCTGCTGCTTCAGCGCAATCAGGGCATGAGCTTTGAACAGCTGTTTATAAAAAGATTTTTTGACATAGTGCTTTCTATAATAGGCATAATCATATCGTCGCCGTTCATGCTTATAATTGCCTTTCTTATAAAGATATACGACGGCGGGCCCGTATTTTACTGCCAGAACCGATTTACAAACGGCAGAAAGGTATTCAAGCTGATAAAGTTCCGCAGCATGGTGGTAGATGCCGAAAAAGACGGCGTTGCAAG
>CANPZC010000043.1 GCA_947589355.1 uncultured Clostridia bacterium
ATACTCGCCAACAAGATAATCAACAGCGGTACGGAAGTTCTCAACTCTGTGGCGCTGCGCAAAAACGCCCTGATGATGGAAAACGACGAATTCATGGTGCGTTACAAGAGCGCTATCGAGGAAATAGAGGAGATAAGAAACAAAAAGCGTGCCGAGTTCGTTAAGATAAACGATGCAGCAAATACCGTTTATGACGGACTGCGCCCACTGCTTGACGACTATTGGACGCAGATAGAAAACTGCGCTATGCAGGTAATTGACACTTATCAGATATTCCCGAATGATCTGAAGAAAGATAAGCTGAAAGTCGTTCACGGAAAGATAATAGACAAAATAAGAGAGAACATTGAAACAAGGGCTCAGCTGATATGTGAGCAGATACAGAATTCTATAAACGTTGCCCTCTCCGATGAGGCTGAAAGATTGCAGTCGTTTGAAGATGAGTTCTTCCGCAACGTTGAGAAGATCCAGCAGATGTTCGACATAAACGACAGAGTAAACAACAGCGGCAGGGCCGTGGATCAGGTAATAGGCTCTGCGATAGGCGCATCGGGCATAGGCGCGCTGTTCATAGGTTTCAGAGAAGCAGGAATAAAAGGCGCGCTTTTAGGCTTCGGCACGGGCGCGGCAAGCTTCTGGACGACTTGTTTTGCAGCAAGCGCTATAGCAGGAGGACTTACTCTGCTCTCGCCTATAACGCTGTGTATAGTAGCGTTTGCAGGTCTTGCAAGTACGTTTACAGGCAAATTTGCTGTTGATAAATTCCTTGCGAACGAAAAGATAGAAAAATACAAGTCTGATTTCAAAACTCAGGTAAGAAAGCAGCTTCACGAAATGAAGCTGAACACCGACTTCTCCGAGTCTGTACGTAAGCAGGTATTCAATGCATTTGAAACGCTGAAAGACAAGATCGAAGAAGAAACAGAGATCATACTTAAAGACACGCAGAAAACTCTTAACAATCTGAACCAGCTAAAGCAGGAAAAGAAAATGGTATCCGAAAAAGAAAAGGAAAGACTGCAAAGTGTTGTGGCACACACCAGCAATATTCTTTCAGATGCCTATGTACTGCACAAAGCGCTGAGCAACGAAGCAGGCGAGGGCGAAAATGCAGAGGGCGATACTGCCGAAAGCGCCGAGACCGCGCAGGCGTAATAAAACGCTCAGTTTACTTTGTTTGGAGGGACAGGTGTGAATATGAATGAAGAACGTTTCAGCAAGATCTCTGTTGAAACAGAAAACCAAAGCGAAAATCCGCTGCTTAAAATAGACACCAGTTTCCGTTCGTATCTGCTGGCGTATACGCGTTCGTTCAGCAATCACGTTGTGGACGGTGTGCTTGACTATGCGTTTGACGCGGATTTTTCACTGCGGCAGAAGATAACGGGACTTTCGGGCTGGGCTAAGCTTTCAAAAGCTATAAATTCTCAGGACGTTACAGAAGAAGCAAAACTGCTGTTTCTGAAAACTAATCAGGCAGGGTCGCTCAAATACCCCGAGGTTTATGAAATAGCCAAAAAATGTGCCGAAAGACTTGAACTCAATCTGCCGACGGTGTTTGTAAGAGATGACACCAACAAGAAAATGATCTACTCGATAGCAAGCGACATCATCGAGCCGTGCATTGTAATAACAAAGAATCTTATACAAATGTGTACCGCCGAGGAAATTCAGGTTCTTATAGGAAGCGAGTGCGGCAGGATACAGAACCACCACTGCACATATAATCTGGCGTATAAATATTTCAACGCCGATGAAAACGGCTTTATGCCGGTGGAGCAGTCGTATCAGCAGCCGGTAAGCAACCAGCTCGTGTATACGCTGTCGCAGTGGGTAAAACTTGCGGATATCACCGCCGACAGAGCAGGAATGATCTGCTGTGACGAGCCCGAACGCTATGCGGAGATAATCGCAGGGCTTTATCAAAAGGGCTATGTTGACTTTTACGGCAGAACGATGAAAGACCTTGACTTTGAGCATATAGTTAACATGGCGCAGGTGATACACTACACGGCGGCGAGGGATATATTCGTAGACAAGGACGTTACCGATGAGGAAAAGCGCATACTTGCGGCGGTGGAATTTCTTAACTGCGACCTGCTTTACAACTGGCGCAGCGAGCTTTCAAGCGAGGGTCTTAATGTAATAAACGGTCAGCTATGCGATGTGCGCTGCAATATCATCTTGGGAACTTCAAGTGCGGGGGTGTAATGGGATATGGCTATAAATAATACTATTTACAAGACCGCCGACGGCGACATAACCGCCGTAAGAAAGCACCTTGACGAGCTTATCGCAAACAAAGAGCTCAGCGATATTCTTGGCAGCGATTTTGCAGAGGGTCTTAACGTCTGGAAAGAGCTTATCAGCAGGCGGTGTGACGAGCCGTTTACGCTTGTTATATTGGGCGATTTCAAAAGGGGCAAAAGCACCATAATAAACGCGCTTCTTGGCAGACCTTTAGCGCCCGTGAACGTTGCCCCAGAAACATACACTATAAACGAAATTTCATACGGCAGCCCGAGCATAAACGCGGTACTTAAAAACGGCGAAAGAATGATGCTGCAAAAGTATGAGATAACAAGAGAATCTCTTGAAAAACTGATACCCACGCTCGAGTCGCCTATAGATCACCTTGATATTCGCGACAACGCCGAGATACTGAAAGAGATACGCATTGTTGATACGCCGGGTCTTTCGGATATTGAAGACCTTGACGATCAGGTAACCAACTATCTGATGAACGCTGATGCCATAATTTATGTGGCAAGCGCGCTTCTGCCTTTCTCCGAGAGCGAACAGCTTTACCTTGCCAGCCACATTCAGCCGCAAAGGTTCGGTATGCTGTATGTGCTTGTAAATATGCTTGATGCGCTCAGTTCTCGTGAGGACGTTGAAAAGATAATGGCGCGAATCTCGCAAAAGAGCGAAGCTATAGTGCCGAATGCTTTTGTGTACGGCATAAGCGCGGAAGAAGAATTCAGGCGCAAGTGTGGTATAAAATCAAACGTGCAGAACGATTTTTCAGACTATTACGAGGCGGAATTCCTGAAATTTGAGGTATCGCTGAAACGGGATATAATTTTGCAGAAAGACATTATCCGCAAAAAGAGAGTTTTGGCAATGCTCGATCAGATGCTGCGCGAAACGCACGCCAAAATACATATATTCTCCGATATGTCGGCTCTCGATCAGAAAAAATTTGAGCAGATGACACAGGATTTTGAGCAGCAGTGCAGCACCATTTCAACTTTTCTTGATACGAAGAAGCCCGATATTCATCTGAACATTCTTGAAATGCAGCAGGAAGCCGAGCTTTGGATGTATGAGTTCTTTGCAAAGCTGCGTGAAAGCGTGCTGGAGTGCAGGCCTACCGAATCGGAGGACGATATTGCGGCTGAGGACGTTGAAAAGTATTTTTACTCGTACCTTATGGACAAGGTGGGCGAGGCTTACCGCACCTGCCTTGAAATACACAGCTCGCGCATGAACGACCTTATCGAGAGGATAAGCGAGCAGCTTGCCGACAAACTTGGAATTTCAGAGCTTGCCGAAGTATCGCACGCAAATTCTGTTGACAGGATACTCAGCGATGTTAAGAAAAAAGTTGCGCACTCGGTAATGAATGTTGCGCAGACCGGCACGAGCGAAACTTTTCCGTCGGGCACGATGTCGTCGTTCAAGAACATTCTGAAAAAGAAAAAGCGCACCGACATTATAGATATCGCGCTTGAAAACTATGACGACATACGCAACAACACTGTAAAAGACATAAAAGCCGCGTATCAGGATCTTGAAGCAAAGGCGGTGGCTCGGCTGGAGGGCATTTGCAACCACCAGATAGAGCTTGGCAGAAACACGTTCGTTCAGGCGAAAGAGATGATGGGCAGTTTTGATAACAAGACTATCTCAGAAACGCTTGACAAGGCAAACTCAACTATAATAAAAGCCTCAAAGCTGCTTGTTAAATACGACCTGCCGGATATGTAATATAAACGGGAATTTGTCCGTTGTAGCTGTTTTTCTTTTGGGGAAAACTCTTTCTCACAGTTGCTGCGCAACTGCGAAAGGCTTTTCCCCATACCCCTTTCCAAAGACTTTTCCATTGTTTTTGGCGAGGGGTAATTTATTTTGGCGAGGTGTAATTTATTTTTAAAAATCTGCTACAGACCGTAAATCCTGCGTTTATTATACAGTATAATTACCCCTCGCCAAAAATATAGAAGTTTTAGTGAGGGGGCTTGGGGGAAGACCCTTTTCCAAAAGGGTCTCCCCCAATAGCAAGGCAGGCACAGCGGGCAAATTTCAATTTATCGCATAAAAAACGCTCCGATGATCTTATCATCGGAGCGTTGCTATTCGCGTATCTGATTAGTTGAGTTCTGCGAAATACTTGATAGTTCTTACCATCTGCGAAGTGTAGGAGTTCTCGTTGTCGTACCAAGAAACTACCTGTACTTCATACAGATCGTCAGCAACCTTAGCTACCATGGTCTGAGTAGCATCAAAGAGAGAACCGTACTTCATGCCGATAACATCGGAAGAAACGATAGGATCTTCGTTGTAGCCGTAAGACTCGGAAGCAGCAGCTTTCATAGCAGCGTTGATGCCCTCTTTGGTAACGTCTGTACCCTTAACAACAGCGGTAAGGATAGTGGTAGAACCTGTAGGAACAGGAACTCTCTGAGCAGAACCGATAAGCTTGCCGTTCAGCTCGGGGATAACAAGACCTATAGCCTTAGCAGCGCCTGTAGAGTTAGGAACAATGTTAGCAGCGCCTGCTCTTGCTCTTCTCATATCGCCCTTGCGGTGAGGGCCGTCAAGTATCATCTGGTCGCCGGTGTAGGCGTGGATAGTGCTCATGATACCGCTCTGGATAGGAGCATAATCGTTAAGAGCCTTAGCCATAGGAGCGAGGCAGTTGGTGGTGCATGATGCAGCAGAAATTATCTGATCATCAGCGGTAAGAGTCTTTTCGTTTACAGAATAAACGATAGTCTTGAGGTCGTTGCCTGCGGGAGCAGAAATAACAACTTTCTTAGCGCCTGCATTGATGTGCGCCATAGACTTGTCCTTAGAGCAGTAGAAACCTGTGCATTCAAGAACAACGTCAACGCCTATTTCGCCCCAAGGGAGCTCGGCAGCGTTAGCCTTTGCGTAAATGGTAAGAGTCTTGCCGTCAACAGTGATAGTGCCTGCTTCGTCATCAGCGGAAACAGTGTGAAGATTATCACCTATTTTGCCGCAGTAACCGCCCTGAGCGGTATCATACTTCAGCAGGTTAGCGAGCATTGAGGGCTTAGTAAGGTCGTTGATAGCAACTACCTCGTAACCCTCAGCGCCGAACATCTGTCTGAATGCGAGACGGCCGATACGGCCAAAGCCATTGATTGCAACTTTAACTGACATATATAATTTACCTCCTAGAGAAATTCTTATATAAATATTATACAACATTTACATTACATTTGCAAGTCTTTTCAGAAAATTTTCTGATATATTTTCGGAAATTTCTGTATGTATTTTTTACCATAATCGGGGAAGTAATATATATTGCCGCAATTTTTATAGACCAAAACGCCTCCGCAGGGTTTGCGAAAGCAAAATTTATAAAAAGTTCATATATTTCTCGACATAAAATGATATAATTAGACAAAGAGATAATTACCAAAAGGTGAGGGATATGAAAAAAGAATTTTTAGAGACCATAAAAAAGCTGTACGGTGAAGATTCAAAGATAATCATCACCGACATGAAACTGAAAATATTGTACACAAGCTGCCCCACGCTGACAAGCAAGCTGAAAGAGGATATGTTCAGCCGAAGCAGAATAGCGCCGCAGGACAGCGAGGGTATATTCCCCGTCAAGGAAAGGCAAGTTCTTTCGCTTTGGCTGAGCGGCGTGGAGTATACCGCGGTAGTTATGCCTTTCGACAGATACTATGTTATAGAGCTGCTTGACAGTGTTGACATTATGAGGCTGGACGGCAACACGCAGACAGCTATTGCGGAAATGATAGAATATTCTGAGCTGAGAAAAGCGGCAGCCAACATACACGCGGCGCTGACCCTCACGGACGATAACATTTTCAGGGTAGACCCCGACGGGCCGCGCGAGATGTATGACAAAGCAAGCGGCATCATTCTTCGCACCTCAGCCAACCGTTCGGAGATGAACTATTACATTTGCGGCGAGCCCATGCGTTTGAACGTTGACATAAGCGTTCTGACAAGAGAGCTGTGTATGTACAGTTCGCTGAGACTTGCGGCAAAAGGCGGAATAAAGCTTGAATGTGATGCTGCCAACGACTGTGTTGCCGAGTGCAAAGGCGAGAGATACGCGGCGGTGCTGATGAACCTTATAGAAAACGCATTTTTGTATAACATTTCCGAGGTGAAAAGGGTGCGCGTTACGGTTGAGAGCAAGAATGGCGAAGTGCGCGTTTCGGTCACCGACAACGGTTTAGGAATGAGCCTTGACGCGATAGAAAAGGCATTCATACCGTATGCGCTGTGCGAGCCCGGCGAAACTTACGGCTGTTTAGGGCTGCCGCTGGCTAATATTTTCGCTAAAACATACGGCGGCAGCGTGAGCATACTATCGCACAAGGACGACGGCACAACGGTAACTCTGCGGCTTCCGCAGAGCAGCGGCAAGGTGAGCGACTGCTACTCACCGCTTGACGACTACAGCGGCGACAAATTCTCACTGCCTAATATATATTTAACGCGGATACTGCACGGCGACTAAAAAATAAAAAGACCCCACGAAAGTGAGGTCTTTATTTGTGTAAATTACTTGCTCTTCTTAGCAGCTACTACAGCAGCGCCTGC
>CANPZC010000044.1 GCA_947589355.1 uncultured Clostridia bacterium
CTCAAAGCTTTGACTTTTCAGGGTTCCTTTTCCTTTTTGGATCTTTCGATTGTTCAATTTTCAAGGTGCTTTGGTGCGCTTAGCGGCAACTTACCGCTATCCACGCGACTTATTTATTCTACCACTTTCGAGCCGCAAAGTCAACAGTTTTTTTATGGAAATCTCACTTTTGTAGGTTTGAACAAATTTTGCGAAATTTCAGAAAACTTTGTGGTGAAATTTAACGTTTTGAGCCGTTTCCCGAAAAACGGAAAACGGCTAAAGATCGATATTCAGTTCTTTCCTCGGCTTTTAAAACACAGAGCCGCTAAAAATCCGAAGACGAGCGCGGCGCATATTCCTGCCGCAGAAGACGTCAGTCCTCCCATAAATATACCTAAAAATCCCGATTCATCTACAGCTTTCTTTACGCCGTCCGCAAGCAGACTTCCAAAGCCTGTTAGTGGGACGGTCGCACCGCCTCCGGCAAAGTCTATAAGCGGTTTATATACGCCGCAAGCGCCCAAAATTACGCCTATGACGACATATGCAACGAGTATGCGCGCAGGGGTAAGCTTGGTATAATCAATAAGCAGTTGACCTATGGCGCAGAACGCTCCGCCTACAAGAAAAGCCCAAAGATAATGCATAAAATACTTCCTTTCATGTAAAATTCGCTATTTGCCGCTATCGTGCGAGAGCCACACGGCGTGGGCGATAGATGGTATACTTTCGCCCTGCTGGTTTATCGTGGGTGACATCAGCGCGCCCGTTGCCGCGAACAGAATATTTTTTATCTCGCCCGAGCGCAGCTTTGGCACAAAGTGACCGCACAGCATACTTGCCGCACAGCCGCAGCCGCTGCCCCCTGCGTGTACGTCCTGCGACTGCGTATCGAATATCATAGTGCCGCAGTCGCGGTGGTTGGGGCGGATATCAAAGCCCTCGCGCATGAGCAGGTCGCACACTATTCTGCTGCCGACAAGCCCGAGGTCGCCGGTTACTATATGGTCAAAGCTATCGGGGGCAAGACCTGTATCTCTGAAAAACTGCGCCAGAGTTTCGCAGGCGGCAGGAGCCATAGCCGCGCCCATATTGTTAGCGTCCGTAACGCCCATATCGACTATTTTACCGATAGTAACAGCTCTGACATAGGGCGCTTCTCCCTGGGCGGACACCACCAGCGCTCCACTAGCCGTGGCAGTCCATTGAGAAGTTGGCGTGCGCTGACCGCCGTAGTCGAGGGGAAAGCGGTACTGCCGCTCGGCGGTGCAAAAATGCGATGAAGTAACTGCGATGACGTTGCTGCCAACGCCGTTATCGACCAGCAGCGAGGATATGAGCAGTCCCTCTGCCATGGTGGAACACGCGCCGTAAATGCCGAGAAAGGGGATGCTGAGATCCCTTACCCCGTAAGTTGTGCCGATACACTGGTTGAGCAGGTCGCCGCCGAGCATAAAGTCAATGCTATCGTTCTGCATTTGGTTCTTGTCGAGAGCCAGCTCTATTGCCTTTCGCTGCATAAGGCTCTCCGCCTGCTCGTAGGTCTCCGTGCCGAAGTAGTCGTCCTCGCAGGTATAATCGAAGCAGTCGTGCATGGGACCCTGCTGTTCCATTTTTCCGCCAACGCACGCGGAGGTAGATATACACGGGGTATTTGACAGCTTATAAGTACAGCCGCTTAATTTTTCAGACATAATATCACCTTGCCATTTCTTTTTATAATAGTATGGCAAGGTGAGGCATGAATTATTCAATAAAAAATGGCTCGATATACATCTTACCGAAAGCCGTTCAGTTTTGATACGAATTCCCACTGACGTTTCATATAATCTCTCAGCGGTTGTATGCTTTCTTCATACTTTGCCAAAAGGCTGGCGGGAGTTTCAAAACAGCTCATCACCGCCCTCGCGGCGCGATATCCGCTTTCCACAGCCGAAGATATCCCCTCTCCCATGGGATTGAGAAATCCTGCCGTTTCTCCTGCAAAAAGAACGCGACCAACGCCACATTCAATGCTGTGTTTATTATCAACAAGCGGCATAAGCCATTTATCGGTTTTTAACTGCTGCTGTAATTTAAGAAAATATTTTTCCGACAAGTAGTCCACAAATCTGTTATAATACATATCTATATTTTGCTGATTTTTGACCGCGACTCCTATAACGATATTGTTATCCTTGACATTCAGCCACGCGTCGTACTGCGATAATTCGGGCTGTAAAAAAGCATAGAAATAATGACGATCAAGATCTATGCTCCCCTTGTTGAATGTCTGAAACGTTATAATGCTCCTGTCTTTTTTATGCAGCAGCTTACGTTTAACAGCTCCCACTGCTCCCTCACAGTTGATAACATATCCTGCTTTTATTTTATATCTGTTTTTACCTATAATTTCAACATCTACATAATCATCGGTGTCGCGGCATGAAACGACAGTCTGCTCTTCCGGTATTTTCGCACCGCAGGCCGCCGCCTTTTCACAAAGCCACATATCGAATGAACTTCGCCATACATTATAACCGTTCTGCTCAAAAACAAACTCTTTGCCAAAACGATTTGTAAACACCATTCCTTTATTCAAGGCAGGCGCACAAGTCACGCTTTGGGGAATGTCCTCTCCGAAATACTCTCTGACAAGGTCAGCTGTTTTCTTTATTATCTGTCCCGAGCAGGATTTATATCTCGGCAGTTTATTCTTCTCAAGCAGTATAACGCTATATCCGTTCAGCGCAAGTGTCTTTGCAGCAGTACAGCCTGCCGGACCTGCGCCGATAATTATAACATCTGTCATATATATTCTCCAAATTACAAAGATACGGCTCGATCACAACAATGACCGAGCCTTCGTATCAGCGTATTATATAGTACTACCCCAAAAACTTATGCAGTACATCAAACAGCTTATCCATATCCAGCGGTTTGGCGATATGGTCGTTCATGCCGCTTTCAAGAGCCTGCCGCTTATCCTCATCAAACGCGTTCGCTGTCATAGCTACAATAGGTATATCGGCTACCTCCTTGTTGTCGAGGGCACGTATGGCTTTCGTGGCTTCATAGCCGTCCATAACGGGCATTTGCACGTCCATAAGTATAAGATCGTAATCGCCCTTTTTGGCGTTTTTCATTATCTCTACTGCTTCCGTACCGTCGCAGGCGCTGTCAACTTTCAGACCGCTTTCGGTAAGTATTTCAATGGCGATCTCGCGGTTGAGCTCGTTATCCTCAACAAGCAGCAGCTTTTTGTCTTTCATAGCCTCCGCGCTCGGTATAGTTACCTCCTCAGTCGGCGTTACTATGCCCTTGTTCGCTCCAAGCGCCGAAACCAGCGTTTCCCTGAGTGTTGAGGCAAATATAGGCTTATTGCAAAATGCCGTTACGCCTGCTTCTCTCGCCTCATGCTCTACAACAGTCCAGTCGTATGCGGTGAGTATTATTATAGGTATCTCATCGCCTATCTCGCGCCTTATCTGCCGCACTACCTCAATGCCGTTAAGGTCGGGCAGATACAGATCTATAATATATGCGTTGAAGATATCGCCCAGTTCTTCTGCCTGCCTTGCGTGCAGCACCGCTTCTTTGCCCGACATCGTCCAGTCGGCGCGAAGCCCCAGCTGCACGAGCATTTTCGTAACGCTGTCACATATTGCGTAGTCGTCGTCTACCACGAGGGCGCGCATACCTTCAAGCTCTTTTATGACTTCTATCTGCTTTGTTTCGGCCTGCAATCTGAAATCAAGTTCCAAAATACATTCGGTACCCTTGCCCTGTTCGCTTATGACCTCCAGCGTACCGCCCATCATGTCTACAATATTCTTAGCTATAGCCATACCAAGACCCGTGCCCTGTATGCCGCTGACGGTAGAAGTAGCCTCCCTCTCGAACGGGTCGAACACCCTTTCGAGAAATTCGGGATCCATGCCTATGCCGGTATCTTTTACGCGTATCTCATACTTTGCATACCCCTCGGGTGCGCCGTGCTTTTGCTTTATTATCAGCGATACCGAGCCGCCGTCGGGCGTGAATTTTACTGCATTGCTGAGTAGATTCAGCAGCACCTGATTTAAATGCAGCTTGTCGCAGTATATATCTTCATCTACAACATCTATAGTATCTATATAGAAATTCAGTTGTTTTGAGTGCATCTGATTGAGCAGTATATTTCGCAGATCTCCCAGAATTTCCGGCAGACTGCACTGCGTTTCTTCAATGTCAACTCTGCCGCTCTCTATACGGCTCATGTCAAGAATATCATTTATAAGACTAAGCAGATGATTGCTTGACGAAAGTATCTTAGAAAGATAGTCTTTAACGCGCGCGGTGTCCTCGGCGTTGGCTGCCGCTAAGGTGGTATAGCCTATAATGGCGTTCATAGGCGTGCGTATATCGTGCGACATATTTGAAAGGAACATGGTCTTTGCTCTTTCAGCGTTTTCAGCCTTTACTAGCCTTTCCTGCAATATCGCCTTTTCCATAGTCACCGAAGTATTTCGCAGTGTCCATATCATATATAATACAAACGATAAAAGCTCCAGCGCTCCGACTATGTATCCTACGCGCCTTATCTTGAGTGCGCTTTCCAGAACGGTGTCTTCCGGCACCGTTACTGCAACAGCCCACTCGTTGAGATCCTTTGAAGCGCCCAGCTGCTGCCAGTCGTTTTCGCTTATAGGCATATAGTAGAAGTACTCAAACTCCTGCTGCGTTTCAGAGAACATTATGGTATGTCCCGACTTGCCGTCCTTTATCTCCTGCGCGACCTCTTCCATAGACATACTGCCGCTCTTTACCTTTCTGCCGTTGAAGTCGTCAACGGCGCCCAGCTCTTCATGAACGGTATCCATCAGCAGGTCGCCCGTGCGGCGGTCTACTATAAAGGTATTTGCCGTACCTCCGTATATGTTATTTAAGTTCAGCATATTCGGCAGTTCGTTAAGATATATGGTAGAATACAGCATGGCGATCACATTGCCGTCTTTTACTATAGGCACAAAATGGCGTATCAGCGGGTCGTTGCTCTCGCCTATGCTCACCATTCTGTCGGTAACGTGCTCGCCCAGCGCGGCTTCTTTTTCAAAATCAAGATACGCAGAGGCATCTATCTTTCTGCCGCTCATCGAGATTATATAGTTATCGGGCAGAAGAATGTTCATCTGCGTGGCGGTGGTAAGCACCGAGAACTGCCGCAAAAATTCCTGCATCATATCCTCGTCGTCCGCCGCCTGCTCGGCTATGATATCTGCAACGGCATTTAGCAGAACGCTGTCGTTTTGCAGTTTGTTGCTTATGTTATCCATGACCGTTTTTGTGGCTTCTTCCATACGGTCAAGGCAGCGCTGCTCCGTAACATTATAAATACGCATATAAGCGGCTACCGAGAGCACGCACACAAACACCATTATTATAATGGTGGCAATAATATTCTTTTCCCTGAGCTTGCTGTGCTTGAGATCGACCTTTTCGGTCTTGCCGTTTTCACTCATCTGGCTTTCTCCTTCTGCGGCATCGTCTCACTGCGACACCTACCGATTAAATTATACAATTTTTCGTCGCTGTTGTCAAGGGCATATAGCAATTTATTCTTTGATCTTTTTGGCATCTATTTCTATCCACGCAGGTTTGAAGCCGCAGGCAAGCGC
>CANPZC010000045.1 GCA_947589355.1 uncultured Clostridia bacterium
TCAAACAGCTCTTTTTCAAGCGGTCTGTACTCCCACTGTGATTTTTTAAAATTTGCTATATGATTGCGCTTGCCGTGGTATTTCTTGCCCGAAAGAGTTATCAGCTTCTGCGCATCGTAGATATAGTCAAAAGAATCTCTGTCAGGCTCTGCTATAGCCTTATCGCCGTAAATACTTACAAGCTTTTCAACACACGGCTTCAGAACGGTTATCATCATAAGCGGCGAGGAAAACTTATTCGCATCTTCTTTCAAAAGCTGCATAAGCTCCTCGATATCTCCGCTGCCAGCGGGGTATGTATAGCGAGGCAAACCATTATCGAACGAACGCAGAAAATAAAAATCTTTATAAAAGCATATTTGCGATGATGCCAGCCTGCGCCACGCCAGATTGTTGGCAAAGCTATACTCGCAGCTCTGGAAGTCGCTTTGCCTGAGCAGCGATGTTATATGTTCTTTATCTTTTATATCTATTTCTGTAAATTCAAGGCTCATATATCTGTCAGACCTCGTGCTGCTAAAATTTAATTATATCGGTAAGCTGTTTGTTTATCTCTTCAATGCTAAGCGGCGTATCTCCCCTGCCGCACGAAATTATCTGCCAGCCGAGCTTTTTTGCTGCATACAATGCTGTTTTTCTGCACTGAATAAGAAAATCAACGTTTGCTTCGTGTATATCTTTTTTCTGCTCATCACCGTGATAACGCTCGGTCAATAGTTTTTGAGATATCTCAACGGGCATATCAAGAAAGATCACCTTATCGGGTTTTGGAAGATCTAGTTTTTCATACTCATAATCGCAAAGCCAGTCGAGATACTCGTCCCAGCGCCGCTCGTCAAGTTTTGTCATCTGATATATAGCATTTGAAGTGGTATATCTTGCCGCCAGTATAACTGCGCCTGCCATATAGTCTTTCTCCCAGTAAAGCTTATAGCTTGCATATCTGTCAACGGCATAAAAGCTCGATGCTGCATAGGCGTTTACGTCTGCGGCATTTTTAGAAAACTCTCCGCTGAGGTACATCTTCACAAGAGCCGACGAGGGCTTGTCATACTCGGGAAAACTTATTGCGCGATATGTAATATTATTGTCCTCAAAATACTTTTTAAGCAGTTCATACTGTGTTGATTTGCCGCTGCCGTCAAGCCCCTCGAGGACTACAAGTTTACCGCCTTTCGCCATATCTGCACCACGCCTCCTGAAAATTCAAACGCTATACAAATTTATTATAACATTTTTTGGTTTGATAGTCAATCACTTTATCATAAAAATACTATTGAAATTTATCAAAAAAAATGTTATACTATAATAGATACAAAAATGAAAAGGAAAAATTTTTATGCCTATTAAGATACCAAACAATCTGCCGGCGTATTCTACGCTGGAAAAAGAGAAAATATTCGTCATCGGCAACGACAGGGCTGAGCATCAGGACATTCGCGCGCTGAAAATTGCAATTCTCAACCTTATGCCCGACAAGATAACCACCGAAACGCAGCTTCTGCGGCTTCTCAGCAACACGCCGCTGCACGTTGACATAGAGCTTGTTCAGATGGCTTCGCACACTTCAAAAAACACATCGGCGGAACATATGCTTACCTTTTACCGCTCGTTTGACGAGATAAAGCACAACCGCTATGACGGTTTGATAATCTCGGGCGCGCCTGTGGAAACGCTCGATTTTGAGGACGTTGACTACTGGGAAGAGCTGAAGCAGGTAATGGAGTGGTCAAAAACCAACGTTTATTCGACGATACATATCTGCTGGGGCGCGCAGGCAGGGCTTTACTATCATTACGGGATACCGAAATATTTGCTTAAAGAAAAGATGTTCGGCAACTTCAAGCACCATATAGAATACCCTCAGAGCCTTTTGCTGCGCGGTTTTGGCGATGTTTTTCACTGTCCGCATTCGCGATACACAGAAGTTCGGCGCGAGGACATTGACAAAGTGCCGCAGCTTACCGTGGTTGCGGAGTCTTACGAAGCAGGCGTACACGTAATTTCCGACAAAACGGAGCGGCAGTTTTTCCTGTGCGGTCACTGGGAATACGACAGAGACACGCTTGCAAAGGAATATCAGCGCGATGTTGCCAAGGGGCTTGACATTAAAGTGCCGTACAACTACTTCCCGAATGACGACCCAAGCAACGAGCCGGTTTTTAACTGGTGCATTTCTGCAAACCTTATGTATGCAAACTGGCTGAATTACTGCGTATATCAGCGCACGCCGTATGATCTTGAATGGCTCACGCCGCTTGAAAACTAAGTACACAAAAATCCCTGACAAAACTGTCAGGGATAATTTTTATTTTGCGCTTTCAGAAGCGGCTTTATGCTCAATTTCAGGCTCTGCGCCCTCGGTGATGCATTTATCTGTAATGGTTATCGAAGCTATGGTATTGTCTGACGGGCTGCGGTACATAAGGTCGGTAAGCACGCTCTCAACTATACTTCTTAAGCCCCTTGCGCCTGTTTTTTGTTTCAGCGCCTTTTCAGCGATAGCTTTTTTTGCCTCATCGGTCACGATAAGGTCAATGCCATCTATCTTGAACAGCGCCTTATACTGCTTTATCAGCGAATTTTTCGGCTCGGTAAGAATTCTTATCAGCGCATCTTCGTCAAGCTCGTCAAGCACAGTAATAACGGGCAATCTGCCGACAAGCTCGGGCACCATGCCGAATTTCACAAGGTCGTAAGGCTCAACTTTATGGAAGATATTCTCCTCATTTAGATTGTTCTTTATCTTTCCGCCAAAGCCGAGGCTGGAATTTTCGGTACGCTTTTTAATGACGTTTTCAAGACCGTCAAACGCGCCGCCGCAGATAAATAGTATATTTTTTGTATCGAGATGTATAAATTCCTGATTTGGGTGCTTTCTGCCGCCCTGCGGAGGAACGTTTGAAACAGTACCCTCAACTATTTTCAAAAGCGCCTGCTGAACGCCCTCGCCGCTGACATCTCTTGTAATAGACATATTTTCCGATTTACGGGCAATTTTGTCTATCTCGTCGATGTATATGATACCTCTCTGCGCGGCTTCAACGTCATAATCGGCAGCCTGCACCAGTCTTGTGAGCACGTTTTCAACGTCGTCGCCGACATAGCCTGCTTCTGTAAGAGTTGTGGCATCTGCAATTGCAAACGGAACATTCAGCTTTCTTGCAAGGCTTTGGGCGAGCAGCGTTTTACCCGTACCTGTGGGGCCCAGCAGCAGCACGTTGCTTTTTTGCAGTTCAACGTCATCCTGGTCGCTGTCAATTTGGTTTATACGCTTATAATGGTTATAAACCGCGACCGCAAGCGCTATTTTGGCTTTATCCTGACCTATTACATACTGGTCGAGCGTTTCCTTTATCTCCATAGGTTTGGAAAGCTTGACCTGCGATGAAGAATTGCTGCTTTTGCGGTTCTTCTGGTGCGAAAGCGGAAGAGTGCCTGTTCTTTCTATGATATCATAACAATACAAAACGCACTCGTCACATATATGCACATTGCCTGCGGAAAACATATTCTTTACTTTAAGTTCGGTTTTTCCACAGAAATTGCACCTTTTCATGTTTTCATTTCCGGGCATCTGTTATTTCTCCTGTTCTTTTTATATGCTTTATCTGCTGACTATTACCTTATCTATAAGTCCGTATTCCATAGCTTCCTGAGCGCTCATAAAGTTGTCTCTTTCGGTATCTATGGCTATCTGCTCAACGCTTTTGCCTGTATTTTCGGCAAGGATCTCATTAAGAGAGTTGCGCGTTCTCAGCATATGGTCGGCACGTATTTTTACATCTGTACACTGACCCGAGATACCGCCACCGCCGATAAGGGGCTGATGTATCATTATTTCGCTGTGCGGCAGGGCAAATCTCTTACCCTTAGTGCCGCTTGAAAGCAGCAGCGCGCCCATTGAAGCTGCCATACCGATACAGATAGTTGAAACATCGCACTTTATATACTTTATTGTATCATAAATTGCCATACCCGAAGAAACGCTGCCGCCGGGAGAGTTGATATAAAGGTCTATATCCTTTTCGGGATCCTGACCTTCAAGGTACAAAAGCTGCGCTACAACAAGGCTTGCTGTGGTATCGTTCACCTCGTCGGATAGCATTATTATCCTGTCATTGAGCAGTCTGGAAAAAATATCGTAACTTCTTTCTCCCCTGCCGGTCTGTTCTACAACATAAGGTACAAGCGCCATAATAGTTTGCCTCCTAAAATATGATCATTGAATAAAATACAACATTCGCCCGCCGCAAAGCTGCTGCGAGCGAAATTACTGTTTACTTGGCTTTTGCGGAATTTTTGATAAGGTCTACTGCCTTGCCTACGCAGACATCTTTCTTGACATCTTCGGCGTTTATATACTTCTTGACCTCATCGACTTCCATTTTATAATTCTCTGCTATCTTCTTGATCTCTTCTTCCGCCTCTTCATCGGTGGCTGTGATGTTCTCCAGCTCCACTATCTTTTCAAGAGCGAGGCGAAGCTTTACCTGCGGCTCTGCCTGAGTTTTGAAAGTCTTGATTATATCATCGGGCTTCTGACCTGTTATCTGGCAGTACATATCGAAAGATATGCCCTGCGAAGAAATTCTGCCCTGAAGCTCCTGAGCCATTTCTCTTGCTCTGCTTTCATACATACAATCGGGAATTTCGGCTTCCATATTCTCAATTACCTTATCGAATATCTTCTGCTCAAACTCTGAATCAGCCTTTTCTTCGGCTTCTTTTTCAAGCTTTGTCTTAATATCCGCCTTGAACTCGTCAACGGTATCAAATTCGGAAGTATCCTTAACGAAATCATCGTCAAATTCGGGAAGCTCTTTGCCCTTTATCTCATGCAGCTTTATCTTGAAAACGCACGCAGCGCCTTTAAGCTCTTCGGAATTATAGTCCTCGGGGAAAGTAACGTCAATGTCAAATTCCTCGCCGATGCTGTGACCTACTACCTTTTCTTCAAAGCCGGGTATAAACTGACCCGAACCGAGGGTAAGCTCGAACTTCTCAGCCTTACCGCCCTCAAAAGCAACGCCGTCTTTAAAGCCCTCAAAGTCAATAACAACAATATCGCCGTCCTGAGCGGGTCTGTCGTCAACGTCTATTATCCTTACGTTCTTTTCGCGAAGTCTTTCTATCTCCTTGTCAACATCTTCATCTGTTACAGCATTGACAACTTTTTCGGCTTCTATACCGAGATAATCTTTAACTGTGACTTCGGGCTTGGTGGTGCAGGTAACTTTCATTTTAACGCCCTGTTCCTTGCTTACATCTGTGACCTCGACCGAGGGTCTGTCAACAAGTTCAAGACCTGCCTCTGCTACAGCTTCGTCAACGGCTTGGGGATAGAGCAGATTTACTGCATCTTCATAGAAAACGCCCTCGCCATACTCTCTTTCAATTATTTTTCTGGGAGCTTTGCCCTTTCTGAAACCGGGAACGTTTATTCTGTTCTTGGCTCTCAGAAAAGCTTTCTGCACGCCCTCTTCAAACTTTTCGGCAGATATCTCTACTTCAAGCTCGTAAGTATTAGCGGCGGTTTTGTTTGTGTTTGTCAGACTCATTTTTGTATTCCTCCATAAAAATC
>CANPZC010000046.1 GCA_947589355.1 uncultured Clostridia bacterium
TTTATCCAGCCGCGGCTGCCGCATATGGCGTGGTCATAATACTTAAAGCAGTTATTATGTACTATTTTAATGCTGTCATATCCCCTGTCAAGCAAAAAGCTTTCCATCTTGTTCATTGTTGTCCACCAGTAGTCGTGGTTGCCTTTCATAATAACTTTTGTACCCGGCAGAGAGTGCAGAAACGCAAAGTCTTTATCGCTTTCTTCAAGCTTCATAGCCCACGAAATATCGCCCGGTATAACAACTGTATCGCTTTCTGCAACGGCGCTTTTCCAGTTCTTTTCAAGCCTTTCGACGTAGTTGTCCCAGCCGCTGAAAATATCCATCGGCTTATTGTTGCCGAGCGGCAGATGCAGATCTGCGATAACAAATAATGACATTAAAACACCTCAAATTTATACTGTAAAGGAAAATGCTTTATACACATTTCTGCGAATATGAAACATAAGGTCTGCACATAATATTTTTGCAGACATCAATTCATGGTGATCGGCAAATTCCTGAAAAAACTCTAAAAAGGAATGGTATTATTATGGATAGCAACAAGATATACGGTATCGACTGCAAGGTCGAGAACTGCGTTTACAACAAGCACGGCAAGGAATGCACGGCAGGCAACATCTGCGTAAGCAGCGACTGCAAATGCACAGAAAACTGCGATTCCACCTGCTGCATGACCTTCAAGGCAAGAAGCTGAGCTCAAAGCCGTCCGTCACAGGGCGGCTTTTGAATTACACGCCGAGAAGCGAGGTAACGTATTCTTCAAGCTCTTCCCTGCTGATAACATCGCTGAAACGAATATCTTTATCTTTTAGAGCTTTGATCGACTGCGGCACGGGCAGACCCGACTTTTCTTCAAGAATATCAACAAGCGCAAACTCGTCTTTGCTGTCGTCATAAGCGCCTATAGCATCGAGAACCGAGCCCGAGAACTTATACGGGCTTGCGGTAGAGGCTATAACGGTCTTGGTGTTGTCGCCCGTTTCTTTTACATAATCCATATAGACCTTTACTGCGACCGCGGTATGAGTATCGCAGGTATATGAATACTTATCGAACAGCTCTTTAATACATTCCTTGGTCTGCGTATCATCGCAGAAGCCTGCGTAAAATTCATCTTTAAGAGCAGTCTTCACAAAGTCGCTGACCTCATATTTTCCGCACTGCGAGAGCTTTCCGAACCAGTCTTTTATTGCGCTGTCGTCCTCGCCGCTGAGGTGGTAGAGCAGCCTTTCAAGGTTTGAAGAAATGAGTATATCCATTGACGGCGAGATCGTTGTGTAGAAATGCCTGTTTCTGTCGTAAACGCCGGTATTGAGAAAATCGGTAAGCACGTTGTTTGCGTTTGAAGCGCATATCAGCTTATTTACAGGCACGCCCATATGCTTGGCATAGAAAGCCGCCAGAATATTGCCGAAATTGCCTGTAGGAACGACAATATTTATATTATCGCCCATGTTTATCTCACCATTTGCGACAAGCTGTGCATACGAAGAAACATAGTAAATTATCTGTGGTGCAAGCCTGCCCCAGTTTATTGAGTTTGCGGACGAGAACATCATGCCGTTTGCTGCGAGTTTTTCTGCAACATTTTTATCTGTAAATATCTTCTTAACTCCGTTCTGGGCATCGTCAAAATTACCTTTAATGGCGCACACGCCTACATTTTTGCCCTCCTGCGTGGTCATCTGCTTTTTCTGCATAGCCGAAACGCCGTCTACGGGGTAAAAGACTATTATTGAAGTTCCGTCAACGTCTTTGAAGCCCTCAAGCGCGGCTTTGCCTGTATCGCCCGAAGTTGCCACAAGTATGACTATTTTTTTATCAAGCTCTGTCTTTTTGGCAGATGTAGTGAGCAGATACGGCAGAATTTGCAGAGCCATATCTTTGAAAGCACAGGTAGGCCCATGCCAAAGCTCTAAAACATATGCGCTGTCTGTAAGCTTTTTAAGCTCTGTTATATTTGCGGTATCAAAGTTTTTATCGGTATAAGCGCTTTCAACACAATGCTGTATCTCGCTGTCGGTAAAGTCGGTCAGAAACTTTTTGAAAACCACGGCCGCTCTTTCGGGGTAAGACATTTTGCCCAAAGCCGCAAGCTCATCTTGCGAAAGCTTTGGTATCTCGGACGGCACAAAAAGTCCGCCCTCCTTTGAGATGCCCTGCACTATTGCCTGCGCGGAAGACACCTTTATATCGCTGTTTCTGGTACTTCTGTAAAACATAAAATTCGTCCTTTCATTATTCGCTCGCGTCAAACGCCGAAACATAATATTTCAGGTCGGCAACGCGTTTATTTTCCTTATCCATGACTACGGCGGCGACATCGAATCTGCCGCTGCACCCCTCGCCTTGCTGCAACAAAAACCTTTTTGCGGTGCGTATCAAAAATTTTTTCTTAGAAGCGGTTATTGCCTGTTCGCCCGAAGTAAGCGCGCCGAAGCGGCGTGTTTTTACCTCAACAAATGCGAGCATATCGCCTTTTTTCGCGATTATATCTATCTCTCCGCCCTTTATGCGGTAATTTCTTTTTACTATCTCATAGCCGTGCCGCTTCAAAAACTCTGCTACATATTCTTCGCCAAAAGCGCCTGTTTCCTGTTTGTCAGCGGTCATTTTTCTCTTCCTCCGCTTTGGCTTTCAGATACTTTTTCAGAAAACTTTTTCTGTGCACCTCGCTCACACCGTGCTTATCCAGCATCTCATAGTGCAGCTTTGTGCCGTAGCCTTTATGTTTTTCAAATTCATAATCAGGATACTTGACGGCAAGCTGTTTCATATATCTGTCACGAGAAACTTTTGCAAGTATAGATGCTGCGGCAATTGACTGCGACTTTGCATCGCCTTGTATAACGCACTGCGCGCTTATATCAAGGTCGGGCAGTTTATTGCCGTCTATAAGCGCGATATACGGCGTAACTTTCAAACCGCTGACGGCTCTTTTCATGGCGAGCATTGCAGCTTGCAGTATATTGAGGCGGTCTATCTCCTCTACCGAAGCGGTGGCAACACACCAACTGACTGCCTTTTGGCATATCTCATCAAACAGCTGTTCTCGTTTCTTTTCGGAAAGCTTTTTGCTGTCGTTCACGCCCGCTATAACGGTATCTTTATCAAGTATCACCGCCGCGGCATAAACATCACCTGCCAAAGGGCCTCTGCCTGCTTCGTCAACGCCGCATACAACGCCAAACTTTTCAAAAAACTCTTTATCAAAATCGTGAAGTTCCATATTGTCTACCCCTGTTCCGCAGGCTTTTCAAGAGTAAATCTGCCTATCTTGCCGCCGCGAAATTCATCTAGCACCGCTGCTGCCGCACGCTCGGTATTTATCTCTCCTCCCGAGATGAGAAAACCGCGTTTTTTGCCTATTCTTGTCAAAAGCTCATACCCTGCCATGCAGTCTGACATTTGCTCTTCGTCGGGAAGATCTTCAAGAGAGATGCCGTAGCGGTCTATAAGCTGCTGTGGGTACTTATCTAAAAGAAGTTGAAGCAGCCGAGATGACAGGTACTCGGTATCTACCACATTATCTTTAACTGCGCCCGTAAACGCGAGATGTTCGCCGACCTGCTTATCTTCAAACTTATGCCACAGCACGCCCGGCATATCCAAAAGCTCTATCTCGCCGTTTTGCAGGCTTATCCACTGCTTGCCCCTTGTAACGCCGGGTCTGTCCTCAACTTTGGTAAGCTTTGCGCCTGCCAGACGGTTTATGAACGATGACTTTCCAACATTTGGTATACCGACTATCATAATTCTGATAGGTCTGCCCGTCATGCCTTTATCGTTCCAGCGCTGCAATTGCTCTTTCAAAAGTTCTTTCAGCTTTGGCAGGAATTTATTCACGTTCTTGCCGCTGCGGCAGTCGGTAGCCAGTGCAGGCACGCCTATTTTTCTATAATATTCGAGCCACTCTGAAGTGACGGACTCGTCGGCGCTGTCGCACTTATTCAGAATTATAAGCCGCGGTTTTGCGCCTACCAGCTTATCCATTTCGGGATTTCTGCTTGAATACGGTATTCTTGCATCTGTCATTTCAATAACGGCATCTACAAGTTTCATATTAGACTGCATTATGCGGCGCGTTTTAGCCATATGCCCGGGAAACCACTGCACGTTTGTTATTTCGCTCATATATTCTCCTTAAACTATTTTACAAAGCCTATTTTACCCTGCGAGGAGGCAAAGCGCAATACCACCTTGCCCAGCACTTCTGTTTCGCTCACGCAGCCTATGACACGGCTGTCGGTAGAACGGTTTCTGTTATCGCCCATAACGAAGACCATGCCCTCGGGCACGGTATAAGTATAACTATCTGTCGCTGCATTATAAGCTGTCTGCGAAAAAGCGCCCGTATCTATCATTTCATCGGTAAGGTAATATTCATCTAAAACTTTGCCGTCAACTTTAACGGTGCCGTCGGTATAAGAAATTTCAACGGTCTGACCGCCGACTGCAATAGCGCGCTTTATGATAGTTTCATCAAGATAATCAGAATTTACAACGACTATATCGCCCGGCTCAGGCTCGTAAAACAGTGAATACAGCAAAAGTTTATCGCCGTCAAACAGCGTTTTCTCCATAGACGGGCCTTTTACGTTGATTATCTTTATCACAAAGCTCATAATCAGTATCATGACAAAGACGGCAAGCACTATTGTTTCAAGCCATTCCAAAACGGTATCGAGCACTTTTTCTTCGGCGCTTTTGGGCGGCTCGTCTTCTAAAAGCTCGTCGTCAAGCTGTGTATCTTCGTTCATTTGTCTGCTCCTTTAATCATATTGTTCCGAATTTCTTTATAGGAAATACTCTTATAAACGCTTTGCCCAATATATGGTCAACAGGCACGCAGCCTATCATTCGGCTGTCGGTAGAGTTGTTTCTGTTATCGCCCAGCACGAAAACACAGCCCTCCGGCACGGTATATTTATAGGTATCTGTAGCTGCATCGTAATAAGATTTATCAAAATCGACCGAGTCGCGCATACTCAGAGCAGAGCCGCTGAGATAGCTTTCGTCAAGTTTCTGACCGTCAACATACACCGAACTTGTATTATAGTCTATCTCGACAGTCTGCCCCTCGGTGCCTATCACGCGCTTGATTATGGTTTTATCGAGGGCATCGCTGTTGAGCACGACTATATCGCCCTGCTCGGGGTCTGAAAACATATGCGTTATAAGTATGGTGTCCTTATCCTCCAGTGTGGAGACCATAGAACTGCCGTCAACTTCAACTATGCGAAGCACGAACATAAACACCAAAATTATTATAAAAAGCGAAAAAATGAATGAATCGCACCAGTCGAGAAGATCGTCGCTCGGCGCGTTCTCTATTTTCTTTATACCCATTTCGCGTTTAGTACGTCTGTCCATAACACAAAACACCGCCCCTGCGGCACATCTCCTTTCAAGCATACACATATATTATAACATAAAAGCGAAAGCGTTATGTTATAATTGTCCGATACGTCGGGAGCAGACCCTTTGGTCTGCG
>CANPZC010000047.1 GCA_947589355.1 uncultured Clostridia bacterium
GTATCTGTTACGGTTATGACCTTGCCCTCTTCAAATATTTTGTCAGCGGCAGTATTGTCATAGCTGTTTATATTCACACGCCACATAAGAGGATTCGTCAAACCCGAAGTATCTAACCTATCAGACCATGAAACAACGTCCTTGCTTACCTTAAATTCAGGATCAACAGTACAAGAAGCTTCCTTATTTACAGGTATCGGCTCATTCTTAGCCTGCGCAGTGACCGACATCTTATTTGTAATAGAACTCAGCGCGTTATATTCATCAACAAAATTGCCGTCTTCGTCTACTGCCTGCGTATCATATTCAATTGTAATAACAAATTCCTCGGCATCATCGGCAAGCTCGTCATTCAGCTGTTTAATATATTCATCACTAAGCTTAAATCCGAATTTGTAACTTGCGAATTCTTTAGAGTCTGTAAACGAATCTTCCGCTGCTACATCTTTGAGCGGCTTTCCGTTTACCTTGATAGAATCAGGCAGCACGCGGTGTGTTACGTAAGTCTTGCCGTCCCACTTATCCCATGCAGATTCGTCTGTTATTTCGATCATACCAAGATCGCATTTTGGCACATCTATCGTCGATCTCCAAGAGAATACGCCGCCTTTTGAAGCATACATTTCTTTTGTAACTTCAATTTCGCCAATGCCTTCTATATGCAGGCTACTTTCGCCCTTGAATGTATCATCGGGTACATCTATAAGATCTTCAAATTCAGCCGTGACCTTATTTGTCACGTTCTTTCCCGAAAGCGTGTTCAGAAAATCTTCGGTTACCTTAGTGGTGTACGATAATGTATATGTGCCGTCGCCGTTGTCAGTAAACGCCGAAAACGGTATTTCATAGCCATCGGCAAAACTTCCCGCTGCTCCTAATTGTTCCATAGCCGCTTTCATAGAAGCTTCGTCAATGCCTGTCTGCGGCTTATCCGTAACGGTAAAGTCTTTGGAGTCTTTAAGCTCATTGAGAACATTTTTCTCTACCGTAATAGTCCACTCTACCTCGTCGCCGCCTTTAAGTCCGCCGTTTGATTTGCTTACCTGCGGCGTTGATATCGTCGGCCATGCGTCGTCCTTTGAAAGCGTGTTTTCTTCGCTGTCTTTAACATAAGCGGTGTTTGTGTTATTTGTGTTATTTGCAGGATTTGCCTTTATCAGATATTCAATAACGGTCTCGCCTTCTTCAACAGAATCAAAATGCAGCCTTGCCTTGCCATCTGCATTTTTCTGTACATCTACACTTACTGAACTTCCGTCCGGAGCAGTTACTTTTATATCTTCAAGTTTATCTCCTTTATATATGGAGCTATCAGTGCCCCCCCAACTGTTCACATGACCGTCATAAGTGAACTCATCATCAAGATATATGTCCTTAACATCATTTTTTGCTGTTATGACCGTTTTGAACTTAAGATACAACTCTCCGTCTTTTTCAACTATGCCGGCGCTTTCTTTAACAACGTTCACATCGGGCGCATAATCGCTTATTATTACTTTGCATTCCTTGTCAAAGAATTTAAGCTCAGCTTCGCCGTTTGTGGCGCATTCATTTTTTTCCAAAGAAATAGAACCGTTCATTTTTCCGTTTCCCTTATAGTTGGTGGTTCTGTTTCCCTTTTCATTGACACAGATATACAAAGTCGTTCCCTTAAATGAAAAAGTTACGCTAAGCTTGCCGTCTCTGTCAGTTATCTCTACCGTTTCACCGGTAACTAAACTGTCACCAAAGCTGAAGCCCTTGAGTTCCTCGCTCAGATCGCATACCATTTCAAACTTTTTATGGCTGCTCAAAGCCTCGTTCAAAGCCCTTTCCAGATCGCTTCCCGGCGCTATGTTCCAGTCAAACAAAAAAGTAAATTCAGTGCTCTTGCCTATGCTGGGCGTTTTACCTTCTTTGTTTTCCTCTACAAGAAAATGCTTTTGTCCGTCTTCACCTGTGTAGGACAGTTCAAATTGAGAAAAATTCAGCTGATCCGAATATTCGTTGCCATTGCCGTATGCCTGTACAGCAACAGTTTCTTCTGCCGCACTAGCCGTTATTGCCGACGGCACTACATACGAGAGCATCACCGCTATTGCCATAAAAGCGGCTAAAACTCTGTCTCTAAGCTTTTTTGCAACGCTTGTTTTCATGACACATCATACTCCTTTGTTAATAATTTATTTATATTTTTAGCAAAATACATAAATTTTACTTCTATAAATAATAATAACATAGTCAAAATGATAAGTCAATAGCCCGCGAAATTTTAATAAAATTTGAACAACTTTCGCGCTTGTTTTTTGTTCATATTTAAGACACAGCTACTCTCCATACGGCGTGCGAAGTTTTTCAATCGCGCGCTTTTCTATCCGCGATACATACGACCGCGATATGCCCAGCTTTTTCGCTACTTCTCTCTGCGTGAGAGCCGCACCGCCGCCCAAGCCGTAGCGCAGAATAATTATCTCCTTTTCGCGATCGTCCAGAAGATTATTTATGTAGCAATGCAGCCTCTCCGAGTTTATCTTTACGTCTACCTCCTCCGCAATATCGGAGCTGTCCGCAAGTATGTCAGCCAGCGAGAGCGTGTTGCCGTCCTTGTCGGTGTCCAGAGCCTCGCCGAAATAAACCTCCGATGATGTCTTTCTCAGCGAGCGAAAATGCAT